>JBCBSD010000022.1:0-72378 GCA_039819365.1 Pseudomonadota bacterium
CCCCTCCCGGCCTCCCAATAAGGGTACACTGTGGGAGGTCGGTAGGGGGAGCGGGCCGGTGCCGCGCGGAGGTCTGACAGAAGAATCCCTTCCCTCGCTTGGAAACCGCCTTATGCTTCCCGCTCCACGCAAACCCGGGAGGCGGTCATTCATATCGGCATATTGACGGGCGGCGGCGATGTGCCGGGGTTGAATGCGTGCATCCGCGCGATCACGCTGGGCGCGCTCGAGGAGGGCTGGCAGGTCACCGGCTTCCGGCGCGGCTGGAGCGGGTGCCTGCTCATCGACCCGGACGACCCCGCGAGCGTGGCCGCGCAGACCTGGAACCTCGATCGCACCCGCGTGCGCGGCATCGACCGCGTCGGCGGAACGATCCTCCATACATCGCGCACCGACCCGCGGACACAGGCCGAAGGCGATCGGACGGATCATGTGCTCCACGTCCTCGAGAAGCTCGATATCGACGCGATGATCACGCTCGGCGGCGACGGAACGCTGCGCTTTTCGGCGCATCTTTCCGATCAGGGCGTCGACGTCATTTCGGTGCCCAAGACCATGGATAATGACGTCCACGGTACCGATTACTGCATCGGTTTTTCCACGGCCATCACGCGCTCCGTCGCCGCGATCAATGCCTTGCGCACGACGACCCGGAGCCATGAACGGGTCGGCATCATCGAGCTGTTCGGCCGACGCTCGGGCGAAACGGCGCTGCTATCGGGCTTTCTCGCCCAAGTGGCACGCACGGTGATCGCGGAAGTACCGGCGGATCCCGCCGCGCTGATCCCGCTGCTGGTCGAAGACCGAAGGCAGAGCGGCGAGAATTACGCGATGTGCGTGATATCGGAAGGCGCGCACATAGCAGGCGAAGGCGAAAATACGGACCTTGCCAAATCGGCCTCGCACCGCACCGACGGCGGCGTCGGACAGCGGCTGGCGCGGATCGTCGAGACCGAAGCGGGAATAGGAACCGTCGTGCAGGAGCTCGCCTATCTGATGCGTTCGGGCGAGCCCGATGCCATGGACCGGATGGTCGGCTTCGCCTTTGGCGGATTGGCCGTGCAGCTACTGCGCGACGGCCGCGCGGGACGGATGGTGGCGCTGACCGACGGCAATTATTGCCATGTGCCGATCGGCACGTTGCTCGAGCAGCAGAAATCGGTGGATGTCGCCAATCTCTACGACCGCGAGACCTATCGGCCGAAATTCCCGCGGATCGAAGGGATGCCGATGTTTCTCTACTGATATTCGCGCTTAGCGGAACTCGATAAGGCGATATTCCCGGCGAACCGCATCGCCGCCCTCGCCTCTCTCCCTATCGCCAGGATCGATCCGGCGGATTGACAGGTTCAGCCGCGAAGATGGCGCGTCGACGCGCGAGAAATCGATCTCTTCGGCGGCCAGGACGCGCGCCGTCGCGCGCGCCTGGATCGTTGCACCGGTTTCCGGCGCGGTCGCGACGAGTAGTAAAGCGGAAAGCAGGGCCATGCGGCCGGGCTAGGATGCGAAAAGAGCGCCGAACAGGTAAAGAAATGGTTAAGGCGCGCCGGAAAGAGCGTTAATCCGACGCGCTGCGGGATTATTCGCTTTTTCCGCCGGATTCCACAGCTGTGAGGCATTGCGCCGCCCCCTGCCCTTTGCTAGAGGCACGCGCCTGCCAGAAGCCGGAGAGTCTCCGGGCTTGTTGAAAATGTGCGGTCGTGGCGGAACTGGTAGACGCGCAACGTTGAGGTCGTTGTGGGCTAACGCCCGTGGAAGTTCGAGTCTTCTCGACCGCACCATTTTCCAAGATTTCAATGATTTATAGCGTTGAAAAGTCGCGCGGCGCGACTTTTGGTCCGTCAGACTCGACCTGGCGGTCGAGCGCGGAACCGGGATTCTTCTGTCAGACCTCGGCTAGGCCTCCCACAGGGTACACTCAATGGGAGGCCGGGAGGGGGAGTGGGCCGGTGCCGCGCCTGAGCGTTAGCGAAGGTCTGACGGAAGAATCCTGATCCCACGATTTCCGGACAGGGTGAACCTGACCAACAAAACCCCCTATTCGGAAATCGCAGCCGCATCTCCGCCGATCGCAATCGTGCCCAGCCGGATGCTGTCATTCTCATCGGTGACGAAGGCGCGGCGGCCGAGAGCTGCCGGCGCGCCGACCGCCTGGGCGGAGAGTTCGGCCATGCGGATCGAATATTCGCCATAAGGCACGCCTTCGAAGACGAAGAAGCCGTCGAAATCGGTGCGGATCGTCTTCACGACCCGGCCCTCGATATCGACCAGCTCGAGATCCACGCCTTCCAGCGCGCCACCGCCCGCGCGCACCAGCACGCCGTCGATTTCGCCCGCGCTGACCAGCGGGAGCTCGACCATAGCGGCGACGCCGGGGCGCGGTGTAACGACGACCCCGGGCCCGCGCGGCTGGACGAAGGGGTCGGCGAGCGAGGATGTGTCGATACCGACAAGGATCGGCCGATAGGGGGTGAGGCCGGTGACGACCGCCATACCCCTTTCGTCCGTCGGCTCGTTCGCGGGCGCGCGGCCGGTCGTGATCTGGACGCCTGCTTCATAGGGCTCGTTCGGTTGGCGGACGCCGTCATTATTGAGATCGCGGAAGACGCGCGCGACCGTCTGGCCGCCGCTTGCCAGCTTGTCCGCTGTCATATGAATGCCGCCGCGCGGATTCGGGCCGATGCTGAAGGCGAGATTGAGCCCGGCCGCGACCGAACCGTCGGTTGCGGCTTCGGCGGACGCCGTCAGAGCGAACCGAGAGAAGCGGCGGACATAGCCGATGCTCGCCCGCGCGCGATCGAGCGTGGCCTGATAGCCGAGTTCGGCGCGCCAGGCGCTGTTTTCGCCGCTCGCCCAGTCCGCGGTGAGCGCGGCGCTCTCGAACCGGCTGTCGGGCGAGAGCCGCCACCGCGCCTCGCCGCGCAGCCGGACGCGCCCGATGCGGCCGTTCGCGAGGATCGCGGCGTTCGTATCCGCCGGCGGGCCGACGATATCGCCGAAATCGCTGCCGACGTCTTGACGCCGATAGCCGATCTCCCCGGTGAGCGCGAAGCGGCGCATATTGGCGGAAATCCGGGCCGCAACGTCCAATTGGTCGGCCCCGTTGCGGCGTGTTTGGTACGTCGCCTGCACCCGTACCGGCATGACGAGCCGGCCCATGTTGAGGCTGTGATCGACGGCCAGCGTATGCCGGCTCGTCGTATCGATACTGTACCGCTCGGTCTGGAAATCATCCGCGACCAGCGATTCCGCGCTGATATAGGCGCGGCCGAACCGGCCCAGAAACTGCGCACGGGCGGCATAACCCCCGTTATCCGCCCAGGCTGCCGTAATTTCGACCAAGGCCGGGCCAATCGCCCGGCGAACCGATCCTTCGAGAACCGTCACCCTTTCATCGGCAATCACGAGATTGTTGAGCTGAAACGCCAGAGAGGTGCGCGGATCGAGCCCGCGTTCGAGGCCGAAACCCGCCCGCCAGTCGCCGCCGCGCCGCACCCTGTCATTATCCAGGTTGACGAGATCGCGATCGTCCTGGCTCGCGCCCGCCCAATACCAGGTCTGGCGCGGCGGAATGCTCGCCGCGCCGACATTGATCACCTCGGTATCGCGCCGGACCTGGCCTTGCGGTCCGTACAGCACGACCTCGAACCGGTTGATGCCGTAGCGCAGCTCGACATCGACGAATTCGTACCGGCCATCGCCGCGATCGAGCGAAAAGGCCAGCAATTGGCCGTTTCTGTAGAGTTCGGCCTCCCAGCCTTCGGGCAATTCGCCGCGAAACGTGCGACGATCGAAGCTGTCCGGCTGATCCAGCGGCCGGTTGGTCACGATGAAACCGCGGCCGGGCGTCGGCTGGGCGGCGATCGGCGACGTCTGGCTCGACACATCGCCGAGCGCGAAATGGGTCGCGCCGAGCGGGCCCAGCAAACCGGGCTCGTTGGAGCTGCGAAACGCGCGCATGCGCAGCGATTGCGGGACTCCCCGATCGTCGGATGCGAGCCGGGCGTCGAACGACGCCGTCAGTATCTCGCCGGCAGCGTAAATTTCGTAGCGCCGCTCGAAGCCGCTATCGCCGCGCTGGCGATCGCGCAATCCGCCAATGGCCACAACCACGTCGACGGACGGCGTCCGCCACATGCGATAGGGCGTATCGGCATGGGGCAGGTCGGCAAGGTCGAAGTCGACGCGGGGACGCAGCGATGCCGCGCGGGCGCGGCGCTGGAGCGCGCGTTCGACGGGTAAGGGCTGCTCCGAACTCAACACCAGCACCGCATTGCGCAGATCCGCGTCCATCGTGACGCCAAACCAGGTGGCGAGCGCCTGGGTCGCGACGCACCAGCCTTCCGGCGTGTCGAACACGATCCCCGGGGGCAGACGTTCGGAATTTTCGCCGAACCGCACGCGTTGCCGCTCGCGATCGATAACAATCTGATTTTCTTCGTTAAATGCCCAGCCTTCGGCCCGGTTGGCCTCTTCGTCGATCGAGACGGGCACATCGAGCGCGGCGATGGTGTCGGCCAAGTCCAGGCAGACGCTGCCCGGAGTCTGATAACCACGCACGCCGTCGCCGAGCCGATATTCGCCCAGCCTGACGTCAAACAGCAGCGAATCGTCGGGATGCGCCTCCCACTCGGCTTGCGCGGAAACGCCCGCCGCCCCGAACAGAGCGGCGAGACCCGCCAGGAAGAGTTTCGTCCTATACCCCCAGCGAAGCATCTCGCTCCGCTCCCCGGCGCTGCGCTACCGCAGCACCGCTTCGGTTTCGGCGATCAGACCGCCGCCGCTACTGTCGGGTTCGCGATACTGAATGCGCACGGGGCCGGCGAGATTGCCCTGGAACTCCTCGGAAACCGGCAGAATAACCGTGCGCCCGTTGATTTCGGGATAAACGGCCACCCCGCGCGCCCTAGCGATCGGCACATCGACGCCCGGGCGGGTTACGATAACCTCGCCATAGACCGACCGCGCGCCCTGCCGGCTCATATCGAAGGCGACCGCGCGCACGCCGTCTTCTTCGACGATCCGCGGGTTGGCGATGGCAGCGGTGGCGGTGAGATTGCCGTGCCGCACGATGATCGGGATGGTGACGCCATATACGGGGATCAGCCGGATCTGGAACCCTTCGCCTGCCGATTCCTCTTCCGCCGCAGCCGGCCGCGGCCGCGGAATGGCCCGAAACAGCATATGAACCCGGTATTCGCCATCGGCCAGGCCTTCGGGCGGCCGGACACCGATGCGGATCGCCTGGGGCTGGTTCGGCGGAAGGACGACGCGGCGCGGCGCATAGCGGATCATGCCAAGCGCCGATTCCTCGGTTTCGTCAGGAATTTCAACCTCTTCAAGGCCGCCATCAGGCGTCATCCGGCGCAGCTCGAGCGAAATCCGATAGGTCGCCTCTTCGGTCCCGATATTGTTGAGGATCACTTGCGTACCGCGCGGACCATCGAGCACGACCCGGGTCGGCGCGACCAGCAGATCGTTCGCATGCACTGGCGCCGGCGCGGCCACAAAGGCCGTGGCGAGCGCCAGGGCGGCAGCACCCATGCGGACGCGGGACGACAAATTTTCGAGGATCATAGCTCTCTCCGTCTGAACACAGGCCGAGGGAACACATCATCCATGCGAAAATCCCCCCGGAAATCCTCATGGAATCTTGCAAAAACTGGTTACTTTTCCGTCAAGAATTGGCGGTTTACCAAAGAAAAGCCCAGCAGCGCTTGCGCACTGCCGGGCGAGGTTCAGATCGGGGCCCGCCTGGCGCGGGCTCCCAGTTGTTATTGATAGTCGGCGGTGACGGTGAAGGTGCCGTCATAGGTGCCGGCCGGCTGGTTCGCCGCGACCGTCAGATCGCCGCCCACATACAAGGCAACGGCCGAACCGGTCATCGCCAGCGTGGTCGACGACGCGTCGAGCGAAATCGGCATGCTGTTCGAACCGCTGGTCAGCGCCGTCAGGCCCGAAAGGGCGACGTCGACACTCAGGCCGTCGGCGCCTGTGACGTTGAACGAAGCCGACGAAACGAGCGCGCCGCCCGCACAGGTCAAGCCGCCGCAGTTACGCGTACCGGCGGCATTCGCGGCCACCGAAACCGTCGCGGCGTTCGTATCGTCCGGAACGATCGTGCCGAAGTTGAGATCGCCGGTCTTGCTGATCTGGACCTGCTGGAGGATCTCAGCGGTCGCATCGGCCGTCGCGGTCGCGGCACTGGCAGCCGAGCCGAACGACGCCATCGCGGCGCCCGCCGCGAAAACGGTGATAAGTTTTTTCATTGGTTAGTCCCTTTTCCACTTTCCGAAATTTGATGAACGGAACGTGTCCCCCGCGCCATTCAGCATCCCTTTTGGCGAGACATGTTTCAGATAAGGCAAAGACTTGTGGTTAAAACGGCTTTAAGAATTGCGCGCGATATCACTCATATTCGGCGCTGATTCGCATTCTTCCGCGGAAACGGCCGACATCAGAGCCGTCGACATCGATCCGGCCGCCGAACGAAAACCGCAAATAGCCGTCGCTGCCGATGCGCGGCTGGGCCGGCAAATCGCTCTGCATGTTGCGCAGCTCGACCCGGCGGCCGCCGGGTGCGCGCAGAATCACTTCGTCGGGAAGCTCGACCCGGACGGCCCGGCCCGGCTCTCCACGGATCGTCACCGAGCCGCGCATCGCCATGCCGCCAAGATCGAGCAAGCGTGTCAGCCGGCGCTGGCCGGTCTGCGGATCGATTTCGGCCTGGCCGCCCTGATAATCGATCAGCGCCATGCGGTCGAAGTCGATTCCCGTGTCGATATCGATATGCAGCGGCCGCGACGGGCGGCCGCGCTCCATGATCGGCGCGGTATCGGCGCACAGGCGGCACGCGCCCTGCGCGACCGCCTCGGACGGCGCGGCAAAAGTCGCCATTCCGCCCAAAAGCAGCGGCGTGAAGAAAATATGGCGGGTCATGCCCTTTTTTCGCGCCCGACCAATCAATATATCGTTAACGATAAGGGTGCGGCTTTCCCGCTTCCCCATCGACGCTGCGTCGGTTACGAGATTTTTCCTGTGTCGGTACCAACACCCCATATCAACGCCATCGGCGCGGCAACGCCCGATCACGACATACACCAGGCCTTTATCGGCTGGGCCGGCGAGCAATTGTCCGACCCGCGCGAACAGGCCGTGTTTTCGCGAATGGCGGAACGATCGGGGATCGACCATCGCTGGTCGGTGCTGCCGCGCGGCGAAAATGGCGGATCGCCGGTTTGTCCGGAAGGGTTTTACGCAAATGGCATGCCGCCGACATCGGCGCGGATGGAGCATTATGCCAAGGCCGCGCCCGAACTGGCCATGGAGGCCGTCGGAAACCTCCCGGAAACACTCGACCCGCAGTCGATCTCGCACCTTGTCGTGGCCAGCTGCACGGGCTTTACCGCGCCAGGCCTCGATCAGCTCGTCGCCCGGAAATTGGGGCTTTCGGGGTCTGTTGAACGGACATTGGTGGGCTTCATGGGCTGCTATGGCGCGGTTACGGCGCTGCGGGCCGCCTATCATATCGTTCGCTCGCAGCCCGATGCCCGCGTACTCGTTATCGCAACCGAACTCTCGACCCTGCATCTCCAGCCCGATGACACGCTCGAGCCGTTGCTGGCGATGTTGCTGTTCGGCGACGGCGCGGCGGCCGCGCTGGTCACCGCCGAACCGCAAGGGCTGGCGATAGAAGGGCAATTTGCAGCGACGCTGCCCGATTCTGAGTCTCTGATCCAATGGCATGTCGGCGATACCGGGTTCGCCATGCATCTGTCCGGAGAAGTGCCGGGACGGCTCGGCGACGCGCTGGCCGAATCCGACCTGCGTGCCGCAATCTGCAACGGCACTGGTCTCGACGCGATCGACAGCTGGGCGATCCATGGCGGGGGCCGCTCGATCCTCGATGCGGTCGAAAAAGGCCTGGAAATCGACCCGGCCGCGCTCGCGCATTCGCGCGCGGTTCTGCGTGAAAAGGGCAATATGTCGTCGGCGACGCTGATGTTCGCGCTCCAGCGGGTGATGCAGGGGCCGGCGGTTGATAATGGCATAGCGATCGCCTTCGGCCCCGGTCTCGCGGCCGAGGGCTTTCGCTATCGCAGCGCCTGATGGCCGACCTCGACCAGCGCACGATTGCCGAAGAGCAGATGGACGCGCCCGGCCTGTCGCCGGCCATCTATGCCGATGTGCTGGGGGATCTGGAGAAAGCGAATTACTGGACGCTCTCGGCACGGCCCACTCTTGCGTTTCTGAAACGTGCGACGCGCGGCCGGGACCGGTTCACCCTGCTGGATGTCGGCTATGGCGGCGGCGGTCTGTTGCGATCGATCGCACGTTGGGCCCGAAAGGAAGGCCTGAATGCCAGGCTCACAGGGATTGACCTGAATCCAAAAAGCAAGGCGGCGGCCGAAGCGCAGACGCCGGCGGACTTGGGCATCGATTATCGCACCGGCGACTATGCGGAGTGCGAACCCGCCGACTTCGTCATCTCGAACCTCGTCGCGCACCATATGTCGCATGCGCAGCTGATCGCCTTTCTGCGGTATATGGAAGCGCATGCGCGTATCGGTTGGCTGATCAACGATCTCCATCGCCATCGACTGCCCCATTTCGGCTATCCGCTGCTCGCGCGGCTGATGGGTTGGCACCCGATCGTCCGTGCCGATGGCCAGCTTTCGATCGCGCGCAGCTATCGCCCCGAAGAGTGGGGCCCCATACTCGAAGAGGCCGGAATCGCGCCCGACGCCGCCAGCGTCGTGCGCCGCTTTCCGTTCAGGCTATGCGTCGAACGGCTGCGCTAGTCGCGGGCGGCGGCCCGGCGGGACTGACCGCGGCACTGGCGCTCGCGCGCCGCGGCGTGGAGCCGGTCCTTATCGAGCGCCACGCCGAAACGCCCGACCTGCTGTGCGGCGGGTTCCTGAGCTGGCGCACGCTGGATACGTTGGACGCGATCGGCATCGATAGGGACCGTCTCGGCGGTCATCCGATCGATCGGGTCGGCCTCTATGTCGGCACGCGATCGGCGGTTGCGCCACTGCCGCGCCCGGGAATCGGCCTGTCCCGACACCGTCTGGACAGCGTGCTGCTCGACGCGGCGGAGGGGGCGGGCGCCGAAATCCGTCGCGGCGTCGCGATCAGCAGCGCCGATCGCGACGGGCATATCCGGCTTGCCAATGGCGAGGAAATGCGCGCGGATGCCCTGTTTCTGGCGACCGGCAAGTATGAGTTACGTGGGCTGAAGCGCCCGGTCGTGCGCAGCGATACCGATCCATGGATGGGCTTGCGCTACCGGATCATGCCTTCGCCGCGTCTGTACCGGACAATCGAAGGCGCGATCGAAATGCACCTGTTTCGCCACGGCTATGCCGGGCTGTTGCTGCAGGAAGATGGCAGCGCCAATCTGTGCCTCGCAGCACGCCGGTCCCGGCTACGCGATGCGGGCGGGGATCCGTTGCAACTGCTGACAGAACTGGCCGCGGAAGCGCCGATGCTGGGCGAACGGCTGGATGGCGAGGCCCTGCCCGAGGCCGCCGATGCGGTGAGCCGCGTGCCCTATGGCTGGCGCATGCGCGATGGCGAGGCGGGGCTGTTCCGGCTCGGCGATCAGGCCGCCGTGATTCCGTCGCTCGCCGGGGAGGGCGTCGGGATGGCGTTGGCCAGCGGACAGGCGGCGGCGCAGGCCTATCTCGACAAGGGTGCGGATGGCGCCATCGGTTATCAGCGGCGGTTCGCTCGCGCCGCGCGGCGGCCCATTGCGGTCGCCTCCGCACTCAAGACGCTCGCGGACCGCCCCCGTCTCGCCCGCCATGCGATCGGGCTTGCCGCCGTACCCGGGCTTGTCGGGCTGCTTGGCGAAGCGACCCGCATTCGCGCTTGATCGGCGCCGATACGCCGCCCATATCCGGATCATGGAAAAACTCGAACTCAGCGAAGCCGAATGGCGCGACCGCCTGACCCCCGAACGTTATCACGTGCTGCGCGAAGGCGGCACGGAACCGGCCTTTGCCGGCGACCTCTATAACAATCACGAGGCCGGCGACTATCTGTGCGCCGGCTGCGGACTGAAACTGTTCGACAGCAAGACGAAATATGACAGCGGCTCGGGCTGGCCGAGCTTCACCCAACCCGTAAGCGAGGATGTCGTCACCGACCATCGCGATACGAGCCATGGCATGGTGCGGACCGAATCGCGTTGCGCGCGGTGCGACGGCCATCTCGGCCATGTCTTTCCCGACGGACCACCGCCGACCGGGCTGCGCTATTGCATGAACAGCCTTGCGCTCGAATTCGAACCTGCCGGCGCGGACTGACGCACCTGTCTTCGAAACTGCTCGTCCTGCGGAATTCTGCTGATTCAGCCCACATTCAGTCGCACTAGGCGCTTGTGACAGGCTGGGTACGCGCATAGGGCTGACAATCGACATGGCGGCATCTCGAGCAAAGACGCGCGGGCCGGTCTGGCGCATCACCATCGGGCTGATAAAATTCGGCCTTTATGCGGCTTTTCTGGGCATCGTTGCACTCGCCGTGGCGGTTGGCATCGCCATGTCGTCGCTACCCGATTTCGAGACTTTGCAATCCTCGCCCAACGGGCAGACCGTGCGCGTCCATGCCGCCGACGGCACCGTCATATTCGCGATGGGGCCGAGCTACGGCCAATGGCTCAGACATGACGAGATCCCCGAGATCATGCGCGACGCGATGATTTCGGTCGAGGACCGGCGCTACGAAAGCCATTTCGGCGTCGATCCGATCGGTATCGCGCGCTCCGTCCGCGTGCGGATCGAACGCGGCAGCTGGGTCCAAGGCGGTTCGACCATTACCCAGCAGCTCGCGCGCAACCTGTTTCTCACCAACAGCCGCACCTTCGGCCGCAAGATCCGCGAGATCATCCTCGCGCTCGCGATGGAGCGGACTTTCACCAAGGACCAGATTCTCGAACTCTATCTGAACCGCGTCTATTTCGGTGGCGGCGCCTATGGCATCGATGCAGCCTCGCGCCGCTTTTTCGGCCATACGGCGCGCGATCTCGACCTGTCCGAAGCCGCGGTGATCGCGGGCCTGGTGAAAGCGCCGTCGCGCTATTCGCCGACCGCCGATGCGCAGGCGGCGATCGGCCGGGCCGGCGTCGTGCTCGATCTGATGGTCGAAACCGGCCAGATCAGCGCCGGCGAAGCGGCCGCCGCCGCGCCCAACGACGTCGCCCTCGCCCCGCAACCGCGCCGCAACTCGGTGCGCTACTTCACCGACTGGACGCTGAACCAGCTCGACCTGCTCATCGACGAGACGCGCGCGCCGATCGACGTCTGGACGACGCTCGACCTCGATATGCAGGCGCAGGCGGTGAACTCGGTACGCGCCCATACGCCGGAAGGCGCACAGGCAGCGCTCGTCGCGCTGGATCGCGACGGTGCGGTGCGCGCGATGGTCGGCGGCACGGATTACGTAACCTCCAACTATAACCGCGCCGTGACTGCCGTGCGCCAGCCGGGCTCGGCCTGGAAACTGTTCGTCTATCTGGCCGCGCTCGAAAATGGTTACACGCCGGGCGACCGGGTCGTCGACGAGCCGGTGAACTGGAACGGCTGGCAGCCGCGCAACAGTTCGGGGCGCTTTTCCGGGGAAATGGATGTCCGCTCCGCCTTCGCCTATTCGGTCAACACGGTCGCGGCCCAGCTCGGTGCGGAGGTCGGGCTGCACACCGTGGCCAATATGGCGCAGCGTTTCGGAATCACGACACCGATCAACACCCATCCCTCGATGGTGCTCGGTACGTCGGACGTCCGGGTGATCGACATGGCCCGGGCCTTCGCCTCGGTGCATGCAGGAGGCACGGCGATCGAACCCTATGGCATCGTGCGCGTGACGATGGAGGATACCGATACGCGCGAAGAGGTGGAACTCTATCGCGCCGAGATCGATCAGTCGCGCGTCCTCGTCGCGCCCTATGTCGCGGCCGAGATGACCGACCTGCTGCAGACGGCCGTCGCGACCGGCACCGGGCGGGCCGCGCAGATCGGCCGGCCGGTTGCCGGCAAGACCGGAACGACGAGCTCAAACCGCGACGGCTGGTTCGTCGGCTTTTCCTCTGGCCTCACCACGGCGGTGTGGATGGGACGGGACGATGCGCGCCGGGTGGCCGGCTTGCAGGGCGGGCGGGCGCCGGCCCGCGCCTTTGCCGATTTCATGCGCTATGCGGTGTCCAACCGGCCGATCGAGGAATTCGATACCGAGGTGACGCTGCCCGAATGGCAGCTCGAAGGCGAGGACGACGCCTATTTCGGCGATCCCTATGCAGACGAGATATTCGTCGACGAGAACGGCATGCCGATCGGCGATCCCGGGGCATTTACCGAGGACCGGCGCTTCGAGGATAGCGCCGCGCCCGATAATATGGACGAGGAATGGCTCGATGAAGTGCTGCGCCGGAGCGAAGGCGAGCGCCGTGCGGAACGGCGTCAACAGGACGCGCCGCCGCGCGAAGAACGCGAACCGGCACCGGCAATCCGGTCTCAGGAAGAGCAGCCGACCCAGTAAAGCGCCGCGCCATTATCCCGCAGCCAAGCGCGTTCGGGCGCGGGATCGCGACCGAAAAGCTGTGAAACGAGCGCATGAAAGTGCGGACCATGGTCCATATGGACGCGGTGCGCGACCTCGTGCGCGACCGTCGCGCTCAACACCTCGGGCGGCGCCATGACGAGCCGCCAGCTATAGCGGATATTGCCGACAGACGAGCAGCTGCCCCATCGGCTGCGCGGATCGCCGATGCTCACGCGCGCAATCTCCACTCCGGCCCGCCGCGCATAGAGATCGGTTTCCGCGCTCAGGATATGGCGGGCCGCGTCCTTGAACCAACGCACGGTCCGTTGCGCAATGGCTTCTTCGGGCCCGCCGATCCGCAGCCTGTTATCGTCGAGGTGCGGTTTTCGCGGGTGGTCAGGCGACCAGTCGATCCGGATGTCCCGGCCACGATAGGGGAGGGTCGTATCGGCTACGATCGGGTGCGGGCGCGGCAGCTGCGCGAGCCGCTCCTCGATCCAGCCGCGCTGGCTTTCGGCCCATTTGCGCGCTTTCGCTGCACTTCCGCGGTGCGGCATGCTGAGCAAGATGCGGCCGTCGCGCGGATCGACGCGCAGCCGGAAAGCGCGCGCGCGCGGATATCGCTTGATCGTCAATGTGCGCCGATGCCCGCCGCCTTCGAACAGGGGCTCAGATTGTGCGGTCGACACAATGATGCTCGAGATCGCCGGCCTCGGTTTCCGATACGGTCCAGCCACGGATGGACTCGCCGGCATCGTGCACCGCTTCGCGATCGCCGCTCACCAGATAGTGCCACTCGGGCAGCGGCTCCCCGCGCGCCAGCCGGCGATAGGCGCAGGTGCTGGGCAGCCATGGGAAATCGGTCATTTTGCGCGCGGTCAGTCGGAGGCAATCGGGAACATGGATCCGCCGATGCTGATAATCGGTGCAGCGCGCGGTTTCGAGATCGAGCAGTTTGCACGCGACATTGGTCGGCTGCAGCGCGCCGCTCTCCTCGTCCTGCAATTTATGGAGACAGCATTTTCCGCACCCGTCGCACAGCGCTTCCCATTCGACTCGGCTCATTTGATCGAGCGTCTTGGTTTCCCAGAAATTGCCTGCCAACGGATCGGCCTCAGCGCGCCCAGGTCGCCATCGATTCCGCGATGGCCTCCGGGCTGTCCTGGATCGGCAGGATCACGAGCGGTTCGCCCTCGGGCCCGAAGAGGATCGCATTATTGCTGTGGTCGACGAGATAGTCTTCGGACCCATCCTCATTGTGCAGCTGATAATAGACGCCATAGCGTTCGACCGCCGCGTCGATCGCCTCGCGAGACCCCGAAAGCCCCACCATCCGCGGATGAAAACTGTCGGTAAACTGTTCGAGCACCTCCGGCGTATCGCGCGCGGGATCGACACTGACAAAGATCGGCGTGATGCTCTCCGCGATCTCCGGATCCCGCTCTTCCAGCACGCGCATTGCCTGGCCCAGTTTCTGCATGTCGACCGGGCAGACGTCCGGGCAAAAGGCATAGCCGAAATAGATCACCCGGTTTTGCCCGGCAAAATCGGTGTCGCGCACGGTTTCGCCATTTTCGTCGACAAGCTCGAATGCGCCGCCGATAGCGGCCCCTTCGAGCGGCGGCGGGGCCGCACCGTCGGAATCCGCCGAACAGGCGGCCAGCAGGCCGGCCGCGAACAGCGTTGTGAAGGCGGTTTTAAAGGATTTGAGATCGTTCATGGCAGCGCCAGTCATGCTTTGCTAAGGGGCGGGTGGCAAGTATCTAGAAGGTAGGAATTCCATGCACCGGATCAATGCGTCCCGCCCGTCCAGAAAAGCGATAGCGGTTCTCGTCGCCGCGCTCGGCGCTATTATGATGCCCATTCCCGCGTCGGCCCAGTTTTCCGACACCTATAATTTCCTGCGGGGCGTCCGCGACCGCGACTTCGCGACCGTCCGCGATCTTGTCGAGGCCCCCAGCTCCACGGTGATCAATGTGCGCGACCGGTCCTCGGGCGAGGCCGCGCTGCACATCGTGACGCGCGAACGCGATGCGCAATGGGTCCTCTATCTCTTGCAGCAGAATGCCAATCCCAACATCCGGGACGGGGACGGGAATACTCCGCTTCATATCGCGGCCCAGATCGGTTTTCCGGACGCCGTCAACTGGCTCAGGATCGTCAACGCCGATCTCAATGCGCGCAACAACAGGGGCGAAACGCCGCTTATCCTGGCCGTCCATCAGCGCCACGGCGCGATTGTCCGCCAGCTCGTCGATGCCGGGGCCAATCCCGACATTGCCGACAGCGTGGTCGGCCTCTCGGCACGCGATTATGCCGCCCGCGATGCGCGGGCCGGCGATATTCTCGAAATTCTGGAATCCGCCGAGGAGCAGACGGAGGACACTGCGGTGTTCGGGCCCAGCCCCAACTGACGCCCGGACGCGTTTGCCCGTCAGTCGAATCCGGCGAGATGCGGGTCTTCGGCTGCCAGCAAACGGGCCGCCGCCCGCCGCGCGAACCGCAATGTTTCGGCCCGGCGGCGCGATGCCGCCAAAGGTTGCTCCGCGGCTTCGCGCATGATGGCGGCATCATAGGAATCGGCAACGATCAGGCCTGCGATTTCCGGCTGTAACTCCGGGCGCTCGCACAGGCCGGTATCGAATCCGGTCGGCACAGCCCAGAAAAACCGGTCGCAATAGTCGAGATAGTCCGGCCATTTGCCGTCGCCGAGCAAATCCGCCCGGCTGACCTTGATTTCGACGATCACGATATGCCCTTTGGCATCGATCCCCATCACATCGGCCCGGCGGCCGTTGCCCAGCGTCACCTCCGACAGGGCGATCAGCCCATGGCGGAAGAGGAGCCGCGCGACGCCGCGGCAGACATCGGCGGCTTTCAATGCCGTTGCGGAATCAAGGGTCTGCATATCGGCCATAGGATTTCGATAGAACAAAGACCGAACGAATAAAAGATCGCTAATCGGCCCCGATGAAGTCTTCGAGCCAGGCCTCGGGCTCGGCAAGATCGATCTCGACGACCCAGATGTCCGGATCGAATTTTCGGCGGCGCTCCAAATAGGCGCTCAGTTCACCGGGGTCCGATGCGTCGTCGGGGCCCGCCGCCACCCATCGATAGCTGCCGTCGGGCGCCAGGCCGCGCTCACGCAAACCGCTCACGATCCCGCGATCCGCAAGCGCAAGCAGCACCGCACCGGAAATCTCGTCGCCCTTCGTCAGCACCATGGCATGACCGCCAGCCGCCTCGACGCGGCGGCGCAGGGCCGACACCAATGTCTTGCTGGTAATCCGCGCGCTCATGCGGGCAGGCGATACCCGTCAAGCGAGGAAAGGGCGATCCGCGATTTCATGAAAGTGCCGGTGCCCCGCGCCGCCTCTTCGCCGTCGGCATCGATCAACCGCGCTTCAGCGACGAACACCCGGCGTTGCCCGCTCACCCAGCGCCCTTCGGCCGTCACCCGCCCGGCGGTGATGGGCCGGGTGAACAGCAGGTTGAACCCGGTGGTTAGCAGGAAACGGTCCGATACAAGGCTGTTCGCGGCGTAAAAGGCCGCATCGTCGAGCATCTTGAAATAGGTGGTGCCGTGGATCGCCCCGGCGGCATGATTATAGCGTTCGTCGAGATCGAAACCGATCCGGGCGAATCCGCTCTCCACGATTTCGAGCCGCGATTGCCAGATATCGTTGATCGGCGCGGAATCGTATAGCGATTCGAGCGCCCGGAAATGCGCTTCTGCGCCGGCGAGCGGCGCGTCGCCCGGCGCGCTCTCAGGCAGCGTCGGCCGCCTCGAAACCGGCCATCAGCGCGAACACGGCATCGGTCGAACGCGCGCCGCGCAGCTTGGCGACGAAATCGGTATCGCGGAACCGCCGGCTGATCTGCGCGAGCGCCCTGAGATGCGAAGCGCCATCCGCTTCCGGTGAAAAAAGCGCGAAGACGCAATCGACCGGCAAATCGTCGACCGAATCATAGTCCACCGGTGTTTCCAGGCGGAAAAATATGCCGAAGGGCTTGTCCAGCGTATCGATCCGGCCATGCGGAATCGCGACGCCGTCGCCGAATCCCGTGGATCCCAGTTTCTCGCGCGCGATCAGCTGATCTTCTATCATCTGCGCGTCCGCGTCGGCGATATCGGCCGCATGTTTGGCGACCAGACGGAATAAAGCGGGCTTGTTCTCCGCCGCATCGGCAAAAACGACGAAGGCGGGACTCGGAAACTCGAACTCTGACATGAAACACCTTGGTGACATGGTGAGGACCCGGCGGAAACCGCAGTCCAGGGGGGTGAAAATGCTCTAGACCGGACGCTCGGGTTCTACCCAGCCGATGGAGCCATCGCGGCGCCGGTACACCATATTATATACCCCGGTATCGCTATTTTTGAAGAGCAATGCGTCGGTGTTGCGCAAATCCAGCATCCATACGGCGTTCGAAACGCTCGCATCGGGGATGTCGACACTCGTTTCCGCGATGATCGGCGGATTGTCCGGAACCTCTTCCGCCTGCTCGCCGCCGAACACCGTATATCCGGCATTGGGTTCGGGCATGACCGGCGGCATCTCGCCATTGGCGTGTTTGTGATGGTCCTTCAGCCGATCCATGTGGCGGCGCAACTGCTTCTCGACATGGCCGGCCGCCTCTTCGAACGCCGCATGCGCATCGCCGGGGCTGTTCGCTTCGCCCTTGAGAATGACCCCCTGCATAACATGTGCGACGATCGAGCAGCGAAAGCCGTGATCGCGTGGCCCCTTGCCAAAGGTGACATTGGCCGAAATGGCGCGGGCGAAATATTTGTCCGCGATGGCCGTCATCCGCTCTTCGACATGGTCCTTCAACGCATCGCCGGTTTCGACCTGATGGCCCGATACACGAATATCCATTTGCGTTAGTCCTTCATCATCCTGCGGCGCCCCTGGACGGGCCGACGCTTCAATTTCAATCCCCGAACCGGTCGGCCGGCCATAATGGATCGGTCAACCGGGCAATAAATGCCGCATGGCGCTGCTGCTCCTCGGCCGAGGCCGTATGGGGACGCGGCTCCCGCACAGGCCGGCGTGGCGGCGTCGCGCGCATCGGCGCAGCGGCCGTATCGGTTTTCGCATCGTCATTCGCGCCGAGCGTCAGGCCGATCTGCCGGCCGCCGGTGAGTTCGACATAGACCTGGGACAGCAATTGCGCATCGAGCAGGGCGCCGTGCAACACGCGCTGGCTGCGGTCCACGCCGTAGCGCGTGCACAGCGCATCGAGGCTGTGCTTCGCGCCGGGATGTTTGGTGCGCGCTATGGCCAGCGTATCGATCATCCGGTCCAGCGCGACGGCCGCCTGACCGGCCCGTTCGAGCTCGGCATTGAGAAACCCGAAATCGAACTGCGCGTTATGGGCGACCAGCGGGCTGTCTTCGATGAACTCGATGAAATTTTGCGCCTCGGCGGAAAAGAGCGGTTTGCTCGCGAGAAACGCGTCCGACAGGCCGTGCACGGCAAAGGCCTCGCTCGGCATGTCGCGTTCCGGATTGCAATAGATGTGGAAACTGCGTCCGGTCTCGACCCGATTGACCAATTCGAGGGCGCCGATCTCCACGAGCCTGTGCCCGTCCGACGGGCTAAGTCCGGTGGTTTCCGTATCGAAAACTATTTCACGCATTGTTTGCAATATCGGACGTCGTGAGCGCTTAGGCAAGTGACGAGAGCGTCAACCTGCGCGCGCGTTTCTTCCAGCGGCACTCCGGTGTCGATCACGAAATCGGCACGGGCGCGCTTCTCGGCATCGGGCATTTGCAAACCGCGGATATGTTCGAACTTCTCCACGGTCATTCCGGGGCGCCCGAGAACGCGCTCGCGCTGGACCTCGGCGGGCGCGGACACCACGATCACGGCATCGAGACCCGCGCTGCCGGTTTTCTCGTAGAGCAGGGGAATATCGAAGAGCACCATCCGCGCATCGCGATGCTCTTCGAGAAAGGCCGCGCGGTTGAGCCCCACGGCGGGATGAATCAGTTCCTCCAGCGCGCGCAGCTTCTCGCGATCTCCGAGCACCGCCTTAGACAGTTTCCCGCGATCCACGCCATCGGGCCCCGTCGTGCCGGGAAAAATCTGTTCGATGGCTTCGACCAGTTCGCCGCCCGGGCCCTGCAGGCGATGCACCTCGGCATCGGCATCGAACACCGGCACGCCTTGCGCGGCGAACATCGCCGCGACGGTCGACTTTCCCATGCCGATCGAACCGGTCAGGCCGAGAAGGATCATCGCGTCAAAAGCTCCCGCAATTCTTCGTCGTCGTCGCGCGGCGGCGCTTTGCCGAAAAACAGCTCGAACGCAATCGCCGCCTGGCCGATCAGCATCTCGAGTCCGTCTATGGCGGCCAGATCGCGATCGCGCGCCGCGGCCAGCAGATCTGTTTCGAGCGGCGCATAGACAAGATCGTAGACGACCGCATCTTCGGGCAGCGCGTCCAGATCGAGACGAAGCGCATCCTGGCCCGTCATGCCGAGCGGGCTGGCGTTGACGACCAGCGATACCGGCGGCAGCGGCGCATCGAGCGGCACCGCATCGCCCTTCAGGCCGAACGCAGCCAGAAGCGCGGCACCTTTAAGCGGTGTGCGGTTCAGTATGGTGACGGGCCCGGCGCCGGCGCGTTTCAGCGCGAAAAGCACCGCCCGCGCCGCGCCGCCCGCGCCGACCAGCGCCACTTCCGCGCCCTCCAGCGCCATATCGGCTATCGGGGCATAGAAGCCTGCCGCATCGGTATTGGTGCCGATCAGCGCGCTATCCGCATCGCGCAGCACGGTATTGATGGCCCCGATACTGCCGCGCAACGCGCCGCGATCTTCGACATGATCGAGCGCGCTTTCCTTGTGCGGGATCGTAATATTGCAGCCGCGCCAGTCGGGATCGTCCTTACGGCTGGCAAAATAGTCGGCGAGGGTTTCGGGCGTAACGTGATGCGCGCGATAGTCGGCGTCGATCCCCAGCTTTTCGAGCCAGAATCCATGGATCATCGGCGATTTGCTGTGCGCGATCGGATCGCCGATCACCTCGGCATAGCCTGTCCTGAGCGCAGCCGAAGGGGGAATGCTCATGCCGCCATTATCCCGCGTGTCCGCAGATAATCGAGCAACGGCAGAAGCGGCAGGCCGAGGATCGTGAAATGGCTGCCGTCGATCCGCGCGAAGAGTTGCGCACCGCGCCCTTCGAGCCGGTAGCCGCCCGCGCAACCACCAATGGCCGGCCATTCCGCATCGAGATAGGCATCGAGAAACCCGTCCGAAAATTCGCGTATCGCGAGTTTCGCAACATCGATATGCCGCCATACCGGCTTGCCCGCTTCGCAGATCACCGCCGCGCTCGTCTGGCTGTGCGTTTCGCCGCGCAGCGCTTGCAGATGCTCGCGCGATTCGTCCCGGGATGCGGGTTTGTCGAATATCCGGTCGCCGAGCGATGTGACCTGATCGCAACCCAAAACGAGCGCATCGGGAAAACGGCGCGACAGTTTGAGCGCTTTGAGCTCGGCGAGCGCATCGGCCAGGTTGCGCGCCGATATCCCGTACGCGCACAGCGATGCCTTGGCCGCCTCTTCGTCGACGCCGGCCGCCATCGGTTCGAACGGCACGTCGGCCGCTGCAAGCATCGCGCGCCGCGTGCTGCTTTGCGAGGCGAGGATCAACCGGGCGATGTCGTTTCGTCCGGCTGGATATGGCCGTCCCGGTTGGAGCGATCGCTGACGATGTTGAGGATCGCGGCCGCGCTTTCCTCGATCGACCGGCGGGTGACATCGATGACGGGCCAGTCATTGTCCGCGAAAATCCGGCGCGCAAAACCGACCTCGGCCTTCACCCGTTCCCGGTCGACATAGTCGGTCTCGGGCGTCTGGTTCAGGCTGAGAAGACGGTTGCGCCGCACCTGGACGAGCCGGTCGGGGCTCGTCGTCAGCCCGATCACCACCGGATGTTTGAGCCGGTACAGCGTATCGGGCGGCGGGGACTCGGGAACCAACGGCACATTGGCGACCTTGTAGCCGCGATTGGCGAGATAAATGCTGGTCGGCGTTTTCGACGTCCGCGACACGCCGGCGAGCACGATATCGGCGAGGTCCCAATCGTCGGGCGCGACCCCGTCGTCATGGGCGATCGTATACTGGATCGCTTCGACCCGCTGGAAATAGGCCGCGTCTAGGGCGTGCTGGCGGCCGGGCCGTTCCTTGGCCTCCATGCCGAGCAGGCGGGAGAGCGCGTCGATCACGGGATCGAGCGCGGATACCGCGGGCAGCCCCATCGCCCGGCACCGCATTTCGAGTTTGCGGCGCACATTGTGATCCACCAATGTGAAGAGGACGAGCCCCGGCTGTTTGCCGATATCGTCCAGCACGCGATCGACATGGCCTTCGCTGCGCACCATCGGCCAGAAATGCTTGATCGTCTCGACATCGTCGAACTGGGCGAGGCCGGCCTTGGCTATGTTCTCGAGCGTTTCGCCGGTCGAGTCCGATATCAGATGAAGATGAAGCCGGATCATGCGATGCCTGTGTAACGGAGTCCGCGGCGGACAAATATGTGGAAAAGCCTGATGACGGCGCTAGCTGACATACCGGGATAGAAGCAAGCTGCGGAACGACCACCGTAAATCGAAATATCGTCCGGCACTCTGTCCACAAGGAACGGAATCCGCGCACAGGATGTGAGTTGCCGGGATAAGGGATTCGACTCCGGACAGTTTCGGGACTCCGTCTGGAGTCAAGCTGTTGGCTTTACCGGCAGTGCCGATTAAACCCCGTTGCCAAGCCTGCAACTGACTCCATCAATTTTATAATTATATAAGTATAGATAGTGATAGTAGACCAATCCGAGCCGTCGACGAGCCGGCACACCGACAAAGCTTTGCTCAGCGTGCTGCGCGGCGAACGCCGCGATCCACCGCCCGTCTGGCTGATGCGCCAGGCCGGTCGCTATCTGCCGGAATATCGCGCCTTGCGTGCAGAGAAAGGCGGTTTTCTCGATCTCGTCCATGACAGCGAGGCTGCGGCCGATGTCACGCTCCAGCCGATCCGGCGCTTCGGGTTTGACGGTGCGATCCTGTTTTCGGACATTCTCGTCATCCCCCATGCGCTCGGCCAGGATCTCAAATTCGTTGCCGGGGAAGGCCCGCGTCTCTCGCCGCCGCTCGTCGATCATGCGCTCGATGCGCTGGAGGCCGCGCCCGAGCGACTGGACCCGGTCTACAGAACCGTCGCGCTGGTTGCCGAGTCCTTGCCGCCCGAAACGACCTTTCTCGGCTTTGCCGGCAGCCCCTGGACCGTTGCAACCTATATGGTCGCCGGGCAGGGCAGCCGCGACCAGGCCGACACGCGGCGCATGGCCTATGGCGATCCGCAGGCCTTCGGTGCGATCATCGATGCGATCGCGACGAACACCGTCGATTATCTGGGCAGGCAGATCGCAGCGGGCGTCGATGCCGTGCAGCTGTTCGACAGCTGGTCGGGAAGTCTCTCGCCGGCGCAGTTCGAACAATGGGTGATTGCGCCGAACGCGAAAATCGTCGCCGAACTGCGCGGTCGCTTCCCCGACACGCCGATCATCGGCTTTCCCAAAGGGGCGGGTGAAAAACTCCCGGCCTATGCGCGCGAAACGATGGTGGACGCGCTCGGTCTCGACGAAACGATCGATCCGGAATGGGCCGCCGATACGCTGCCCGATACATTGCCGGTCCAGGGCAATCTCGATCCACTGGCACTGATTGCGGGTGGCGACCGGCTCGATCATGCCGTCGACCGGATAAAAAGGGCTTTCGCCGGACGGCCGCATGTGTTCAATCTGGGTCATGGTATCTTGCCCGACACGCCGATCGCCCATGTCGAACATCTGCTTGCGCGTCTGCGCCAAGGCTAGCCGATGACCGAAGTCCTGACGCTCGCCTATCCCTGGCTCAAGGCAGCGCATATCATTTTCGTGATCTTCTGGATGGCGGGGCTGTTCATGCTGCCACGCTTCTTCGTCTATCATCAGGAAGCGCCGGAAGGGTCGGCCGAGGCCACGGCCTGGGTCGAGCGCGAGGACAAATTGTCGACGATCATCATGAACCCCTCGATGCTGATCGTCTGGGTGTTGGGACTCGCGCTGGCCTATTATCTCAATATCTGGGCCCAGCCATGGTTTCACGCGAAGCTGCTGTTCGTCGTCGCGCTGTCGGGATATCAGGGCTGGCTGATGGCGTATCGCAAAAAGCTGGCGCGCGGCGAACGGCCGCTATCCGGCAAGCGGTTGCGTATGCTGAACGAAATCCCCGGAATAGCCGCCGCCGTCATCGTCATACTGGTCATCGTCCGGCCGTTCTGAGGACCTGTCTGAAGCGGCGTTCCGCTTGACTTGACCGGCATCGCCAACTAACTCGCTGGCCAAGCACCCGCCGCCCTTCCTTGTGCGGCGCGATACGTTTCCGGCGCATCTTTCTCAGGCACCGACGCTTTCCCACATTCTATTTTCCGCCAGGAATCCATTATGCATCTCAAAGACTTGAAACAGAAAAAGCCGGCCGAGCTGGTCAAGATGGCCGAAGATCTCGGCGTCGAGGGCGCCTCGACCCTGCGCAAGCAGGACCTGTTGTTCGGCATTCTCAAGGCCGAGAGCGAGAATGGCGAACAGATTATGGGCATGGGCACGATCGAAGTGCTGCCCGACGGATTCGGTTTCCTGCGCAGCCCCGAAGCCAATTATCTCGCCGGGCCGGACGACATTTACGTCTCGCCCAACCAGGTTCGCAAATTCGGCCTCAGGACGGGCGACACGGTCGAGGGCGAAATTCGCGGGCCCAAGGATGGCGAACGCTATTTCGCGCTGACCAAGGTCACCGAGATCAATTTCGACGATCCCGAATATCTGCGTACGCGCGTCAATTTCGACAATCTGACGCCGCTCTATCCCGACGAGAAACTGACCCTCGACAGCGACGATCCGACGGTCAAGGACAAGTCAGCGCGCGTCATCGATATTATCTCGCCGCAGGGCAAGGGCCAGCGCGCGCTGATTGTCGCGCCGCCGCGCACTGGTAAGACGGTGTTGCTGCAGAATATCGCCAAGGCGATCACCGACAACCATCCCGAAGTCTATCTGATCGTGTTGCTGATCGACGAGCGGCCCGAGGAAGTCACCGACATGCAGCGCTCGGTGAATGGCGAGGTCATCTCCTCGACCTTCGACGAACCCGCCCAGCGCCACGTTCAGGTCGCCGAGATGGTGATCGAAAAGGCCAAGCGCCTCGTCGAGCACAAGAAGGACGTCGTGATCCTGCTCGATTCGATCACGCGTCTTGGTCGCGCATACAACACGGTCGTGCCGAGTTCGGGCAAGGTGCTGACCGGCGGCGTGGACGCCAATGCGCTCCAGCGTCCCAAGCGCTTTTTCGGCGCCGCGCGCAATATCGAGGAAGGTGGAAGCCTCTCGATTATTGCGACCGCGCTGATCGATACCGGCAGCCGGATGGACGAGGTGATCTTCGAAGAGTTCAAGGGTACCGGCAACTCGGAAATCGTGCTCGACCGCAAGGTCTCCGACAAACGCATCTTCCCGGCGCTCGACGTCGGAAAATCCGGCACGCGCAAGGAAGAGCTGCTCGTCGACAAGGACAATCTTGCCAAGATGTGGGTGCTGCGCCGCATCCTCATGCAGATGGGCACGGTCGACGCGATGGAGTTTTTGCTCGACAAGATGAAGGATTCGAAGACCAACGAAGATTTCTTCGATTCGATGAACCAGTAGGACGAACGGGGCCCTTTTCGGCAGATGATCGATCTTTTCTCCCTGATCCAAGTAACCGTCCACGCGGCGCAGGGCGGGCTCGGTTCGCCGGCCGAAATCTGGCAGGCGATCCTTTACGACTTTTCCAATCTTGACGATCCATCGGCGCTCGCCGCGTTCGGCCAGGTGGTGCTGATCGACCTCGTTTTCGCCGCGGACAATGCGATCGTCGTCGGCGCGCTCGCCGGCGGCTTGCCCGCCGATCAGCGCCGCAAGGTCATCTTGATCGGCATCGGTGCGGCGCTGGTGCTGCGCATCTTCTTCGCGCTGATCGTCAGCGTTCTGCTTGGCATTGTCGGCCTGATTCTCGCGGGCGGCCTGTTGCTGCTCTGGGTCGCCTGGAAGTTCTGGCGCGAGCTTCGCCGCGAAGGCGAATCCGCAGGCTCGGCGGAGATCGAGGGCGACGAGCATTCGGGGCTGAAACCCGCGCGCAGCTTCTGGGGCGCGGTTTGGGCCGTGACCGCGGCGGACGTCTCGATGAGCCTCGATAATGTGCTCGGCGTCGCCGGCGCGGCGCGCGAACATCCGGGCATCCTGGTTATCGGCCTGCTGCTGTCGGTGGCGCTGATGGGCCTCGCAGCGAATATCATCGCCCGCTATATCGAGCGCTACAAGTGGATCGCCTATATCGGCTTGCTGGTTATCCTCTGGGTCGCCGTCCGGATGATTTACGAAGGCACGATCGATCCCGAAGTCGGGCTTATGACACTCTTCGGCTAGGCCGGATTGCGCGCGATAAGCAACCGATCGCGCGGATAGTCGATAATGAAACGCCGGTCGGACAGTGCCGCAGCGCTCAGCAGCATCGCGGGCCTGTCGCCGATTTCCAGCGTATCGAATATGGCCAGATCGGCGACGCCCATGGGCGAGCGTTCGACAGTGAATTCGCCGAGCGAAAACCGGCTGATATTGAGCTGGTGCATCTGCTGCACATGGCCGGATGCGCCGCCAATTGCTTCGCGCGATGCGCTGTCGGGGAACAGGTGGAGACCGAGTTCGCGGGCCGTGGCATGGTTCATGATGCTCTGCGTCGCCCCGGTGTCGAACAGGGCCGGAACGCGGAGCGGCCCGATGGAAACGGCGAGGATGAGCAGGCCGTCCGCCCGTTCGCGGAACGGCACGGAGATCCAGTCGCGTTCGTCTCGAACGATTTCGTCATGTTGCCCGAACAGTCTGGCGCGATCGCCGGGCAGATCGAACTCGACGACATAGTCGCGCAATATGTCCGCGCCGATGAGGCCGTCGATGGGAGCGCTGCGCGTGAGTCGGGGCAAGGCGAAAGCGCGCAAACCGCGATATTCGCGCGCGCCCATACGCAGGCTGGCGAGTGTGAAGCGGTGAACGGAGCCCTGCCCGGTGGACCCGGAAAGCCGCGCCGGTTCGCCCGGGTCCGACAGTCCCAGTCGCCCCATCGTCGCGCCGGATACAATGGTTTTGCTCGCCGCCGTATCGATGATGAAATGTGCGTCGACCGACCCGTTCAATGTCACTGAAACCTGCGGCAACCCATGCCAGCCTGTGTCGAGAGCCAGGCTTGTTGCGCGTTGCGCCTGCGCCGGCCCATATGCTGAAAGCAGCAGGATAAGGACGAGCAGGCGGGCCAGGATCATGCCCGAACAATAGCGCGCGACGGGCGCTTACGGTAAAATTCGTTTCAAGAAAGAGGGTTAACGGCTAGCCCACCTGCTTTTCGAGTTGCTCGCCCATCATCTTCCACAGCATGTTGATCGCCTTGAGCGGCCGCACCATCACCTTGAAATCGTCGATCAAGCCATCCCCGTCCCAATGGATAAGGTCGATTCCGTTGACGTGAATCCCGTCCAGCTCGGCGGTGAATTCCAGCATCGCGTTATCGCCGTCGACAAGCGTGCGGACATATTCGAAGCTGCCATTGCCGAACACGGTGTCCGCGGCGGTCAGATAGGTCAGGGTGAGATCGATGCCGCGTTGCGGCGTATGGACGACGGGCGAGTGGAAGGTCGCATTCTCGGCGAGCAGCGGCCGGAGGCTATCGGCGCTGCGGTCGCCCTCCATATGATCGAACCAGCGTTGCAGGCGCGGGTCGACGCTCATGCGAGATGCTCGGCAAAGAAATCGCGCGTCCGGCTGTCGGCCAGTGTGGCCGCCTCGTCGTTCCGGCGATTGCCGAACTCGGTCGCAAAACCGTGGTCCAGGCCCTCATAATCGTGCAGCGTGACTTTCGGGTGATCGTCCAGCCCCTCATGCATCGCCGCCTGTGCTTCGGCCGGCACGAATCCGTCCGCGGTCGGGATGTGCAGCACGACCGGGTGCGCGATCGCGTGTTTCTCGCCGAGCAGCCCGTCGATCCCGACGCCGTAATAACCGACACTCGCATCGATATCGGTGCGCGTCGCCGTCATGAAGGCGAGCCGGCCGCCCAGGCAATAGCCCACACAGCCGACTTTGGCGCGGGCTTCGCCGCCGATCTCCTCGCGCGCAGCATGGATGGCCGCCTCGATATCGCGGACGCCCTGATCCTGGTCGAACTTGCCCATCAGATCCAACGCAGCCTGGAATTCGGCTTCGACATCGGGATCGAGATCGGTGTTATCGTTGATGCGCCAGAACAGATCCGGCGCCAGGGCAAGATAGCCCTGGCTTGCCCAATGATCGCATTTGGCGCGGATGCCCTTATTCACGCCGAAAATCTCCTGAATCACGAGAATTGCCGCCTTTGGCTGGCCGTCCGGCGCCGCGCGATACACGGTGAACGTCTCGTTTCCGCTGAGCGTGGGGATGGTGATCATGCTGCCCATTGGCTGGCCTCCTGCTGATTTTCGTGTCTCAAAAGGAATCGTTTCGTGGCGACACCCTCGCCGCCGGAATAATAACCGATTTTTCCGCCTGCCGCGATCACCCGGTGACAGGGAACGATCAGCGGGAGCGGATTGTGGCTGCACATGCGCCCGATGGCGCGGGGTCCGGAATCCGCGCGGCGCGCAACTTCGCCATAGCTGGCGGCCATGCCATAGGGAATGGCCATGACGGCCGCGCGCAGCTCGTTTCCGCGTTGTGTCGAAGCCGGTTCGAGCGGCAAATCGAATTGCGTGAGCGTACCGGCAAAATAGGCGTCGATCTGCCGCCGGGCCTCGCGGAGAAGCGGATGGTCGCTATGGTCGGCGTTCGCGGATGCGCCCAGCATGCTGATCGACACCAGCGTATCGTCGCTGGCCGATATCGATATAGCGCCGATCGGGCTGGCGATAATATGACAGGTCATGGACGCGGTTTCGCGCATTGCCTATGGAAAGGCCAGCATTTTGAGGAGTCCGTTCATGAAAGTCACCGTCGATGTCGATTGCACGCCCGAAGAAGCGCGCCGCTTTCTGGGCCTGCCGGACCTTACGCCGGTGCACGATCTCTATCTCGACAAGATGAAAGAGACGATGGAGGAGGGCATTACGCCCGATACGATCGAGAAGCTGATGCGCAGCTGGGGGCCGATGAGCGAGGCCGGGCTGTCGATGTGGACACGCTTCTTCGATCAGATCGGCGGCTCTAAGAAGTGACGCCGGTGCCATGGCGCTGACAGGGGACGACGGCGCAACCATCTTCGCGCTGTCGACGGCCGGACTTCCGAGCGCGATTGCCATCATACGGTTGAGCGGACCCCTGAGCGGGGCGGCGCTCGAAGCACTGGCCGGCCGGACGTTCGAGCCGCGCCGGGCCTCGCTCGCGCTGCTGCGCGCGCCGGATACCGGAGAAGCTGTCGACCGGGCTCTGGTCCTCTGGTTTCCCGGGCCGGCAACGGCGACCGGCGAGAATATGGCCGAATTTCACATTCACGGCAGCCGCGCGGTGGCCGCGAAGATGCTTGAATTACTGGATAATCTGCCTGGCTTGCGGGCGGCGGAGGCCGGGGAGTTCACCCGGCGAGCCTTTCTCAACGGGCGGATGGATCTTTCGGAAGCCGAGGGCCTGGGCGATTTGCTGGCGGCCGAAACCGAGAGCCAACGCCGCCACGCGCTGGCGATGGCCGAAGGCGGACTGGCGCGGCAGATCGCTGACTGGCGCGAACAGCTGCTGGCGGCGGAGGCGCGGCTCGAGGCGACGCTCAATTTTTCCGATGAAGGCGATGTCGAGGAGGGCGACGAGCGGTTCGCGTTGGACGCCGCCCGGCATGTTCACAGTGAAATTTTGAAGATTCTGGAATCTCCGCCGGCGGAACGGATTCGGGACGGTATTCGCGTTGCGCTGGCCGGCCCGCCCAATGCGGGCAAATCGACCCTGTTCAACGCGCTGGTCGCGCGCGAGGCCGCGATCGTTTCGCCGACGGCGGGAACGACACGCGATGTGATCGAGGCCCCGGTCGATATCGGCGGCTTCGCTTTTGTCTTCAGCGATACGGCTGGTCTGCGCGACAGCGGCGATGCGGTGGAGGACGAGGGTGTCCAGCGGGCGCTACGCACCTCGCAGCAAGCCGATATTCTGCTGTGGCTCGGGGAGCCTGCCGACGCACCGGAGGGAAGCCATGTTGTCATTCTCCACCCGCGCTCGGATACGCCGGATCGGGTCGCCAAACCGGAGGCTGCGGCACTCGCCGTCTCGGCAAAGACAGGCGAGGGCATGGATGCATTGCTGTCGCTGCTCCTGGAGCGCGCCGAGTCGATGGTGCCGAGGGAGGACCAACTCGCGCTCAACCAGAGGCAGCGCGGTGCGTTGCGTGATGCCGCGTCGGTACTTGAGACGGCGACCGTGGGCGATTGGATACTGCTCGTCGAGACCGTAAGGCGGTCGCGCGCAGCGCTGGACGTTTTGAGCGGGCAGGGCGGCGTAGAGGATATGCTGGACGCCTTGTTCGGACGGTTCTGCATCGGCAAATAGCTGCCGGCGTTTCACGTGAAACATCTTGGACTCGCGCCGTCGCGCTGATAAGGGCGTCGCATGTCGGAAAATCGGACGAACGAATGCTACGACGTGATCGTCGTGGGCGGCGGCCATGCAGGCTGCGAGGCGGCGGCCGCGGCTGCGCGGGTAGGCGCGCGCACGGCGCTCGTCTCGATGCGGCGCGACATGATCGGGGCGATGTCCTGCAATCCGGCGATCGGGGGGCTTGGAAAAGGCCATCTGGTGCGCGAGGTCGATGCATTCGACGGGGTGATCGGGCGAGCGTCGGACGCGGCGGCCATCCATTACCGGATGCTCAACCGCAGCAAGGGTGCGGCCGTTCGGGGGCCGCGCATACAAGCCGATCGGGAGCTGTACCGGGCCGCGATCCAGGAGATGCTGGCCGCCGAGCCGATGTTGGATATTGTCGAGGCGGAGGCTACGGCGCTCGATCTGAGCGCGGACGGCGCGACGGTCCGGGGACTTGTTGTCGGTGGGTCTCGGTTGCTCCACGCCAAGTCGCTCGTGCTGGCGACGGGCACGTTTCTCGGCGCCAAACTGCATTTCGGCATGGAGAACCATGCCGGTGGGCGCGTCGGCGAGCGCGCCGCAACGGCGATGGCCGAGCAGCTGCGATCGGCGAACCTCCCGATGGCGCGGTTGAAGACGGGAACGCCGCCGCGGCTGGACGGACGGACCATCGATTGGGCGGCTCTGGAGATGCAGCTATCGGATGCGGAGTGCTGGACAATGGCGGCGCGGACGGCACAGCGGCAAAATCCCGAAGTCTTTTGCGCGATTACGCGTACCAACACGCGGACCCATGACATCATCCGGAAATCGCTCGATAGATCGCCGCTCTTCTCCGGCGAAATCCAGGGCGAGGGGCCGCGCTACTGCCCGTCTATCGAAGACAAGATCCACCGCTTCGGCGATCGCGACGGCCACCAGATTTTCCTCGAGCCGGAGGGCCTGGATGATCCCAATATCTATCCGAACGGCATTTCGACATCGATGCCGGCCGACGTACAGCTCGAATTTCTGCGCACGATCGAGGGGCTCGAGAAGGTCGAGATCGCGCAGCTCGGCTATGCGGTTGAATATGACTATGTCGATCCGCGCATTCTCGGCCATGATCTTGGCGTACGCACCCTGCGTGGGCTGTATCTCGCCGGACAGATCAACGGTACGACGGGCTATGAAGAAGCGGCGGCGCAAGGCCTGGTTTCGGGCATCAATGCGGCGCGCTTTGCCATGGACATGCCCGCCGTCAAGTTCGACCGCGAAGACAGCTATATCGGCGTGATGATCGACGACCTCGTGCTTCAAGGCGTCACCGAGCCTTATCGCATGCTGACGGCGCGCGCCGAATACCGGCTCAGATTGCGGGCCGATAACGCGATGACGCGGCTGAGCGGCGCGGCGCAGGCATGGAACTGTCTCGGCGAAGAACAGCAGGCCCTGGTCCATCGGCGAGCGGCGCAGCTGGACCGCGCGCGAGATGCCATCGCGCAGCGGGTGACGGCTGAGCACGCCGAAGCGAGCGGGATTGTGGTCGGCCAGCATCGCGAAACCCGGGCGCTCGAAGAATGGCTCAAATTGCCTGGAGCAAGCGTGGCGGCGCTCAAAAGCGCCATTCCGGATTGCGCGGATCTGGACGACGATGTCCTGAGCGAAGTTCTGGAAGATGTTCGCTACGCGCCCTATCTGGAGCGCCAGGCGACGGAAATCGCCCGGATGAGCTCGGACGAGAATATCCGCATTCCCGCCAGCCTGCGCTATGCTACAATTCCGGGTCTTTCGAAGGAAATGGTCGAGCGGCTGGAAGCGGCCCGTCCCGGGACGCTGGGCGAAGCAGGCCGCATTCCCGGCATCACCCCGGCCGCCCTCGCCGCGATGTTGGTGCACACACGCCGGCGCGCGGCCTGAGGCCGATGGACGAAACGGCGGTTCGACAGTGGCTCCGTAGCGAGCTGGGTGTTTCACGTGAAACACTCGCCAAAGTCGATAACTTTGTCGCACTGCTGAAAGATGAATCCCGCAATCAAAATCTGATCGCGCAGTCCACGATGGATGTGGTGTGGGAGCGGCATATACGGGATTCCGCGCAACTTCTGACCCTGGCCGAGCCTGCTCTGCGCGCCGGGTCTTGGCTCGACCTTGGATCCGGCCCGGGTTTGCCCGGCCTCGTTCTTGCGCTTCTTGGCGGAATGGACATGACCCTCGTTGAGGTCCGGAAAAAGCGTGTCGAGTTTCTGCATATGGCGATCGCAAAACTTCGACTCGGCGACCGGGTTAGCGTCGAAGGGCGGAAACTGGAGCGGGTTGGCTCGGCACGATATGACGTGATTACCGCCCGCGCTTTTACCGCCTTGCCGAGACTGTTCGCGCTCGCGCATCGATTTTCCGACAGCAACACCCAGTGGCTGCTTCCGAAGGGGCGGCGGGCGCAGGAAGAACTGGAAGAGGCGCGGCGAACATGGCAAGGTGACTTCGCGCTTGTTCCGAGTCTGACAGGTGACGAAGCGCAAATCATTGTTGCCCACAATGTAAAGCCGAGGAGACGTTCATGATCCGCATCGCGATTGCCAATCAAAAGGGCGGTGTGGGCAAGACGACGACGGCGATAAACCTCGCAACCGCGCTTGCGGCCTCGGGTTGGAAAGTGTTGTTGCTGGATCTGGATCCCCAGGGCAACGCCTCGACCGGCCTCGGCATCACCCACGAACAGCGGACCCTGTCGAGCTACGATCTGCTGACCGGAGGTGCATCTGTGGAGGAAGCCGCGACGGCATCCAAGGTTCCGCGGCTGGATGTCGTGCCGGCAACGGTCGACCTGTCGGGTGCGGAAATCGAGCTTGTCGATTATGAAGCGCGAACCGAGCGGCTCAACATGGCGCTTTCGGCGGTTCCGGCGGCGCGCTGGGACGTCTGTCTGATCGATTGCCCGCCATCGCTTGGCCTCCTGACCATCAATGCGCTTGTCGCCGCGCCATCACTGCTTGTGCCGCTCCAATGCGAATTTTTTGCGCTCGAAGGATTAAGCCAGCTTTTACAGACAGTTGAGCGGGTTCGCGAGCGCTTCAATCCCGATATTTCCATCTTTGGCGTCGTTTTGACCATGTATGATCGCCGCAACAATCTTTCCGGCCAGGTGGCCGAGGATGTTCGCGCGGTTCTCGGCAAGCTTGTGTTCGAGACGGTCATTCCGCGCAATGTCCGCCTTTCCGAGGCGCCAAGCCACGGCATGCCGGCACTGATCTACGATTATCGCTGCCCCGGATCGGAGGCCTATATGGCGCTCGCGCGCGAAACCATCGCCCGCCTGCCCAAAAAGGCGAAAGCGGCCTGAAAGAGACAGTTATGAGCAACGGCAAATCAACGAAACGGACGCCTGCCAGGAAAAAGCCGAGCGGTTTGGGCCGGGGCCTGTCAGCGCTGATGGGCGAGGTCGAGAAGGAAAGTCCGATCAATGCCGCGCCCGACGAGGGTGCCGTCCAGCTATTGCCGGTTGGCAAGATCGCGCCGCATCCCGATCAGCCGCGCCGTCATTTCGACGACGAGGCCCTGGGCGAACTTGCGCGCTCGATCGAGGCGCGGGGCATGATCCAGCCGATTGTCGTCCGGCCTCACGGCGCCGAGTTCCAGATCGTCGCCGGCGAACGGCGCTGGCGGGCCGCTCAGCGTGCGCAGCTGCATCAGGTGCCGGTTATCGTCCGCGATTTCGACGACGCGGAAACGCTCGAAATAGCGCTTGTCGAGAATATCCAGCGCGAGGATCTGAACGCGATCGAAGAGGCGGAAGCCTATAAGCGCCTGATCGAAGATTTCGGTCACAGCCAGGCCGCGCTCGCCAGGCTGGTCCATAAATCGCGCAGCCATGTCGCCAACCTCCTGCGCCTCCTCGATCTGCCCGATGCCGTGCGCGGGATGGTCGTCTCCAGAGAGCTCGACATGGGCCATGCCCGGGCGATCATATCGGCACCCGATGCCGAGGCGCTGGCGCGACTGATCGCGGCGCAAGGGCTTTCGGTGCGCGAAGCCGAGGCTCTGGCACGCCGCGCCAAACCGGGGAGCGGTCCGTCGGCCCGCAAAGCCACCAAAGAACGCGATGCCGATATCGTGGCGCTGGAACGTCAGTTGAGCGAGGCCATCGGTCTCAAAGTCGCGATCGACCATGACGGCAAGGGCGGGGTTGTCGGGATCGCCTATAAGTCGCTCGATCAGCTGGACCTCATATGCCAACGGCTTTCGGGAGAAACTATATAGATTTCCTCTATTTAGCGTAAGGATCGCGCTTTGCGCGCTATCGCGAACAACTCTTCGTCGGCCGCGACGAGGCCCGGCCCGCCGGAGCTTTTCAATGTGCGTTCCGCCTCGCCCGCCCGGTCGATCGCGATCGCCAGTGCATCGCTCCGCCACCGTTCGACCTGGTCGGTGATAACCGCCTTGTCCTTCCAGAAAATCGCGCGGCCGGCCTTGGCGATGACCGATTGCGCGCTGTTGCCGCGCTCGACATCCGCGCGCAGTTTCGCGAGCAGCATCAGGCGGCGCAGCACCGCGCGCAACAACGGAATACCGGTCAGCCCCTCGCTCGCGAGCTGGGTCAGCTCGCGGTCGAGCGCAGCCAGATCGCCCGACAGGACGAGGTTGGCGAGCCGGGACAGGTCGCCTTCGTCGCTATTCGCGGCCAGCGCATCGAGCGCGTCATGGTCGAGACGGCGCGGCCGATCGGGCGCGGCATCCAGATAGAGCGCCAGCTTCGCAAGCTCGCTGCCCAGTATCGCGCGATCGCCGTGACAGCCGCGCGCAAGCCGCCGGGCGACATCGGGGGCGATTTGCAATCCGGTTTCCTGCGCCATTTCGATCACGAGCCGGTCTGCGTCACGGCCTTCCGGCGCATAACTCGCGCAGGCCATTGCCGCTTTGTCGCCAAAAGCGAGCTTCACGAGCTTGTTTGTCGCCCGGAGCGCGCCTGCGATCGCCACGACCGGATTGCCGGCCGTCTCCGCCTCAAGCAATGCTTCCACGGCGGCAAAAATCTCGTCGCCCGCCGGATCGATGCGGATAAAGCGCGCGCCGCCGAAAAGGGAGATTGCCGCGGCCTCGTCGGCCAGTTTCGCCGGATCGGATTTGAGGTCCGAACCGACCAGGTCGATCCGCTCCGCTTCTTCGCCCATCGCTTGTGCCAGCATCGCGGCCAGCGCCTCCGAACCCGATCTGTCCGGGCCATAGAGCAGGTAGAAGCGGATATCTTCGGACGGCGCAGAGAGCGCTCGGCTGATCTGGCCGCGATTGGCCTTCATCTACGGCAGTTCCGCATCTGCAGCGGGCTCGGATGCCGGATTGCCGGCCTGCTGCTCGGCTCGGCGGGTCGCATAAAGGGCGATGCGCGCGACGATCTGGTCGGCCACCTGTTCGGTGAGCCGCTCGAGCGCCGAATCCTCCGCCGCAATCGTCGCATATTCGGATGACACGACATCCACGCCCGCGTCTGAACCGGCCGTCGCATCGAGCAACACCGTGCCCCGGTCGATCGTCACGAGCTGGAAGCGCGCGCGCAGCGTGCGCCGCTCGCGCGTCACGGCGTTATCCGCCCGCACGCCGAAACCCTCGATGCGGTCGTCGAGCGTCACTTCCAGGCGGTATCGCGGCGTTTCGTTGCCCGCTGCGCCCAGTCGCTGGGCGAGTGCGCCGCGCATCAGATAGCCCGCACGCCCCGGAATTCCGCCGATTTCCACCGCACCCAATGTCTGGCGCGCCGGCGATTCCGCACCGCCATATAGCGGCCGCAGCCCGCAGGCGGAAAGCAGTGTCAGCAAACACAGGCCAAGGGCGGCAATCCGGATCACGCGACGATATTTACCAGACGATCGGGCACGACGATAATCTTTTTGGGCGCGTCGCCGTCGAGCTGTCGTGCAATCTTGTCCGACCCGAGCGCCAGGGCTTCGAGATCGGCCTTGGACGCGCCTTTCGCGGCAGACAGCGTATCGCGCAGTTTCCCGTTGATCTGGATCGCGATCGTCACTTGGTCTTCGACGAGCAGCGCCGGATCGGCTTCGGGCCATGGCGCGTCGGCGACCATGCCGGTTTCGCCCAGCGCCTGCCAGCCCTCTTCGGCCAGATGGGGGGCCATCGGTGCGACGAGGCGCACGATCGTGCGGATTGCCGTATCGCGGCTCGCGCTGGGTTCGGCCTTTTCGATCGCATTGGTCAGCTCGTAGATCTTGGCGACCGCCTTGTTGAAGGACAGCGCCTCGATATCCTCGCCGATTCCGGCAATTGTCTGATGCAGCTTGCGATCCAGATCCTTGTCCTCGCCGTCGGCGGGCGCGTTCCCGTCGATCAGCCGCCAGAGCCGTTGTGTGAAGCGCCAGGCGCCTTCGATCCCCGCCTCGGTCCAGGGCAAGTCGCGTTCGGGCGGACTGTCGGACAGCATGAACCAGCGCACCGCGTCCGCGCCATATTGGTCGACGATCGGATCGGGATCGACGGTATTCTTCTTCGACTTGGACATTTTCTCGATCCGGCCGGTGGTGACCGGCGAACCGTCCTCCATATGCACCCAGTCTTCGCCATCGCGCCGCACTTCGTCGGGCGAAAGCCAGCTACCATCGCCATGCTGATAGGTTTCATGCGTCACCATGCCTTGGGTGAAGAGACCCTCAAACGGCTCTTTCACGTCGAGCATACCGATCCGGTTGAGCGCGCGGCAGATGAAGCGTGCGTAGAGCAGGTGCAGGATCGCATGCTCGACGCCGCCGATATACTGGCCGACCGGCAGCCAGGCCTCGGCCTCGGCCTGGTCGAACGGCTTGTCGTCCGGCTGGCTCGCGAAGCGGATGAAATACCAGCTGCTGTTGACGAATGTGTCGAGCGTATCGGTTTCGCGCCGCGCCGGCTCGCCGCATTCCGGGCAATCGACATGTTTCCAGTCTGGATGCCGGTCGAGCGGATTGCCGGGCGTGTCGAAATCGATGTCCTCGGGCAGGTCGACCGGCAGCTGCGCCTTCGGGACGCCGACCGGGCCACAGCTTTCGCAATGCACGATCGGGATCGGCGTGCCCCAATAGCGCTGGCGCGATACGCCCCAGTCGCGCAGCCGCCATTCGGTCGTGCCTTCGCCCCAGCCTTCGTCTTCGGCGCGCGCGATCACGGCGCTTTTCGCCGCTTCGACATCCATGCCGTCCAGGAAGTGCGAATTGACCAAAGGCCCGTCCCCGGAAAAGGCCTCGTCTCCCTCGAATTCGGAAGCGGTATCGTCTCCATCAGCAACCACGCGGCGGACGGGAAGATCATATTTGCGCGCAAAGTCCATGTCGCGCTGGTCGTGCGCCGGCACGCCGAAGACCGCGCCGGTGCCATAGTCCATCAGCACGAAATTGGCGATATAGACCGGCAATTCCCATTCGGATTCAAAAGGATGGGCGGCAGTCAGTCCCGTATCGAAGCCCAGCTTTTCCGCGCTCTCGATATCGGCGGCCGATGTGCCGCCGGCCTGGCAAGCGGCAACGAACGCAGCCGCATCGAGATTCTTCGACGCCACGGCTTCGGCGAGCGGATGGTCGGCGGCGACGGCGACGAAGCTCGCCCCGAAAATCGTATCGGGCCGCGTCGTGAAGACCTGGAGCTGGCTCTGCCCGGTGACGGGCTCGCTCAGCGTGAAGCGGAAGCGCAGGCCGCGGCTCTTGCCGATCCAGTTTTCCTGCATAAGCCTGACCTTGTCCGGCCAATGGTCGAGCTCGCCGAGTCCGGCCAGCAGGTCTTCGGCAAAGTCGGTAATCTTGAGGAACCACTGGCTCAGTTTGCGGCGCTCCACAGGCGCGCCCGAGCGCCAACCCTTGCCGTCGATCACCTGCTCGTTGGCGAGTACGGTCATATCGACCGGGTCCCAATTGACCGCGCTTTCCTTGCGATAGACGAGGCCGGCGGCGAACAGGTCGAGGAACAGCGCCTGTTCATGGCCGTAATAGTCGGGTTCGCAGGTGGCGAGCTCGCGCGTCCAGTCAAGCGCGAAGCCGAGCCGTTTCAGCTGGCCGCGCATCGCCTCGATATTGGCGCGCGTCCATGCGCCCGGATGGACCTTCTTCTCCATCGCGGCATTTTCCGCCGGCATGCCGAATGCGTCCCAGCCCATCGGGTGCAGCACCTCATGGCCAGTCATGCGGCGATAGCGGGCCAGAACGTCGCCCATCGTATAGTTGCGGACATGGCCCATATGGATGCGCCCCGAGGGATAGGGGAACATCTCGAGGACATAGCTTTTGGGCTTGGCGGATGCGGTATCGGCGGCGAATGTCCCGGCCTCTTCCCAGGCTTTCTGCCAGCGCGTGTCCACCGCTTGCGGGTTGAAGCGAGACGGCATTGTAAAAGCTTTCGTCTAGTTCGGCGGCGCCGCCATAAGCGGCTTAGCCGATCACGGAATTACGGCGCAGTTCGCGCGCCCGGGTGAGAATAATCTCTTCGAGCCGCTGGACCGTTGCCGCCTGAACCGGGGCCTCGAGCCATTGCGAACCGTTATACAGTTGGCGCGACGCCGCCACGGACAGGGCATCGGCGCGCAGATCACGGTCGAGTATCGTCACGGTAAGCTTCATCCGCTCGGTAGGCGCCGCCGGATTGGCGTACCAGTCCGTCACGATCACGCCGCCTGCCGAATCGACCTGTGCCATCGGCATGAAGGACAGCGTTTCGAGGCTCGCGCGCCACAGATAGCTGTTCACGCCGATCGTCGAAATCTGGGCGGGGGCCAGCTCCTGATTGGGCCGGTCGCCGCCGCCACAGGCCATCAGCGTGAGCGGCAAAAGGGCGACAAAGGCGGCGTTGCGCATACGGAACATGATACTTACCTGTGTGGAAATGAAAGCGAAACAAAGCGCGGTTATAGCCGGTTGGGCAACCCCCGCAAGCGCGCTTTTCCGAGCGGTCGAAAAGTGGGCTGTGGAGCTTGCGCAACACTGGTCCGGATTCGACTCGCGCCAGTGGTATGACTCGGGGCCTTCATGCTAGAGCAAGGTTGCAGGGAGAATAACAGGACTATGTACGGGCGCATTACATTGGCAGCTTTGGCGGGATCGGCGCTTGTCGCCGGTTTGACGGCCATGCCCGATGCGGCCGAGTCGCAGGCCCGTTCGCTCTCTCTCAACGCGCCCGGCGCCATCGGCACTTTCACACCGGCTTCGGGCGACCCTGCAATGGCCCGTGCCCTGCGCCGTGCGGGTATATCCAGTCGCGGCATGCGGTTTACGCCTTCGGCCTCGCGCCAGGGTGATCGCCCGGTAACGGTTGCGGTACGCGCCCGCGCCACGACGACGGCGCAGGCCGAGCGCAATGCCGAAATGGCGATGGCGCAAAGCTCGTTGACCGGCGTTACGGCGATCACGCCGTCTGCCTATAATCTCGGCGTTTCGGTCGGCTGGCGGCGGTTCGCCATTTCCGGCGATGTCGCACGTGTCGATAATGGCGTTATCCCAGGGCGTTCGCGCGAATCGGCGGATGTCGGCGTCAGCTATTCCGGTCGCAGCTGGAGCACGCGGGTTCAGGTTTCGGCCGATCGGCCGTCCTCGGAATCCGCGCCGAGCCTCATCGACAATGAAGAGCGTCTCGCGGTCGATGTCGGCGGTTCGTACAGCATCGCGCGCAATGTCGCGATTACCGGCGGTGTCCGGTATCAGCGCCAGCACCGGCTCGAACGGCCCGATGACGAGCGCCGCGATAGCCAGGCCGTCTATGTCGGAACCGCGTTCCGTTTCTAGCTTCGGCCGCTTTTCGGCGTAAGCGCACCAATCGCCGCCCAGCCATATGTACCGAGCCCGCTTAGCGAGCGAGCGCGTCGGCGATTCATGCCGCCAAGTGCGATTACGGGGATCCGCGATTGGGCAGCAAGCCGCCCGAATCGCACCCGGCCGAGCGTGGTGCCGTCCGGGTGCGAATCGGTTGCGAATACCGGCGAAAGAAAGACGAGATCGGCGTCGAGCCGCTTGGCGAGCCGCAATTCGGGTTCGTTATGGACGGCGACAGTGCGCAGCAGATCGCGTGGCGTGCGATGGGCGGAACGCCGATGGAAGCCGTCGGCCCCAAAGGCGCGTGCGAGCTTCGCCGGGCCAGCCACGATCATGATGAGCCTGCGCGCCTTAGCGATCCTGCGAACGCGTGCGATGAGCGCGCGTCTCTCCGCAGATGGAAAACTGTAATGGCGTACGATTACGCCGCTGCCGCGCGGCAAGGCTGTCAGCGCCGACCAAAGCCGGTCGCCCTGGCGCTCGTCGGTCATCAGCCAAAGCCGGGGAAGTGGGTGGCGGCGTCGCACGCGGCTTTCTATAGCAGGGCACATGGCGACAAGCGATCATTCCCCCACTTCTGACGACCGCCTGGCGACGGTTCGCGACACCATCGATCGCGCGGCGAAACGCGCCGGGCGCGACCTCACCGATATCGAACTCATCGCCATCTCCAAAACGCACGATGCGGAGGCCATTCGCCCGCTGATCGCGGCTGGCCAGCGCGTTTTCGGTGAAAACCGGGTGCAGGAAGCCCAGGGCAAATGGCCGGCGCTCAAGGCGGAGACGCCCGATATCGAACTGCATCTGGTCGGTCAGCTCCAGTCGAACAAGACCGAGGATGCGGTCGCGCTATTCGATGCGATCCACAGCGTCGACCGGCCATCGCTCGTTAAGGCGCTGGCCAAGGTGTTCGCCGATACCGATCGGCGGCCAAAATTGTTCGTGCAGGTGAATATCGGCGAGGAGGAGCAGAAGGGCGGTTGCGCGATCGGCGACTTGCCCGATCTTCTCGCCCGCGCGCGCGATGCGGGTTTGGATATCGCTGGCCTCATGTGCATCCCGCCCTATGACCTTGAGCCCGCGCCCTATTTTGCGCTGCTCGCCAAACTGGCCGGCACGCATGGCCTGGCCGGGTTGAGCATGGGCATGTCGTCCGACTATGAGACCGCGATCATGTGCGGCGCGACGCATGTGCGTGTGGGCACCGCCCTGTTCGGCGCGCGAAACTAACCGCGCGGCCTAGAGCTGGTGGCCCGTGCGGTCGCGTTTCGTGGCGAGATAGTGTTCGTTATGCCGGTTCTCGCCATGGACATGGGCGACCCGTTCGCGAACCGTGATACCGGCGGTTTCCAGCCCCGCGACCTTTTCCGGATTATTGGTGAGCAGGCGGACCTCGTTCTGGCCCAGCAAGTCGAGCATCCGCGCGGCGACGCCGAAATCGCGTTCGTCCACGGCAAAGCCGAGCCGCGTATTGGCGTCGACCGTGTCGAAACCCTGGTCCTGCAGCGCATAGGCCCGCAACTTGTTGACGAGACCGATCCCGCGGCCTTCCTGTCGCAGATAGAGTATGATGCCCCAGCCTTCCTCGGCCATCGCGGCCATTGCGCCAGACAGTTGCGGCCCGCAATCGCATTTGAGCGATGCGAGCACGTCGCCGGTCAGGCATTCGCTGTGCAGCCGGACGAGCGGCGGATTGCCGTTGGGCGCGCCGATCAACAGCGCGACATGTTCGGCGGCATCCGCGCGATGGCGAAAAGCAACGATCTCGGCCGTTTCGGCAGCGGCCACGGGCAGACGAGCGCGGGCCGCGATGGTCAGTTCCCGAGGATCGTCATAGGCTTGGATATCATCCGGCGTGACGGCATCGTCTGCGGTGCCGCCCGCGACGAAAAGCGCGGGCAGCAGATTGGCGAGCCGCGCCAGTTTGAGCGCTCCTGCTGACGCTTCGGCATGCAGGGGCGGCAGCGCGCGAAACGGTCCCTTGAGCGGCGTGCTGAGATCGAAGGCCGGATCGGCGATGGCGAATGCGGCGTCGAGATCGTGCCAATCCTCGCGCCGGATGCGCACGGGCGCGCCGGGCGTCGCGGCCTCGCGCTGGTTGACGATCTTGAGCGTTTCCGCCCGTCCCGCCCCGATCAGGATATCGGCCGGTGCTTCCCCATCGAACCCGGCGAGCGTGTCCGCGTCGGCCGTTTCTATCGCGAGGATCCGAATCGCGCCGCTCGCATCTCCGCACACGACCGGCCAGCCGCGCCTCAGCGCATCGATCGCCCGCGCGACCTTGCGACTCTCGCCGCCGGAATGCGCTGCGTCAGACACGGAATTCGGTCACCAGGGGAACGTGATCGGAGGGCTTGTACCAGCTGCGGCTCGGCTCATGGACTTGATGCGCGACGGCGGATTCGGCGACACCGGGGCTCGCCCACATATGATCGAGCCGGCGTCCGCGATCCGATGCGGCCCAGTCCTTCGCGCGATAGCTCCACCAGCTGTAATAGCGTTCGGGCGGCGGGACGAAGTGGCGGCCGAGATCGATCCAGTCATGCGCATCTTGCAGCTTGCCGAGCGTTTCGACTTCGATCGGCGTGTGGCTGACGACCTTGAGCAATTGTTTGTGGCTCCAGACATCGGATTCAAGTGGTGCCACGTTGAAATCGCCGACCAGGAGCGTGGGCCGAGCGAGCGCTTCGGACCATCGCGTCATACGGTCGAGAAAATCGAGCTTCTGCCCGAATTTAGGGTTCTGCTCGCGGTCGGGAACGTCGCCGCCGGCCGGCACATAGACATTTTCGATGTGAAAGCCGCAGTCGAGCCGAGCCCCGACATGCCGCGCCTCGCCATTGGCCTGCCAGTCGAGCCGGTCGATATCGTGCAACGGCACTTTACTGACGATCGCCACGCCATGGTGCATTTTCTGGCCGTTAAGCGCCTGATGCTCATAGCCGAGCGCGGCGAGCGCATCGGCGGGAAAGGTTTCATCGACCGTCTTGGTTTCCTGCAGGCACAATATGTCAGGGGCTTCCTCGGCGAGGAAGCGTTCGACGATGCCGATGCGGAAACGGACGGAATTGATATTCCAGGTCGCGATTTTGAGGGTGGACGCCATGGCAAAAGCGTCTAGCGGGCTATTCGGGCCAATGCCACTGGGGGATTTTGTCAGAAACTTCCTGGCGGAAGGTCTGACAGAAAAATAGAAGGCCCCCGCTCCGGGGGCATTTGGAGCAGGGGCCTAACCTAGGCGTTCGTCACGCTAGGCGGGAGACACGGCGGATACGAACAACAGGGGAATTCCGTATCGCCTTTTGGCGTCTCCACAGACCCTATCTAGCCACCGGTTCCTGACGCCCGGATGAATGAAAGGCCACCGCTCGCCGCCCGATACGCACGGGCGAACGCCGGATCGCTCCGGACAAGCGGTGGATCGCGAAATTGCTGCGACTAGCGGCGGCGGTTGCGCGGGCGCGGGTCGCGGTAACGGAACGTCCGGTCGGATATCGCCATGCCGAACCGCTGATTGGCGAGATTGATCGTCGTCAGATTGTTCTGCGAATCGAGGACGGTCCAGCCCTGCAGCATAAGGCCGCCGGGCGCGGAGGGATTGCGCAGGAAGGTGATCGTGATCGTCCCATATTCAGGATGTTCGGGATCGCGCGCGCGGACGCGGACTTCGCTGTTACGGCTTGAATCGAGCACCGTCGCGAAACGCGAGAGATCGCGCTCCGGGTTCAGCAGCACGGATAGCGGCGAATCGCCGATCGGCCAGCGCTGCACCTGGCGGACGTCATAATCGACAAAGGTCAGTGCCCGCCCGTCGGAAACGACGAGCATGTTGACGCCTTCCTCATAGGAGAAGCGGATCTTGCCCGGGCGCTTCAGAAACATCTCGCCGCGGACGGACTGGCCGGCGCGGTTGGTCTCGATGAAATCGGCGCGCATCGTATCGACGGCGCGCAAATGGCGTTGCACCTGGGCAAGCGTATCCTGTTGCGCCGCTGCGGGCTCGGGCGCAACGATGGCAGCGGTCGACAACGCAATCGGGGTGGCGGCAAGGGCCAGGGCGGCAAGGCGATACATAAGATTATCCGTTCTTCAGTCGTGCGCGCGTCATGAAATCCGCCCGTTGAATGCAAACTGAACCCATATGGTCCGGCATATTCAGCTAAACCGGATTGCCTTCCTGGTCGATCAGCACTTCGCGGCGGCCGACATGGTTGGCGGCGCTCACCTTGCCCTCGGCTTCCATCCGCTCGATCAGCCGGGCGGCATTGTTGTAGCCGACGCGCAGCTGACGCTGGATATAGCTGGTCGAAGCCTTTTGGCTTTCCGCGACGATCTGGCAGGCCTTGCGGTAGAGCTGGTCTTCCGCCGAATCCTCGCCGGTCGGCTGACCGTCGAACGTATAGCCGCCATCCTCGGGTTCCTCGGTGACGGCCTGGATATATTCGGGCTGGCCCTGTTCGCGCCAATGATCGGCGACGCGGCGGACCTCCTCGTCGGATACGAACGGGCAATGGACGCGGGCGATCTGCTTGCCGCCGGGCATATAGAGCATGTCGCCCTTGCCGAGCAGCTGTTCGGCACCCTGTTCGCCGAGAATCGTGCGCGAATCGATCTTCGATGTGACGCTGAACGAAATGCGCGTCGGCAGATTCGCCTTGATGACGCCGGTGATGACGTCGACCGAAGGGCGCTGCGTCGCCATGATGAGATGGATGCCGGCCGCGCGCGCCTTTTGCGCGAGCCGCTGGATCAGGAATTCGACTTCCTTACCCGCCGTCATCATCAGGTCGGCAAGCTCGTCGACGACCACGACGACCTGGGGGAGGGGCTCATATTCGAGCTCTTCTTCCTCATAGACCGGTTGGCCGGTGTCCGCGTCATAGCCGGTCTGGACGCGGCGGCCGAGCGGCTTGCCCTTGGCCTTGGCGGCGCGGACCTTGTCGTTGAACCCTTGCAGCGAGCGTACCGACAGCGAGGCGAGCATCCGGTAGCGCTCCTCCATCTGCTCGACCGCCCATTTGAGCGCGCGGACGGCCTTGGCCGGCTCGGTCACGACGGGCGAGAGCAGGTGCGGGATATCGTCATAGATGCTGAGCTCCAGCATCTTCGGATCGATCATGATCAGCTTACATTCCTCGGGCGTCAGCCGGTAGAGCAGCGACAGGATCATACAATTAAGCCCCACCGACTTGCCCGAACCGGTCGTGCCCGCGACGAGCAGGTGCGGCATCGGCGCGAGATCGGCGATCACGGGATCGCCCGCGATATTCTTGCCGAGGATGATGGGCAGCTTGGCCGTATGATCCTCGAACGCCGCGCTCGCGATCATCTCCGACAGCACGACCATCTCGCGATGCTGGTTCGGAAGTTCGATGCCGATCACGCTGCGTCCGGGGATCACGGCGACGCGCGCCGAAATGGCGGACATGTTGCGCGCGATATCGTCGGCGAGCTGGATCACGCGGCTCGCCTTGATGCCGCTGGCGGGTTCCAGCTCGTACATCGTCACGACGGGGCCGGGCCGGACCTCGACGATCTCGCCCTTGACGTGGAAGTCGTCGAGCACGGATTCGAGCAGCCGCGCATTGCGCTCGAGCGCCGCCTTGTCGAGCGCCTGACCGCCATCGTCGGAGGGCGGGTTCAGCAGCTCGACCGTCGGCAGCTCATAGTTGAGGTTGAGCGTGCGCTGGCGTGGTTTGGTGTTGGCGGGCGTCCGCGCCGCCTTGCGGTCGGCGATGACGGGCGCGCGGCTTTCCGGCTCGGGCGGCGCCACTTTCTTGCGCGGTTGCGGCCTCTTCTTCGCCTCCTGTTTGGGGTCGGATATCTTCACCGGGCGCGGGCGATCCGCGCGGCGGAAGATGAAGGCGCGTTCGGTCTCGTCGAGGTCGAGGCCGCGATACCAGAGATAAAGGCCGCCGCCGCTGAGCAGCGCCGCCAGCGCCCAGCCCAGATAGCGGCCGAGATCGGGATTGCCGATCAGCCCCAAAAGTCCGCCGAATGCCGTACCGCCGCCATAGCCGAGCACGCCGCCCCAGCCGAGCGGCAGTCCGCGGACACCGGGGCCGGCGAGCAGCATCAGCGCCGATCCGATCAGCGTGATGGCCACGGCGATGATCAGCGCGGAACGCGGCCAGCGGCCAAGCGGTGCATCGCGCCACAGCCTGAGCGCGACGAGAACAAGCAGCGGCAGCAACAGGCCGGCGAGCGGGCCGAACATCAGCAGCAGGGCTTCGGACAGATAGGCGCCGATCGCGCCGAGCCAGTTCTGCGCAGGGCCGGCGGCGGCGGTATTCAACGCCGGATCGCTGGGCCGATAGCTGACCAGCGCAAGGGCTGTCAGCACGGCGAACGTCAGCAGGCCGAGCGAAACGAAGAGCGCGGTCGAGCGCGAAGCCGCGCGCCGCATCGCTTCGCGCCAGGCCGGCATCTGCGCCGCCAATCCACCTTGAGCCATCTGCGCCTCCCCGTTTTGTGCGCCAAATGTTCCGTATTACTCCCCTAATGCGCCTGTGCCGGACTCGCCGTCAAGCATTAGCGGCTATGCGGCCCGCTCCGGCTGCGTTAAAGCGAGTCCCTATGGCGACGAACGGCGAAAATCATAGCGATGTGATCATTCTCGGCGGCGGGCTGGTCGGCCAGACCTTGGCTCTGGCGCTCGATGCGCATGGACTGACCAGTGCGGTTATCGACCGGATGCCGGCCGAAGCGCTGCTCGACAGCAGTTATGACGGCCGGGTCTCGGCGGTCGCGAGCGCCAGCTGGAATATGCTCGAGGCGATCGGGCTCGGGCAGGCGCTGGACGGCAAGGGCTGCGCGATCGGATCGATCCGCGCCAGCGACGGGCTGGCGCCGGGCCGGCTCGATTTCGAACCGGGCGAGGGCGAAGGCCCGCTCGGCATCATGTTCGAGAACAGCCTCTTGCGCGCGACATTGTTCGAGGCATCGCAAAAGGCCGATCATATCGATTTGCACATGGCGAAGAGCGCTGAGGATGTGGTGCGGGAACCGGCTGGCGTCACAGTGACGCTCGACGATGGAACCGTGCTTAGCGGATCGCTGTTGATCGGCGCGGAAGGCCGGGGCTCACCGACGCGCGAGGCGGCGGGCATCCGCATCGCCCGCTGGAGCTACAAACATCATGCGATCGTCGCCACGATCAATCATGAAAAGCCGCATGGCGCGATCGCCTATGAAATTTTCTATCCGGCCGGGCCGTTCGCGCTGCTGCCCATGCTCGACGATCCGAACGGCCATCGCTCGGCGTTGGTCTGGACGGTAGACGAAAAAGACGGGCCGGCGATGCTGGGGCTCAACGAGCGGGCGTTTCTGGCCGAAGCGCAAAAGCGGATGGGCAGTTTTCTGGGCGATCTGGCGCTTGCGGGGCCGCGCGGCGCCTATCCGCTCGGCTTTCACCATGCCGCGAAGATCACCGGCGAGCGGCTGGCGCTGGTCGGCGATAGCGCGCATGGCATCCATCCGATCGCCGGGCAGGGGCTCAATCTCGGCTTCCGAGACGTCGCGGCGCTCGCCCAGGTTCTGGTCGAAGGCGTGCGCCTCGGCATGGATCCGGGCGATGCGCAGCTGTTCAAACGCTACGAGACATGGCGCAGCCTCGATACGCTGATGGTCGCGATGGCCACCGACGGATTGACCCGGCTGTTCGGCATTCCCGGCAAGACGGCGTCTAAAATCCGCCGTTTCGGCATGACCGCCGTCGATCGCATTCCGCCGCTCAAACGCCGCTTTATCGACGAAGCGCGGGGCAGCAGCGGCAAGTTGCCGCTCTTGCTGCAGGGTATGACGGTCTGACAAAAAACCGCCGCCCGTTGCGGGGCGGCGGCAAGAAGCGGGACCGGAGAGTGTCCCGGGGGCTTATTCAGCGGCAGCGAGTACACCGGGCATCGGGATGGCGATGCTTTCCAGCGTCCGCTCCTGGCATTCGCGCGCTTCGTTCTGGCTGCGCGGATCGAAACCGAAGCCGGTGCCGCAGACTTCGCGGGCCGCGGACCGGAGGCGGCGCTGCAACACGTTGCGATCCGCCGCATTGGCCAGATTGAGGTCGGCGTGGTGCACCGCGACGGAGGGCGTATTGGCCGGTGCGGCCTGGGCAACGCTCGGCTGGGTGACGGCAGCGCCGAGAAAGAGGGCGGTGGGGATCAAGAGGGTGCTAAGATTTTTCATTGTCAGGTTCCTTTGGGAGGGATGGGGGTTGCGGTGACAAGAAAAGACCTAACATAGGTTTCGATTTGCAACTAACAACGATGTTGCGCATGCGTTCTGCAAAAGTGCAGAATGGAGGCTGTGATGGACTGGAACGATCTTCGCTATTTTCTGGCGGTCGCCGAAACCGGCAGTACGCTCGGTGCAGGCAAGCGGCTCAATGTCAGCCAGACGACGGCGGCGCGGCGTATTGCCGCGCTGGAGCGGGCGCTCGACCTTTCCCTGTTCGAGCGCAGGCGGGTCGGCTACGCGCTGACCCCGGTGGGCGACGCACTGCTCGAATCCGCCCGGGCCGTCGAACTGGCCGCGACAGACTTTGCCGAGGCCGCCGATTCGCAGTCACGCGATATCAGCGGCACCGTGAAGCTGACCACGCTGGACCTGTACGCCGAGACCATCCTGCCGCCGATCCTCCACCGGCTGCGAAACGAATATCCCGCGATCCGCATCGAGATCGATGAGTCGCAAGAGGCCCGCGACCTGGCGGGCGGCGCGGCCGATGTCGCCATCCGCAACAGCAAGGAGCCCAAGGGCGGTGGGCTGATCGGCCGCCGGATCGCCGACGATCCCTGGACGCTGTATTGCAGTCGCTCCTATGCCGATGCTCATGGCGTACCGCGGTCCGAGGATGCGCTGTCCGACCATGTCTTTGTCGGCGGCGGCGGCGGCAATTTCTGGCCGGCCTATCTGCAATGGCTGCGCGAGAACGATCTCGAGGGGTCCGTCGCCATGCATCACGCCACGGCAACAGGCATCCTGTCGGCCGTGCGCGCGGGGGTTGGTCTGGCAGTCATGCCGAGCTTTTTCGCCGATCGCGATCCGGAGCTGATTCGCTGCCTTCCAGCACGTCCAGAAGACGATAGCGGCTTATGGCTGCTCACCCATGAACGCCTGCGCAACGTGCCCCGTATTCGCGCAGTTCTCGATTTTCTTGCGAAGGAATTGAAGCGCGTGGCGTTGCGGGAGACAGCTTAGCTGAAAACTGCGGGGATCAGCCCGCGGCCAGGTCGCCGTCTTCGACTATGCGGCGAAGCGTCGTGCCGGCATGATCGCGTGTGGACGGATCGGTGCTAGGTTGCCCAGACAGAACGATCAGCGCCTTCCAAAGCGCCCAGCCGCATCCACGCAGCCAGCATGCATCGTCCACGCCGAGCGCCGAGCGAAAAGCACGGCGCTGCTCGGCGTCGAAGAATGTCCAGGCTATCGCGAGGTCGCAGGCCGGATCGCCCACGCCGCAACAGCCGAAATCGATAACGGCAGAGAGTCGGCCGTCTTCGACGAGCAGATTCCCCGGCTCGAGATCGCCGTGAAACCATATCGGCGCGCCCTCCCATGACGATGCCAGCGCGGATTCCCAGATTGCGGCGACTTTCTGGACATCGATATCGTTCTCGATATTGGCAATCGCGCGACGCGTTTCGGCATCGTAAGTGCCGAGATGCGCGCCGCGATGGAAATTGTGCGGTCCGGGTTGCGGTCCGTCGGCGCCGTCGATCAGATGCAGCGCGTTCAGAAAGCCGGCCAGCGAGACAGCGAAACCGTCCGGCTCGGCTATGTGCCCGTCTCGCGCTGTTTCGCCGTCCAGCCATCCATATATCGACCAATGCCACGGATATCGTTCGCCGGGCGTTCCCATTGCCAGTGGGTGCGGAATGGCCACAGGTAAGTCCGCCGCGAGGCGGGGTAGCCAATGCTGTTCCTTTTCGACCTGAAGCGCGTAGCGCTTCGCGCTCGGCAGCCGGACGACCATATCGTCACCGAGGCGGAAATTGCGATTGTCCCATCCGCCGGGCGTGAAAGGGTTTATCGAAAGCGTCGCCCATTGCGGGAATTGCTGCTCGATCAGATCGCGGACGAGTTCGGCATTGATATTCAGCGCATCCGGCATGCAAACGATTCCTTCGATTGCTCAGTCGAGCGCTGTCTCCGGATCGATCCGCCGCGCTTCTTCGGCCAGCATCACCGGAATGCCGTCGCGTATCGGATAGGCCAGTCCCGCTGCCTCCGACACCAGCTCCCCGGCCTTCGCATCGTAGCGCAGCTTGGTCCGCGTTACCGGGCAGACGAGGATCTCGAGCAGCCGGGGGTCGAGCGCGCTCTCGCTCATCCGCTGCGCCTATTGCAGCGTCGCGCGGTCGTCGCCGCCGCTTTGCTGGTGCATGCGGAAGAACTGCATGAACTGGATCAGCAGTTCGGACCGGTCGTCGATCGTCGGTGCTTCGATCAGTGCCTGCTTGGCGACGGTATCGAACGGGGCGACCTGCGCGATCATGTTGACGAGCGTTTCGTCGTCGAGCGTGTCGACCGCCTCCCAGTCGACCGAATAGCCGAGCGCGGACGCGAAGGTCTTGGATTCGTCGATCAGCCCGCCGCGCATCGCGATCGAGAGCGGTTCGGCAACGGCATCGTCGCCGAATTCGCCGGTCACGGCTTCGACCTGGCGGAACGGCGTCGTCGCGTCGAGTTCGCGCACCAGCCGGAACCGCGTCAGGCCGTCAAGGATCAGGTTGAAGCGGCCATCGTCCATCGCTTCGACCTCGGCGACCTTGCCGATACAGCCGACATCGAACAGGTCGGGCCGGTCGCCGCCGCTGTCGCTGCGCGGCTGGATCATCGCGATCCGCCGGTCTCGGGCCATCGAATCCTGCACGAGCGCCTGGTAGCGCGGTTCGAAGATATGCAGCGGAAGCTGCGCCCGCGGCAGCAGGATCGCGCCGGCCAGCGGAAAAATGGAAAGGCGGATCGGGCTCTCGCTCATCAGCCGAACAGGATCGCGGAGAGCCGGCGGCGCTGGGCGGCGACCCATTCGTCTTCGAGTCCGACGACCTCGAACAGCTGGAGCAGCTTCTGCCGCGCCGCGCCTTCGTTCCAGTCCTTGTCGGCTTCGATAATGTGGAACAGATGGTCGGCGGCGGCATCGCGCTCGTCATTCGCCATCAGCGCGGTGGCCAGTTCGAGCCGGGCTTCATGATCGCTCGGGTTGGCCTCGACCTTGGCGCGCAGGGGCCCCGCATCTTCCGCCTCGCTTGCTTCGCCAGCGAGATCGACCGCCGATTGGGCGCGGGCGATGGCCGGGTCCTTGGCGACGTCTTCGGGGATCTGCGCAAGCATCTCCTTGGCTTCGGCGATCTTGTCCATCGCTACGAGCGCGCGGACGAAACCGGAAATCGCCCTGGGTTCGGTCGGCGCCATCTCCATGATCTGGCCGAAGATGGAGAGCGCACGCTCGCCATCGCCGTCCGACAGTATCTGCTCGCCCATTTCGATCAGCGGTTCGATCTCGGCCTGTTGCTGCTTTTCGTCGCTCTCGATCGGCAACTGGCCGAGGATTTGGTCCAGCATCTGTTTGAGCGAACCCTCGGTCCGCGCCTGGCCGAGATCGGCGACAGGCTTGCCCTGGAACATCGCATAGACGGTCGGGATCGACTGGATCTGGAACTGCGAGGCGATGAACTTCTGTTCGTCGACATTCACCTTTTTCAGGACGACGCCCTTATCGGCATAATCGGCCGCGACCTTTTCGAGGATCGGGGTCAGCTGTTTGCAGGGGCCGCACCATTCGGCCCAGAAATCGAGGATCACGAGCTGCGTCATCGACGGCTCGACGACATCGGCGCGGAATTTCTCGACCTCGGCCTTCTGATCTTCGGTCAGTCCCAATTGCGTGGCCACTTGATTCGACTCCTCGTGAGGGGGTTTCCGCATATATGGGGGAAGCGCATGGCAAACCCAAGGGGCGCGCGTTTCTTCCCGATTTGCCCTTGCCCCATACAGCGGCGCATGCTAGCTGCGCCGCCTCTTCACCGGATGGCAAGACTTTGCCGCCATATCGAAGAGCGCCGAGCGGGCGTAGCTCAGGGGTAGAGCACAACCTTGCCAAGGTTGGGGTCGGGCGTTCGAATCGCCTCGCCCGCTCCATTTTTCTCTACGAAACCGGAAAATCTGTCCGCATGGGCGGCCCCGCCGTTGGCGCTTCGTCCGGCCTTGCTCCGAACGCGTATCCCGGCGACAACGCTGCGAAGCGGAACGGGGAAAACTCTATGAGCCACAGCGATATTCTGGCCGCTTGCGGTTTCGACGAAGCCGAGTTGATCGGCGGCGAGCTTGTCGTGACGACACCGGTCGATGGCACCGAGCTTGCGCGCTTGCGCAGCGATTCGGCAGGCGATGTCGGGGCCAAGATCGACAGGGCGGGGGCCGCATTCCGGCGATGGCGCGACCTGCCCGCGCCGCGTCGCGGAGAGCTGGTGCGACTGCTGGGCGAGGAATTGCGGCGCGAGAAGGCGGCGCTGGGCGCGCTCGTTACGCTCGAGTGCGGAAAGATCGCGCAGGAAGGGCTCGGCGAAGTCCAGGAGATGATCGATATCTGCGATTTCGCGGTCGGGTTGAGCCGCCAGCTTTACGGCCTGACCATCGCGTCCGAACGGCCGGGCCATGCGATGCGCGAAACCTGGCATCCGATGGGCGTTTGCGCGGTGATCAGCGCGTTCAACTTCCCGGTCGCCGTATGGTGCTGGAACGCGGCTCTGGCGCTGGTCTGCGGCGATCCGGTGATCTGGAAACCTTCGGAAAAGACCCCGCTCACCGCGCTGGCCGTCGAGAAGATCTGGCAGCGCGCACTCAACCGGTTCGGCGAGGATGCGCCGGACGGACTGTTGCAGGTCGCGCTCGGCGGGCGGGAGATCGGCGAGGCGCTGGCCGTCAGTCCGGAGATCGCCGTCGTCTCGGCGACCGGCTCAGTGCCGATGGGCCGTGCCGTCGCCGAAACGGTCGCTCGCCGCCTTGGCCGGTCGATCCTCGAACTGGGCGGCAACAACGCGATGATTGTCGCGCCGTCGGCGGATCTGGAGCTGGCGCTGCGCGGCATCGTCTTTTCCGCGGTCGGCACAGCCGGGCAGCGCTGCACGACGCTCAGGCGCCTGATCGTCCATGAGGATATCTACGATGCCCTCGTACCGCGCCTGATCCGGACCTATGAGGCGCTGATCGTCGGCGACCCGCTCGACAAGAGCACATTGGTCGGACCGTTGATCGATGCCACGTCGCGTGCGGCGATGGAGCATGCGCTCGATCAGGCCCGCGCGGCCGGCGGAACCGTACATGGCGGCGAGCGCCTGTTCGAAGACCGCTATCCCGATGCCGCCTATGTCCAGCCGGCCATCGTCGAGATGCCCGAGCAGGCGGATGTCGTGTGCCAAGAGACGTTCGCGCCGATCCTGTATGTCATGAAATATGCGGCGCTCGACGATGCGATTGCCCTGCAGAACGCCGTGCCGCAGGGGCTGTCATCGTGCATCTTTTCGACCGATGTCCGCGAAACCGAACGGTTTCTTTCGGCCGCGGGTTCCGATTGCGGGATCGCCAACGTCAATATCGGGCCCTCGGGCGCGGAGATCGGCGGAGCGTTCGGCGGCGAAAAGGAAACCGGCGGCGGCCGCGAAAGCGGTTCGGATGCCTGGAAAGCCTATATGCGGCGGCAGACGGCGACGGTGAACTATACGAGCGATCTGCCGCTCGCCCAGGGCATAGAGTTCGATATTTGAGCGGCGTAGGCTCGGTCTTTGTATGCGATCTGCGGGAACGTTATCTGCAGGCGTTCTTTTTTCACCGCGCGAGATTATTGTTCACGAATCTAAAGACATCGCGCTCATAGCGTTCGAGTACACCTTCGCCCGCCCCTTCATAGGCTGTAAATGAACCGGCGCTGCCTCTGTCGACCGTCACTTGGCGAAGCGGCCCCGCGAATAACAAATGGCCGGCATTTTCGTAGAAGATGAATTCGGTGGGACGCCCGTCTTCGCGGACCGAATTCACCCAGTCTTCTATAGAGTCCGGCGAGTTCGGATAGGTTCTGGTCCAGACATAATCGGTTTCGGATCGGCCGGCCCAGTTATCCATCGCGCCGAACGGTATGATGGCCGGAATGGTGAGATCGCCAAGGGTGAATCCGGTGGCGGCGGGCGCTTCGGCGATAATACCCCTGATATGGTCGTTGGCCAGCTCGGTCCCGGCATACAATACGACCCGGCCGCCGTTCGAGCCGCCGTAGAGAAAGATGTTTCGATTGTCCCAGCGATCGCCATTGGCCGCATAGTCGACCGCGCCTTGGAAAACCCCCCAGATCATATTTTGCTTGCCGCCATTCGTGACCCGGCGGGTCACGAATGTCCAATCGTCGAATCCGTTCATCTCGTAGGAATCAAACGAAATGGTGGCGAATCCGTTTCGACGAAACATTTCGACGCGAGCCCGGTCATCTTCCCGATATCCGGCACCGCCATGCGCATAGACCATGATCGGCGCGTTTTCGTCTCCCTCCGGGACCCAAATCTCAACCGATGGATGGTCTGGATCGAACGCCGCAAACGGCCCGGTCAGAGCAAAAAAGCCCCTTGAGCCCACCTCTCTGAGATCCGGTCTGATTGGCGAACCTTCCGCCGCGGTTTCCTCGGCTGTGCCGGAGCGCGCGGATTGGGTTTGGGAGGCGATGGATGCCATGCCCAAGGCCGGGGTCGTGAGGCCGAATAGAAGGTATAATGCCGGGGTTAGAATTCGCATTCCGATACGCCTCGTTCCGCAAGTACCACATTTGCCGATCCGATGCCTGCGCCGCAGGCACCGACAATCCGGCGGAGTGCCGTTTTACTCCGCCGCTTCCTCGTCCTGCGGCATTATCTTGTCCATCGTTTTCGTTTCGAAATCGCCGGCGTCGTGCCGTTCGGGCAGCTGCGTCTCGGGCTCGCCCCAGACGCGGTTGACCATCCGGCCGCGCTGGACAGCGGGGCGCTCGCCGATCTGGTCGGCCCAGCGGTTGACGTGCTTATAGTCTTGCACCTGCAGGAACTCGGCCGCCTCGTAGAGTACGCCTTTCGCCATCCCGCCATACCAGGGCCAGATTGCCATATCGGCGATCGAATAGTCGCTGCCCGCCATATATTCACTATCCGCCAGATGCCGGTCGAGCACGTCGAGTTGCCGCTTCACCTCCATCGCGAAACGGTCGATCGGATATTCCATCTTCATCGGCGCATAGGCGTAGAAATGGCCGAAGCCGCCGCCGAGATAGGGCGCGCTGCCCATCTGCCAGAACAGCCAGTTCAGCGCTTCGGTGCGCGCAGCACGGTCGGTCGGCAGGAATTCCCCGAACTTCTCGGCGAGATAGAGCAGGATAGAGCCCGATTCGAATACCCGCTGGTGCGGCTCGACGCTACGGTCGACCATCACCGGAATCTTCGAGTTGGGATTGATCGCGACATAGCCGCTCGAAAACTGATCGCCCTCGCCGATATTGATCAGCCAGGCGTCATATTCGGCGCCCTCATGGCCGAGCGCGAGCAGCTCTTCGAGCATCACCGTCGCCTTCACGCCATTGGGCGTCGCGAGCGAATAGAGCTGGATCGGATGTTTGCCGACCTGGAGCTCTTTCTCGTGCGTCGGTCCGGCGACCGGGCGATTGATACTCGCGAAGCGGCCGCCGCTCGCTTTGTCCCATGTCCAGACTTTGGCGGGTTCATAGCCGGCCGGCTGGTTTTCCGGAGTTTCCGTTTCTTCGCTCATAATTATGTTTTCCTGTTGCTCGTTGCGTGGAGAATTGCCGATCGGCCGGGCGAAGTCCACGGCGGAAAACTATCGGGGGTGGTGGTTGCGCTTTCGCCCGCGCCCGGGCTGGACCGCGCCGGCGATGCTGCCTAGCGTGCGGCGCATTCACCGGACCGGGAGAGCGTGCAGTGTCGAAACAGGAAATAGATGTCGTCGTTCAGTTGCTGAATGCGAACCAGCCGGACGGCGAGCCGACCGTGGCCGAACAGCGCGCCGGGATGGAGCAGCTCGCGGGCACCTTTCCACTGCCCGAAGGCGCGCAGCAAAAGGCCGAAACCATCGCCGGCGTGCCGTGCGAATGGCAATGGGCCGAGGGCGTGAAGGACGATGCCGTCCTCCTCTATTTCCATGGCGGCGGCTATGTCGTCGGATCGGTCAACACGCATCGCGGGCTGGTGTCCGGATTCAGCAAGGCGAGCGGCCTCAAGGGTCTGTCGGTCGATTATCGTCTCGCGCCCGAAAACCCCTTTCCTGCTGCAGTCGAGGATGCGGTCGCCGTATACGGCGCGCTGCTCGATGATGGGCGCGACCCGTCCAGGATCGCAGTCGCCGGGGACTCGGCGGGCGGCGGGCTTGCGCTGGCGCTGCTGTTGGCGGCCCGGGATCGCGGTTTGCCGCAACCGGCCTGTGCGGCCCTGCTATCGCCCTGGACGGACCTCCGCATCGTGGCCAAGGCCTATGAGACGCGCAAGGACGCGGATCCCATGGTCCGGAAGGACGGGATCAGCACGATGGCCGCGCATTATCTGGGCGGCGGCGATCCGAACGATCCTCTGGCCTCGCCGATCCTCGCCGACCTTGCGGGCCTTGCGCCGATGATCATCCATGTCGGCGATCGCGAGGTGCTGCTCGACGATTCGGTCGAACTGGCGAAGCGCGCCGAAGCGGCGGGCGTCGATGTCTCGCTCAAGATCTGGGACGATATGATCCATGTCTTCCAGGCCTTTTATCCGATGGTCGAAGAAGCCCGGGAATCGATTGCCGAGATGGGCGAGTTTATCGCCGCGAAAACGGCCTAGCCGCCTTCGCCCATGCCATAGGCTTCGAGCTGGCTCGTCGCGCGATCGACATCGCAGGCCAGGACGACGATGTCGTGCAACGTCTCGTCCGCATCGCGTACATGATCGCGGAGCAGTGCTTCGCCGCGAAAGCCCAGCTCCTCGAACAGGGTGATCGCGCCCTTCTGGTCGACCGTCATTTGGGCAGTCAGTTTCTTCAGACCCTTGTCGAGCGCCTTGCGGAAACATTGCTCGATCAGCACGCGGCCCAGGCCATGCTGGCGCGCGCCAGGATCGACGAGCACGCGCAATTCGCCAAGATGCGGCGACCAGCTGAGCGGATCGGTGATCAATGCGGAACAGCCGACGACCCGGCCCTCCCGTTCGGCGATCACGGTTTCGATGGCGCCCGCGTCCGTCTGGTCGATCCAGGCGTCCACGACACGGCGTTTCGTGATGTCGCGGGTGAGGAACAGCAGATCATGCGTGGGCAGCGATTTGGCGAAGGCCAGGAGCGCCGCCTTGTCCTCGGCTGTCATCGGACGCAGCGTATACTCCGCGCCGTCCAGGGTTATGGTCGAAGGAAGGCGTTCCATTGTCATACGGACCTTTCGGCAAGCCATTCGTCCAGGGTCGGCCATAGCCGCCGCGCCGCATTGGGGCCGGCGATGAGGCTGATATGACCGCCTTTCAGGACGATTTCGGTTTTGTCTTCGGAGCCCGCCAGTGCGACCAGATGTTTGCTGGCTTCATAGGGGACGATGTGATCGTGCAGCGCGACGGCATGAAAGAGCGGTACCGTGATATTGCCGATATCGGCGGTGCGCCCGCCGACTTCCAGCGTGCCCTCGAGCAGCTGGTTCTTCCACATAAGCTTCTTCACCGTATCGCGGAAATATTCACCGGCGAGCGGCAACATGTCGTTGCTCCACCGGTCCATCTTGCGGTGGAATTCGACGAAATCGCCGTTCCACATATTGTCCCAGAGCACCCGCTGCCCCGCTGCGCGGCCGGAAGGGCGGAGCATGTCGAACGAGGTCAGCAGCAATTCGGGCGAGGCATTGCCGACGGCGTCGACGAGGCGGTCGACATCGAAATATTTCTCCTGCGCCATGTGCGAGAAGAGCGTCATCTCCGAAAAATCAACCGGCGTGGTGAAACAGACCAGATTCTTGATCGGCGCGTCGGGATGGGTCGCGGTATAGATAGTCGAGAGCACGCCGCCCATGCAATAGCCGACCAGCGACACCTCCCGCTCGCCCGTCGCCTCGCGCACGCGGCGGAGGCAATCGCCGATGAATTCGTTCGCATAGCTATCGAGGTTGAGGACCTTCTCCTCGGGCCGCGGCGCATCCCAGTCCATGACGAACACGTCGTAACCGGCATTCAGCAGGAAGCGGACGAAGCTGTGCTCCTCGGCGATATCGAACACATAGCCGCGATTGGTCGTCGCCATGACCATCAGGATCGGCACCCGGTAAATCTCGTCGACGAGCGGCGTGTAGTGATAGAGGTTGAGCGTACCTCGCTTGTAGATCGTTTCCTTGGGCGTCAGGCCGACGGCCGGCGCGGCGGAAGCGAAATATTCGACGCCCTTGATATTGCGCTGGATCGTGCGCTCGACGAGCGTATCAATAGCCGCGCCCGATGTTCCGCCATCCTGTTCGGTCGCGCTGGCCATAGCCGGGCTAGTCCGATTTCTTCTTGGCGGCTTTCTTGGCGGGCGGTTTGCGGGTCCGTGGCGGGCCGGACGATGTGGACGTCTCGTCCGGAGCAAGGCGCGCCAGCGTCTCCTCGATCCGCACGAGGCGCTCGTCCATCGTCATCAGCCGCTCGCCGATGGCGGTTATGTCCCCCCGACTCGGCATGTTGAAGAATTCGAGATTCTTCGACATCTGGTCCGACACGCCCTTTTGCATCTTTGCGCCGAGCTCGGTTGCCGCGCCGGTCGTCCGGGCGAAGGCATCGGTGCCGAACACCGCTTTCGACATTTCGTCGAACCGCGTCTCGAGATCGCCCATGGCCTTGCGCATCGCGTCCATCGGATCGCTCAGATTCTTGTCGGCCATCAGCCCTCTCCCATAGTCATTTTATCGCGAGTATGGCGCGCGGGCCGATGCGAGTCGAGCGCTAAGCGGCGGCGAAGAACATCAGATAGACGAGCCGGCCCGTATCCTTGTCCCGGCCGAAACCGGGGCCCGCATTGTGAAACTGCCAGGGCTTGAATAGGATCAGCCGATTAAAGCGCATCGGGATACGCGTCGTCCGTTCCCATTTGCTCGCGATCACCGTGTCCTTGTTGACGACTTCTTCGATCAGCACATTGGGATCGGCATAGCCGCTCGCGGCGAGCTTGGCCGGGTCGTTGGGCACGGCATCCAGCCCGGTCCGGCGGTGGCGGAAAAAATCGGTGCCGCCCCGGCAATGTTCGTCGAGGCTCAGATAGAGGATCCCGGAATAGAAACAGGGATCGATATGGACGCCGCTCTTGCCCTTGTCCGCCTTCAGCGTGAGCCGGCAATGGCCGTGGCTGGTCTGGGGATCGGCTTTGACCGGTGTGCCGATGACCCGCGATACGCTGGCGTCGAGCCCCTGGATCGGCAGCGGCTTGGTCGAGATGATCCCGGGATAATTGCCGTTCTTGAACGCCGGATCGTAATCGAGCGCCAGCGCTTGCCGCCGCGCGTCGTGCGGATCGCTCAGAAAATCGTCGATAACGATGAGGGACGGCAGCATGGGGCGAAAACCTCGGTCGAAAGGCGGCGGACTACGGCTTCGGCCTGTTTCATCGCCGCTGGACTGTCAAGCGACGGGACGGCATCATCGGACGCGAGTCGATTGGGAGATTAACCATGTCCGACACTTTCGTTTTTCGCGCCGCCATTCCCTTCGCTGCGATGCTGGGCGTTGCGGCATGCGGCAGCTCGGGACCGGAGGCCGGAGACTTCGAAGCGGCCTGCAATGCGCAGGGTCAGCTCGATGCGGAAATCTGCGCCTGTCTCGACGAGCAGGCGCAGAATCTCTCGCCTGAAACCCACGCTTTCGTGATTGCGTCGATCGCCGAGGATGAGGCCGAGGCCCGGCGCCTGCGCGGCGAGCTCGACGATGACCAGGCGTTCGAGGCCGGCCAGTTCCTCTCGCGCGGTATACAGGAATGCATCATCGATCTCCCAGACACGGCCAGCGGCTAGGATCCCAAGAATGTCAAAAATCCCACGAAGCTGGTTGTTCGTTCCGGCCGATAGCGAGAAGAAGATCGCCAAGGCGCTGGGTGGCGAGGCGGACGCGATCATTCTCGACCTTGAGGATTCGGTGGCCGAAGTGAACAAATCGGATGCCCGGAGGACGGCGGCCAGCGCGCTGAATGAGGCCGGCCGGGACGGCGCGCAGCTATGGGTGCGGATCAACCCGCTCGATAGCGGGCTGGCCGAGTCCGATCTCCACGCCATCGTCGGCGCGCGCCCCTATGGCGTCATGCTGCCCAAGAGCGAAAGCGGCAAGGATATCGCGACCGTGCGCCGCCTGCTCGATGCGGAAGAAGGCGTGCACCATATCCCGATCGGTACGACGAAGATCAGCGCGGTGGCGACCGAAACCGCCGCCAGTCTGTTCGGCCTCGGCAGCTATTCAAATGTCAGCAAGCGGCTGAAGGCGCTGACCTGGGGTGCGGAAGATCTGTCGGCGGCGCTCGGCGCGTCGAGCAAGTTCGATGCCGATGGCGAGCTCAGTTTCACCTACAAGCTCGCGCGTTCGCTATGCCTTGCGGGCGCGGTCGCGGCCGAAGTCCAGCCGGTCGACAGCTTGTTCGCCGATTTTCGCGACGATGACGGGCTGCGTGCCGATTGCGACAAGGGCCGGCGCGAGGGCTTTACCGGCAAGCTCGCCATCCACCCGGCGCAGGTCCCGATCATCAACGCGGCGTTCACGCCGAGCGAGGCCGAGATCGATCATGCGCGGCAGGTGGTCGAGCTGTTCGCCGCTAATCCCGGCGCCGGCACGATCGGCCTCGACGGCAAGATGCTCGATCGCCCGCACCTGCTGCAGGCCAAACGCGTTCTGGAGCGCGCCGAACAGGATGTGCCCGGCTGATCGATAGCGGCCGTTCGTTCGTCGAACAACGATTCCCTCATTGCCCAAATAGTCCGATGCGAACTAAATGACATGCCGTGACGCACGGCACGCGAACGAGGGGCAGACCATGGGAATTGTCGGGATCGGTACGGGTTATAGAGCTTTGGCCATTGCAGCATTGCTGCTGACGGCGCAGCCGGCATGGGGCGCGCCGCAGGAAGAGGCCGACGCTCTCCTGGCGGCCGAGAATTGGAGCGCCGCGGCCACCGCCTATGAAGCGTTGCTCGAAGCGGAACCGGGCAATGCCGCCAACTGGTTCAGCCTGGCGCAGGCCCGTCATGCGGCGGAGGATTTCGCCGGTGCGCGCATGGCCTATGAACAGGCGATTTCGGCGGGTTTCGCACCGCTACCGCGTGCCCGGTATCACCTCGCGCGCGCTCTCATGGCGCTCGGGCAAACAGATGCCGCGCTGAGCGAAATCGAAACGCTTGCGGAATCGGGCGCGCCGCTGGGTCGCGCGATTGCGGCGGCGACCGAGTTCGCGCCGCTCGCTGAAGAGCCGCGCTTTGTCGCGGCTATAGAGACGATGACGCCCTGCACCGATCCCGAATATCGCGCCTTCGATTTCTGGCTCGGCGAATGGGATGTCACGGCCGGTGGCGCCACCACGCCTAGCGCATCGAGCCGGATTTCATTGCGGCACGGCGGGTGCGTCGTGCTCGAGGAATATGATGCCGGCGCCTATACCGGGATGAGCATCAACTTTTACGATTCCATATCCGGCCGCTGGCACCAGAGCTGGATGGCGAATAACGGGGTGCCCGTTTATATCGAAGGCAATCTCGACGAAAATGGCGCGATGGTGCTGACCGATGCCGATCTCCCGATCAGCACGGCAACGGGAACGATCAACCGCGTCACCTGGTCCGTCGAAGAGGGCGGTGCGGTGCGCCAATATTGGGAAACGTCGAGCGATGGCGGCGCGACATGGTCGGTCGCGTTCGACGGTCTCTATACGCGGCGGGCGGCCGACACCGCGGAATAGCCGCGGCTATTCGGCCGCTTCTTCCTCCGCCTCGCGCGCTTCTTCGCGTTGCCGCTGCCGTTCGGCAATGCGCGGCTCCATGAGCGCGATGGTCTCTATCCGATCGAGCGCGTTGCGGGCCGCGACATAGCGGCGCGCGTCGGCGATCCATTGTTCCGCCGCTTCGCGCCCGGGCAGGCGCAGGATCTCGGCAAGCGCTGTATCGACCTGGCCGACGGCGAGCTTGTCGCGGGCCCGTTGCAAACGCTGGCGCGGTGCAGGCGAGGGCGTGCCCTCCTGCCGCAACACGAAAAGTTCGGACAGTTCGCGCCGCGCCGCATCCCACCAGCTTTCGTCCTCGCCGATGCCGATCAGCGCGGGTTCCAGCTCGGTCAGCCGGGACTGGAGACCGTCGAGCGTCACTGGCTGCCGGGACGCCGCGATGACCCGGGCGACGGCTTCGGGCGCCGACCGGCCGAACCGTTCGCGCAACAGACCTTCGATATAGCCGAGCGCGATGCCGCGATCGAGCGCGCGGCGTGCGGCAAAAGCGACGAGCAGCCCTTCGGCGCGATCAGCATTACCCGCCGCCGCGCCCGCGCGCGTTCCGATCCGGTCGATCCGGTCCTCGAGTTGCGCGACTCGGCGCGCCAGGGTTGCGCGATCCGCCTCGATTTCGGCGGTGTCCGGCACTTCGCCGACCGGCGAGCCCGGAGCGCCGGGTTCGGCCTCGTCGAGCTGCCGCTCCAGCTCGGCCACGGCGGCGCTGCTCTCGGGCGAGGCCGCGGCCTCGTTCTCGACCGCGAAAATGCCCATAGACCCGCCATAATTGACGAGAAACCAGCCCATTCCGATGACGCCACCGAGAAAGGCGACGCCGGCAATGATCAGCACGCGGATCAGCGACTGGCGCGGCGTATCTTCGGTTTCAATCGCTTCGTAATCGCGCGGCATTTTGCGGTTCAGGGCTCCCTGGACAGGTGCGGACATGCACACCGGGCGGATGCTGTAGCGGATCGCATGGCTCTCGCCTAGCGGTGATCGGCAAGGGCTGAAGCGGCGTCGAGCATGGCCGCATCGCTGGGCTGTTCCGCTGCGACGGACGCTTTCCATCCCGCGCCCGCCTTCGCCAGCGCGGTTTCGCTGATCGCGGCGAGGTTGAGCCGGTCGCGCGCAATCGCCTGGGCCGAACAGAGTTCGTCCAGATACAGCGCGGACCGGGGCGAATGCACCAGGAGCACTGCACCATCCTCGATGACGCCAAGATCGGGCGGCGCCGTGCGGGCTGCGGCATACAGGGCAACGCGGGTGATGGTGAGGCCGCTTTCGTCGAACGGGCGGGTGGCTTCGCCGGCGGGGTGGAAAACGGCGCGTTTGCCATCGGCGCGCAATCGGTCGGCCATCGCCGCCGCATCGGCATCGCCCGTAATGATCATCTCGAAGCCTGCTTCGCGCGCGGCCTTGGCGGTCTGCGCTCCCACGGCGTAGAGCGGCAGATGCCGGTACCGTGCTACGTTCGGCCCGCCGAAGCGCAGGCTGTTGGCGCTGGTCAACAGAATGGCGTCGAACAGCGCCGGATCGGGGGATTCCCAGTCCAGCGGCTCGACCGCGAAGAGCGGCAGCTTGAGAACAGACCATCCCGCATTGGCGGCGCGCTTTGCCGTCTGGCTCGCGCCGGGCTCGGGACGGAAGATGACGAGCTGTGACGTCACCCGGCGAACAGCGCCCGTACCGCCGGACTCGCGCCGTCGAGCAGTGCCTTGCCGAGGTCGCGCGCCATGTCCAGCCGATCGCCGACGGCCCCGTCGGCCGACAGCGCGATTTTCTCGCTGCCGTCGTGCAGCAGCAGCTCGGCGCGCAGGCGCATCGCCCCGTTTTCGATCTGGGCCAGCGCCGCGACCGGCGAGTGGCAATCCGCGCCCAGCGCATAGAGCAACGCTCGTTCCGCATCCACGCACTGCCATGTGGCGTCATGATTGATGGCCGCGATCAACTTGCGCACCGCGGCATCGTCCGCGCGCGTCTCGATACCGACCGCGCCCTGCTGCGCTGCGGGCAACAGGATGTCCACCGGAATGGCTGCGCCGAGATCGCCATGGCCGAGCCTGTCGAGGCCGGCGGCAGCGAGCAAAGTGGCGTACACTTTGCCATTTTCGACCGCCGCGAGCCGCGTGGCGACATTGCCGCGCAGCGTTTCGATCGCGAGGTCCGGCCGCAGGCTCAGCAGCTGGGCCGCGCGGCGCGGCGAGGACGTGCCGACCCGTGCGCCCTGCGGCAGCGCGTCGACGGTATCCGCGCCGATCAGCCGGTCGCGGACATCGGCGCGCGGCAGATTGGCGGCGAGCGCAATCTCGGCCGGGCGGATCGTCTCGACATCCTTCATCGAATGGACGGTGAAATCGACTTCGCGCTCGCCGAGTGCGCGGTCCAGCTCCTTGGTCCACAGCGCCTTGCCGCCGATTTCGGCGAGCGGGCGATCCTGCACCTTGTCGCCGGTCGTCTTGACGATGACGATCTCGATATCGGTTTCGGACAGCTCATGCGCATCGATTAGCGCGGATTTGACCATATTGGCCTGGGCCATGGCGAGCGGCGAGCCGCGCGTGCCGAGGCGCAGCGGCGTTGAATATCGGGTGGCATTCATGAGGCTTGTGCTAGCCGGTGATGCGGTGGCAGGGAAGGGCGATGGCGATCATTCTGGGCCTCGAATCGAGCTGCGACGAAACGGCGGCGGCGCTGGTCACGAGCGAGCGCGAGATTCTCGCCCATGCGCTGGCCGGGCAGGAAGCCGCACACCGGCCGTTCGGCGGTGTCGTGCCCGAAATCGCGGCGCGCGCCCATGTTGAAGCCATGACGCCACTTGTTGCGCAAGTCTTTGACGAATCGGGATTATCGCTCACCGATGTCGACGCCGTCGCGGCGACGGCCGGGCCGGGGCTGATCGGCGGCGTGATGGTCGGGCTGATGACCGGAAAAGGCCTGGCGCTGGCCGGCGGCAAGCCGCTGATCGCGGTCAATCATCTCGAAGGCCATGCGCTGTCGCCGCGGCTCGCCGATCCGGCGCTCGAATTTCCCTATCTGCTGCTGCTGGTATCGGGCGGCCACTGCCAGCTGCTGCTCGTCGAGGGCGTCGGTGCCTATACGCGGCTGGCCACGACCATCGATGACGCCGCCGGCGAGGCCTATGACAAGACGGCAAAGCTTCTGGGCCTCGGCTTTCCCGGCGGTCCGGCGGTCGAACAGGCGGCGAAGTCCGGCAATCCCGACGCCGTTCCCTTGCCGCGACCCCTGATGGGTTCGAAAGAGCCGCATTTCTCCTTTGCGGGCCTCAAATCCGCCGTTCTGCGCGCGCGCGACAGCGACCGATATGCGCCCGAGGACATCGCCGCGAGCTTCCAACAAGCGGTGATCGATTGCCTGATCGATCGCACCGAAAGAGCGCTTGAATCTGTACAGGATATCAATGCCTTGGTTGTCGCCGGTGGCGTGGCTTCCAATGCCGCGATCCGGCGCGCGCTGGAGGCTCTGGCCGTAAGCGAGAGCCTCGACTATATCGCCCCGCCGCCCTGGCTGTGCACGGACAATGCCGCGATGATCGCCTGGGCGGGCGCGGAGCGGTTTGCGGTGGGATTGACCGATCCGCTCGATATTCCGGCGCGGGCCCGCTGGCCGCTCGACGCCGATGCGGCTAAGGCGCGGGGCGCAGGAGTGAAGGCATGACGATAGAAACGATCGGCGTCATCGGCGGCGGCGCCTGGGGCACGGCGCTTGCGCAGAGTGCGGCGGCAAGCGGCGGATCGGTGATGCTCTGGGCGCGCGAGGGCGATGTCGTGCGCGCGATCAACGATCAATGCGCCAATCCGATGTTTTTGCCAAACATCGCCCTGTCCCGGGATATCCGGGCGACCAGCCAGATCGACGATCTGGCCGATTGCGACGCGATCCTGGTTGTGACGCCAGCCCAGCATGTCCGCGATATCCTGGGATCCGCCTCGATCGGTTTCGCGCCGCTTATCCTGTGCGCCAAGGGCATCGAGGCGGGGACGAAAATGCTGATGGGCGAGGTCGCGGCAGAGGTCTATCCGGGCTCGCCGATCGCCGTCCTGTCCGGCCCGACTTTTGCGCATGAGGTGGCGGCGGGTCTGCCGGCGGCCGTGACGCTGGCCTGCGAAGATCAGGCGCTCGGCAAGGCGCTCGCCGCACGGCTCGCCAGCCCGGCCTTCCGGCCCTATCTGTCAAAGGACGTGGTCGGCGCGGAAATCGGCGGTGCGGTCAAGAATGTGCTCGCCATCGCCTGCGGCGTCGTCGAGGGGAAAAGGCTCGGGCAGAATGCCCGATCCGCCCTGATTTCGCGCGGCTTTGCGGAGATGACGCGGTTCGGCCTCGCGCGGGGCGCACAGGCGGAGACGCTCGCAGGCCTGTCGGGGCTCGGCGATCTCGTGCTGACCTGCTCGTCGACCAACTCACGCAATTTCTCGCTGGGCAAGGGACTCGGCGAAGGGCGTTCCGCGACAGAATTGCTGGCCGACCGCACGACAGTCGCCGAAGGCGCGCATACGGCGCCCGTTTTGCGCGAAGCCGCGCATGATGCGGGTGTCGAGATGCCGATTACCGAGGCGGTTTGCGCGTTGCTGGACGGCAAGACATCGGTCGATGCCACGGTGGAGGCGCTGATGGCGCGGCCGCTGAAAAGCGAGCGTTAGAGGCTGGGATCCCCGCCTGCGCGGGGATTGACGTGCGCATCAGCCATTCTGACTGACGCGGACGTCAAAAGTCCCAGCAAATCCCCTTATGCTCCCAATCGCCGTAGCGCGTGGGTTCGAGCCCGTCCTTGCCGCCATGCTCGGGCTTCTCTTTCGGCGCTTCGGGTTCGGGAACCGGCGGGTTTTCCGATAGATGCGCGGGAACCTTGACCCAGTCGGGGCGTTTTCCAGCCATATCGTCCTCCAATTGCCAAACTGCCTGACAATCCCCATTTTGGGGCTCGAAGACGGAGACGCAAGGTGAACCAGTTCAAAACGCTAATCATGCTGGCGGTTATGACCGCGCTCTTCATGGGTGTCGGGCTGATGCTTGGCGGCCGGATGGGGATGATCATCGCCCTGGTGGTCGCCGCGGGGATGAATCTCTTCACCTATTGGAACGCCGACAAGATCGTGTTGCGCATGCACAATGCGCGCGAGGTCGACGCGCAATCCGCGCCCGAATTCTATCGTCTCGTGGAGCAGCTTGCGGCGAAGGCGCAATTGCCGATGCCCAAAGTCTATATCGTCGATTCCCCGCACCCCAATGCCTTTGCGACCGGCCGCAATCCTGAGAACGCCGCCGTTGCGGCGACGTCCGGCCTGCTCGAGATATTGAACCGCGACGAGGTGGAAGGCGTGATGGCGCATGAGCTCGCCCATGTCCGCAACCGCGACACGCTGATCATGACCATGACGGCGACGATCGCCGGCGCGATCTCGATGCTGGCCAGCTATGGCTATTTCTTCCGCGGCGGCGGCGGACGGGCCGGGCTTGCCGCGCTCGTCGCCGTGTTTCTCGCGCCCTTTGCGGCGATGATCGTCCAGATGGCGATCAGCCGCACCCGCGAATATGGCGCGGATCGCGGCGGGGCGGAGATTTCGGGCAAACCCGGCGCGCTGGCCTCGGCGCTGGCCAAACTCGCCAACGGTGCGTCCCGAATTCAGAATCCTGTGGCTGAGCGGAACCCGGCGGCGGCGCAGCTCTATATCGTACCGGCGCTGTTCGGCGGAGCACGCAGCCTGTTTTCGACGCATCCCGATACCGGCGACCGTATCGCCGAGCTGAACAAGATGGCGGCGGTTATGGACGGGCCGGGATTGGGCCCGAACGATAGCCTCGACCGGCTCGGCGGAAAGTCGACGGGTTCCGGTAGCGCGCTCAATCCGCACGGGCGCAGACGCTGAACGCGGCATCCGATAAAGGCGGCAGTTCGAACACACCGCAGGGCGTCGAGAGCCGCCGGGCGGCGCTGACCTTGCTCGACGCCGTGCTGCGTCACGGGAAATCGGTCGATGGCGCCATGGGCCGCGCCTTCCGGCATCTGAAACGCGCGGACGATCGCGGCTTGGCGGCTGCGATTGTCGGCGAAGTGCTGCGCCGCTTGCCCGATTACGACCGGTTGATCGACAGTGCGACCAAAAACCCGCTCCCCGATGACGCCAAGGCCCGGATGGTGTTGCGCATGGCGCTGGCCCAGGCGCTGGCGCTCGGTACGCCGCACCATGCGGCGATCTCGACCGCCCTTCCCTTGCTGGCTGGCGGGCCCAAGCGTCTGGCACATGGCGTTTTCGGCACGCTTTCGCGCGGCAATGCTACGCTTCCCGAAACACCGACCCTGCCGGCGGCCGTAGCGATGCGCTGGTCCGCCGCCTGGGGCGACGCCATGGTTGCAGCCGCGGCGCAGGCCATAGCGGCTCCCCCGCCGCTCGATCTCACCCTGGCCGACCCGGACGAGACCGACGAGATGGCGGCAATGCTCGGCGGCACCAGCCTGTTGCCGGGCCATGTCCGTCGCGCGCGCGGCGAGGTCACCGGCCTGCCCGGCTATGCCGAGGGCCGGTGGTGGGTCCAGGATATCGCCGCGTCCCTGCCCGCCCGCCTGTTCGGGCCGGGCGAAGGTCGGGCAGCACTCGATTTGTGCGCCGCGCCCGGCGGAAAGACGCTGCAATTGGCCGCGCAAGGCTGGACGGTGACGGCGCTCGACCGGGCGGAAAGTCGTCTGGCGCGACTTTCGGACAATCTCGCGCGGACCGGACTGTCGGCGGAAACGGTCACGGCCGACGCGCTGCAATGGTCGACTGCGGACCAATATGACGCCATTCTCGTCGATGCGCCCTGTTCGGCGACCGGCATCTTTCGCCGTCACCCCGATGTGCTCTACCGGGCGAGCCAACGCATCATCGCGGAATGCGCCGAGGTGCAGGCGCACATGCTCGATCGGGCGGCGCGCTGGCTGAAGCCCGGCGGCACGCTCGTCTATGCGGTCTGTTCGCTTGAGCCCGAAGAGGGCGAAGCCATCGCCCGCGATTTCGTGGACAGCCACCCCGGGTTCGCAATCGAGCCGGTTGACTCGGCCGCTTTGCCCTCGGGCATACCGGTTGCGCCCGAAGGCTGGATGCGGATACTGCCGGGCCAGATCGCCGACCCGGGCGGGTCGGATGGCTTTTTCATTGTCCGGTTTCGGCACAGCTAGGGCTTAATCGCACAAACTGTGCATCTTATCCCCAAATAGCGACCACGAGCGGGCATGGCCGGTTGCCCGATTCCCGGCCCTCACCTAAGGCTGCGCGATTATGGCCCGGCCCGTCCGCATAGCGCCTTCGATCCTCTCCGCAGATTTTGCCAAGCTGGGGGAAGAGGTGCGTGCCATCGATGCGGCCGGCGCGGACTGGATCCATATCGACGTGATGGACGGGCATTTCGTGCCGAACCTCACTATCGGCCCCGGCGTCGTGAAGGCATTGCGGCCGCATACGGACAAGCCCTTCGACGTCCACCTGATGATTTCTCCGGTCGATGCGTTTCTCGACGCGTTCGCCGAGGCCGGCGCGGATACGATCACGGTCCATCCCGAGGCGGGGGCGCATGTCCACCGGACGATCCAGCATATCAAGTCGCTCGGCAAGCGGGCCGGCATCTCGCTCAACCCGGCCACCCCCGTCGATGCGCTCGACTATCTGCTCGACGATCTCGACCTTGTGCTCGTGATGAGCGTCAATCCCGGTTTCGGCGGGCAGAGCTTTATCGACAGCCAGTTGCGCAAGATCGAAGCCCTTCGCGCCCGGATCGATGCGACCGGTAAGCCGATCGATCTGGAAGTGGATGGCGGCATCGATCCGGATACGGCGCCCAAGGCCATCGCCGCGGGCGCGGATGCGCTGGTGGCCGGCACGGCCACGTTCCGCGGCGGCCCGGACCGCTATGCCGCCAATATCGCCGCATTGAGGGGCGCATGACGGTCGCCGAGCGCATCGAGATGCCCGCGGAGGCGCGGGACAGTATCGACAAGGGCCGGCGCCTGATCCGGCTCGACGATGGCGGGCTGTCATTGTCCGAAAAGCTTGCCACACGGTTCCGGCGCCTGATCTGGCGTACGCCGTTGCATCGACTGCGGTTGCGCGGAAAATTCCCTTTGAAGCTGCTCGCGGTGCCCGAGGACCCGATTCCCGGGGACCGCACGCGCGGTGCCTCGCTGCTCGAAGGACGGGCGCTGTATCACGGGCAGGAGCTGGCGCTGGCCGATCTCGATTTCGCCGCGCTCGACGTATCGGCGGGTCTGGCCGACTATCTGCAGAGCTTCGAATGGCTGCGCGATCTCTCGGCCGCGGGCTCGCGCGAGGAAATCGTGCCGATCGCCGAAAAGCTGATGCGCGACTGGCTTGAAAGCCATGGCGGCAAGGTGGCCGAAGCCGGCTGGCGGACCGAGATGTGGGGCCAGAGAGTTTTCCTCTGGACCAGCTATGCGCCGATCATTCTGGCCTCGACCGATCTGATCTACCGCTCGGCCGTGCTCAATACGCTGGCGCGCGGTGCGCGGCATCTCGAGCGCGCGGCGCCCAAGGAAAATCCGGGCCTGACCCAGGTACGCGCATGGGCGGGCGTGATCGGCGCAGGACTGCTCGTTCAGGGCGGAGAATCGCGCGTGATGCGCGGCGAACTCGGTCTCGAACGCGCTCTCTCGCAAACGCTGACGGCCGATGGCGGCATGATCTGCCGCTCGCCCGTGGCGCAGCTCGCGCTCGTCGAAACGCTGGCGATGCTGCGCGCCGCCTATGACACGCGCGGATTGCCGTTCCCGGCACCCTTCGATTCCGCGCTGTCCTTTGCGATTCCCGCGTTGCTCGGCGTGACGCTCGGCGATGGCGGTCTGTCGAGCTGGCAGGGCGGACCGCCGGTGCCGGGCCGCCGCATCGCCGCGGCGATCGAGGCGACCGGGCATCGCGCCCTCCCGCTCCGCTCTGCGCGCGACTGGGGCTATCAGCGCGTCGCCGCCGGCGATACCGTTATCGTCTTCGACGCCGCGCCGCCGCCATCGATGCGGCTCGAAACGGGGGGCTGCGCCTCGACGCTGGCCTTCGAGCTGTCCCATGGCGCGCATCGGATCGTCGTCAATTGCGGCGGCGCGGGCGGAACGGCATTGCCCAAGAATTTCGCCGATGGCCTACGCACGACCGCAGCGCATTCGACGCTGACGCTGGCCGACAGCAATTCGACGGCGCTCAATCCGGATGGCTCGCTCGGCCGCGGTGTGGTCGAAGTCGAGCTGAGCCGGCGCGACCGTAACGGTGTCGCGCGGCTCGAGGCAAGCCATGACGGCTATGCCCCGCGCTATGGTTTTATCCATCGCCGCCAGATGGGCCTCTCGGAAGACGGCGATGAATTGCGCGGCGAGGACGTGCTGCTGCCCGGTGGACGGCGAAAGTCGGCAGGCGCGGCCTTCGCGATCCGTTTCCATCTGGGGGCCGGCATCGAAGTGTCGCCGACGGCCGACAATATGGGCGCGCTGCTGCGTGTCGAGGGCGGCTCCGCCTGGCATTTCCGGTGCCGCGGAACGGGGCTGATGGTCGACGATAGTGTGTGGATCGACGAAAAGTCGCGGCTGTGCCAGACGAAGCAGTTGGTTCTGGCCGGCGAGGCGGAGCCCGGTGGAACGACGATCGGCTGGCTCTTCCGCCGCGCTGGATAATGAGTGTAAACGGCCGCATTTTCTGACGGGCTGTGCCAGCCCATTTGTCTGTAACAGGATCTCCGATGACCCAGGTGAAAATATCCCGCGCATTGCTGTCGGTTTCGGACAAGGACGGCCTTGTCGAGCTGGGACAGGCGCTCGCGCGCCATGACGTCGAACTCGTGTCGACCGGGGGCACCGCGAACGCGCTGCGCGAAGCCGGTCTGGAGGTTCGCGACATATCCGATCTGACCGGTTTTCCCGAGATGATGGACGGCCGGGTGAAGACGCTGCACCCCAAGGTCCATGGCGGGTTGCTCGCCGTGCGCGACAATGACGAGCATGTCGCGGCGATGGATGCGCATGGCATCGGTGCGATCGACCTGGTCGTGGTCAATCTCTACCCGTTTGCCGAAACCGTCGCGCGCGGCGCCGAGCGCCCCGAGATTATCGAGAATATCGATATCGGCGGTCCGTCCATGGTGCGCTCTGCGGCCAAGAACCACGCCCATGTCGCGATCGTCACCGATCCGTCGGACTATGCATTGATCATCGAAAGTCTGGATGCGAATGACGGCAAGACGCCATTGGCTTTGCGTATTCGGCTGGCGGCCAAGGCTTACGCGCATACCGCGGCCTATGATTCCGCGATCGCCAACTGGTTCGCCTGGGGCGATGCCTTTACCCACCCCGAAGGGCCCGAGGCGCTCGGCGCAACGCCGTTTCCCGAGACCATGCCGGTGGCCTTCAGCCGCGTCGATATGTTGCGCTATGGCGAGAATCCGCATCAGCAGGCCGCGCTCTATCGCGGCGCATCGGCCGGCGGCCAAGGCATCGCCCAGGCCGAGCAGGTGCAGGGCAAAGCGCTCAGCTACAATAATTATAACGATGCCGATGCGGCGCTCGAGCTGGTCTCGGAATTCGCCGGCGGGGATCCCGCCTGCGTGATCGTCAAGCATGCCAATCCCTGCGGCGTAGCCGCGGCCGATAGCGCGCTGGGCGCGTACCAGGCCGCGTTCGCCTGCGATACGGTATCGGCGTTCGGCGGCATCGTCGCCTTGAACCGGCCGCTCGACGCCCAAACGGCCGAGGCGATCACGGCGATCTTCACCGAAGTCGTCATCGCGCCCGATGCCGACGAAGAGGCGCGCGCGATCTTTGCGAAGAAGAAAAACCTGCGCCTGCTGCTGACCGGTTCGCTGCCCGATGCCGCGCGCCCCGGCTTCACCATGAAAACGATCGCGGGCGGCCTGCTGGTCCAGTCGCGCGACAGCGGGCAGATCGCCGCTGGCGATCTCGAGACGGTCACCAAGCGCGCCCCGACGGACCGGGAATTGGCCGACTGCCTGTTTGCCTGGCGGGTCGCCAAGCATGTGAAATCGAACGCGATCGTCTATGCGAAGGACGGGAGTACGGCCGGCATCGGGGCGGGCCAGATGAACCGCTTGGAATCGGCGCGGATTGCTGCGTGGAAAGCGAAAGATGCGGCGGAAAAAGCGGGCTGGGCGGAGCCGCGCACCATCGGCTCGGCCGTGGCGTCCGACGCCTTTTTCCCGTTCGCCGATGGTCTGATGGCGGCCGTCGACGCGGGCGCAACGGCGGTGATCCAGCCGGGCGGATCAATCCGCGACGAGGAAGTGATCGCGGCGGCGGACGAGGCAGGCCTCGCCATGGTCTTCACCGGGATGCGGCATTTCCGGCATTAGATTTGTCAGCCTCGACCTGTCGGTCGAGCGCGGCACCACCCTCCGATGGCATCCAACGACGCTTCGCGCCGCCGGAGCCTGTGCCATCTCCGCCCACTCCCCCTCCCG
>JBCBSD010000023.1:0-67344 GCA_039819365.1 Pseudomonadota bacterium
ACCCTGTGCCCCGAGCCGTTCAGCCTCCGCGCCGTCGAATACGATCTCGGCATGGCTGCGGGTCGGTTCGATGGTGTCGACGGTCGTGCGCGCAACGGCGTCCTGGTCCAGCGCGACCAGCACGAGGCTCGCGCCATTGCCGTCCTTCGCCAGCACAACGGCGTGCGTCGCTACATCGCCATCCGTCACCGGTATCTTCGTGCCGCTAAGCTTGCCGTCCCTGAATTCGGTCTTCAGCTTGCTCGCATCCACAGCGCCGGGGCCTTCGGACGCCGCAATGCAGCCGATGGCGGAGCCGTCCGCGATTTTGGGAAGGATTGCCTCTTTCTGCGCGTCCGACCCGGCCAGTTTCACCGCTTCGGCGAAGAAATAAGCGCTCGAGGCGAAGGGGATCGGCGCCAGCGCGCGGCCCAGCTCTTCGGCGATCACGCACAGTTCGAGCATGCCGAGCCCGAGCCCGCCATGTTCTTCGGAAATCGCCGTGCCGAGCCAGCCCATCTCGACGATTTCGGCCCACAGCCCTTCGTGATGGCTTTTCGCCTCGTCATCCAGCACTTCGCGGACCTGTGCCGTCGTGCATTTTGCCGCGAGAAACTTGCGCGCCTCTTCGCGCAGGAACTTCTGGTCGTCGGAAAAGTCGAAATTCATAGGCTGGAAATCCTGGCTGATCGGGGACGTGCTGTCGCTTTCGATAAATTCTCTATCGAAGCTCGCAATCGACATAAAGGGCATTCATGCCGCCGGGCAATCGTCCTTCCGTTCCAGCATGGGCGCGAGCCGATAACGCGCCGACATTATCGGCAATGCGTCCGGCTCCGCGAAATCGCGCAAGACGCGCACCGACGGGCGCATATGCTTGCAGGCTTCCGGCACATCGCCGATCCGCCGGTAAATGGTGGACGCCTCTTTGCAACCGGAGCGAACGCCCGCGCACTCTATCCGCTGTTTCGCAATGCGGTGGCGATGGCGTTGATCGACAGCTGGATGCCTTCGCCGATCCGCTCGTCGGTGTCGCCGCTGCGCAGGCGTTTGAGCAGTTCGATCTGGAGGAGGTTGAGCGGTTCGATATAGGGCAGGCGCAGGCGGATCGACGTGTCGAGATTGGGCGTATTTTCGAGCAGCCTGTTCTGCCCGGTGATGTCGAGCAGCGAATCCACTGTCTGCTCCCAATCCGATCGGATCCGGCCGAATATGCCGTCGCTGAGCGCCCGGTCCTCGACAAGATCCGCATATTTTTCCGCTATGCCGAGGTCGCTCTTCGCGAGCACCATTTCCATGTTGGCGAGCGTTGTCTTGAGGAATGGCCATTGTCCTGCCATTTCGCGCAATAGCGCCTTGTCCGCGAAGCCGGAAAGCGCGCGGCCGACGCCATACCAGCCAGGCAGCATGAGGCGCGCCTGCGACCAGGAAAAAACCCAGGGAATTGCGCGCAAATCCTCGATCGCGTCCGATTGCTTCCGGCTCGCCGGACGCGACCCGATCTTCAGCGAGGCGATCTCCGAGATCGGCGTCATTTCGCGGAAAAAGGTCGAAAAATCGGGAGTTTCGTAAACGAGCGCGCGATAGCTTCGAAACGCGCTATCCGACAGCTCGTCCATCGCTTTGCAGAATCGCGCCTTGTCGCCCGCAGCAAGAACTTCCGGTTCCAGCGTGGCCAGCAGCGTTGCCGAAACCATCGAGTCGATATTCGCCTGGGCGGCGTCCGGCGTTCCGTATTTTGCGGCAATAACCTCGCCCTGTTCGGTAATCCTGATCCTGCCGTTCACGGTTCCGGGCGGTTGCCCCCTGATCGCGGCAAAGGCCGATCCGCCGCCGCGGCCGACCGAACCGCCGCGGCCGTGAAACAGCTGCATCGTCGCGCCGGCTTCGGCGAAGACGGGAGCCAGCGCCTCGCTGGCCCGGTTCAGCTTCCAACCCGACGTCAGATAGCCGCCATCCTTGTTGGAATCGGAGTAGCCGATCATCACTTCCTGATGCCCGCGCGCCGCGACCGATGACGATATCTCCGGGACCGCCAGATAATCGCGCATGATTTCCGGCGCGCGATCAAGGTCGTCGATGGTTTCGAACAGCGGGATGGCCATCACCTTCGCCGCTGACGCCTCACCAGGCCGGAACAGACCGGCCTCCTTCAGCAGGACATTGGCCTCCAGAAGATCGGATACGGTTTCCGTCATCGAGATGATGTAGTGCGATATGCAATCGACGCCGTATCGGTTGTGGGCGCGGGCGGCGGCGGCAAATATCGCAAGCTCTTTCCCGGTTTCCTCCGAATAGCGTGCATGGGGAACGGTCAACATCCGCGGCGTCGCGAGTTCGGCGCGCAGCAATGCGATGCGCTGGTCCTCGCCGAGCTTTTCATAATCGGATTCGACTCCGGCCGTGTCGAGAAGTTCTGCGACGACGCGCGCATGGACGGCGCTGTTCTGGCGCAGGTCGAGCGTGGCAAGATGAAACCCGAACGTCCGGACCGAGCGGATCAGGCGCCCCAGCGATCCGCTCGACGCGAGCGTTTCGCCTCCTGTGGCAGCCAGTGCGCGGGCGATCGTGCGCAGGTCCGCGATCAGCGCCTGCGGATCGGGATAGGGTTCGGCAGAAAGTTGGGAAGGGCGGTCGGGCGGCTTGCCGCAAATCGCTCCGAAAGTCTCGCAAAGCCGGGCATAGATGCCGGATAGCGCGCGCCGATAGGGCTCGTCGCTTCGGCTCGGCGCATCGTCTCCGCCGGCATCGGCCAGGGCCAGAACCGCATCGTCGACGGTCGTATAGTCGCTGGAGATCGACAGTTCCGCGCCAAGCGCATGGATCGCGTTCAGATAGGCCGAGAGGATCGTTTCCGCCGCGTGCCGCAGGGCAAGATCGAGCGAATGCTGATCGACATAGGGGTTACCGTCGCGATCCCCGCCGATCCAGCTACCGATGCGGAAGAAGCTGGCCGGCCGGGTGCCGAGCGCATCCTCCCAACGATTATAGAGGCCGGGAAGCAGGGGAACGAAAACGTCCCGCATATAGGACAGCGCATTCGCCACTTCATCCGCGACGAAGAGCCGCTCGCGGCGCAGCGGCCGCGTTTGCCAAAGGAGCGCGATCTGACGGATGATCGAGGCTTCGACGCTGTCTCCTTCCGAGGTGGTGTCACGTCCTCTATCCCGCAATTGCATCAGCTCAGCGATCCGATTGCGATGGTCGATCACGCTCTTGCGGCGAACCTCGGTCGGGTGGGCGGTCAGAACGGGCACGATCAGTGCATCATCGAGCATATCCGAGGCCGCCTGCCGGGAAACGCCGTGATCTTCGAGCCGCTCCAGCGCTGTGGCGACGTCGATATCGTTGTCGGACAGGAGCGCCTGCCTGTCTTCGGCAAGGTTCGCCAGCATCGAGAAAAGCTGGAAGCCGCGTACGAAATCGAGCGTTTCGTCCAGGGTGAGCGCCTCCAGTCCCGGATCGATCGCTTCGGCGCCTGCTACGCCCCGATACCGATCGACCGAGGCGGCGCGGATATACTCGGTGCGCCGAAAAAGCTGGTCGCCCCCATAGGCCCGGATAACGTCGCCGAGCAGTTTGCCGAGATAGCGAATGTCGGGATTCTGGGATATCGACGCCGGTTGCCGGGTCCCGTCATTGTGCTGATAGTGCGCCATCGAACCCCTATCTCGCCGACGCAACTCTCTTTGTCACGTCTCCTGAAGAGACAAGGCCTGCGCCATAGGCCGGCCGGAATGCCTCTAACCGACCGGGCCCGCTCCCGAGGCCGCGGCATATACTGCCGCTCGCGCGTTTGCGTCGGCCGCAGCATTATAGCCTGTTTCGACGCGGGCGATAACCTCCGGCGCGACGTCCGCATCGGTGACGGCAACGACACAGCCGCCGAACCCGGCGCCGGTCATTCGCACGCCGCCCCGCTCGCCGATAGTGTCGCCCACCATGTCGACCAGCCTGTCGATCTGCGGGATCGAAACCTCGAAATCGTCGCGCAGGGAACGATGGGAATCCTGCATCAGTTGCGCGAGCGCCGGCAGGTCCGCGCCGGCTATTGCTGCTTCGGCCTGGCGCACACGCTCGATTTCGGTGACGACATGGCGCGCGCGCCGGAACAGCGTTTCGTCGAGGTTTTGCCGGTTCTCATCGAGATCGGCCCGGCTGAGATCGCGCAGCGCAGCGACGCCGTAATGCCGGGCTGCCGCTTCGCACTCGGCGCGGCGGGTGTTGAAGGGACTCTCGGTCAAGGTACGGCGGACACCGGAGTCGATAATGACGATCGCCAGGCTGTCCGCGATCGGCACGGCGCGATAATCGAGGGTGCGGCAGTCGATCAGCGTTGCCGATCCGGCGGTGCTCGCCGCCGATGCGAGCTGATCCATGATCCCGCAGGCGCAACCGACAAAATCATTCTCGGACCGTTGCGCAACGAGCGCCAGCTCCGTCGCCGTCAATGCGGCGTTGCTGTGCATCGTCAGGGCGAGCGCAGCGGCAACGCCGAGCGAAGCGGAAGAGGATAGGCCCGCTCCGATTGGCACATCGCCCGAGATCGCGATCTGCGCTGGCCGCAATTCGATACCGCGTTGCCGGAGCATATGCGCCACGCCGCGCACATGGTTTTTCCAGTCTTCGCCCGCAGGCGTGATCGTCTGATTGATGCCGAAAGCATCGCGCTCGAAGCCGAAATCGGCGGCGACCGTACTGATTTCTGCGCTGCTGGATTCCCCAATCGCGATCACGGTTTCGCGATCGATGGCGCAGGGCAGGACGAGCCCGTCATTATAGTCGCAATGCTCTCCGATCAGGTTCACCCGGCCCGGTGCGGCAACGAGGCGCGTCGGCTCTGCGCCAAAGGCATCGCGATAGGCGCTCCGCGCGCGGTCCATCAGCAATTCGCGCCGGTTCATGCCGAAAAACCGCGATGCTCGTCGCTGACGTCGCGCAGCATTTCCGCGGCGCGTTCGGGCGTCAGATCGCGCTGGGCCTCGGCCAGCATCTCGTAACCGACCATGAATTTGCGCACCGATGCCGAGCGGAGCAGCGGCGGGTAGAAATGTGCGTGGAGCTGCCAGTGTGCAACATCCTTTTCGCCGAACGGTGCGCCGTGCCAGCCCATCGAATAGGGAAACCGCGTGCGGAACAGATTGTCGTAGCGCGCCGTCAGCCTGTGCAGGGCCGTGGCAAGGTCGTTGCGCTCCGCATCCGAAAGGTCCGGCATGCGGTGGATCGGAAACCGCGGGAGAAGCAGCGTTTCGAACGGCCAGCTTGCCCAATACGGCACGACGGCGAGCCAATGCTCCGTTTCGACGACCATACGGGCACCATCTGCGTGTTCGCGCTCGGCCAGCGCGAGCAGCATCGGCGTGCCATGCTCTTCTTGGAAGGCAGCCTGGTGCGTGTCTTCGGTCGCCACTTCGTCGGGCACATGGACGGTTGCCCATATCTGGCCATGGGGATGCGGATTGGAGCATCCCATCATCGCGCCCTTATTCTCGAAAATCTGCACGTTTCGATATCGCGCGCCGAGCGCCGCGCTTTCCGCGCACCATGCATCGACAACATCGCGTATCTGCGCTTCGGAAAGCTCCGGCAGCGTCTTGCCATGGTCGGGGGAAAAGCACAGCACACGACAGGCACCGCCGGTCGCTTGGGCGGTGAACAGCGGATCGCTTTCAGTATTCGTCTCTTCTTCCTCGAGCAAGGCGCTGAAATCGTTGTCGAAAAGAAAAACGCCGTCATAGTGGGGATTACGCTCGCCATTCTTCCGGACATTGCCCGGGCAGAGATAGCAGTCGGGGTCGTGACTCGGCGGTTGCGATGGCGGCGGTTCGTCCGCTCCCTGCCATGGCCGGCTGAGCCGATGCGGCGACACCAGCACCCATTGGCCGGTCAGCGGGTTGCGGCGGCGATGCGGTGTGGCGGGATCGACAGGCATCAGGCAGCGGCCTTGCGTGACAGAATGAACTCGGCGCGATTGCCGAGTATTAGGCGATTGGTCAATAGGGCCGCCAATACCGACGTCATGAGCGTGACCACCATGAAATCGATATAGTGCATCGTGATGATGCCGGCGGGTTCGAGCCTGAATGTGTAGAGACCGTAGAGCAGCACGCCCGAGATGACCCCGCCGATCGCCGCGGCCGCCGCGACATTGCGGAACAAGAGGCCCACGACGAAGGCGGACAGGATCGGCATCGAAAGCAGGCCGTTCAGCTGCTGCAGCAGATTGATGATGCTCTCGGCATTCTGATAGAGCGGTACGAGCATGATCGCGACGACGGTCAACAGGATCGAGACGGCGGCGGCAAGCTTCCAGTGATCCGTGACCTCGCCGACAAATTGTTCGTGAAAATCGACCGAGTAGAGCGCGACCGAACTGTTCAGCACGGCGCTGAACGTGGTGATGACGGCGGCCGCCACCATCGCGGCGAAGGCGCCCGACAGCCAGGGCGGCAGCACTTCGGCGACGAGCCGCCCATAAGCCGCATCGCCGATATCGCCGAACATCTTGTAGGCGACGATACCGGGAATCACGACGATCGGCGGCACGATAAGAATGCGGATGAGCGCGGCCGCAAGCACGCCGCGCTGGGCTTCCTTCACAGTCGGCGCAGCCATCGCGCGCTGGGTGATATTCTGGTTGGTCGACCAGTAGAAAATCTGGATGAAGATCATGCCGGTGAAGAGCGTATGAAAGGGGATCGGCGAATCCGGCCCGCCGATCATGCTCAGCCGTTCGACCGGCACATCGCTGACGATATCCCAATCGACGGCCGCCATTGCCAGTATGACGATCAGGACTGCCAGCCCAAGAACGCCGACGCCCGAATAGGTGTCCATGACGGCGACCGCGCGAAGGCCGCCGAAGATCGTATAGGCGGCCGAAATCACTGCGAGGATGCCTGCGAAGAACAGGATCGGCATCGCGCTGCCGAACAGCGATTGCATGAACAGCCCGCCCGAATAGAGCGCGGCGGGCAGGTAGATCAGGATGTTGCCGAACAGGAAAAGCGCGGAGATCAGCGTCCGGATGCTGCGCCCGCCATAGCGCTTCTCGAGCAGCTGGGTGACGGTGGTGCAATTGTTGCGATAATAGATCGGGACGAAGACGAAAGCGAGGATCAGCAGCCCGGCAAAACCGCAAATCTCCCACCAGGCGAGGAGCAGCATCTGATTGCCGTTCATGCCGACGAGCTGGTCGGTCGACAGGTTGGTCAGCGTTATCGAACCCGCGACGAACAGCCAGCTCAGCCCGCCGCCCGCCAGAAACACGTCCTTGCTCGATCCGTCATGCTTGGCGCGGCGAATCTTGAGCCAGGTGGCGAGCCCTACGACAGCGGTCAGCGCGATGCACACGATGATCTGGATGCCGCTGGCGGCCGGGATGTTGGCAAGCATGTACGAAGTTCCCCCGCTGAAGGCGGCGTTAGAGCCTAAGACGCGCGCCGCCGCAAGCGATCCGGTTTGACAGAAGGCGCGGCGGGCCTTCTAGGAGAGGCATGGCGCGAGCGACCGAATATCTGCGGCTGGATGGCATGGCGGTCACGCTGGTCGTGGCGGTAACGCAGGGCGAATACGCCGACCTGGTGTATTTCGGGCCGAAGCTGGAGAGCGACGAAGATCTGGATGCGCTCTATCTGAGCGGCCTGTACGGCGCCCATGAATCGCAGCCTGACCGTCCGCCGGTCGGCGGCCTGCTCCCGGAACGCAAACACGGCTATGCCGGAACGGCGGTGGTAGAACTGCGCGACGGCGCGCGGCGCCTTTCGACCGATTTTCGGCCGGTGCGTCACGAGGTGGGGGAAAGCGGGCTGAGCATCGCGTTTGAGGACGCGGCAACCGGCCTGCAACTCGATATCCAATGGTCGCTTGCCGCTGGCGATATCATCCGTTCGCGCATGGCGCTCGTCCCTGCCGGCCAAGGGCCTATCGCCATAGATAGGCTCGCCGCGCTGGCATTGCCCGTGCCCCTGCGCTTCGACCATGCTGTCACCTATTCGGGCCGCTGGTCCGCCGAGATGCAGGAATGTTGCGAAGCCATCGGCCCCGGCGGCTTCGTCAGCCGGTCGCGGGGCGGCAAACCGGGGTTCGATGGAGGCAGCTGGCTTTTGCTGTGTGACGGGGAAGACGGTCCCGTGATCGGTGCGCATCTGTGCTGGAGCGGCGATTACGATACCGTCCTCGAACGCGATGCCGACGGCCGTGCGATGCTTCTTATGGGCCCGGCGCTGGAAGCCGGGGAGATCGTGTTGAAACCCGGCGAGTGCTTCGAAACGCCGTCCGCCGCTTTCGCCTATGCGTCGGATCGCGCCGCTCTTGGCCGGCTTTTTCACCGGCATTTGCGAGAGGATGTGCTCCCCGGCCGCGCCGATTGGAGGCCGCGCAAGGTCCATCTGAACAGCTGGGAAGCGCTCGGGTTCGACATGGACGAGTCGAAGCTGAAGGCGCTGGCGGACGGCGCGGCGGATCTCGGCGTGGAACGCTTCGTGCTCGACGATGGCTGGTTCGGCGGAAGGCGCGACGACCGGACCAGCCTCGGCGATTGGGAAGTCTCACCGGATGTGCTGCCCGATGGCCTCGATCCGCTCATTGCATATGTCGAAGGTCTTGGCATGGATTTCGGCCTGTGGGTCGAGCCCGAAATGGTGAGCCCGGACAGCGATCTCTACCGGGCTCATCCCGACTGGTGTCTGCACGAACCGGGCCGTGAGCGCCGTACGCAGCGGCAGCAGCTCGTCCTCGATCTGACGCGCAGCGACGTGGTCGAGCACCTCTTCGAGCGTCTCGACGCGTTGCTCGGCGGGCACCGCATCGCCTATCTCAAATGGGATCATAATCGCGATCTGTTCCCCGCTGCGAATGCGGACGGTCCGGCCGGACATGCACAGACTCTGGCGCTCTACGCATTGCTCGATCGCATTCGCGCGGCGCATCCGCGCGTAGAGATCGAAAGCTGTTCGAGCGGCGGCGGGCGCGTCGATTTCGGGATTCTCTCGCGCTGCCACCGTATCTGGGCGAGCGACAACAATGACGCGATCGAGCGGCTGCGGATCGTCCGGAGTTGGGCGCAGTTCCTGCCGCTGGAGGTTATCGGCAATCATGTCGGGCCATCGCCCAACCCGATCACCGGACGGCGTCTCTCGATGGATTTCCGCGCCAAGGTCGCGATGTTCGGTCATATGGGCGTCGAAGCCGATCCCGCGGCAATGAACACCGGCGAGCGCGAAACGCTCCGCGCCCATATCGCGCTGTACAAGCATTGGCGCGACATACTGCACCAGGGTTCGCTGTTCCGCCTTGCCCATCCCGATCCGGGCGTATCCACATTGTTGGCCCTCGCGGGCGACCGGGGCCTTGCGCTCGCCGCGCAGATTCAGGTGGCGGCAACCTATGATGTCGCGCCGGTGCGGACGGCAGGGCTGGACGTAGATGCGAGGTATCGTGTGACGTTGCCCGAACCCTGGCCGCGCAAAGCAATGCGCTATCTGGCGAACGCGGAGAATTGGCGCGAGGGATACATACTCAGCGGCGGCGTGCTTATGGAGCGCGGCCTTGCCTTGCCGCTTGCCCATCCCGAGACGGCATGGCTTATCGCGCTCGAAAGGATCGATGGATGAAGCTGGGCTGCTGTTATTTTCCCGAACATTGGCCGCGCGAGCTTTGGGCGCAGGATGCGCGGCGCATGGCCGATATGGGCCTTGCACTTGTCCGCATAGGTGAGTTCGCCTGGTCGCGCATCGAGCCCGAACCGGGCCGTTTCGACTGGGAGTGGCTCGACGCGGCGATCGACATATTGGCGGGGGAGGGGCTTGAGGTGATCCTCTGCACACCGACGGCGACGCCGCCCAAATGGCTGGTCGATCGAATGCCCGATATGCTGGCCGTCGATGTGCAGGGCCGGCCGCGAAAATTCGGGTCGCGCCGCCATTATTGCTATTCGCATCCCGGCTATCGCGAAGAATGCCGCCGTATCGTCACGGCGCTTGCCGAACGCTTCGGCGAGCATCCGGCAATCGTCGGATGGCAGATCGACAATGAACATGGCTGTCACGACACAGTGCGCAGCTACTCGGACGCGGCGAAAACCGGTTTCCGCCAATGGCTCGCCGAAAAATACGATGAGATCGAAACGCTCAATGCGGCCTGGGGCAATGTCTTCTGGAGTATGGAATATGGCTCATTCGACGCGGTCGATTTGCCGAACCTGACGGTCACCGAGCCGAATCCGGCGCATGTGATCGATCATCGCCGCTTCGCTTCGGACGAAGTCGTGACGTTTAACACGCTCCAGGCCGACATCCTGCGGGCGAAATCGCCGGGACGCGATATCGTGCACAACTTCATGGGCGTCTTTACCGATTTCGACCATCACGCGCTTTCGCGCGATCTCGATATCGCGACATGGGACAGCTATCCGCTCGGCTTTCTCGAACAGGCCTGGTTCGGCGAAGCGGACAAGCGCGCCTATCTGCGCCAGGGCCATCCCGATTTCGCCGCGTTCCACCACGATCTCTATCGCGGCTGCGCGGATGGCCGCTGGGGAGTAATGGAGCAGCAGCCCGGTCCGGTGAACTGGGCGCGGTACAATCCCGCTCCGCTCGCCGGGATTGTACGGCTGTGGACGCTCGAAGCGGCGGCGCACGGAGCCGAATTCACCTCCTATTTCCGCTGGCGCCAGGCACCTTTCGCGCAGGAACAGATGCATGCCGGACTGCTCCGTCCCGATAACGTCGAGGATATCGGGGGGCGGGAGGCGCGGCAGACCGCAGCCGATATCGCCGGGCTCGGCGAAATGGGCGCGCCGCCCAAATCGGTCGCGCTGCTATTCTCCTATGAGGCAGCCTGGCTGTTCGAGACGCAGCCGCAGGGCAAGAGCTTTCGCTATTTCGAACTCGCCTTCGAAATGTACGGCGCGCTGCGTCAATTCGGCCTCGATGTCGATATCGTCTCGCCCGAAGCCGATCTCGGCGGCTACGCGATGGTGATCGTGCCAAGCCTGCCGATCCTGCCGGACGGTTTCGCGTCCCGGCTCAAATCACTCTCCTGCCCGGTTCTGATCGGCCCGCGCAGCGGCAGCAAGACCGACAGCTGCACTATCCCCGATACGCTGCCGCCGGGTGGTTTGCAGGATCTGCTGCCGCTCCGGGTCGCTCGCGTTGAAAGCTTGCGGGACGGTGTCGTCGAGGAGGGCGACGGTTTCGCCGTCCACCGCTGGCTCGAACATGTGGAAGGCGAGGCCGAAGCCGAATACTCGTTGCGGGACGGTCGAGGGGTCGTCTTTGCAAACGGACCTTATCGCTATCTGGCTGCCTGGCCCGATCGGGCGCTGCTACGCACTCTTGTCAGCCGCATGGCCGGGGAGGCCGGCCTGCCGATATTCGACCTGCCGGACGGTCTGCGGACGCGATCGACGACCGACCATGTCTTCGCTTTCAACTATTCGGACAGGCCGATTGCGGTGAAGGCAGTGGGAGCGGCATTCGCCGCCGCCCGGCAATTGGTGGGCGAAGAAACCCTGGAACCGGCTGAAGTCGCCATATGGAAGCGGTGATGGTGCGTGCCAGTATTGCCGGTTAACGCGTTAACCCGGATGTCATTTCTGTCTCAACGCGCAGCAGCCGCGCGATGGCGACAAAACTTTCCGATCAACTTGCCCAGCTTGGTTGTTTCGGCGCCGGCAGACCCGTTTCCGCCTGGCAATTGGCGCGCAGCGTTTCGATGTCGGGACCCAGGTTGAATGGACTGTCGCTCTCGCTGCGGGCGGCGCGCATTTCTTCGCGCAATTTGTCGCTGGCTACCTCATCGACCTTGCCCTTGGCATCGGCGACGACGCCATAGGCGCGTGCGCCTTCGGGGGTCACGAGACCCTGCCGGATTTCGAGCCCGACCAGTTCGGGATCGCGCTCGAGCGGATCACCCCAGCCGCCGCCGCCCCAAGTGATGAAGTGCAATAGATCGCCTTCTTGCACCTCGACGCCGTCCTGCTTGTTGCCGACAATCTCCTGGCTGCCGTCGGCGCGTTCGAGGATTTTCGTCGCGCGCTGGCCCGGCTCGCCGCCATTGACGCCCCAGGGATAGGTGAACCAGCGATCGTCATGGATCGCGACCGTGCCGGGTTCGAGGAAGCGATAGGTCATCTTGATGCCGTTGCCGCCGCGATGCAGCCCTGCGCCCCCGCTGTCGGCGAGCGCCTCGTAGCGCTCGATCCTGAGCGGGAAATAGCGTTCGAGAAATTCGTTGGGCACGTTGGTAAAGCCCGGCCAGAGCGAATGGCCATCCGGCCCGTCGCCAAGCGGCCGGCCCGGTATCCCGCCGAAACCGATCTGGAACAGCTGGAACCAGTCGCCTTTCTTGTCGAAGCCCGAATACATGAGGTGCGGGCTCGACGAGAAACCCGCCGCGTTGAGGAATTCCGGCGTTTTCTGGCCGAGCAGGCCGCCCAGAATGTCGAAGATGCGCCCCAGCGCATGGGTGCGCCCGGCGAGCGCCGCCGGATATTTGGGCTTGAGCAGGGAGCCTTCCGGGATGCGAACCTCGATCAGATCGTAGAATCCGTCGTTGAATAGGATCTGCGGGTCGAAGACCATGATCATGTAGATGCCGAAGAACATCTTGAACATGTTCTCGTTGAGATAGAAATTGATCGAACTCGGCGCCTGCGGGTCCGTGCCTTCGAAATCGAGGATCACCTTCTCGCCCTCGCGCCACATGGTGCAGCTTATCTTGTAGGGCCCGTTTCCGACGCCGTCGTCGCAGATATAGTCGGAGAAATTGACCTTCTCCTCGCCGATCGATTCCGCGATCAGCGCCTTCATCGCCCGGTAATTGCGTTCGAGCAGCAGGTCGGTCGCCGAAGCGAACATGTCTTCGCCGAACCGCTCGCACATCTCGTCGACGCGGCGCGCCGCGACCCGGCACGAGGCGATCAGCGCGTTGAGGTCGGCCGCGCACCAGTCGGGCTTGCGGCTCTGGTGCAGCACGAGTTTGACGAGGTCCTCATTATATTCGCCCTGATCGTATATCTTTACGGGCGGGATGCGGACGCCTTCCTCATAGACGCTGCGGCTGTCGATCGGGATCGAGCCGGCGACCTTCCCGCCAATGTCGGACTGGTGGCCGAACATCGCTGTCCAGGCCACCAGTCTCCCCCCGCGGAATACGGGCAGAAGCACGAGCCAGTCATTGTTGTGGCTGACCGCGCCTTCGCAGCTATAGGGATCGGAGAGGAAGATCATGTCGCCGTCCTCGATCGTCCCGTCATAGGCTCTGAGGAAGCCGTCGATGAAGCTGCCGAACTGGCCGACGATCATCTTCCCGCCGCGATCGGCGATCAGCGGGAAGGCGTCGCCCTGTTCGCGGATGCCAGGCGACATGGCGGTGCGCACGAGCGTCGCATCCATTTCGATCCGCGCATTGCGTAGCGCATTCTCCATGATGTCGAGCGTGACAGGGTCGACGTCGACGGTCTTAAAAGGGGCGTCGTTTTTCTCGATAATCTGGGCTGGCATCGCGCGCCTCCTCTAAGCCGGGTTGATCAGCAGGTTGCCATGGTCGTCGACGCGCGCCTCATGGCCGTTATAGATGAGCGTCGTCGAATCCATCTCGGTGACGACCGCGGGGCCGGGGACGATATCGCCCGCGCGCAGCTTGGCGCGGTCGTAAATCACCGCGGGCCGCATCTCGCCCTCCATATAGAGTTCGTGATCGCGCAGCTTGGCGGCCGACGGATCGCCATCGCCCTTTTCGATCGTCTCGGCCGCGACATTGGTCGCCTTGCCGAGCGCGACCGCGCGGATGTTCACCAGTTCGTGCGGCAGCGAGAGGTTGAAGGTGAAGAGCCGCTCATGCTCGGTATCGAATTCGCCGGTCAGCGCTTGAATCGAGAAATGCTCGGGATCGAGCGAGAGCGGGATTTCGAAGGCCTGGCCCGAATAGCGGATATCGACCTCATATTTGAGTTCGACATCGCTGGCATCGACGCCCTCCGCGACCAGTTCCTCGCTGACCTGCACGCCAAGCTCGTCGAACAGCGTCTTGAGGTCGGCATCGCTCGTATTCTGCGCGAGCGTGTTGAAGCTGCGCTGCGTCTCGACCCGCTGCCGCGTCGTCGCATCGCCATAGGCGCACAGGACGCCGGGCGAGGGCGGGATAATGACCGGCCAGCTGCCCATCAGCTTGCCCATCGCATTGCCGTGGAGCGGCCCGGCGCCGCCGAACGCCATCAGCGCAAAATCGCGCGGGTCGTAACCCTGCTGCACGGAGACGAGGCGCAGTGCGCCGAACATATTCTCGTTGACGATATCGATGATGCCCGCGGCCGCCTCCATCAGGCCGATATCGAGTGCATCGGCGATCGCCTGGACGGCGGCCTCCGCTCCTTTGCGGTCGAGCTGGAAGCTGCCGCCGAGCAAAGCCTCGGGCAGATAGCCGAGCACGACATTGGCGTCGGTCACGGTCGGCACTTCGCCGCCCTTGCCATAGGCGACCGGGCCGGGCACCGCGCCCGCGCTTTCGGGGCCCACGCGCAGCGCTTTCGTGAGTTCCGGCACGAAGGCGATCGAACCGCCGCCCGCGCCCACCGTTTTCACGTCGACCGAGGAGGCGCGGACGTTGAGATCGCCGACCGAGGTTTCGCGCTGGAGCCGCGCCTGGCCGTTCTCGATCAGCGCTACGTCGGTCGACGTTCCGCCCATATCGAGCGTCAGGACATTCTCGACGCCGGCATTTTTCGCGACCCAGACCGCGCCGGCGACGCCCCCCGCGGGGCCGCTCATCAGCAGGTTGACCGGCGCCGCGCTGCTCTTGTCGGCCGACATCAGCCCGCCGTCCGATCGCAACAGGTTGAGCTTTGCCGTCGCGCCCCAATCGGCGATCTCGTCCTTGAGATTGCCGACATAGCGGGCGACGGTCGGGCGGACCGCGCTGTTCGCGACGGTCGTCACCGCGCGCTCATATTCCTGCATCTCGGGGAGGATGTCGGCGGAGACCGACACCGTCAGATCGGGAAAGACCTCGGCGCAGATCTCGGCGACGCGGCGCTCATGCGCCTCGTTGACGTATGAGTTGATCAGGCAGATCGTCAGCGCTTCGATCTCTTCGTCGACCTTGAGCGTTTCGAGCCGTTCCCGGAGCGCCGCCTCGTCAAGCTCGCGGACGACCGATCCATCGGCGCCGATCCGTTCGGGCACCTCGATCGTGCATTCGAGCGGCGCCATCGGCTCTGGCTTCGGCCAGATGATCCAGGCCGCGAGCCCGCCGGGTACGAGGCTGCGGGCAATCTGGAGAATATCGCGATAGCCCTCGGTGACAACGAGCCCGACCCGGGCGATCTTCCCTTCGAGCACCGCATTGGTCGCGACCGTCGTGCCGTGGAGGAAGAGCGAAAGCGCGGCGGGATCGATATTCTCGCGCTCGCACAGCGCCTTGGCGCCGTTCACCACCGCTTCGGATGGGTCGTGCGGCGTCGAGGGGAGCTTGTCGCGGACCGTATGGCCGGTTTCCTCGTCGATGATCAGCAGGTCGGTAAAGGTGCCGCCGACATCGCAGCCCAAACGGTAACTCATATGGTCCTATCCCCTCATTAATCCTTATGCGGCCCGCGCGACGAGCGACGGAAGCTCGCGGCCCATCACGGTCGCGAACCAGCGGTTGCAGACTATGGCCTTGTCGAGATCGACGCCGGTGTCGACGCCCGAATTCTCGAATAGGTAGACGACATCCTCGGTCGCGATATTGCCGGTTGCGTTGGGCGCGAACGGGCAGCCGCCCAGTCCGCCGAGCGACGCGTCGATCGTCTCGACCCCGGCCTCGACCGCAGCCCACGCATTGGCGATGCCGGTGTTGCGCGTGTCGTGCAGATGGGCGCGGAGCGGAATGGCGGCCGGTATCGCGTCGCGGACCGCACCGGCGATGTCGGTCATCTGCTGCGGCACCCCGACGCCGATCGTGTCGGCGATTGCGATCTCGGCGGGTTCGGCATCGGCCATCGCTTTCGCCATGTCGACGACGCGGCTCTGCGGTACATCGCCCTCGAACGGGCAGCCGAACGCGGCCGAGATCGTCACCTGCGCGATCAGGCCCTCGGCCTTGGCGAAGCGGATCATCTCTTTATTCTCGGCGATCCCCTCGGCGATCGTCTGGCCCTGGTTCTTCTGGCCGAACGTGTCGCTGGCGACGACGACGCAGCCCACTTCATCGACCCCGCGCTTGCCGCCCTCACGCGTTGCGAGCGCGCGCAGCACGCCGCGCTTGTTCAGGCACAGCCCGATATAGCTGGCGTCTTCATGGTTCGGCAGGCCGGCGATAACCTCTTCGGCATCGGCCATTTGCGGCACACGCTTCGGGTGCACGAAACTCGCCACCTCGAAGCGCCGCATGCCAGCGTCATACATCCTCTCGATCAGCGCGATCTTGTCCGTCGCCGAGATGATCTCGGGCTCGTTCTGCAACCCGTCGCGCGGGCCGACTTCCACCAGGCGGACTTTTTTGGACATCGCTTTTGTATACAAAGAGGGTATCGGCTTGTATAGCCGTGTCATCACTGGAGGAGAACAGGGGCATGGCGCAAGGCGCATTGGACGGGCTGCGACTCATCGAAATGGGCCAGCTGATCGCGGGTCCCTTTTGCGGGCAGCTGATGGCCGATCACGGCGCCGAGGTGATCAAGATCGAACCGCCCAAGGTCGGCGACGCGATGCGCGCCTGGGGGCAGGGAATCCCGCTCTGGTTCTCCGTCGTTGCGCGCAACAAGAAATCCATCACGCTCAACCTGCGCGAGAAGGAAGGGCAGGAAATCGTCAAGAAACTGGCGGCAAAGAGCGACTTTCTGCTTGAGAATTTCCGCCCCGGCACCTTGGAGAAATGGAATCTCGGCTGGGACGAAATCCATGCCATCAACGAAGCGCTGATCATGATCCGGGTGTCGGGCTATGGCCAGACCGGCCCCTATTCCGCGCGCGCCGGCTATGGCGGGATCGGCGAGGCGATGGGCGGCATGCGCTATATCGCCGGCGAGCCCGACCGCCCGCCGAGCCGGGCGGGCCTGTCGATCGGCGATTCGCTCGCCGCCACCTATGCCTGTCTCGGCGCGATGATGGCGCTCAACCATCGGCATAATACGGGCAAGGGCCAGATCGTCGATTCGGCGATCTACGAAGCGGTGCTGGCGATGATGGAATCGACGGTGCCGGAATATACGGTCGCCGGCCATATCCGCGAACGGACCGGCTCGATCCTCCCCAAGGTCGCCCCGTCCAACGTCTATCCGACCAAGGACGGCAGCGTCCTCGTCGCGGGTAACCAGGACAGCGTCTGGAAGCGCATGGCGGCGATGATGGGCGTGCCCGAACTGGGCGACGATCCGCGCTATAACAGCCATATGGCGCGCGGCGAGCGCCAGGCCGAGCTCGACGACATGATCGGCGAATGGACCAAAGAACGCACGAGCGCCGAGGTGCTGACCCTGTGCGAGGAGCATGGCGTACCGGCCGGCAATATCTATCGCGCGCCCGAGATGCTTCACGATCCGCAGTTCGAGGCGCGCGAGGCGCTGATCGAGATCGATCATCCCAAGCACGACAATTTCGTCATGCAGAATGTCGCGCCGAAACTGTCCGAGACGCCGGGCAAGGTCGAATGGGTCGGGCCGGAACTCGGCGAGCATAACGAGCTTGTCTACGGCGAGCTGCTCGGCATGGATTCGGCGAACCGCACGGACCTCGAAGAGCGCGGGATCATCTAGGCGATGAGCGAGCTGGACGAGGATTATGAAAAGGCCGGGTTCAACAAGAGCCTCGGTTTCGGCGAGCGGCCCGTCCTGCTCGTTATCGATTTCGTCATGGCCTATCTCGATCCGGAATCGCCGCTCCATGCGGGTGTCGAGGCCGAGCTGAAGGTCAATGAAAAGCTGGTCGCCGCGGCGCGCGAGGCGGGCGTTCCCGTCATCTGGACCAATGTCGAATATGAGCCCGGTGGCGCCGATGGCGGCCATTTCTACCGTAAGATCGCCGCGCTTAAGCTATTCGACCGGGGAAGTCCGCTCGGCGCCTTTCCGCCTTCGTTGCAGCCGGCGCCGGGCGAGCGCGTCGTCACCAAGCAATATCCGAGCGCCTTTTTCGGGACAGGCCTTGCCGAAACGCTGCGCGACATGGGCGTGGATTGCTGCGTGATCACCGGGCTGTCGACCTCGGGCTGCGTCCGCGCCTCTGCGCTCGATGCGTTGCAATACGGTTTTATTCCGCTCGTCGTGCCCGATGCCTGCGGCGATCGCGACGCGGCCGTGCACGACGCCAATATCTTCGACCTCAAAGCCAAATATGCCGACATGCTGAGCGTCGACGAGACGCTCGCCTATTTCTCGCGCTTGAGCGCCTGAGCCGCTTCCTCGAACACATGGAAGGCGCGCCGGATATGGCTCGTCATTACCGAGCGTGCCCATTCCGCGTCGCCGCGCTCGATAGCGTCGACCAGCTCGCGATGCTCGAACAGGCTGCGCTCGAACTGGTCCTTGTCGTAGACCCGCGCGGTGCGGTGGACGATCGGCTGGCTGACGAGGCGGGCCAGCATCGTCGCCAGCCGGTCCGATCCCGCGCCTGCGATGATCTCGGCATGGAAATCGGCATTGTGATCGAGGAACGCGTCGACATCGCTGCCATTATCACCCTTGTCGACAATTTCGCGCAGGCGCGCAGCCAGTGCCGGGCCCCCGACCGTGGCCGCGCGCGCCGCCGCATGGCCTTCGAGCATCGCGCGCAGCGTGAAAATCTCGTCGATATCCTCGACCGACTGATCGGCAACGAAGCTGCGCTGGCTGTCGCTGCGCGTGACGAAGAACTCTGCCTCCAGTCGCCTGAGCGCGTCCCGGATCGGCGTGCGCGACACGCCGATGCGTTCGGCGAGCTCCTCTTCCTTGAGCTGTTCGCCGGGCGCAAGCGCGCCATCGAGGATCAGCGACCGGATCCCGGAATAGGCCTTATCCGCAGCGCTTGACATCACAGCCTTGTCCCCTTCGATGAAAATTGTATACAAAACGGGCTCGGGCGGCTAGGTATATGCATTATCCGGCCGACACGGCAGCATAAGGGGGTTGTGTGAAACGCATCAAGGTCATCGTTCCGATTCCGATGGACGAAGCCGGCGTCGCCAATCGCGCCGAACAGCTGCCGCCGTCGCTCGTCCGCGACGGATTCGAGCCGGTGTTCGAGGCGGTGAGCTGGGGCGCAGCGCTCGGCGACAGCTATCATGACATGTTGCTGATGGACTGGACGGTGTTCCAGGCCGGCATCTCCGCGGAGGAAGACGGCTATGCCGGCGTTCTGATCGACACGGTCAGCGATTCCGGACTGCGCGCGTTGCGCTCGCGCCTGTCGATCCCGGTTGCCGGGCCCGGGGAGAGCGCCTTCTATGCGGCCTGCATGATGGGCAAGAAATTCTCGATCCTCACCATGTGGGACGAATGGTTTCCGCTCTATGAGAAAACCATCACCGAATATGGGTTGGAGAAACGCTTGGCCTCGATGCGGTCTATCGATACGCGCCCCGACGTCACCGAGCTGCTCGCGGGCAAGGAAGAGGTGATCTTCGGAAAGCTGGAGGAAGCGGCGACGCGTTGTATCGAGGAAGACGGCGCCGATGTCATCGTACTCGGCTCGACGACGATGCATCAGTCGGCCGCGCATCTCGACGCGAAACTGCCGATCCCGGTCATCAACCCCGGGGTCGTAGCCTACAAGATGCTCGAAACCTTTATCGAGCTCGGCCTCACGCACAGCAAGCAGGCCTTCCCGACCCCCGAAGTTCCCAAAGATGCGGAGATCGCCGGATGAGCAATCCTTATCCCTATTATGTCGACATCGTCACCAAGCGCTATTTCGACGGCGTCGACAACAAGCGCATGGATCAGGTGCTCGACTGTTTCCACGCCGATGCCGTGCTCCACGAAATGACATCGGACACCAAGCATGACGGGATCGACGCGATCCGCGCCATGTTCGAAGGGCTGTTCGAAACGAACGGCCGGATCTGGCACGGCAATTTCGTCCACACCGTGGACCCACAGGAAAACGCTGTCTGTTCGCAGTTTACCGTGGAAATCGAGCCGAACGAACTCGGCGAGGAGCTCGTCTACCAGAATTGCAACCGCTTCTACCTCAAAGGCGACAAGTTCCAGAACGTGTACGTCTATATGAGCGGCGACAATCTGCTGAAATAGGGGAAACGGGCGATGCAATATCCAAGTACATTGAACCGCGACGAGCTGATCGAACTCGCGACGAAGACCTATTTCGGCAATGTCGATCAGAAGAATATGGAGGCGACGCTCGATTGCTTCCACGATACCGCGCTGTTCACCATCCAGACCGATCACACGATCCATGAGGGCAAGGCCGGCATCCGGGAAATGTTCGAGACGTTTTTCGGCAGCTACGACACCATCGTCCACCAGGATTTCACCTGCACGGTCGATGAGAAGAACGGCCGGATCGCGGCCTCGTTCGAAGCCGTGCTGACCGACGAGAATGGCGACGTCACGCGGCTCTACAACACCAATTTCTGGCGCGTCAGGGGCGACAAGTTCCAGGAAGTTTACGTTTACATGAGCGGGGCCAACGTCCTCGTTTGAAAAGAGAAATGCGCGAATAAAGACACAGGGAGACTATCATGTTCAATCGGATCGCACCGACGCTTCTCGCAGCCACCGCTGGGATGGCCATCGCGACATCCGCCCAGGCGCAGACCAGCGGCACGGGAACGGCAGCAAGCGCCAGTACGGGCAATGCGCCGATCATCGTCACCGCGCGTCGCCAGGAGGAAGCGCTGGGCGATGTACCGGCGTCGATCACCGTATTCACCGGCGAACAGCTCGAAACCCAGAATATCCGCCGGGCCGAGGATTTCATCGGCCTGACCCCGGGCGTCACGATCGTCACCAATACGGCCGAGGCCGGCGACAGCCAGATCAACATTCGCGGCATTAACGGCACGCGCGATGCGGAAAGCTCGGTCGCCCTTGTGGTCGACGGCATCCTCAGGACCAACACGGCCGCGCTGAACCAGGATCAGGGCACGCTGCGCCAGGTCGAAATCCTCAAAGGGCCGCAGGGCGCATTGTACGGCCGCAACGCGGCGGCGGGCGCGATCGTCATCACGACCGTCCGTCCGTCGGACGTGCTCGAAGGCAGTGTCCGCGGCAGCTATGGCAGCGAAAATACCTGGGAGGCCAATGGCTATATCGCCGGGCCGCTGACCGATGGTATCGGATTCGTCCTGTCGGGCGACTATCGCTCGACCGACGGCTTCTACGAGAATCTCTTCCTCAACAACCGCAATGTCGTCGACGACCAGGAAGTCTGGAACGTCAACGGCCGGTTGATCGCCGAAATCGGCCCGGATACCGAGCTCGATTTCAAGGTCCGCTATGGCGAGCTGCGCGGCGCGTCGATCAACTTCAATGCGGCCTTCCATCTGCCCAATTTTGCGGGCGCGAACCCGGCTTTCTTCGAAGATGTCGACGATCACGAGTTCCGCTATTACAGCAATATCCGGCCGACCAACTCGCAGGATACGCTCGAAGCCTCGATCAAGCTGGAGCATGATTTCGGCAACATGCAGCTCACGGCATGGGCGCTCTATTCGAATATCGAGAACAGCCTGACCGCCGACGGCACGTCCGCCGATTTCGCGCGCTACATATCGGCCGCGCTTTCGCCCGTACCGATCAGCGCGACATCGACAGCCGTCTCCGACGCTTGTTTCGCGAGCACCGCGGCGCTGACCGGCTTCCCGGTCAACCAGCCGGGCTTTATCGGCCAGACGCCGGTTCCCTTCATCTTCGCGCCGGCCACGGGCTCCACCTTCGGGCCCTATTCGCCAACGACGTGCGACGGCACGCAATTCCAGATCCGCGATCAGGAGGATATCAGCGTCGAGATCCGGCTTTCGTCGAGCGACGGGCCGATCGACTGGCAGATCGGCGCCTATTATCTCCATATCGACCGCCAGGTCGGGGTGAGCCTCGGCGCGGATCTCGGTCAAGGCATTATCGAGGAGCTGTTCAATGCACCGGGCACGAGCAACCCGACATCGCAGCTCTTCCATGACGATTTCTCGACCGACGTTTTTGCGGCATTCGGTTCGGTCGAAGCCGAAGTCACCAGCCGCCTGACGCTGGGCGCGGCGTTGCGCTACGATGTCGAGGAGCGGAGCGTCGAGAACCTGGTCCCGAACGTCCTCGATCCGATCACGGGCGGCCCGATCAATCCGGGCCAGCTCTTCGGTCCGATCCAGCCGCAGGATGCGAGCTTCGACCAGCTCCAGCCGCGGCTCAGCCTCAACTATGCGCTGACCGACGAGATCAATTTCTACGCGACATGGGGGATCGGCTTCAAATCGGGCGGCTTCAACAATCAGGGCTCGGCCGCAATCGTCGACCAGAATTTCAACCAGTTCCTCGGCACCAACATCCTCATTCAGGACCAGTTCAACCGGGAACGGTCGAGCGCTTTCGAAATCGGTCTGCGCGGGTCGTCGGGTCCATGGACGTTCGACCTCGCCGGTTACTACACCGAGATCGACGATATGCAGTTCTTCGAATTCTTCGTCGGACCGTTCGGTCTGCTGCGCGTTGTTTCGAACATCGACGAGGTCGAGGTGATGGGCGTGGAGTTCAACACTAATGTCGAGATCGTACCCGGCTGGGATGTGTTCGGGTCGTTCAACTGGACCGATTCGGAAATCAAGGCGAACAGCTCCCGGCCGAGCACGGTCGGCAATGAATCGCCCTATACGCCCGACTATACGATCAATCTGGGCACGCAGGTCGTCGCGCCGATCCATCGCGATTTCGATATCCTCGTGCGCGGCGATTACCGGATCGTCGGGCCGACATGGTTCCACACCGTGCAGGACCAGATCACGCCGACGCTCTTCTCCGGCCTGTTACCGGGCTCGGCGCTCGGCCTGCCGGCCTTTGTCGGCGACGCGGACAACAGCGCGACGCAGCGCAACAGCTATTCGGTGTTCAATTTCCGCGCCGGCTTCCAGAGCGACAGCTGGCGGCTGATGTTCTTCGCCGAGAACCTGTTCGACGAACGCTATCCGGCCGAAGTCATCCCGGCGATCGAGTTTGGCGGATCGTTCATCTCGCCCGGCCCGCGCCGCGTCATAGGTGTCGAAGCGGGATTCAATTTCTGAGTTTGGTTTCGTCGCATGGCAGGGAATCTGTTGCGCTAAACAGGGGCTGACAGCCCAGGTTTCAGGCTGTTCCCTGCCGTGCCGGGAAGTCGACGAAACAAAACCGTTGGCGATCTTGTCCTGCGATCAAACACTCACATTCCATAGCGCCGCGCCGACGAATCCGGCCACGATGGCGAACGTCGTGATGGCCCCGTCAATACCGCCATATACGAAGTCGCAGACATAGGAGGGCTTCGATCCCTTGGCCAAACGCGCCGGAATCGTTGCCGGATCGATCGGACGAAATCCTTTCCATCGCCATCGCGCAATGATCGACTAGTGTCCTATAAGGGTTGGAAATAGTTGGAGCGAATGGAGTCAGGCGCGTTGAAGCTTGCGACCTATAACATCCACAAGGCGATAGGTGCGGACAAGCGCCGCAATCCCGAGCGAATATTGAAAGTCCTGGCCGAACTGGATGCCGATATCGTCGCCCTGCAGGAAGCGGACAGGCGTTTCGGCAAGCGCTCGGCGGCCATCCCGCAAATCCTGCTCGATCAACAGAGCGACTATCAAGCCGTGCCACTGGATGTCCAGATCGACTCGATGGGCTGGCATGGCAATGCCATATTGACCCGGAAGTCGGCCGTGATCCGCGCCCATGATATCCTGCACATCCCGTGTATCGAGCCCCGGGGAGCGGTGGTGGCGGAGATCGAGATTGACGGCATGACCCTGTGTGCGTTCGGCATGCATCTGGATCTGTCAGGTCTCTGGAGACGGCGACAGGCCCGAGCGATTATCAAACTGGCGGAGCAGCATGGCGCTGACCTACCGACGGTTCTGATGGGCGATCTTAACGAGTGGCGTTCGACCGGCGGTTGTCTTCGGGATTTCGAGCGCTCTTTTGCATTTGCAGCCTGCGGCCGCAGTTTTCACGCACGCCAGCCAATCGCCCGGCTGGACCGGATAATGCACTGTGACCGATTGCGTACTGTCCGAAGCGGCGCGCACGATAGTGCAACAGCTCGTAAAGCATCGGACCATCTTCCGGTCTGGGCTAAAGTCGAGCTTGCGGGGTAAGTTTGCGCATGTGCGCCTGCCGATGAATTCAGTTCGCCTCGAAGGCCGAATAGCGCGCGACATGGTATGGAGCACGGTTCGTCAGAACCGCCGATGCAGACATATCCGCTTTGCCGCCCGCTAATGGGCGTTCTTCCACCAAGCACAGAGCGGTCACTATAGCTCCAGCTCCAGGCCGGTCTTCCCGCCGCAGGTCTCATTGCCAATGGCCGCGCGGGGAGTGGAGCAACAGATCAACACTTCGTCGTCCGCATGCAGATTTGCGGGATCTTCGATATAATCGACAGTTCCGCACTGGAGCCTTGTCGCGCAAGTCCCGCAAACGCCCGATCGGCAAGAGAATGGGGCATCTATTCCCGCGGCTTCCGCGAGTTCGAGAAGTGTTCCCTTGTCCGCCGTCCACATGATTTCGACATCGGATCTGGAAAAGCGGACCGGCACCGGTTCGGATTGCGGCGTGGTCTGGTGCACCTGTCCGCCGGGTTTTCCGGATGGGCCGAAAATAGTGGCCGGGCCGAAGGACTCATAGTGAATTCGCTCCGGACGCACTCCGAGGCCGGTCAGTCCCTCGAACAGCGATCGCATGAAGCCCTCGGGTCCGCATAGATAAAAGTCGTAATCGTCGAACGGCAGCGTGTTTTTCAGCAATTCGATATCGATACGACCTTCAAAATCATGCGTGATTCCGAGTTCGTCATCTTCTCCAGGCCTGCTGTAGCAAATATGAGCGACGAAACCCTCCTGCTCCGCGGCAAGCGTCCGGACATGCTCGGCAAAGGCGTGGCTCCGGCCGTTTTGGGTTCCATGCAGGAAATATACTTGGCGGAAATTTTTCGTCTTTCGGCCTTCCGCCATTATTGCATTGGCCATGGCGATCATCGGCGTGACGCCGACGCCAGCTGAAAGCAGCACGACCGGACGTTCGCTTGTTCGATCGAGAACAAATTTTCCGCGTGGCGCCATCGCGGCGATCCGGGAACCGGCGGTTATGCAGTCGTGAAAGTAATTTGACGCACGCGCATCACCGCCCTCCCGTTTGACCGAAAGCCGAAAATACTCGCCATTTGAAGTATCGGAGATCGTGTAAGTACGGATCAGCGGATCATCATCGCCGGGTATGTTCAACCGTATTGGCAGGAACTGACCCGGATCATGTGCGAAAAGCGCCTTTCCGTCGGCTCTCCGCAGATAATAGGAGGCGATTACATCGCTTTCGCGCTGAACGTCGAATACGTCATAGGCGATATAGGAGTTGCGTTCCTTATCGGCCGCGAGCGCCGCCGCCGCATCTTCCCAACTGCCGACATGATCGAGCAAGGGCGAGAATTCTCCGAAGGCGAATGTTAGCGGAAGCACATTCTCGACATGGATTACCGATCGGGCGCGGCAGCGGATGAGCCGTTGGGCGCCCTTGAAAGCCGTCACTTCGGGACCTTCCCAAACAATCTCCGCATCGCCCGAAACGAACAGGAGATCGCCGGTTGCGAAATCGGGAAACAGGAAGCCGGCTTTTGGATTGAGCTCGATATTGCCGACCGTGTTGAAATGGTTGTTTCCGTAAAAGTCGGGGAAGACAAACGATTGCTCATCCTCGATGCGAACGAAACCAGGTTTGCCGCCCCGGTGTGAGACATCGGCACCGTTCGCCCAGTCTGACGTGCTGTCAGCATATGCCGTCGCAATGAAGAGGGTATCGGCTTTTGCGATCATATCCTGCGCCCGAGCGTCAATTTGATCGGCGCGCGAGATAGCCGCGTTTTTGCCAACGACACCGAGCGGCGGTCGATATTGTACCGCACGCGTCTGGATATATTGCGGGCAATTGCCGAAGGTTTGCCCGACGGCGATAGTAAAACCACCGTCATCCTTGCGCGCAATCCGTCCGGTCAGGCGATTGCGCCGGCGGGTCTCGAGCTGAATACCCAGCACGCCAATTTCGGCACCGGCACGTAGAGTTTCATTCAGCGGATCGCCGGGCAGCGGGAGGGCCGCAACACCGAGCGTCCGTTCGTCCGGAGATCCGATAAACCCCGGGTCCCCCGGGACCAAAGATGCCCAGGGCATTCCCCGATCATCGACCGTGCCGACGATCAGGAACGGAAGCTGCCGATAAAAGTCGCGATGCTGATCGGGAAGGTGGTCGCGCACGACCTTGCGGGCAAAAGCTTCGATCTCGTCGGCAACGCCGAGCCGTTCTTGCACCCGCTTTTCGCCGGCATGGAAAGGAGAAGGTGTTGCCGCCATTGCGCAATCCCCTTGAGATAGCCTGCAAGCAACCGCCCGGCGTTAAGCGGCTGGCGCGATAAACTCGGTGCGGATGCCGCCGGGTATATAGCACATCATGTGCTGAGTTGCCCCGCCGCCAAGAGATTCCGGCGCGAATTCGATCTCACAGCCGTCAGTTTCCGCAAGCGTCCGGTGCAACGCTCCAAGTGCTTCTGCGTCGGCGACCTGAAACGCCAGATGATGAAGCCCGATCACGTTTTTGCGGTCGAAGGGAATCGCGATATCCGGGTTTTCCGCCTGCCAGAGCGTCAGCATGATCGCGCCGTCGCTCAAAAACACGGCAGGATAATCCGGGACTTCTCCAATCTGGTCGAACCCCAGCGTATCGACGAAGAAGCCGCGGGTCGTGGCCAGGTCGGGAACCGTCAGGCCGATATGATGAGCGCCATTTGTAAGGGCCGAATCCGTCATTGTCTGTCTCCTTCGATCAACGGATCGCATGGGAATTGCGATATGAAAGATCATGGACCGGGCGCCCGTGCCGGCTCTTTCAGTTTTCGGTATTTCAGAATCCGACAGCGGGCGCATCCGGCCCGCGCTGACCCTTCCGAAGATTCTGTGTTAGGCACAATCCATGTCGCAGAATATGAGTCTCGATGCGCCGCCGCGCGGCGAACTGCCGCTTTGGGGCAGGAGGATTCGCTTCGAGAGTTTTTTCGTCGAATTGGTCTCGAGCGGAAAGCGCGCGCTGAATGTCCGGCTCGCAGATACCTTCGCGAGCATCAGTTTCGGGCCCGATGAGGGGCGCAGCTCGCTGGCCGGCGATCGATTGCGCCGGTTCGACCGGAGGCCCTATGAATATGTCGTCACTCCGCCGAATTTCCCCCTCCGTGGAGAATCGGATGCCGCCCCTGAAGTGTTGGCATTTGTTTTTCACTTCGATGATCTGCGGTCGGATATCGCTGCGGCTCTGCAACTGCCCGAAGAAGTGCTTGAGCCCCACGTTATCATAGACGGCCCCAAACCGTTCACGACCGAACTGGCACAGCGCATTCGGCGTCATATGCTCGCACATGACGTGTCGACGGACTATCTGCACGCCCTGTGCTTCCTGCTGCTCGTCGAAATGATGCGATTGCCGCCGCAACAGCGCAAGGCGCCCAGGCGCAACAAGCTGGACGAAGCGGTTCTGAAACTGATTTTGAGCTATATCGACGCGAATCTGGAGGCCGATCTGTCGTTGGAGGCCCTCGCCGGTCTTGCCGGGGTTTTGACCCACCGGTTCGCCCGGGCGTTTAAGGCGCACGCTGGAGAACCGCCGCATCGCTATGTCCTCAGCCGCCGTATCGCAGCGGCACGGGAACTGTTGCAATCGAATGACGCCGCGATTGCCGAGATTGCCTATGCCACAGGCTTCTCGTCGCAAAGCCATATGACCACGACCTTCAAACGGGAGCTTGGCCGGACACCGGCGCAGTTCCGATCGGACGCTGGCGACAACGGAACCGGTTGACGCGGGGCGCCAGCCCAGCGTTACCGATGGGCTCTAATCGACGTCAGTCAGCGCCATTTCGCGCAGCGCGTGTTTCCGGATCTTGCCGGTTGCGGTTTTGGGGAGCGTACGGAAAACAAAATTTCGCGGTACCTTCAGGCCGGCGAGGAATTTTCGGCAATGTCGCTCGAGTTCTTCTGCGCCAATCGTCGAACCTGCGACTCGGTCGACAAAGGCGCAGGGCGTCTGAAAGAGCAGTTTGTCAGGCCTTGCCACGACAGCGGCTTCGGAAACATCGGGATGCCGAAAGAGCACGTTCTCGATTTCGACCGAGGAGATATTCTCGCCGCCCGAGATTATCATGTCTTTCGACCGGTCCTTGATCTCAACCGAGCCGTCTTCGTACCAGACAGCGATATCGCCTGTATGATACCATCCTTCGGCAAATGCGGTGGCGGTCGCCTCTTCATCGCGGTAGTAACCGTCGACGACCGCATTCCCGCGCACCATGATTTCGCCAAGACTTGTGCCATCGCGCGCGACCGGCTCCATATTGTCGGGATCGGCAACCATGAGATCGTCAATCACCGCGGTCGGCACGCCCTGACGGGCGATCATCGCCTGTCGTTCGCCCGGTTCGAGTTCCTTCCAGTCCGGGTGCGAATACGCAATTGTCGCAGGCCCACAGCATTCCGAAGCGCCATATTGGTGCGTGACATCGATCCCGAGGCTTTCAAGCTTCGCCAACATGTTCAAAGGCGGTGGAGAGCCTCCGGTAATGCAATTGACGGGATGGGAAATCCCCGCATCGCCCATTGCCGGATCCGTGGCCAGCATATTGAGAACAAGCGGCGCCGCGCAAAAATGGCTGACCCGGTGATCGGCAATCATCGCGCTGACGATCTTCGCATCGATCGAGCGCGCGCAGATATGCACCCCGCCAACCGCCGTGACCGACCAGATGAATGACAGGCCATTCGAGTGAAACATCGGCCATGTCCACAAGAAGCGGCTGTCGGGCGTAAGGCCGAAAGTAAGCGCGTTGGACAGCGCCGCCAGATAGGTACCGCGATGAGAATACAGCACCGCTTTCGGTGTTCCGGTCGTTCCGGATGTGTGGAGCAGGGCGATGGGTTGATGCTCGTCCTCGACCAGCGGCATTTCCAAGAGCTGCGGCGAGTTCGCGATGAAGGCTTCATAATCCGTGAATTCTTTGGCTCCCGGCAGCCCGGTTTCAGGATCGTTGATTACCACGATCGGCAAATCCTTCCCGGTCCGGATTGCCGCGCGCCAGCCAAGGTCCAGAAATTCCCGATCGCAAATAAGCAGCTTCGCGTCTCCTTGGCGCAGGAACCCGGCAACTATCTCCTCGTCGAGGCGCACATTGACGGGATTGAGCACCGCACCGATCATCGGCACGGCGAAATGGGCTTCCAACATCGCCGGAATATTGGGCGCAAGGATGGCGACCGTGTCGCCCCTTGTGATCGCCGCATCGGAAAGTGCGCCCGCGAGCCGTGCGACGCGTTTCCCGAACGCGCGATAGGTGTAGCGCGACTCGCCATGGATTATCGCGGTGCGATCGCCCAGGAAATTTGTCGCGCGTAACAAAAAGCTTAGCGGCGTAAGCGGCGCGAAACTGGCCTTGCGCGGATCCTCTTCCATAGCCCCCCTGCCGCTATCTCCATACGCCAAAAGTCGGCGGCGACCAAAACCGCAAAAGACCGGGCTCCCGCTCGCAAAGAGGGCGGCCAGCTGCGTGTCAGTTTCTGAAAAGCGGGTTTTTGAAAGAATGCCATCGATAGCCGCCGCTATCCAAGAGGCACGGCACAGGCGCCGATCGCGGGGCCGCCATCGAAACACAAAGGATCGCTCACATGCGACATCCGGAACGAAACGGACCGTACCACCACTTTGCAGGCGATCCCGCGCAAGCCGGATTTCTTCTGCACATCGACCCCCTCGTGTATTTCGCGATTTTCCCGCGGGCAGGAGATGATGGCCATTTGTTTCCCGCGAACGAGCGAAGAACTCCGCGCTTTTCCAAGCGAAAATTGAACACCCGGTTTCGGACGGAAGCTGCAACCCTGACCCCCAAGGGCGATGCCCCCTCTCTCTCACGCCCTGGCGCTTCCGTCCGATCCCTTTTGAGCCGCGCCTGGCGGCATCTGAACGGCAGGAGTCCCTCATGAACGGCATTCGGTTTCTCAATCCCGCCATGCACGGCGCACTGGATTATCTGGCGGCGGCAGGTCTGATGGGCCTGCCATTCCTGCTCGGATTCACTGGTTTATCGCTGTGGCTGTCGGTGGCCGGCGGCGCCGGACTGATCGGTTACAGCCTGCTCACCGACTATAAATTCGGCGCGGTACGGCTGTTTTCCTTCAATGTGCATCTCGCATTGGACCTCGCTGCCGCCGCGGCGTTTATCGCGGCTCCGTTCCTGTTCGGATGGAATGGCATCATCATAGCCTACTATCTCACCATGGCAGGCGGCGTCATCGGCGTCGTGGCGCTCAGCGAAACCGAGCCGACCACCGCATGAGCGCGACCGGGCCGGGCAAGTGTCCGCAATCAACGATCCACTCAACTCCCCCAAGACCGAAAGGATAACAACATGACCCGTATCAATCAGGTGACGGACGACCAGGCTTCGTCGAAGGCACGAGCCCTTTTCGATGGAATTCGGCAGAAAGTCGGCATGGTGCCCAATCTCTACCGCGTCATGGCCAATGAGCCGGCGGTATTGCAGGCCAACCTCGCGATGAACGATGCGCTGGCTGGCGGTTCGTTCGATCCCGCGACCCGGGAAGCAATCGCACTGACCACCGCCGGCGCCAATCATTGCGACTATTGCGCCTCCGCGCACACCGCCATCTCCAAGAGCCTGAAGGTCGATGCGGACGAGATCGACAATCGCCTTCGCGGCCGCTCGGACGACCCCAGGCTGCAGGCGATCCTGGCGTTCGCGGAAACCATTATCGAGAAACGCGGTTTTGCCGGTTCGGACGAGATCAGCCAGGCCAGAGCCGCCGGCCTGACCGATGGCGAGATCATGGAAACCGTCGGTAACGTCGTCGCCAATATCTTCACCAACTATGTCAATCACGTCGCGGAAACCGATATCGATTTCCCGATTGTGCGGACCGAGACGCGACAGGCCGCCTAGTGCTCCAGAACCTGATCGGCCGTGGCGCAGGCTGCGGCCGGTCTTTGTTCTGACCGATCACCACCCAAGCTGGAAGAGAACCCTTGTGAACCGCCCGATCGACCCCGTAATCGGCACCAACAACGCGACGATGCGCGCGGCCGGCCAGCAATTCTTCTATGAACTGACAATTCTCGCCGGTGTCTTTTTCGTCGCCACGGCTGTCCTCGCCTATGCCATATATCCGTTGATCGGCTGGCCGAGTGCGGCCCCGATGCCGATGCGGAGCATCGCACTTGCTCTGACGATTGTCGTGCTGGTTACGGCTTACAATGGCGGCCTCGCTTCGCTTGGCCTGGCGCGACCGCGCAGCATCTGGCTGACCGCTCTGCTCGTAATCGGCTTTATCGCGCTCAAGCTTTTCGTCCAGCAACCCGCGATGGGCTGGATCCGCGAAATCTGGGACGTGCCGCCCTCCGACACGAGTTTTTTCGACCATATCTACGGCAACCTTGGAGCCTATCTCGGTTGGCTGGTCATCGCCTGGGCGGCCGGGGGCTTTGCCGAAGAAATCATATTCCGCGGTTACCTGATGAACCGGATCGCCGGACTTGCCGGCAACTCGGCACTCGCCTGGGTGATTGCGATCGTAGCGCAGGCCGTAATCTTCGGTCTCGGACATTACTATCAGGGCGTCGGCGGCATGATCGGGGTGGGCTTTGGCGCTCTGCTGAGCGGGACCGTCTACGTTCTCGTCAAACGCAATCTATGGGTTCTGATCGTCACACACGGCGTTTGGGATACGCTGGGAATCACGTTGATCTACTTCAACGGCGCTCCCTCTACAGGATAGCAGGTTGCACAAGGTGCAATTTGCTCACGACAAGTTGGGGACAAAACAGCGATCGCTCCAACATGCTTCAACACCGAACAGGAGGTTAATCATGACAGACAACACGGATCGGATGACTGTGGCCACGCATAGTGAATCCGCGTCAACATCAACCCCGGGCGTTCTCGAAGCCCTCTCTTTGAACATTTCAACGCGCGGCGTATTTTTTGCGCTGCCGGTCGTATTCGTCTGGTTCGGCGCGATGAAATTCACCGCCTATGAAGCAGAAGCCGTGCATGGTTTGATCGCGAACAGCCCATTGATCGGCCCATTGCTGGGAGTTGTGGGCTTACAGGGCGCATCTTACCTCATCGGTGTTGTTGAAATCTCGATTGCACTGTTGCTTGCGCTCAGGTTCGTGAACCCAGGTCTTGCAGCTATCGGTGCGGGCGGGGCGGCAATCACATTTGCGCTGACATCAACATTTTTTGTGACGACGCCGGGTGTTTTCCTGCCCGAGGTCGGCACCTTGGCAATCTCGGTTGTACCGGGTCAGTTCCTGCTCAAAGACCCGATACTTCTCCTGGCTTCGCTATATGCTCTCGGCGACGCGCTAAAGGCGAGCCGCAGCGCCAACCGCGGCCGGGTATAATGACGGACAAACAAGACAAGATCTGCCTCATTACGGGAGTGGGCGCCGGCACGGGCGCGTCGACTGCACGGCGATTTGCGCAAGCAAACTATCGGGTCGTAATGCTCGCTCGCGACAAGGATCGGCTGGAACGCCTGGCGCGCGAACTGCCTGGTTCGACATACCACGCCTTCGACCTTGCCGACGTTGATCGCTTGATTCAGGTCTGTCGCGATGTTCGAACCACGATCGGAGTCCCTGATGTGGTCGTCCACAATGCCGTGCGGGCGACATTCAAACCGTTCATGGAAGCGGAACCTGAAGAGCTGGAACGCAACTTTCGCGTCAACACGACAACGCTCCTGCATATGGCTCGAGAACTGGCTCCCGCAATGGTTGATCGCGGATCGGGCGCGATAATCGTGACGGGCAATACCGCCGCGCTGCGCGGCGTTCCGAACTATGCGCTTTTTGCACCCACGAAAGCGGCCCAGAGAATTTTGGCGCAGGCTCTTGCGCGCGACCTTGGGCCCAAAGGCGTCCATGTCGCCTATATCAACATCGACGCAGCGATCGATACGCCCTGGACCCGAATTCCGTTCAATCCCGACAAACCGGACGACTTTTTCAGCCATCCCGCTGCGATCGCGGAAGAAATCTTCCACGTCGCGCATCAGGACCGTTCGACATGGTCCTTCGACGTGGAGCTACGGCCCTTCGGCGAGAAATGGTAAGGCGAACCCCGCCAATCGTTTGGTCGCAAAGCTCGCATAGTCGGTGCACAGCCGGTTATGCCGGTCTCGATCGATTCAATGGAGAGCTGCGCTAGGCAGCCTGCTGCGCGCCGGCCCTGACAACCGGGAAATCGATATCGGTTTCCGCGACGTGATTGACATAGTTGGTGAAGATATTGGCGATCACGTTGCCGACCGTTTCGATGATCTCGCCGTCGGTCAAGCCGGCGGCGCGGGCCGCGTCGATCTGTGCCGAACCGACAAAACCGCGCTCGGCGATCACCGCGACAGCGAACTTCAGGATCGAGTCGAGCTTGGCATCGCTCGACCGGCCTTCCAGACGGCGATCTATTTCGTCTTGGCCAACCTTCAGGCCCCTGGAGATCGCGGTATGGGCGGATGCGCAATAATCACACGAATTGGCCCCCGCCGCCGCCAGTGCGATCGCTTCGCGCGTGGCCGCGCTGAACGAACCCGACGACAGCGCCTCGTTCATGGCGAGATTGGCGGACAGGACGGCCGGCTCATTCGCCATAATGCGATAGAGATTGGGCACCATGCCGATCTTCTGGCGGATGCCGTCGAAGGATGCTGCGGCGGTTTGCGAAGCCTGTTCGTCCGTGATGTAGGTGAGTCGGGACATGTCGTTTTCCTATCGTTGCGGTTTGAGTTTGCGGGTTTGCGACCGGGCCGGTATCGACCCGTCCGGCGTTTGTCGGGCCGCGATCGTCAGGCACCTTGTCCGGCTCGCGTCCGCGTCCCCAGCTCCGTTTTCAACGCTGGCGCCCGCTTCACGAGGCGCGCGATAATCATCGCATGGGTGGTCAGCAGGAGCGGGACGATAAAGGTCGGTATGTACCAGCTCGATTGAAAATACAGGACCGCCTCTGCCTGACGCAGGGCATTCACGAGATCGGCGATACCGACGATAGTGAAGAGCCAAATGACGGGCAGGGCGATGGACCATCGGCCCTGCAATGCGACAAGCGCGACGATAGCGAGCATAGCCGATAACAGATCCCCGTAACCGGCTGTGACCGAGAAAAACCAGGGCATGTCGTCGGCGACCAGACCGGGGACCAGGAAACTCAGCCCGATGTGACGAAAGGCATGCGGCAGCAAGAGGATTGTCATTGCCGTCCGCGCATTCAAACCGTCGAGCCACGGCAGAGCGAGCCGGCGCACGATTATACCGAAAACGAACAGGCTGATTGCAAATTGGGTCAGGAAAACCAGCGGTTTTTCCGGTCGGGCCAGCAGTATCCCGAAAATTTCGAGCTGTTCCATGATCTGTCTCCTTTCACGAGCCGGCGCGCTGACGCACCGGACAGAAAATCGCGATATCGCGGCGGGAGTGCGCAGCATCCGGTCCCGCGTTCCCGGAGAACACGGGGAGTGGAGGATGGGGCCGCCGAGACGCCGGCTACTACGCACTCCACGTTTCGAATTGTTGGATGTGCGGGCGCAAGATCAAAGTTTGTTGCGGTTACTAACGCAAGCGATCGGGCGTCAGGCGGCCGGCATGGACCAATTTGTGCCGATCGCCTACGGTGTGACGCGCTGGGGGAGCCGTGATCGATATCCGCAACAAAGATGTGCGCGACGCCGTCGGGGCACAGCTGGAGCGGATAACCGAGAGCGGCGTATTCGCGCACGCCGACCGCCTTTCGAAATTTCTGTCGTACACCGTCCACGCGACGCTCGATCCAACGCGAAAAAGCGTCACGCAGTTCGATATTGCGATGGATGTGTACGACCGGGACGACAATTTCGATCCGACGACGGATTCGCTCGTGCGCGTCGAAGCCGGCAGATTGCGGGCAAAACTCGCCGAATATTATATCGATGAAGGGAAGGACGACCCCATCCTGATCGAGCTTCCCAAGGGAGGCTATCACACGAATTTCGAGGATCGAAATCCGCCGAAACGATCCCACGGAGCGGCGACCGAACCGCCGGCCGGCCGCCGCGGTGCGGCATGGCTGCTATTGGCCGCAATGGCCATTGCCCTGGTCGTCCTGGCTTATTTTCTTGCCGTCGATCGGTCTTCGCCCATGGATTCTGCGGGGAGACCGGAAACACCGACGATTGCGGTATTGCCCTTCGCCAATCTCAGCGACGACGCAGAGCAAGAGTATTTCAGCGATGGCATCACGGAAGATATCATCACCGACCTGTCGATACTGTCAGGTCTGAACGTCATCGCCCGCACCTCGACCTTCACCTACAAGGACAGCCCGTTCGGGATACGGCGGATCGGCGAGGAACTGGGTGCGACACATATCTTGGAGGGAAGCGTCCAGAGAGCGGGTGATCGCCTGCGGATCACCGCTCAGTTGATCGATGTCGAAAGCGAATCCCATCTGTGGGCGGAACGATACGATCGCGACTTTGTTGATATTTTCGATGTGCAGGACGACGTTACCCGGCGGATCGTCGGCGCGTTACAGGTGGCGCTCGTCGGCACCGAACAGGAGCGGTTCGCCGTACGGACGACTGAGAATATCGAAGCCTATGACCGCTTCCTGCGCGCGAAAGAACAATTTTATCAGTTCGACGAGCAAAGTGTGCGGGTGGCGATCGATCTGTTTACGGCTGCGATTGAGCGCGATCCTGGTTTTGCCGAAGCGCATGCCTGGAAAGCGCGCGCTCTCACCTATGCCTATCTTGCCGGCTTCATTCTCTCGACCGAGGCGGCTTTGGATCCGGCTCTGCACCATGCGCGCACGGCCGTCGAACTGGCGCCGCAATCCCCGGTGGCCCATGCGAACCTCGCCTGGGCGCGGAGATGGAACCTGGATATTGACGGCGCCTTGGCGTCGATCGAGACAGCGATTGACCTCGACCCGAATTTTTCCGAGGCGCTGCTCTGGCAATCGCTTATTCTGTCGAGCGCAGGCCGCGGAGACGATGCGCTGAATGCCATCGAACGAAGCAATCGCCTGAATCCGAATTATGGCGTGACCTCCATCTTCGCGCTCGGCCGCGCCTATTTCGAACTCGGCGAATTCGATACCGCGCTCGGCTATTTCGACCGGGGTATAGACCGAAGCCCCTCTTTTTTGCCCACTCATGTCTTCAGGCTTGCAGCGCTGGAGAAGATGGGAAACGAACGAGCGGCCGTGGCTGAACGCGAAACGCTGGCGAGGCTCAATGCCGATTACCGGGAGAGCGCCAGCTATCGCTACTATCAGGACCATGTGCGCGATCGGGTCCGATCCGACTGATTTGACCGCCGCTTCGAACCGCTAGCGGTAAAATTCGACGAAGAAGGCAGCCGATCCGCAAGGCTTCACGCAATGCAGCGCTTGAGGCGCGATTACGTGCCGGTCGCCGGCTTCGAGGCGCCGCGTTTCGCCCTTCTGTTCGTCGATGAATTCCAGCGTTCCGGACATGATGGTGATCACGGCCCAGACACCCGGCTTGGTCTTGTGATGTCTGAGCAGACCGGTCGGGACGGTTTGTTCGGTAAAAACCGGTGTACGGTTATCGGCATTTACGGTTGGAGGAAACTCGCTCACGCGGTCCTTTCCTCGTCCTCGAATTGGCCGGGTCCGGAAAAGACGCCGCGTTGCAGGCTGACTGCAATGCGTTCCGCCCGGTCGATAATCTCGGCCGCGAAATCGGGAGGGCAGATCGTATTGGCGCTGTGCCTGAACAGATCGAGCCATAACGGGAAATGCTCTCGTCTGAGTTCGGCAAGGGCCTGATGGACGATCATCGGCTGCCCCTTGAACTCGCCCGTCTTGAACATCACCGACGACCAGAAATCGACCATCTTGTCGAGGTGCAGATCCCAGGCATCGCCGATTGCGCGATCGAATATGGGTCCGAGCCGGCTGTCACGGCGAATAGCGGCGTAGAAGTGCATGACCAGTGCATTTATCGTCTGCCGGGTGACCGGCGTGCGGGAGCCAGGGTCAGCCATGGGCCGTTTCCCGATCCGATCCGGACGCCTTTCGGGAATTCAGCCGCAGAGTGTCGGCGAATTCATGATTGCGATCGCGATGGCCGGCCTCGTCCGCGCGCACGGCAAGGACGACATCGCGAAGGTGCGCCGTTTCGGGCAGTAGCCAATAGTCGATCGCAATTTGCGGTGCGGGGATATTCTCATGCTTTCCGGCATCGATGGCGGCAAGATACTGCGTGTAGCTCTCGACCGCCTCCTCTTCGAAATATCCGACGACCCGGTGCGCGATCCTGGGCGCGAAAAGATAAAGGAAAAAGTAGAAATTGTAGAAGAGGGCCTGGGCGGTCATGATGATCAGGCGTTCGAGGAGATTTGGCTGAGCGATATGGACGAACGTCATCAGGTGCATGCGTTCGTTATCGGCCTCATCGAGCAGTTCGCGGATCCAGCCGCGATCGTCCCGAATATGGCGCAGGGCCCTGAGATGTTGCAGCAATCCGCCGACCATCCCCGGGACGGCCGCGACCGTCTCCAGAACCACGGCGCGATGGCCATAGCGCCCGGCGAAGAAGCGGTCCGCGATGAAGCGCAGCGCTTTCACGAAGCCGAATGCGATCCGGTCGCCAAAGCCGTGCGGCTTACGATGAAACGCGGCATGTTCTTCTCGTGATGGGGTTTGCATTGTGCCCTCCAGCAGGCTCATGTTATATTTGCAAATCAGCTATTTAGTCGATTGCGCCATTGCTCTCGGCTTGGCTGAGTCCGGCCAACCAGATTGCCAATGCCCGCCCGATTGCGTGCGGATGATCCTCCTGCACGAAATGCGTCGCCGGACCGAGCGCAACGATCTCGATATTGGGCGCGTTCTCGGCGATGTACGCGGCGGCCTGTGGCGGTATCAAAGCGCCTGGATCGGCGGAAAAGAGCAGTTTTGGCAGTTGGGTCCTGTAGAACCATTCGCCATTGGCCTGGATTTCGGCCGTCACATCCGCCGGGGTGCCTCCGATCGGGATTTCGCGCGGCCATTGCAGGGTCGGCCGCCGGCTTTGGCGCGTCGAGAAAGGGCCTCGATACGCGTTCAGTTCCTGCCGCGTCATCTGCCGAACCACGCCGGCTTGCCCCAATATGCCTTCGACAAAGAAGTTTTGGTCGAGCACCAGTTCCTCGCCTGTCACCGGCGTACGAAGGTTTCTGAACATGGTGCGCGCCGGTTCGTTGATCGCTTCATAGCTTGGTGCGGGAAGGGCGGGCGGGATCAACGCTTCCATCAGCGCTATCGCGCGGACGTTCGTTTCATTGAGCCGGGCATAACGCATGCCGAGCCCGGAGCCCCAGTCATGGACGACGAGCGTGATATCCTGCAGGCCCAGTGTCTCGATGAATGTATCGAGATAGGCGGCATGGGTGCCGAAGCGATAGTCGATATCCGGTTGATCGCTGTCGCCCATGCCGATCAGATCGACCGCGATCACCCGGTGGGTGCCGCTGACATAGGGAATGATGTTGCGCCAAAGGTAAGATGAAGTGGGGTTGCCGTGGAGAAACAGCACGACCGGTCCTTCGCCCTCGTCGACATAGGCCATCTGCGAGCCCAGAATCTCGACATAGTGTTTTTCGAAGGGGAAGGCGGCGGAGATTGCTCTGCTTTCTGCCGATGGCGCGGCTTCCGTCCGGGCCTCGATCGGGGACAAGCCGGCAACCGCCAGTCCGATAATGGCGGCCAGGATGGATTGGCAAATGGCGAATGTTCGATTGCTCATCGGTAATCTCCCGTTCCGGCTAAAGTCGGACGGGAGCGCGACAATCGATAGTCTGTTACGGTTACTTACCGGAATAGGATGGCGGTCGCTCGCCGAAATTGGAGAATTTGTCGATCAGGAAATCGATCAGACACTCACAGTCCATCACGATCGTGACAACCAACCCGTGCCGCAGGCCAACGTTTCAGCAGGACTCTCGATGAAAGGCGTTTCGAGTTCTGATCGCCACCCGGTGGTCAGCGCCCGCGCTCCGTTCTCGAACACTGCCTTCACTCAGGCCGCTTGGACGACGGATAACTGGGTTGTGCGACGGGCCAGAGATAGTTGAATCTGTTCGACGACAAAGTCGATGACCACGCGAATATGGGGCTGGCGGCGCGCTTCATCGGTGGTCACCATCCATCCCGGCGTTGTTAGCTCTTCGATCGGCGGTGTCAGCCTCACCAGCCGGCGAATGTCATCGCCCATCAGGCAGGGCAAAATGGCCGCGCCCAATCCCGATTCAACACTGGCGATGATGCTCGACAGCGAGTTCGCGCGCTGTGCAATTTCGGCATCCGGCACGTGTTCGGCGAGCCAACGGCTTGTCGCGCTTTGGCTATCCATCGAGGCGACCAGCGGATAGCGGGCCATGTCGGCAATATCTTCCGGCATGCCGAGCCGCGACACCATCTCCTCGCTGGCATAGAAGCTTTCCAGCATGTCGATCAGGTGACGAACGATCAGCGTCTCCTGGGTCGGCTTCGGTCCGAAGCGGATCGCAATATCGGCTTCGCCGCGCGCAAGATCCACATATTGATCCGACGCCATGATCTCCACCCGGATTTCAGGATAGCGCTCGCGCAACAGGCCTACGGCAGGGATAACCCACGCATTGGCCGCCGATTCCACGGTCGTCAGCCGCACCGTGCCGGCAAGCCGACGGGACTCGGCCTCGATCCCGTCGGAAAAGGACAGGATGGCGGATTCAACGCTTTCAGCGTCCGGCAACACCGATTCCCCGCGTGGTGTCAGTTCATAGCCCGACGGTTTGCGGACAAAGAGTTTGACGCCGATTTCGTCTTCGAAAGCGGTTATGCGGCGGGAAACGGTGGATTGACTCACTTTGAGCTGTTTCGAAGCGGCAAGGGTGCTCCCGGTCCGGGCCACGGACAGGAAGTAGCGCAGGTCATTCCAGTCCAACATCGCTGATTCTCCACGATTCTCCGGGCTATGCGTTTGTGCATACCATAAGCGCAAGACTAGTGTTAGCGCGCCGACCGGCGAGCGCGTATCTAAGGGTCAAGACGATGGATTGACCCACCGCCTGCATCGAAACCGAAAGATTGGAGATACGCCATGACCAAGTTTTTCCCCGTAGCTTTTCTCGGCTCCGTTCTGGCCACCGTGTCCAGCTTCTCGCTGGCTCTGGTGACCTCGCCTCTCACGATCCTCGCTGCGTAACAGCAGAACGCATCGCAGGACGCGCCGACACAAGCCTCTTCCTCTCCCGTGCCCCAGCACCCCCGCCAGCCCGCTGGCGGGGGACGCTGGCTCCAGCTTTACCTTTCCGCAGCGATATTTTTCAGGGGACGGATCACGCCTGCCGTGAAATTCGGCTCGGCTCGGCGACCGAATGGTGCGCGACGCAGTCTGGAGCGAACCGGTCTCTACGGTGATTTCGTTGCTATCCGGGAATTTGCAGGAAAAATCGCAATTTTTGGCGCAAAACCCGCACCTGGGCCCAGCGTAACCCCAGCATTTCCGCGATCTTCAGGTGACAATTCCCGAGAATAAGAAGCAGAGAATTTCGCGAGAAAAGCAGCGATTTCGGATGACGAAACAGGGAACGCAAAGTCAATTTCTATCGGAGGATATGTCCGCTGCGCGCCCTGACGTCGGATATCAGCTCCGATCGGCGTGTGTCTCGAAGCCGACATCAAGCCTCCGATAACGCGATCATTCTTCCCTCTCCAGCTCCTCAACAACCTGCCAACCGCCTCCGAGAGCCTTGTAAATTGCGATAAGTTGACGGGCGACTTCGATCTCGCTGACGACATGACGGTCTTCATTTTCCAGCGTGACGCGCTCGGCATCGAGCACGGTGAGGAAATCATCGACGCCATTGTCGAAACGCAGCCGCGCGAGCCGCGCCGCCTCGCGAGCCGAGTCCCTCGCCTGAGCCAGCCGCTCGCGCCGCTCCAGTTCGTTGCCATATCGGGTCAGCGCATTCTCGGTCTCCTCGAAGGCGAGCAGCACGGTCTGTTCGTAACGCGCTGCGGCGGCTTCAGCGCGTGCGCCTTCGGCATCGACGGCGGCGTCGATCCGGCCGAAATCGAGCAAATTCCAGATGAGCTGAGGGCCGAAGGTAAATGCCAGCGCCGATCCCTGGAGCAGATTGCCGATCGACGTCGATTGGAAGCCCGCATCCCCGACGATGCTCACGGTCGGAAAGAAGTCCGCGGCCGCGACCCCGATTCGTGCGGTGGCAGCGGCAAGTTCGCGTTCGGCCCTGCGGATATCGGGGCGTCGGCGGAACAGGCCCGACGGATCGCCGATCGCGACCATCTGCGGCAGCTCCGGCAGCGGCGCCGGCGCGATCAGCGTTTCGCGCAGGCCGGTCGGTCCATTGCCGGTCAGCACACCAAGCCGATGGATCAGCGCGTCGATCTGGGCGCGCAACGGCGGAATCGATGCCCGGGTAGTTTCGAGCTGCGCCCGCGCCCGCTCGGTATCCAGCCGCGTGCCGCGACCGCCGCGCAGCAGGATTTCCGTCAGTTCGTAGCTGTCGTCCTGGTTCGTCGCGTTACGTTCGGCCACGGCAAGGCGCTGCTGCGCGCCTCTGAGCTCAATATAGGCTGTCGCAACTTCCGCGGCGATCGATACGAGAAGATCGTCGCGGGTCGCGCCGACCGCCTGGGCGTCAGCGCGCGCGGCCTCGTTCGACCGGCCGATGCGGCCGAATATGTCGATCTCCCAGATCGCGTCGAAGCCGACATCGTAGAAATCCTGATCCGGGATATTGACACCGGCCGGCAATCCGGCCTGCTGCGCTTCCTCCGAAAAGCGCTGCCGCGCATAGGCGGCATCGACGCCGCCGGTCGGGAAATAATCCCAGCCGCGCCCTCGAAGTACGGCGCGCGATGACCTGAGATTGGCGCGAGCCGCCTCGATATCGCGGTTATAGTCGAAAGCGCGGCGGACCAGCTCGTCGAGAAGCGGGTCTTCGAGCTGCGTCCACCATTCGGCGATCGGCTCGGCCGTGGCGATCGGCGCAGTTTGCGCCCGGTCGAATTGCGCCGTCCCGACGCTTTCGATCGCGGGCGGGCCGGCATAATCCGGGCCCGCTGCGCAACCGGCCACCAATCCGGCCACGAGGAGCGGGGCGGCGAAACGGATCATTCCGCAGGCTCCGGCAGGGCATCGCCCGATAGTGTGTCGCCGTCCGCTTCGTCGCCGCTCGCCTCGGTATCCTTTTTGCCGCGTCCGGCGAGGCTGCGGCACATGACGTAGAAGGCCGGGGTCAGGAACAGCCCGAATATCGTGACGCCGAGCATCCCGAAAAAGACAGCGGTGCCGAGCGCCTGGCGCATTTCGAAGCCCGCGCCGCTCGCGATCACCAGCGGCACGACGCCGAGAATGAAGGCGAAACTCGTCATCAGAATGGGACGCAGCCGGAGCTTGGCGGCCGCGACCGCCGCTTCGAACCGGTCGAGTCCCGCCTGTTCGCGTTGTCGCGCGAATTCGACGATCAGGATCGCGTTTTTCGAGGCAAGTCCGACAAGGACGACAAGCCCGACCTGGGTCAGGATATTATTGTCCATCCCGCGCAGCGCGATGCCGAGGATCGCAGAGAGCAGGCACATCGGCACGATCAGGATGATCGCCAGCGGCAGCAGCCAGCTTTCATATTGGGCGGCGAGCAGGAGGAAGACGAAGACGACGGCCAGCACGAAGACGAGTACCGCGGTCGATCCGGCGTTGACCTCCTGATAGGCGAGCCCCGTCCATTCGAAATCGAAACCCGACGGTAAGGTGCTCTCCGCGATCTCGCCCATCGCGGCGATCGCTTCGCCCGAGCTGACTCCCGGCGCCGCCGCCCCGTCGATCTCTGCAGCACCATAGAGATTGTAGCGCGGCTGGCGCGACGGGCCGGTGATATCGCGGAAGTTCACGACGCTGCCGATCGGCACCATCTCGCCGGTATAGGCATTGCGCGCCCGCAATCGCGAGATATCGCTGCGCTCCATGCGGAACGGCGCGTCGGCCTGCGCGCTGACCCGGTATGTCCGCCCCAGATAATTGAAATCGTTGACGAAGGCCGAACCCAGAAACACCTCCAGCGTGCTGAAGACGTCGGATATCGGGACGCCCAATTGCTGCGCCTTGACCCGGTCGATATCGAGATAGAGCTGCGGTGTCGCCGTTTCATAGGATGTGAAGACATTGACCAGACGCGGATCGGCGTTCGCGGCCGCCACGATCTGCTGGGTGGCGGCATTGAGCTCGCCGCTCCCCCGCCCGGCGCGATCCTGAACCATCATGCGGAACCCGCCGGCATTGCCGATACCGCGCACCGACGGCGGCGCAATCACGATAATGAACGCTTCGTCAATTGCCTGGAGCCGCTGGTTCAGTTCGTTCAGGAGCGCGGGCGCGCCATCGCGTTCGCTGAACTCCTCCATGACCGAGAAGATCGCGGCGGCGTTCGGCGCATTGGTGAAGGTGGCGCCGTTGAACCCGGCAAAGCCCGCCGTATTGGCGAAGCCCGGGGTGTCGAGGATAATGTCGGTGGCCTCTTGGAGCACAGCATCGGTGCGCGACAGCGAACTGCCCGGCGGCAGTTGGATCGCCACGATCAGATAGCCCTGATCCTGTTCGGGGATGAAGCCAGTTGGCGTCGCGTTGAACCGCCATCCCGTGGCGGCGATCAGCAGTGCATAGACGATCAGCACCGCGCCCGTCGTCCGGATCAGCTTGGCGGTCACATTGCCATAGCGGTCGCTGACATTGTCGAAGCTGCGGTTGAACCAGGCGAAGAACTGATTGACTCGCGCTTGGAAGCGATTGCGCGGTTCGGGAGGCGTTTCGGGCTCCGGCTGGAGGAGGATCGCGGCCAGCGCGGGCGAAAGGGTGAGCGAATTGAACGCCGAGATGATCGTCGCCGTTGCGATAGTCAACGCGAACTGCTGGTAGAATTGCCCGGAGATACCGCTGATGAACGCGGTGGGAATGAAGACGGCCGAGAGCACGAGCGCGATCGCGATCAGCGCGCCGCCCACCTCGTCCATCGTAGTATGCGCCGCCTCTTTCGGGCTTTTGCCGTCGCGCAGCTCGCGCTCGACATTTTCCACGACAACAATCGCGTCGTCGACGACGATGCCGATCGCCAGCACCAGCCCGAACAGCGTCAGATTGTTGAGCGAGAAGCCGAACGCGCCCATCACGGCAAAGGTACCGATCAGTGAGACCGGGATCGCCACGATCGGAATGATCGCTGCGCGCCAGCTCTGAAGGAATATGAAGACGACGATCGTCACGAGGATCACGGCCTCGAAGATCGTGATATAGACCTCGTTCACCGATTCCGCGATGAACTCGGTCGGGTTGTAGATGATCTGATAGGCGAGCCCCTCGGGGAAATCCTCGCTCAGCGCCTCGATCGTCTCCTCGATGCCGGCAGCCGTATCGAGGGCGTTCGACCCCGGGCGCTGAAAGATCGCGATCGCCACCGCGGGATCGTCGTCGAGATAGGCATTGGTCGAATAGTCCTGCGCGCCGAGTTCGACCCGGGCGATATCGCGGACCCGGGTGATGCTGCCGTCCTGATCGGTCTTGACCACGATATTCTCGAAATCGCCGGGCTCCTGAAGCCGACCCATTGTGCGCACGCTTATCTGGTTGGCGGTTTCCGTTGCGACCGGTGGTTGGCCCAAGACGCCCGAAGCGACCTGCACATTTTCTGCTCTCAACGCGGCGACCACATCGGACGCGGTAATCTGCAAGCCGGCCATCCGATCCGGATCCAGCCAGATTCGCATCGAATATTCGCGCGCGCCGAAGATAGTAATCGACCCGACGCCGTCGAGCCGCGCCAGCGTGTCGCGGATCTGCAACAGCGCATAGTTGGAGATGTAAAGCTGGTCCCGGCTGTTGTCCGGCGAATAGAGATGGATGACGGTGAGAAGGTCGGGCGAGCTTTTCTGCGTGACAACGCCGAGCCGGCGTACTTCTTCCGGCAGTCTTGGTTCGGCGATGCTGACCCTGTTCTGGACGAGCACCTGCGCTTCGTCGAGATCGGTGCCGAGCGCGAACGTCGCCGTGATCGTCAGCCGGCCATCGTCGGTCGCCTGGCTCGACATGTAGAGCATGTTCTCGACGCCGTTCAATTCCTGCTCGATGGGCGTTGCGACGGTGTCTGCGACAACCTCCGCCCCAGCGCCTGGATATGTCGCGCTGATCGTGATCGTCGGGGGCGCGATTTCGGGATATTGGGCAACCGGCAGATTGATATAGCTGATCGCGCCGACCAGCACGATCAGGATCGACAGGACCGCTGCAAATATGGGGCGTTCAATGAAAAAATGCGGGAATTTCACGAGGCGTCGGCCGGATCGTCGGCGGCGTTCCGGCTTCGCTCGGCCGCTTCGCTGGTCGGCTCTTCAGCAACGACCGGCGTCACGGAATCACCCGGCCGCGCGCGCATCAGCCCACCGATAACGACCCTGTCGGTCCGCTCCAGGCCGGCGCGGATCACCCGCATATTGCCTTCCTGCAGCGACCCCAGTTCGACCTGACGGGGCTCGATGACATTCTCTTCATTGACGACCATCACGATCTTGTTCGATTGGTCCGACAGGATCGCCGCATCCGGCACGAGGATCGCCTCATATTCGCTCGAGCCGAGCAATTGCAGCCGCCCGAACATGCCGGGAATGAACAGGCCTTCGTCATTCTCGAAGATCGCCCGGCCTTCCACCGTGCCCGTATCGGGATCGACGCGATTGTCGACGAACGACATCTGCCCCTCATGCACGAACGCCTCTTCATCCTGCAGTCGCAACCGGACCGGGTTGGCGACGTCGCGCGACGACGGGCGCGATCCTTCCCTGTTCTGGCGATAATAGTTGAGATAGGCCGCTTCATTCGCGGTGAAGGTGAAATAGATCGGATCGACCGAAAAGATCGTCGTCAGCAGCGTCGAGGTCGGTCCGCCGCCCGACACGAGGTTCCCGACCGTAATCTCGCGCGCGCCGATGCGGCCGGTGACCGGCGCTCGGATTTGCGTGAAGCCGAGCTCGAGCTGCGCCTGCCGCACCGCAGCCCGAGCGGCCGCAACGCCCGTCTGGGTTTCGCGCCGCGCCTGAACGCGCGCATCATAATCCTCCTGGCTGATCGCCTGCTCGCTGAGCAGCAACTCGGCGCGCCCCAAATCCGCAACTGCGAGATCGCGGCGCGTCAGCGCACCCTCGAGCGCTGCGCGGGCTTCGGCAAGAGCCGCTTCGAACGGCCGCGGATCGATCTGCGCGAGCAGCGTGCCGCGCCGGACGATCGATCCTTCGCGGAAATAGATGCGCTGGAGATAGCCCGAAACGCGCGCGCGCACCTCGACCGACTCAACCGCTTCGAATTGACCGGTATACTCATCCCAGTCGGTGATCGAGCGCACCTCGGGCGTCTGTACCGTGACTTGCGGTGTGCCCTGCTGGGTCTCTTCCGATCCACTGCACCCGGCCAGTAAGGCTATGCAGACAAGGGCGATCCTGTACATTCGCTCCCCTTCATTCGGCGCGCCGGAGGGCCTCCGGAAACAGACGCTTTCCCTGTCTCAGCCATCAAAAAGGCCGACGCAACAGGAGAAGGAAAAACGAATCGTTCTCGTTTGTTTCAAGTTTTTCGATTGGATTAGCAAGCCGTAATACGATGATTGTTCGGCTGTTTTCGCGCGCGGCGAGCATAGTCGGCCGGATGTTTTCTGTCCGTTATCCGTCACGCCCGACGGTCGCATTGTCTCCGCTCGATGAGACGACGACGGACGTTCGCGTAGTGGAAACTAGGGTATGTTCCGATAGTGATCGTCTGCAATTGGGTCCGATGTTCGGCCTTCGACATTTTCGGTCTTAGAACCGGACGGTCGGCAAGCGGCCCAGGTACGGACATCCAGCGAACTTCTGTCTATTGCAAGGCGGCTGATCGGTTCCATGACCGAGGCCACGTGGCCAAATGAGGTGTGGCGGACCGACTTCGCTTATTTCAAGATCATCGGATGAGGTCGGATGTATCTGCCGACCGTGCTTGACGATTTCGCACGCTGCATCATCGCCTGGAAACTGTGCTCCGCGCAAGAGACAACGAAACAGCCTGATTTTCGATCATCGCGGCTTGGAACCAAGCTCAATGGACCACCCTAATGGGGCAGATGGGCACTTATAACAATCCGCGCGGTTGTGCGCGCATCTGCGGCGATTTCGGCGGGGTCGAGCAGATGCGCCAACACTATGGCACCTTCTTTCATGACAAGTATCTGCTTCCCGAGCTCCTCCGGATCTTGCGCGCCTGCCCGGCGCGCCAGGTCAGTGAAGTAGCTTCTGAGCAATCGCTTGTGTTCGGCTGAGGCCACATGGATGGGATCGTCGCGGTCGAGATATTCGGACGATGCCTTGATGAACATGCAGCCCTTGAAGCCGTCTTCGAGAAACCACTCCCCCAGGGCGTCGAAGATGGCGAGCAATTGGTCGCGAGGATCGTCCGCCAGGGCTTCGACTCGGCGGATCAGCCAGTTGCGAAACTGCTCGTCACGCAAGCGTAGAGTCGCCAGGATCAGCTCCTCCTTGGTACGGAAGTGCTTGTATATAGCAGTTTTCGAGACGCGCGCCTCCTTGGCGAGGCGGTCCATGCCGATCGCGTGAAACCCGCCGGCGTAAAAAGCCTTCAGCGCCCCCTGAACCAGTTCGTCACGTTTCGATGCGCTCATTTCACATATCCATTTCGTCTTTGGGTTTACAGATCGGTAAATAGTCCTTGGAGGTTGGCAGTTCAAGGTGAGTGAATTTTATGGCGTAAAAATAGTAGTATAGCGATCTTTAGATACGGCGGGTTCAGCAGATTTAGATCTTTTTTTGCGCCAGACATTGACAGATCGGTTTACCTTTGCAACACAAGGTGCACCGATCAGTTAATGTTCGGCTAGGACATAGGAGGACATGATGAAATCCCGATATCGCAACTCACTCCCCGACAGGCCTTGCGCTAGACAACGCACCGCGCGCCGTCCCATCTTCGCGATGCTGGCCAGTGTCGCGGGAATCGCGATCGGACACGTTCCGTTCGCCAGCGCGGAAACCATACAACCGCGCGCTGTGACGGCCGACGCTCCCCCGATCGACGACGGCTTGCCGATGCCCGGTTTCGAGATCGAGCCCGGCAACACCGCCATTGTCATCACCGATCCGCAGAACGACTTCCTCTCGCCCAACGGCGTTACCTGGGGCGTCGTTGGTCAGAGCATTACGGAGAACGGCACGGTCGAAAATCTCGGCGCGCTCTTCGAGGTCGCGGACGAGACAGGTATGCCCGTCTTCGTTTCCCCACATTACTATTTCGAACACGATCACCGCTGGCAGTTCGAGGGCACACTTGAAACGCTGATGCATTCGCTCGGCATGTTCGATCGCCCGCATGCGCTGACGCTGGAGGGCTTCGAAGGCTCGGGCGCCGACTGGCTCGAAGAGTATAAGCCCTACATCAATAACGGGCGCACGGTCGTGGCGAGCCCACACCGGATTTACGGCCCCGACAGTAACGATCTTGCCCTGCAGCTCCGCAAGGCAGGGATTTCCAGGATCATCCTGGCGGGCATGTCGTCCAACCTCTGCACTGAATCGCATATGCGATCGCTGATCGAGGCCGGCTTCGAAGTGATGGTCGTCACCGACGCAACAGCGGGCGCAATCACCGAATTCTATGACGGCTACGCCGCCTCGCTGGTCAATTTCCGCATGATCGCGAGCGCGGTCGATAACACGGCCAACACCGTTGCGGCAATCAGGGCGGCCTACGCTGAACGCTAGGCTGCCAGTACCACATTCGGCTGGAACCCCTCACCCCAATCCAGCCGAACCGACGGTGACCGGGGTGCGACCCTCCCCCGACCCGACCACGCCCCGGTCACCGTTACTTCCATCGAGGTCATCATGACCAAATTCAAAGGAGAACGAAAATGCGTGCCCTTCCCCTAACTTTCATCCTGGGAGCTCCGCTCGCCATTGGCCTCGCCAGCCCGGCGTTTGCCGAGGACGAATACAACGTGACCAGCGGCTACACGCTCGATGGCGTCGGCCTCGGCGTCCATGGCGTCGATACCGTGGTGCTGAGCACGACAGATACGGTCGCGCAAGGCGACGCCGCCCACACCGTGGTCCACGACGGTGTGGCTTACTATTTCGGCTCGCAGATTACCGCCCAACGTTTCCAGGAAGACCCCGACCGCTACCTGCCTCAATATGGTGGTTTCTGCGCCTATGCAGTTGCCCTTGGCCGGAAGCTCGACGGTGACCCTCGCTATGCTGATATCGTCGATGGTAGACTGTACCTCTTTGTAAACGCGGTGATTTTCGAGCGCTACCTTGCCGACCGGGAAGGCACGCTGCGCCGCGCTGCGGAGATGTGGCCAACAATCCAGCACGAGCGTGTCGAGGATCTTTGAGCCAGTTTGAGCGGCCGGTCGAATTGGCCGGCCGCTCCTGCCGTCAGGATAACAGGAGTTTGGACATGAACCGTCCCCCATTTCCCCCTTTCACCGAAGAAACCGCGATCGAAAAGGTGCGGCTGGCCGAAGATGCCTGGAACACCCGCACGCCTGAAAGAGTGGCGAGCGCCTATAGCGAAAACACGAAATGGCGGAATCGTGCGGAGTTTCCCGTCGGCCGCGCTGAAGTTCAGGCGTTTCTGGAGCGTAAATGGGCGCGAGAGTTCGACTATCGGCTGGTGAAGGAGCTGTGGGCATTCACCGATAACCGTATTGCGGTGCGCTTTGCCTATGAGTATCGCGACGACAGCGGCAACTGGTTTCGCGCCTATGGCAACGAGAACTGGGAATTCGCCGCGGATGGACTGATGAGCATTCGGCGCGCAAGCATCAACGAGATGCCGATCACCGAAGCGCAACGGCTGCTACACTGGCCGCTCGGCCGCCGCCCTGACGGACATCCCGGCCTGAGCGAGTTGGGGCTGTAGCGGTCTCGAGTATCCGGGGAGAATGTATGTGAACCACCTGCTCGACGGACTTATACTGTTTTCCCTCGTCGCGACCGGCATCATGGCCGGCGTTTATTTTACCTTCTCGACATTCGTAATGCGGTCGCTCGACGCCATCGACGCTCCTGCGGGAATGCTCGCGATGCAGTCGATAAACCGGGTGATACTGCAATCGGCTTTCCTGCCGCTGTTCTTCGCCAGCAGCGCTGCGTGCGGGATACTTGCCGTCGTTGCGATCCTCGACATGTCGGCTCCCGGCGCCCTGGCCCTGCTCGCCGCGAGCATCGCTTATCTGACCGGCATGTTCCTTGTCACGGTGATGGCGAATGTTCCCCTCAACAATGCGCTGGAGGCGACCTCCGCCACCGCACCCGAAGCCGCGGCGACCTGGCGCCGTTATATAAAGCGCTGGACCGCCTGGAACCACGTCCGCACGGCGTCCTGCTCCGCTGCGCTCGTCCTCTTCGCAATAGCCTATGCCGCGCGCTGGTAGCGTTGTGCGCACGATAGGAATTCTCTCGTGAAGAAGTTACTCTTTCCGGCCGCGATAACTGTGCTGGCGCTGGCCATCTGGTGCGTCGCCGTCTTCTTCGCGTTCAGTGAGGGGTGGTTTCGATCCCCGATCACATCGTCTGCCGAACCCGCCGCGTTCCTCGAAGCGTCTGAAACCATGGTTAGCGATGCGCATCCCGGAAATTTTGCCATGATTCTCATCGAAGACGGAGAGATTGCTGGCAGCCACTACACATCGATCGGCAATCCAGTCGGGGCACAGAGCCGCTTTCAGGTTGCCTCACTGAGCAAGTGGTTGACCGCATGGGGCGTGATGACGCTCGTCGAAGAAGGACGGCTCGATCTCGACGCTCCGATCGAGACCTATCTCACACGCTGGGAATTGCCCGACGGTCCATTCGATGAGGACGGCGTGACCGTTCGCCGCCTGCTCAGCCATACGGCAGGTCTTGGCGATAGTCTGGGCTATCAAGGGTTCGGGCCCGGAGAGCAGGTCCAGACTCTCGAGGAATCTCTGACACGGGCTCGCGACGCGTCTGCCAATGCCAACGGAGCCGTGACCGTCACGGCCGAACCCGGTAGTGGCTGGAGCTATTCCGGTGGCGGCTATACGCTGCTTCAGCTTATTGTCGAAGAGGTGACTGGCCGGCCCTTTGCCGCTTACATGCAAGAAGCAGTCTTCGATCCGCTCGGAATGGCCGATAGCAGCTTCGACCACGAAATGGCCGCTCGAGGCGAGCTATCCGAGAATTTCGACACGGTGGGCAGGGCCGAGCCATATCGACGGTATACGGCGCTGGCCGCGACCGCCCTCTACACAAGCGCCGAGGACATGGCGCGCTTCGTTGTCGCGCAGGCGCCGGGTGCGGAGAACCCGGTTCTCAGCGACGATAGCCGGGCTCAAATGCGGGATCCACACGGGCGCGAACTGGGAGCGGACATTTGGGGCCTCGGGACCATGCTCTACGCTCGGAACGGGCGCGGCGATTTCATTATTGGCCACGATGGGAACAACGAGCCCGCAATCAATACCGCTGTGCGTCTCGATCCCGACACCGGAGACGGCATTGTCATCCTCGAAACGGGCGCGCCGATACTGGCGACGGAGATCGCTGGCGAATGGGTTTTCTGGAAGACTGGCAATGTCGATTTCCTATTGTTCACCATGGCTATCGAAGCGATGCTGATCTGGATCCTTGCCGGCGGGATCATCATCGTCATGGCGGCCGCATTCTGGGCGTGGCATAGATGGTCGCGCACTTAATTGCATCGGAACACCGAGATACTGCGTAAGACTTGTCTTTACCTTGGGCGCAGATTGCAAAACGTCTTCTGGTCCGGGGCAACTGGGTTGTGCGCCGGCTCCACAAACCAACTTGCCTCGCCCAGCAGGGCGACCATCGCCGCCGGAACTCTAACTTATCCGGTGGACCACCCTGATGGGGCAGGCCAGTCTTGGTGTGCGTTGGAGATCACGATTTTGGGTTTGTTGCGCGCGACGATGCGGCGATAAACGCGCCGGCCCTTGATGCAGACCTCTTCTACGAAGCGCGCATCCGTGAAATTACCGGCGGTGCTGGTGGCGACGAAAACTATGGCGTTCGAATAGGCATTGCTTGGGATGGACAGAAACTGCCCGATCTTAGGCCGAGGGACGAAAAGCAAGAACGTGGCCGAGAGATGAAGCTTGATGCGTTTCAAAAGTCAGGCGGAGTAGGACGAAGTCCAGGCGCGCCGGCAGCCGGGTTGTTCTCTTGTGTTCCTTGTAGTTCTGGGTTTTGCCGTCGTCTTCGTCGCAAGTACCAAGTTATATGCGTAATCCGACGGCGAAAACGTTCTCGACCAATCTGTGCCCCGTGTCGGCCATCGTTCAATTGTCCTAGGAGGTAACGCCGTGATTTACGCCGATCAGCAGAAAGTCAGGAGGTTGCATCCGCGATCCGGGTTCCCGGGGGTGAGAGAACGAGGCCCGATTCTCAAAGCAAAGAGTGATCCAAAGTGGCCTCAGAGACTGCGGCACCGAAGGTGAGGCGAGGCTATGTCTCTGTAATCCGGCCTCAGTCTAAAGATAAATAAAGTCAGATAACAGGTTCTAAGAGAGCTAGAAGCTGAATGGTGCGCCACGCAGTCTCAAGCGAACCGGTCTCGGCTGCCGATTCCGTGATAGGCAGGGAATATACAGGGATTTAGCTAGATTTAGGCGTGCTCCCGCGTCCTTTGCGAACGCAAAGCCCATATAACGACGCCGATTTCCGCAGAAATTCCCTGACATCCCGAACAGGGAATTATCGGGCGAACATAGAGGGAACTTCCAGACTGGATACAATAAAGATATGGTGCGTATGAAAGGACTCAGATGTGCCTCGCCCAAGGATCAACGATCCCTCGAATTTGCCTTCGGTTCCGAATCTTGTTTCGGACCCCGTGCACGAAGCCGAGCTGATCGCGGAATTCCAAAGCCGGCTCGCATATCTTGCTCGGCATTACGCAATGGCCCGTAAGATCCTCGGAAACGATGTCGCTTTCAACAAGGGGCTTGCGCGACTGAAGCGCCGGTTGGCCGCAACGCGCAAGATTTCCCGCAAACAGACCAGACTGCACCCGGAAATCGAGATCGTGATCTCGCATCATGCTCGAAGGCTGGCCCGCGACGAGGGCGTTGAGGTTGATGGTAAGCACGTCAGAGCGGCTGCCAGGATTGCTTCCAAATTACTCAAGCCGCGCGGCGGTCGTCCCGACGATGGCATTTTGAAGCATCACGTCACAGGCCTGGTTGCGCTCATTCAAGAGTTTAGCGGAAAACCCGTTCTGGCACGACGAAATCGCAACAGCGTATACGATCCTCATTTTGCCGACGGTATGAGCCGCATCGTGCCAATGGAGTTTGAGAATGCTGTTGCGGGCATCACCGAGGCGGCGCTGGTCCGAATCGTGGAAGGAATTCGCAGGGAGTATGCGGGCAAGCCCCTTCGCTTTCTCGACCTGTTTCCGGGATATGGCGCAAATCCAGGCAACGATGGATTTCAGCTCAGGCCCGCTCTCAGACTCGAAGTATTCGAGCCGAGTATCGCTGTTTTTTGTCATTAGCAGACAGCCAATTACCGGATAACTGGTGTGCTCCCTTTTGACGGAGCACACCAATGGACAAACTTCACCCCCGCGTCGAATTGATCGCGACCTCTTTACTCAAACCCAACCCGCGCAACCCGCGCACTCATACCGACAAGCAGATCGCCCAGATCGCGGCGAGCATCGACAAGTTCGGCTGGCTCGTGCCGATCGTCAGTGATACGCAAAACAACATCCTCGCCGGCCATGGCCGCTGGCGCGCGGCGATAAAGAAGAAACTGCGTGAGGTTCCCGTTATCCGGGCGCACTTTCTAACCGATGCGGACCGCCGCGCCTTTGCTCTTGCTGAGAATCGGATCGCGCATCTGAGCGGCTGGAACGACACCCTGCTAGCCGAGGAACTGAACAGCCTGTTCGAAGATGGCTACGAGCTGGAGATCACCGGTTTCAGTACCGCCGATCTCGACTTCTCCCTGCCCGAAGCGAAAATGGAGGAGGAGCCTGAAGAAATCGAACTGCCGGAAGAGAACGCGCCGACAGTCTCTCGTATCGGCGACCTTTGGAAGATTGGCCCGCACCGTCTCTATTGCGGAGACTCGCGTGATGTAGCGAGCTGGGAAAGGCTTTTGGGTGAGGATCGCGCTGCGCTTGTGTTTTGCGACGCTCCCTACAACGTCCCGATCGACGGTTTTGTCTCAGGCAACGGCCGCAATCGCCACCGTGAATTTATCGTTGGGGCGGGCGAACTTAGCCCACCTGAGTTTATCGCATTCCTGCGCGCTATCTTTCGCAATTGCGTTCGCTTCTCGATCAATGGCTCGGTCCATTATCAGTGCATTGATTGGCGTCATATGCGCGAGATGATGGATGCCGCTGACGGTGTTTACGACCAGTTCAAGCAGCTTGTTGTATGGAACAAGGGCGTGGGCGGCCTCGGCACATTCTACCGCAGCCAGCACGAACTGGTTTTCGTGTTCAAAGCCGGCAAAGCCAAACACGTCAATAATTTCGGACTCGGTGATACAGGCCGGTATCGCACCAACGTGGTTGATTATGTCGGCGCGAACAGCTTCCGCAAAGGGCGCGCTGCTGATCTGGCTGCTCACAGCACGGTCAAGCCTGCCGCCATGGTTGCCGACTTTATCCTCGACTGTTCGCACCGCGGCGATCTCGTGGTCGACCCATGTCTCGGGTCAGGCACCACGCTCATTGCCGCACACCGGACTGGGCGCCGCGGTGCCGGTATCGAACTCGATCCCGGCTATGTCGACACCGCGCTCAAGCGCCTCGCGCTGGCAAGCGGCCTGCCGCCTGTCCTGCACGGCGATGGCCGCCCCTTCGACCAGGTCGCCTCCGACCGCGATACGAAGGGGGAATGAGCCATGGACGATAATGACGATGAAGATATTGGCTATGGCAAACCGCCGAAGCACACCCGCTGGAAAAAGGGCCAGTCCGGCAATCCTCGCGGACGCCCCAAGGGCTCGCGCGGGTTGAAGACGGACCTCCATGCCGAACTTGTTTCGCACATGGAAATCCAGATGAACGGCAAGCGAGTTAGCGGAACCAAACAGCAATTGATGCTCAAGACGCTAACCGCGCGGGCAGCAGCAGGCGATGTCCGCGCGATCAAGGCGCTCATTGATCTGGTGATGCAGATCTTCGGGCCGGAAGACCGGGGCGGGGACCGCAAGACGCTCTCTGCGCAAGATCGGCAGATCTTCGATGAACTGCTCGGACGCACCGCGCCGGAAACGAACAACAAACCCTCTAAAACTGGAAAGGGGAAAAAAGGATGACTGACCTTACGATGGAAGACCCGCAGGCCCTGTTTTCGGAGCTGTGTCGTTTTGATTTTACGGCGTTCCTGCGCAAGGCCTGGCCTTGGATCAGCGGCGGTGAACTCTTGCGCTGGAACTGGCATCTCGATGCGGTCGCACACAAGCTGGAACGGGTCGAATGCGGCGAGCGTCGCCGTTCCCTGATCAACCTGCCTCCGCGCAATGGCAAATCCAAGACCATCTCGGTGATCTGGGTCGCCTGGATGCTGGGGCGCAACCCGGCCCTCAATTTCGTCTGCGTAAGCTATTCGAACGAACTTTCGGGCAAAATGGCCCGCGACTGTCGCGCGATCATGGAGGCGCCATGGTACCGTGAACTTTTTCCCCATACAGTCATCTCAAGGTCGCGTTCGGCATCGCACGATTTTGAAACTACGCGGGGCGGCGGCCGGCTTGCCACTTCGGTCACCGGCACCCTGACCGGGCGCGGCGGCGATATCATCATCCTCGACGATGTCATCAAACCCGAAGAGGCCAATTCGGAGACAACCCGCAATGCTGTCAACGACTGGTTTCAATCAACATTGGCATCGCGCCTCAATGACAAGGCCACCGGTGCAATCCTGTGCGTCATGCAGCGCCTCCACCAAAATGATCTCTCTGGCATGCTACTCGAAAAGGGCGGCTGGGATCACCTGTCACTGCCAGCAATCGCAATCGAGGATCAATCGATCATTCTGGCGCGCGGCGGGGTTCATCATCGCCGGGTCGGCGACGTCCTGCATCCCGCACGCGAACCGCTCGAAGTGCTGGAAGAACTCAAGGCCTCGATGGGTTCCCTGGCGTTCCAGGCCCAATATCAGCAGGACCCGGTTCCAGCGGATGGCAACCTGTTCAAAGCCGACTGGCTCAAGACATATGCCCCGGACTTTGCCACGGACGGCTATGGCGACGTGGTGCAATCTTGGGATACCGCTATCAAAACCGGTGATAGCCATGACTATTCTGTATGCATCACCGCCTGTAAGCGTGGGAAGGATATCTTCATTGTCGATGTTTGGCGGGGAAAGCTGGAATTCCCCGATTTGCAGCGCAAAGCTATCGAGCTCGCCCGTTTGCACCGCGCACAAACGCTCCTGATCGAAGATAAGGCATCAGGCCAGCAGCTGATCCAGGCGCTTCGCGCAGTGGACATGGCTGGTGTTCCCAGCCCGATCGGGCGAACTCCCGAAGCCGACAAATATGCCCGTGCAGCAGGGGTGAGCAGCATGGTTGAAGCCGGACAGGTTCTTATGCCGGCCGACGCGCACTGGATGGCGGATTTTCGTCAGGAGTTACTGGCGTTCCCGAATTGCCGTCACGATGATCAGGTTGATGCGTTTGCGCAGCTTCTCGACTGGGCGCGTCGGCGCTGGATAAATGAGCCGACCATGATCGGTGCGCCGATTCTGTTTGTGGCGGACGAATACGGCTATGTTCATTCCAGCGAGGACAATGACTGGGAGGAATTCATTGGCTGACGGGACAGGGAGAAAGTAGTCCAGTTGCAAAGTTAGCATTTCGGCGACTGAGACGCTTGGTTTTGGTGGTCCGGGGTCGCGGTTAGTTTCCGGCAGCGATGGCCCCGATCGGGGCCATCGAAGTTTTTGTTCTGGCAGCATATTCTGCCGGCGATAAATTGCCAAGGGCCATGTGAGGGCGACTGACATTATAATCGTCCCTCCACGCCTCGATCAGCCGTCTGGCCTCTGCGACAGACCGGAACCAGTGTACATTCAGGCACTCGTCCCGGAACGATCCGTTGAAGGATTCTATATACGCATTATCGGTCGGAGTCCCCGGTCGGGAGAAGTCCAGACGGACACCATGGTGATATGCCCAGAGGTCAACGATCCGTCCCGTAAACTCGGCGCCATTGTCGGCAAAAAGTGCCCTTGGGGCGCCGCGCAGATAGACCAGCCTGTTCAGTGCCGCGGCGACATCCTCGCCCCGTAGCCTGCTGCCAACCTCGATCGTCAAGGCTTCGCGCGTGAACACATCGATCACTGTCAGCATGCGGATCCTGCTGCCGTCGACCAGTTGGTCATGAACAAAATCCAGGCTCCAGACTTCGTTGGGACGGGTCGGCTGACAGCGTGCCTGCCGATGGATTATCATCTTGCGCCGACGCGGCCGTTTGGCTCGCAGCGCGAGGCCTTCCTCACGATACAGCCGGTAGACGACATGACGGCCGACTTCCCAGCCCTCGCGCTTCAGCATCACATGGACGCGCCGATAGCCGTATCGGATCCGGCTAGCGACGATCTCGTGCATGCGTTGGCGCAGCTCGGTGCGTGGATCGCGCGTGCTCGGCTTGCGCTGCGTCGAGCGATGTTGCCGCGTCACCTTACAGGCCCGGCGCTCGCTGTAACCGTGTGTAGACACGACATAGGCTACAACCTCCTTCATGAGCGCCGGCCGGGGAACTTTTTTGACAGCACGTCCTGCAGAACCGCCTTGTCGAGGCTCAACTCCGCAACCAGCTTCTTGAGCCGCGCATTCTCTTCCGTCACCTGCTTGAGCTCGCGGACCTGATCCGATTCCAGTCCGCCATATTGCCGCTTCCAGCGATAGAATGTCTGCTCGGTAATACCGACCTGGCGGATCAAATCCGCCACCGGCAGGCCCAGTTCGGCCTGCTTCAGAACCGCCACGATCTGTTCGGTTGAAAATCTCTTTCTCTTCATCGACGCATCTCCTCACACAAGAAAATCCGCCGGGTATACTAACTCTACAACCGGACCACTTTCACCATGTCACGTCACGACTTCACCGGCGAACTGCTCGGGTTTCCGGTATCGCGGCACAATGATCAGATCGATGCACTCTCCCAATTGCTCTTATGGGTACAGGAGAAAGACATGTACCGATCCCCACCAAATACAGGGCCTGAGTTGATACCGGCGACGACTGGTAGGGTGAAACCGCCGAGGTTTCTCCCACAATCCGCGTGCAGATCTCGGGGAGAAATATCCTTAGGAAGCCTAGAGGCGAATCTGGAATGCCGAATTGCCGTATTGCGCCTCACAGATCGCAAATCGGTTGCTTGATATTTCACCGCCCGGCATGCTTCTTATTCCGGTTCAAGATTGGGGCACCGCAAACGGTTGGCTCTTCCCTTGTCCGATCCTGTTTCAGATACCAATATCCGGGGGAGTAGACGCAATGGCAAAATGGGCAAGCTGGATACATAAGTGGCTCGCTCTACTAATGGCCATTCAAATTCTGTTCTGGTTCGTGAGCGGACTGTTTTTCGCCATTGCGCCGATCGAGACGGTTCGCAGCGAGCATCGGATCACGAACCAAGAGGTTGAGCCCCTCGTTATCGATGAGATGAGCGCCCAGTTCGCGGCGCTGAATCTTCCCGAAGGTTACCAACCATTGACGCTCGAAGTCCGAAGGCTTTTGGATCGTCCGGTTGTCGTTCTGACATCGGTTGATGACGCTCGATCCTTATACGACTTAGGCGACGGACAGCGGCTTTCGCCGATTACGAGCGAACTTGCCCAGACCATTGCGGAATCGCATCTCACGGGAAACGACGAGGCAATCGGCTTAACATTCGTCGAGGAAGAATCCACCGAATATCGGGGCGCGCTTCCGGCGTGGCGTGTCGAGTTCGAACAGGCGAATCGCGCGGTTTATGTAGCCGCCGACACAGGTCAGGTCACGGCGCGGCGATCAACGCTTTGGCGCACCTTCGATTTCCTCTGGTCGCTTCATATCATGGATTTCAAGAATCATGAGAATTTCAACACGCCGCTACTGATAGGCGCCACTTTTCTTGGACTTGTGATCATCCTCACCGGGTTTGTCATGTTTCCCAGCCGGCTAGGATATTATGCATGGCGACGGCGACGAAAGCGCCGCCGCGCGACCAAATAGGTTGCTTTGAAGCGACTTAGGATGTCCAGCTGTAGATAGATGAAGATGAACGCCCTTGCGTCGGCTGACAGCGACTCTTCGAGCTTGGTGACAAAAAGACTTTTCGTCACCAATGTTGGACCGCGCATTTGGACTGACTAACCTGCCTCGGTTTCCTTTATGTGAAGGGCGCGCGATCGTTTTGCCTTTTCGCAGTGGCAGTCAAGAAAGCCATGAACCACGCACATATCGCACATCTGTTCCAAGCGTATCTTGAGTGCCTTACGAGCACGGTGCAGGCGCACCGTGATATTGTTCACTGTCGTCCCCATGGCGACAGCTATCCTGTCACGGGGCTCGCCCAACAAGTCCGCGCGCCAAATGACTTCGGCATATTCTGACTTGATGGTCGGCAAAAGTTGATAAAGGCAATCACAAACCGCCTGATCAACCTCTGCATCGGGTTCGACTGCAAGGTCGGCTGTATCAGCTAGTTCGCTAGGATCGACCGTATACTCGCGCTTCCGGCGGCGGATTGCTTCCCGTTGAAAATCGACAATTGTGGTGGCGAGCACGCGCCCGAGCCAAGCTCGTACAGATTCGATTTTACGCAGGTCGCCCGACTTTTCGATGGCCTTCAGAATGAAGCGCTGCAGCACCTCTTCGGCTTCTTCCTCACTGCGTAAACGGCGCTGAAGAAACCTGAGCATTTCTCGGTGACTCTCGACAAGAGTACGCCGGACCGCCGCCTCCATCGGTTTCAACCCTTCCTCACCATCAAACTTCTCCTCGTCATCTTGCTCCACAGTAGCGCTCCTTAACATAGTAAGGACGAACCTGACCCTACGTCACGGGCGAATTCGACACAGGGCCGCCCGTTTCCTCAATTCGGTTCCGACAATCCTGGATGGATCGCCATCGCGCTCGTCCATAAGTTTATCCGCAGCAACCGCATTTCTTGGCCGGTTGTTCAGTCTGCTTTTCCGCCGTTTGGGCGTCCGTGCCCTCAGGCTCCTGCTCTTTGCTGCTACAACAGCCAGAGGCTTCTGGTTGATCGTTGTGTTTCTGGTCGGCAATCGATTTTGTCACGTCCGTCTCCTTATCGGTTTTGCTTTACTATAATTAGGAGACGTCGCGCGCCGTTCGCTCTTACACTTTTTACAGCAATGTAGAACGATTCTAACACGGGCAAGGCCAGCCATACTGCGGCCCAAATACGTGTTCCTGTCGCGTTTAGAGATTGAGGGACGATTTTCGTCATCGACTCTGTGCGATACCGAATAGCGTCGTCGCTCCCCAAACACATGAGCTCACGATTATCATCTCAACAAGTTGGCTTGGGCGGCGATCTCGCTTTCCCAGTCTGTAATGCATTGACCGGTCTACCGTCTTCAACAAGGTGTGGTTGTCGATAGAAGAAAGGTCGGATTATGCTACAAACCGCTAGCGTTAATCAAAACGAAGCGAGACTGCCGATTCTGTCGGGCTTGCTCCAGTCTCTCGTCGTCGAGGGACATTTGACGGTCATAGATGCAGCCGGACAGGTGAGCGCCTTTGGCGATGAGAAAAGTCACAGCCGCGCGACTGTTCGCTTCCATGACCGGCACCTTCCCTGGAAGATTGCCCTAAACCCGTCGCTTGCTCTCGGCGAAGCTTACATGGACGGACGCATTACAATCGAAGCAGGCCGACTGCACGAATTCCTCACGATCGTGACGGCCAATCTTGATGCCATCGATACGCATCCGCTCCAGAAGATTCGGCAGAAATTCTCGTTTCTTCAGCCCTATTTTCGTCGGCGCAATCACAAGCGGCACTCGCGGGCCAACGTCGCTCATCACTATGATCTGTCGGATGCGCTCTATCGCCTCTTTCTCGATGACGATCGACAATATTCCTGCGCCTATTTCACTGATCAAAACGATACACTGGAAGCAGCGCAGGCCGCCAAGAAAGGCCATATCGCCGCCAAACTGCTGCTGGAGCCCGGCGCGCGAGTGCTCGATATCGGCTGCGGTTGGGGTGGGCTTGCTCTGAATCTCGCCAAGGACGCCGAAATCGAGGTGAAGGGCATAACCTTGTCGAAGGAGCAGTTGGCAGTCGCGCAGAATCGCGCCGAAGAGGCAGAACTGGGCCGTCAGGTCACCTTCGATCTTCTCGACTATCGCGAAATCGACCAGAAGTATGACCGGATTGTTTCAGTCGGCATGTTCGAACATGTCGGTGCCTCGTATTTCGAGGAATTTTTCTCGACTATAGGCCGCACGCTCAAGCCCGATGGGGTGGCCGTCATTCACTCGATCGGGAGGCGCTCACCGCCGGGAGATGCCGACCCATGGATCGCGAAGTACATATTTCCGGGCGGTTACATTCCCGCCCTCTCCGAAACCCTTACCGCCATCGAAAAGTCCGGCCTCTGGGTTACCGATATCGAGGTGCTACGTCTCCATTATGCCGAGACGCTCCGCCATTGGTATGACCGGTTCCGGGCACGCCGCCATTTGGCCCGCGAACTCTATGACGAGCGCTTTTGCCGCATGTGGGAGTTCTACCTCGCGGCGTGCGAGATGCTCTTCCGCCATGGCGACCTGATGGTGTTCCAGATCCAGCTCGCCCATCAACGCGACGCAGTCCCGCTCACACGCGACTATATGACAAGTTACGACAAACAGGCCGCAGCAGAGTCTTTTCCGGCGCCGTATCTCTGTCAAGACCGCGCCTAGAAAAACGGTTCTTGTTAGTTTCGAATTTGACGATATCCCGGCCCGGTAATTTTCACTGGCCGACTATTTTTGGTTGGCGGTCTGATTTCGTGCCGTTCCGTAGCGCACGACTAAACTGACACCTAAAATTGCAAGCGCGATACCAATCAACTCTATCCAGCCCAGGGCTTCTCCGTAGATCAAAACGCCCATGGCAAGACCAAAACTCGGTATCAGGAAACTGAACGCGTTTGCATGATTGAGATTGGTGTTCTCCAATATTGAGAACCACAACCAATAAACAAGTGCGGTTCCGATGAGGCCGAGGGCTAGTAGGGATCCGACGAAGGGGAGCGACCACTGGATAATTGCCGGATCTTCGGTGACCCATGCCACAAAAATGAGCGGAATGCTGCCAATGAGCAGCTGGAGACCCATGGCCATCAACGCATCAATGCTACCGGCAATTCGCTTGATCAGCACATTGCTGACTGTGATGCCCATGGCGGCCAGAGCTATGTAGGCAATGCCCAGAATATAGTCTTCCCGCCCGCCCGAGAACAGTTGAGGCGCGGCGATAACCACTATTCCGACAAAGCCCAGAATCAAACCGGTTTTTCCGCGTGCAGTGAGCTTTTCGTTCAAAACCATTCCCGCCAATATGGCGGCCAACAGAGGTTGGGTGTTGGCGATTACTGTGGCCATGCCGGGAGAGATAAACTCAGCCGCATGAAACATGCCGAGAAAACCCAGACTTGTCGCGCCAAAACCGATGATCACCAGCATTGCCCAAGTCTTGCCGTTTTTGGGAAGCGGGCGGCGTAACGCAAGCGCCATGATGGTCAAGGTCAAACCTGCTAGAACTGCACGCAGAGAAGCAAAGGTCAGATGGGGAGAAAACTCGATCCCCAGCGCAATCAAAGGGAAACACGCTGCCCACAGCAACATGACCAGAATGATTTTGGCAATCGTAGCCATACTCACCGGTGCCTTATCCTATTGTTTGTTCGATATATGGTGGAGCGGTGACGAGAAATCACGACTTGCCCGCCAAATGTCGAGTAGGGTCATTGAAACATCGCGGTCGGGAACGCCTGAATTCCTCTCCCATCGCCCGATCCTCTCTTGTTCTTCTTATGATTTCTCAGGTCGCTGTGGTCGACCATTTTGAAATACGCAAGAAGAGCGATGTTTCAGGAATGAATATTAACGATTAGGCGGGGAACCTCACTGTGGGACTCGGTTGGGTCTATTACGATGGACCCGTTGGCCATACCGAGATTCATCGTCATTATACGGTGCAAATTGTCCACCGAAGTCGCTAGCGGCGCGTCTCACAATCACGACATGAATGTCGGCCAAGCCACAGATCACCATGACAGTGCGGATGACGGGACCGATACCACTCTCAATAGGTCCCAGAACATCCAAACAGGAAACGGAATCACTTGTCATCCATGCTGTGGCGTGAGCGTTGGTCTTTGCGCGACCATCCTGTCGGATCTTCCGGAATTACCGGAGCGCATTCTGGTCCGCACGTTCGGTGATCTATTGCTGGTTTCTTTTCGCTCGCAACAGACCATATCTCTACTTCACCCTCCCGAGCTTTACGTTGCTTGACGTATTCTGGCGGTACAATGCGTCGGCCTTGCCTGCCTCCGAACGTGTAGCGTTCCATGACAGATAACTGGCTGTGGCTGCTTCGGCTGTGGCGCCAATGCGGAAGCAAGCGCAGCCTGAACTGTAATGTTCGGTCGGAAACGCCGTCTAACACTATTGATGGCCAACTACGCTGGTCATTAAATGGAATTGCAGGTTCAATGTTGAGGCGCACCATTGAGATGGACGATGATCAAAGTATCAGCATGGCAATAGCGGAGCGAAACCTTTCCAAGCATTTGATTGGTCCGTTGGTAATTACGGCCGCAACCTTACTCGTCATCGACCATTTGGCGCATTTCCGCTTCAGCGATTTTTTGTTGCTGTCGATGATCATTGTCATGCTGTTTGTGCGTCCAGTTTAGCGCACTCAAATACACCATATTACGCCGCAATCCGATCCATGAAAGAAAGAATAACATGAGCAACAGATCCCTATCTCCCAACGAACGATCCTGGGGCGTGCCTGGCGGCATTGTCTTTCTTGTTTTTGTCGGGATCGGTGGCTTCTTGATGTACCATGGGCACCAAGCTCATATTCCCGGTGGCGTGTGGCTGCTCATCGGGTTTCTGGCGGTCTGCGTGTTGGTGCATGTTTTCATGCATGGTGGGCATGGCGGCACCGATGATCACAACCAAACTGCAGATGGGGGGGAGAAATAGCGATGGAAGCCAACTCATACGGCCTGTGGTTTTTGGTCGTCATCAACTCGGCGATCTTTATCTTGTTCGCCTTCAGCTTTTTCAAACCCAAGACAAAAAGGGACTGGCGATCATTCGGAGCGTTTAGCGCCTTCCTCGTCGCGCTGTTCACCGAGATGTATGGTTTTCCCCTCACCATCTATTTCTTTTCTGGTTGGCTACAGTCGAACTATCCTAATATCGACTGGCTGGCCCATGACTCCGGCCATCTGCTGGAAATGCTGTTCGGCTGGGAAGCCAATCCGCATTTCGGCCCCTTTCATATATTGAGTTTCATCTTCATCGGCGGCGGCTTCTATTTGCTCTCGGTCGCCTGGCGCGTTCTTTATACAGCGCAAAAGAATGGTACCTTGGCGCAAACTGGCCCCTATGCGCGCATTCGTCATCCGCAATATGTGGGTTTCGTTCTGATCATGATCGGCTTTTTGGTTCAATGGCCGACGTTGCTAACGCTGGGAATGTTTCCGATTTTGCTCTTCATGTACTGGCGGCTCGCGCTGCGCGAAGAGCGAGAAGTAGAGGCCGAACTGGGTGATGAGTATCGGCGTTACGCGGCGAAAGTTCCCCGCTTCATTCCTAAACTGAAAGATATGTTCGGTGCCGCTGCCGTCGAACGAGAGCGGCCATAAGTCTAGACGATCGGAGGAGATCATGGGCGGCAAGCCGTCCCAAAGCACTGCAACGGATGTTATCGGCAATCCTGGTAACCATGCCGGCGTCTCTGGATCATCGGAAATCAGGCGGCGGGATTTCTTGCATGTCGCGCCTGTCGCGGTGGCCGGTACCGGCGCTCTAATCGCTACATGGCCGTTCATCGATAGCATGAACCCGTCGGCCGATGTTCTTGCACAAGCATCAACGGAAGTCGATTTGACGCCCATCGAACCGGGCCAACGTATAACCGTCACATGGCGTAAGCAGCCCGTGTTTATCGTCCGTCGGACGGCCGAGACAAGCGCGCGGGCAAGAGCCGACGATCAAAATTTCAATCTCATCGATCCTCAGTCGGACGCTGAGCGCGTCCAGCGAGCGGAATGGCTTGTCATGATCGGCGTTTGCACGCACCTCGGCTGTATCCCGCTCGGACAGAGGGTTGGAGATCCCCAAGGTCGATACGGGGGATGGTTTTGCCCTTGCCACGGATCGATTTACGATGCGTCGGGGCGTGTCCGACGGGGGCCGGCGCCTCGAAATCTCGATGTTCCTCCCTATGCTTTTGAGGGCGAAACGCTGCTTCACATTGGCTAGAAATGTCTATGCCGCTGGAGCGCCCGTGGCGGGTTGGTCATCAAGCAGACGGCACATTACCCGTCCACTCGTAGATCGCATAGGGATGCCGGTCTGAGCCGTCTACCAGCCCGGCATCCAGCTCGACCCAATTCTCATTCGCAAAGGCTTCGACGTGCAGTGCGTGCAAATAGACAAAGATGAACTTTCTGGGATGCGCGAAAAGCGCCTCTTCGATTTTCGTCACAAGTTGTTGGAATAGCGGTTGATGGACCGGGTTATTGGCAAAACACAGGATCGAACCGAGCGGAAACGCGAAGTCTCGTAAATCAGTATGATGCAGCGTAAACCGGACATCCGGCATTTGCTTCTGGAATATCTCCATATTACGTGACGCAATCCGGTGCAGTCCCTCGTCGATTTCGACGCCGATGACGTCCCGGAAGCCTGCCAATGCCCCGAGCATAAGCACCCGGCCCTTTCCGGAACCCACATCGAGAAGCTGAAAATCCTCGACATTCTCGATACCGGTTCGGGCGAACAGGTTGTCGAACCAGGCCGGATCGATCGCCTCGTACCGGCCGGCATTTTCGAGCGAGCCGGCCGGGTTTTCCATTTCGTCGAGTTCAACAACCCCGCCAGTATCGACACCATATTCCAGATCGAAGCTCGCATCGTGGACGTAGCGATGGTCTTGTGATCCGCCGGTTGCCAGAAGCGTCAAATTAAGGAAGGCAAGTTTGATCGTTCCCCAGACGCCATTGCGCGCCAACGATCTGCGCATTCGGGACGCTATTGATTGCGCCATGATATTTTCCCTCCCCTTATCGGCCCTCTGCATTTTTTTGGATGCGCCAGATTATGATCGGACGCAGGTTCAGTAGCTGGCGAAAACCCGCCTGCCGCCTGTCCGGTCGAACAGGATCACGTCATAGGCTTGGCGACGCTCGCCCATTTCCATGCCCGGCGAGCCGAGCGGCATGCCGGGTACGGCAAGGCCAATGGCATCTGGCCGTTCGGCGAGGAGATGCCGGATTTCGCGCGCCGGCACATGACCTTCGATGACATAGCCATCAATTTCGGCGGTATGACAGGAGCGCAAATCAGCGGGAACGCCAAGTCGCGTGGCAATAGGGGTCGTATCGTCAACATCGACGGCTCGGACTTGAAAGCCCGCTTCGCGAACATGATCGATCCATAGGTTACAGCAGCCGCAGCTCGGCGTCTTATGGACGACGATCTCGGCAGGCGTCGCCTGCGCGCTACAGGCGATGAGAGCCGCAGGCACCACGGCCAGAAAATTGCGGCGGTTCCAAAATGTCATAGTAAGTCTCCTTAAGGTTGAGTGATCAAATTACGAATTTTCATTCACCGGTTTCCGGATTGCGGTCGGCCTGGACGGGAAGTGGATCGGTGAGCGTGCCGGCGACGTCGCTGGACCGACTGGTCAGATAATCGGTGGCTTGCCGCGCCATTCTCTGTTCGATGTCGCCGCCCCAACGCGACTCATGGCTTTCAAGACGTGCCATCGCCTGGCTTTGGTCGAACAGGTAGAGCAGCGTGTCGCTGGCGACGGGATAGGCGGCGCC
>JBCBSD010000024.1:0-65831 GCA_039819365.1 Pseudomonadota bacterium
CGAGATCCGCGCACCGGATGTAAACTATAGCGATTGGGACAATCTGCTCGAACCCATCGACCCCGGGCGCTGGGCAGTCCGTCTCGGTTTTCGACAGATTGGCGGGATCGCTCAGGACGATGCCGCAGCCATTATGGCCGAGCGTGATCGGCCCTATACGGATGTCGAAGACCTCAAAACGCGCACGCGCATCCCCGTTGGAGCGATCCAGAAACTTGCGGCGGCCGATGCCTTCCGCTCGATGAATCTCGACCGCCGTCAGGCCCTATGGGATAGCCGCGCCCTCAAACAGGCGCCCGACCTGCCACTCTTCACCTTTGCCGAGGAGCGCGATGAAGGGACTGAAACGCCTGTTGCGCTACCCTCGATGCCGCTTTGCGAGCATGTCGTCGCCGATTATCAAACGATCCGGTTATCGTTGAAAGCGCATCCGTTCGAATTTTTGCGTGGCGAATATCGGGAAAGCGGCTTCCGCCAGAATAGCGACCTTCGCACGATCAAGTCGGGCGCCCGAGTGCGCGTCGCCGGCATTGTCCTGATCCGCCAGCGGCCGGGTACGGCCAAGGGCGTCTGCTTCATCACGCTCGAGGACGAAAGCGGGATCGCCAATCTCGTCGTCTGGCCCGATGTGATGGCGCGCTACCGCAAGACGATCATGAGCGCGCGGGTGATCGAGGTGCACGGCACCGTGCAGAAGGACGAGGACGTCATCCATGTCGTCGCCGCAAGGCTGATCGACGCCACGCCCAGGCTGCTGGCGCTATCCGACGATCTTCTCGAAACTGAGGTCGATCGCGCCGATCATGTCGTCAATCCGGTCCCGCCGGGTCTCCACCGCCACCCACGCAACGTGCAGATCATACCGAAATCGCGCGATTTCCACTGACACGATTATCGGATTGACCGCCCGCAATGGGCGCGAAGCGGACATGCGATCAGGCAACCGCGCCCGATAGCACCACTATGTGAGCCGCGACGCGCCATCGTCAGCGATTCGACAAGCGCTTCAGATATCGCTCACAGCTTTAGCCTTTTCTCGGTCCGCCGAACATCGTTCGACGGCACGGCCTACGAGCAAATTGTTTCGCGCACTATCTGCCATTCCGCCGAAATCACCGTGATCATTATGTCATCTAACAGTGGTGGCGCCATACCGTTTGCTGGCGCCGGTTATCCTTGAGGATCGATCGCGACGGCGTCGAGCTCCAGCGCTGATCCACAATGCAATTTACGTACACGTACACGTACGTTCGCACAGGCAGTGATTGAAGTTCGCTTCCTGGCATTGACCTTGGATGCGCCTCGTTATAATTGACTATTATTATAATAATGAGGGGGTGTCATGCGATTCGCAAATGGTCTGGGCGCCTCGATCGCTTTGCTTCTCGCCGCTCCGGCGGTGGCGCAGTCGGCGACAAGCGATATCGCAGCCGTCTGCTCGATCATCGGCGATCCGGTGCGGCCGAGTTTCGATCAGCCGATGCGCGAGCGGCTCGAAGCAGCGCTGCGTGACATGGTCGATCGCGGTATCGCGCCGGGCGTGGTGATGATGGTCGAACAGGACGGCGAAACCGTTTTTTCCTTCACTCATGGCATGGCCGATGCGGAACATGATCGGGCGATGGCCGAGGACAGCCTTTTCCGGCTCTATTCCATGACCAAGCCCGTCACATCGCTGGTCGCGCTGCAGCTTATCGCCGAGGGTCGGCTCTCGCTCGACGATCCGGTGGCGCGCTATATACCGGAGTTCGCCGACGCGACAGTGTTTCCCGCTGAGAATGCGTCAGATGCGGAACCGGTCCCGCCCCAACGTCCGGTGACGATCCGCGATCTGCTCCGCCACAGCGCCGGCCTCACCTACCGGACCGCGGAGGACAATCCGGCCGGTCCGATCTATGCGGCACGCGGTATCCCGGCGGGCCCCGGCGTGGACCAGCCACCCACAGACGGCAGCGCGCCCGTTGAATCGCTCGCCGAACTGGTCCGGCGCGTCGCAGCCGTGCCACTGCTGAACCAGCCCGGCGAGGATTTTACCTATGGCAATGCGACCGACGTCCTCGGCCGCGTCATCGAAATCGTCACCGGCGACCGGCTTTCGGACGTATTTTCCGCCCGGATCTTTGCGCCGCTCGGCATGGAGTCGACCTTTTTCCAGGTGCCGGCCGAAGACGCAGACCGGATGTCGAGCGCCTATATCGCCGCCCCGCAATTCCCCGATCGCACCGAGGGCGTGATGGGCAGCGTGCCGATCGAAGAGCTTGGCGCCGCCGCCTTGCGGCCGATCGACGATGCGGAAACCAGCTTTTACCTTTCCCCGCCGCGCATCGAATATGGCGGCGCGGGACTGGCCGGGACGGCGGACGACTATCTGCGATTCACGCGGGCTGTTCGCGAAAACCGGCGACCCGATGGGTCAGCGCTGCTGCCGCCGGCGCTTGCCGATGCGATGCGCAGTAACCAATTGCCGCCCGAAGCCCTGTCCGACGACCCGACCCTGCGCGGCCTGGGCTTTGGCTATGGTTTCGCGGTAAAGCTTGGCCCGACCGAAACCACGCCCGTTTTCCCGCAATGCGGCTATTTCTGGGGCGGGGCGGCATCGACCAGCTTCTGGATCGATCCGGCCGGGGAAACGTCAGGCGTGATCATGACCCAGATATTTGGCGGCGATGTGAAAAGCTATCGGATCGAATTGCTGCGGATATTGTACGGCGAAACGCAATAGCCGGCGCTCAGGCAGGCTCGGCGGCCATGCCGTCCTTGCGCTCCGCGAGTTCCTCCAGCAGCGCATCATGATCGCGGCGCGACAGATTATACTGGGCGTAAAAGGCCAGTGAGACGATGACGATCAGCCCCATAACCGGTCCGGCTACGACGCCGAGCCGGAAAATAACGCCCTCGTCAACCGCACCGGGCACGGCCTCGAACGGCAGGACAACGACGACATCGAGCATGACCCCGGCAATCAGATGGCCGAGCGAGACGGCCGCCTTGCCGACCAGCGCGCGCGCCGAATAGAACACCCCCTCCTCACGCCTGCCGGTGGCGACCTCATTCTGGTCGATCACATCGCCGAGCATCGAGAGGATCGCTACCGCGCCGACGCTGATCCCGAATGTCAGCAGGCAGGTATTGGCGACCAGCAGGGGCAGGAGCTGCGGCGCGCCATTGGCGGGCATCAACCCCAACAGACGCAGATCGACGGGCAGTTGCGATGATACGGCCATTATGACGAGCGCGCCGATCAATACCGGCCGGCGATCGAACCGGCGCATCGCGATCGGCGATGTCAAGGCGCCCGCTACGGCAGCAGGCGCCGCGAACAGCCCGAACCATCGAATATCCTCGGACGGCAGTTCCCAGAAATAGGTGTTCACGAATACGGTGAAGGTTTCGTACAAGCCCGTTGCGACCATGAAGAAAAAGACGCCGCCGATCAGGAAGGCGTAGTTCCGGTTTTTCATCGCCCCCCATATGCTCTTGTAGAATATCGCCAGGGAGATGCGCGCATCGTCGGGCTTTGGTTGGCTCAATCGCGACACCTGATCGAGCGTGCCGATCGCACTCAGCCAAATGGCGGTAAGCAGGAACCCGCAGGCGGTGAGCACAAGAGGCCCATAGGCTTCGGGATCGAGATGGCGCGGTATCTCCATCCCCTCAGCATTGATCGTCGTTCCGGCGAGGAAATAGCCCCAAGCCGTAAAGGCGAAAAGCGAACCCATAGCGTATCCGAAAATCGCGTTGACACTGAACAGGCGCGACCGTTCGTTATGGTCCTGGGTCAGTTCCCCGCCGAGCGCGAGATGGGGCACGATATACAGCGTGACCGCCAAGCGGCTGACGATGGTGAAGGCCGTAAGCCATACGAAGAGCAGTATCTGATCGGGGTCTCCGCCGGCACCTTCGGCCAGCGCAGCCGGCGGATTGAAGATCAGATAGAGCGAGATCGCCAGCGGCACCGGCGCGGCGAAAAGAAACGGATGCCGGCGCCCCCAGCGCGAGCGCCAGCGATCCGAAACGACGCCCATCACCGGATCGGATATGGCGTCAACGAGGAGCGCAAGCATGATCGCGATCCCGATCAGCGAATTGGAGAGCCCGATCGCCTGATTGTAGAAAATGCCGATAAAGGTGTTGAACATGCCGAGATAAAAAATCTCGCCGATTGCGCCGACCCCGAACGACAGTTTCGTTCGGAACGGCAGGATATCGCGCGCGACCGTCATCGTACGACCGGCATAGCGCAAAAGAGGCCGGAGGAAAGCGCGATGCGCTTTCCTCCGCCAGGATGACGACCGGGGACCCCGAAATCCGGGAAGAGACGGCCCCGATCGCCGGTTCGATCGCCCGACCATGCGCGGCCGGCGCGGTTCATCCCGCTAAAATCCGACCCGCAAACTCGCACCGAATATCCGGGGGTCGAGCAGGAAAGCACTGCGGAAACTCCCGACCAGGTTCGAATTGGTCTCGAGGAAGGTGATGCTGTCCTGCTCGAACAGGTTTTTCACGAAGAGCGTTAGATCCCATTGGCGATCCTCGTTCGCGATCTGGATCGACGCGTCGAACTGCTCCCACCCGCCAACGCGGTCGGCCGGGACGTTGAATTCCCGCGAGAAGAAGCTCGACTGCGAATAGAAATCGATACGCGGCCGGACGGTCCAGCCGCCGCCGGCGTCGATCGTATATTCGCCCGCCAGTTTCAGCGTGCGCGACGGCGCGTTGGGCAGCTCGTTTCCCTGGATCTGGAAGAATGCGCCGCCGCGCGAGGGATCGGACGACAGGAAGTCACTGCGGATTTCCGTATCGAGCAGACCCAGAGCCGCCTCGAACCGCAATGCGGGCACCGGCGTCCAGACCGTTTCCAGCTCGAAGCCCTGCACGCGCGACGCCGGAATATTGACGTTGGTCGCCAGAGTTCCGACGATGTTGCCGACGATCAGGTTGCTATAGTCGTAGCGGAACAGCGCCGCGTTCAAGGTCAATGTGTTGTCGAACAGCTCCGTCTTTGCGCCCACTTCGTAGGAATCGATAAATTCGGAGTCGAATGTCGGATTGACCGCGTTACCCGGATTGAACCCGCCCGATTTGAACCCGCGCGAGTAGGACACATACAGGTTCACATCGTCGGTCGGCTCCCATTCGATCGCGGCCCGGCCGGTGACCGCGTCGAACGAGGCCTCTCCGATGAAAGGCGGCGGGAGCACGAAACTGCCGCTGGCAGTCGTGATTTCCTTGTCGTCCTGGGTGTAGCGCAATCCGCCGAGGATACTCAGATTATCGGTCAGGTCGACATAGACCTCGCCAAAAACCGCGTAGGAATCGACTATCGCATTGGTCGTGTTGCCGCTGGCGATGAAGCCGAATGTGCGGTTGGCCGGCATATAGGTGTCGACAAACCCGCCGCCGGTGGCATGCAGATAATAGCCGCCGACCAGGAAGTTGAACGGGCCATCGAGATCCGATGCAAGCCGCAGCTCCTGACTGAACTGTTCGCGAAAACCGCCCGCATATTGCGCCGAGCGCCAGTCGGTCGAGCTGATTTGCTGAGCCGGGCCGAGCAGATAGGTCAGCACGCCATTGCCCAGACCATTGTCGGGCACCGTCAGCGGGCCGAACGGGGTCGCGAAATCGCCCGGATTGAACGCGTTGGGCCGCGTACCCTGATCGAAATCGCGGACCGAACTGTTGCTGCCGTCGCGATAGCCGGTGACCGACGTGAGGGTCACCGCGCCGATTTCCTGGTTGATCTCCAGCGTGGCGAGGAAATCCTCGATATGCTGGGTCGGATTGATATCGATGTTGACCGTGCGCAGGTCCGTCGGGTTGGCGCTGAACGTGTCGGGCCTCACAATGCCGCCGATCAGCGCATTGTCGATCGGGAAATTGATCGACGGAAAATCGGTATCGACCGAATTGGGAGAACATCCAAAGGCCGGGTCGGGCGTGCACAGCGTCTTCACGGCGTTGGCCCGGTTGCTGTCTTCCTCGAAATAGGTGAGGACGAGATCAATCGTCGTCGTATCGGTCGGTTCCAGCCGGGTGCTGGACCGCAGCGTATATTGATCGCGCCCGTCAATCTGGCCGCCGTCGAACAGGTTTTCGGTATAGCCGTCGCGCTTCAGATAATGGGCGGCGAAACGCTGCGAGATGCCGTCGGCGATCGGAATGTTGATCGCGCCTTCGGCCCGGATGCCCTCGAAGGATTCAAGCTGCAGGCTGACATAGCCCTCGAATTCGTCGGTCGGCCGGCGGCTGACAAAGTTGATGGCGCCACCCGTCGTATTCCGCCCGAACAACGTGCCCTGCGGCCCACGCAATACCTCGATCCGCTCAAGGTCGAAAAACTCGCCGAATGTGCTGCCCTGCTGCAGGAAGACGCCGTTGATGAGGATGCCGATGTTGGTGTCGTTGCTGCCGCCGAAGGATTGCGAGCCCACACCGCGGATCGTGAGATTGCGGTTGGCCGAGAGAATGACGTTGGGCGCATTGAATTGGAGATCCAGCGAATCTTCGATTCGCGCGGCGGCCAGATCGTCCGATGTCAGCGCCGTAATCGCGATCGGCACGTCCTGGATATCTTCCTCGCGCAGCTGGGCCGTCACGATGATCGGGCTATCGGACAGGTTCGCGGCCGCCGTTGTCTGCGCCATGGCGGGCGATGCGGATGCGCCCCATGCCAGCGCCAATGCGGAAACCGTCGCGCCGAAAACTCCGTTTTGCCGGTATGTCATATTGTCCTCCCACTCGTCTTTTTTTGAGGGAAGTTGCATTAATTATAACGATAGTCAATATTCTTATATAAATGGTCAATAAGCGTTGCGGTGACGCAACAACGACGCCATTCCGTCAGCGGAACCGTTTCGCAGAACAGATACGATGGCGTTGGCAGCAACGCCGCTTTGCGCGCGGCTAACTCGTCCGGCCCAGCTTTTCCGCGGCGCCGACGATGATCTTGACAGTCAGATCGACCACTTCGTCATGCTTGCTATCGTCGCGGACGAGCATCCGCGCTGCCGACAGCGTGACCCCCATCAGCAGCAGCACGGCCCGTTCGCTCACCTTAAGCGGGCTACCGAACTCGTCATGCATGAGCTTTCCGAAAAATTCCGCTACCTGTTTGCGGCCTTCGGCCTGACGCCGGAGAACATCCTCGGCAACAGCCGGCTCGTTCAACAGCCGCTCGATCAGCACGCCATTGGCGACATAGCGATCGATGAAATCGACGGTCGTACGGCGAATGATGCCCTCGAAATCCTCTCCCGGATACGGTTCGACTGGCGTGCCCTGAAAGGCGGGATATTCGCGCAACAGAAGAGTGCTGAGCAAATTGGCCCGATTGTCGAAATAGGCGTAGACGAGCGGCTTCGACACGCCGGCTTCGCGCGCCACGCGCTCCATGATCGCCGCAGAAACGCCGTCCTCGACGATAATCCGCGCGGCCGCATCGAGTATCTGCGCCCGGCGGTCGTCCGGCGCCATCCTCCGCCGCTTGCGGGGCTCCGCTTTCGAGGCTTGCACTGCTTCGTTCATCCCAGCCGTCTACCATAATAGGCAGTGTTTCCAAGCTTCCGCCGCATCAGCCATGTTGGGAACCGGCTGTAGGCTGCCCAAGGCGCCGTATCAATTATTGACTGTTTATATAATAATGCTGTAGGCGGCAAAGAAATCATGCGCACGGGGACAAAGGGTGATGGCCGCAATGGGATTTCTTGAGGGACAGACCGCAATCGTCACTGGCGCAACGCAGGGCATAGGCCGCGCCATTTCGCTGCGTCTCGCAACGGAGGGCGCGACGGTCATCGGCATCGACCTACCTGATGCCGATCATGACGGGCTGGCAAAATTGCTGGACGATGCGAGCGCCAGTTCGATCGCAATCCGGGGCAGCGTTACCGACCTTGCCTGCTGGCAGGACGCGCTCGTTCATATCGAACGCAATGGCGGGACACTCGATATGCTCGTCAACAATGCCGGTGTGGCTGGCCATGTTGGGCCGCTTGCCGATTATCCGGACGATGCGTTCGAACGGGTCATGCAGGTTAACACAACCGGCGTCTTTCTCGGCATGAAATACTGTCTGCCCGCGCTGCTCAAGGGCAAGGGCCGGATCGTCAACATTTCCTCCGTTTCAGGCATGCGCGGCGGCGCGAACGTTGCAGGCTATGCCGCGAGCAAACGCGCGGTGATCGGTCTCACCCAATCGGTTGCGATAGAGCACGCCATGCACGGTATCCGCGCCAACGCCGTCTGCCCCGCGCCGATCCAGACGGACATGATCGACGAACTCGCACGCACGCGCCAACCCGACGACCCCGAAGCCTTTTCGCGAGCGTTTCGCGATGCGCTCCCCATGGGGCGTTATGGCGAGCCCGAGGAAGTTGCCAACGTCGTCGCCTTTCTCGTCGGGCCCGAAGCGAGTTTCGTGAACGGCGCGATTATCCCGGTCGATGGCGGTGCCACGGCCCGCTGAGACAGCCCTGGCGGATACGGCGATGCGCGTCGTCAACGGCCCGGTCACGCTTGCCGTCGAGACGTGCGGCAACCCCGATGGCCCGCCGATCCTGTTTCTGCACGGTTTTCCCGAACATCGCGGCGCATGGCGGAAAGTCGCCGCCGCGCTAGCAGGTGATTTTCACTGCCTGCTGCCCGATCTGCGCGGCTACGGTCTGTCGAGCCGGCCCGAGGGCATTGACGCCTACACGATTCAGGAATTGCTCGGCGATATCGACGCGCTGGTCGATGCCTGCGGGGACAGGCGGCCTGTTCTCGCCGGGCATGACTGGGGCGGAATGCTCGCCTGGTACTATGCGGCGCGGCATGGCGGGCGGATCGATCGGCTGGCGATCGCCAATGCGCCGCACCCTGTACTTTTCCAGCGCCGATTGATCGACGATCCCGAACAGCGCGCCGCCTCGGCCTATATCGAGCGGCTGCGCGCGCCCGGGGCCGCGGCGAAACTGCTCGAAGGCGGGCCCGACGGGCTGTGGCGCCGCATGTTCGCCGCCAATCCCGTATTCGGGGAAGAGGATCGCGCCGAATATATCGCCGCCTGGTCGCATCCGCATGCGATGGAGGCGATGCTCAACTGGTATCGCGCCTCGCCCTTCGTCGTACCCGCGAGCGATGATACCATCATGCCCGATTGGGTGGACGATCCGAGCCTTCGCGTCGATGTCCCCGTGCTCATCTTCTGGGGTATGGCCGACAGGGTCTTCGTACCGGCGCTGCTCGACGGCCTCGGCGCGGTCGCACCCGATCATCGCATCGAACGCTTCGACGGTGTCGGCCACGGCATCATCCATGAAATACCCGATTCACTCGCCTCCAGCATCAGGGAGTTTGCCTCATCATGACCCTCCGCCTCCATCATGTCGCCATCAACACGCCCGACCCGGCGGCGACGGCGGCCTTCTATCGCCAGGCTGCCGATCTCGACGCCGTCGATGCGGATGCCGACGACACCGCAACCTGGCTGGCCGGGCCGAACTTCTATGTCGCGCTGCATCAGGCGCAAAGCGGACAGACCCCGCCGGAGAAACGCGTCTGCGATCCCGGCATCGGGCATTTCTGCCTGCAATCGGGCGACGGCAACGGTCTGTGGCAGCGCCTTGCGGACGGCGGGATGGCGTTCAACGACAAACCCGTCGCGCTCGGCACCGGTGCGATCTATGCCTATGGCCGCGATGCAGATGCGACGCTGATCGAGGTGGAGGGTGTGCCCACCGCCGATCCGCAAACGCCGATCTGGTTTGCCCATATCGCCCTTGTCACGCCCGATATCGAGGCGCTGTCGGACTTCTACGCGCGGCTGATCGGCCGCGATCCGCATCGCACGGGCCGGTTCGACAATCCGCTTTTTTCCAATGTCACCGGCATGGCCGATGTCGATGTCAGCGCGGCGTGGATCAAGACGCCGAGCATCCAGCTCGAAATGTGGCAATATCATCACCCGCCAACCGGTGCTGCAACGCCGCCCCAGAATGGCGCGACCGGTTATCGCCGGGTCGGCTTTTGCTGCAAAGATATCGAAGCGGAACGGAAGCGGCTCGAGGGTGCCGGAATTGCCGTTGAGGATGGGGAAAATATCGCCGGTCATCCGACGCTGTGGACGCGCGATCCCGACGGCAACCGCGTAGCGATTATCGAAGTGGCCGATGCTTCGAAGCTGGCGCTCGACCGGCTATCGGATCCCGATGTCGTCGCGCGCCGCCTCGCTGCCTGGGACAAGCAGCGCGAGGCCGCTAGAAGTTAGCGGTCTTGATCAGCCCGCCATCGATCCGCAGATTGATACCCGTGGTGAACGAAGAGGCCGGACTGGCGAGGAAGGCGGCGGCTTCGGCCACTTCTTCCGGACGCCCCAGCCGGCCCAGCGCGGCGAGGCTCGCGGCACGTTCATAGGATTCGGGCTGGACTTTCTTGACGCCATCCCACCAGCCGCCCTCGAAATCGATCGGGCCCGGCGAAATCGCGTTGACGCGGACGCCCTGCGGCGCAAGCTGGGCCGCCCATTGGCCGACAAGATTGACGAGCCCGGCCTTCATCGCGCCATAGGCCTCCTCATGCGGGGGCAGCACGGTCAGCACCGATGCGATCGAGGCGATGAACACCATGGCCGGATTATTGCCTTTGGCGAGATGCGGCACGGCGAGCGTCTTCAGTCGCACATGCTGCATGAGATCGGCCTCGAACGTATCGGGCCACCAGCTTTCGCTCGCCGGATCGATCCGCGTCGAGACGTTGCTGACAACGATATCGAGTCCGCCCAGCGCCTCCGCCGAGCGCATAACCCAGGCCTCGAACGCTTCGGCGTCGCGGACATCGATCGCTTCGCCATGAGCTTCGACACCTTGCACGCGATAGTCCTGCAGCGCCGCTTCGAGCCCCTCTTCGCCGCGCGCGCAGGTCGCAATCGCCGCGCCCTCGGCAGCCAGCGCCTTGCAGATCGCCGCGCCAATACCGCGGCTGCCGCCGGTGACGAGCGCACGCGCGCCGTTCAGTCTCAGATCCATAGCTCTTGCTCCTGTTTCAGGTGACGGTGCCGGTTATCTCGGGCACCTCGGCATAGTCGGGTTTTTCCGGCGCCTCGCGGAGCAGCCGGTATTCAGCGCGCACCTCGCCCAGCGGTCGTTCGAGCATCGTTTCGAACTTGACGAACTGGATCGAGCGCGCCTGCCGGCCATAGCCCCAACCATCGGTAATCGCGTCCATCGCCGGATTGATCAGCCATGGGTCGAGCAGCGTCATATGCCCGGTCACGGTCGCGATGATCATCGCCGAATAGGGATAGTTCATCTGCGCGAGCTGGAAGCCCTGCAGCGCCAGCTCACCGAACGGCGTCGGCGGATAGCCGGTCAGCACATGATGGAGATCGTGCGTCTGGAAGCCGCGTAACACCTTGTACTGCATGAGCGGCGGCATCGCATCGAGTTTGCCGTCTGCCGCGAATTGCTCATGCAACTCACGATAGCCGAGGGCGAGCTTTTCGGCGAGATCGTTCGCGACCATGAATTCCCGATAGGCATGACCGAGCGAGCCGGGCGGATAACGGTCGAGCTCGGCAAGATCGAGCGGCTCGGCATACCATTGATCCTGCGCGAGCGCCGCCTGTTCAGGATGGTTTTCGATCGCCGCCACATATTTGTCGATCGCGTCCTGCGGTGCGCCGTCCCACCATTCGTTGAACAGCTGGTCGGTACCGTAGCTGTAGAAATTGTCGATACTGGTGAGAAATTTCTCTCCGAAATCCCGGTCGATTGTGCCGATCATGCCAAGCCCCTCTCCATGCTGCCGCATTACGGACGATGAGCTTGTGCCGCTTATTATATGATTAGTCAATAAGCTTGTCGCCGTCATAGGCATAGGTGTCCGCGCTCGAGCGCGTCAGATTGCCGCTCGCATGAATAAGCTGCTTGTGCTCGTCTGCGGCGCAGCCATCCAGCGCGATCCGGGCCTTGTCTTCTGCGGGGAAATGCCGCCGCGTCCCGCGGCGGATGTCCTTCACCACTTGCTCGGCAGGGACGCGAAACAGCGAACTTGGTTGACTCTTATTATATGTTTCATATAATAGCACGTATTCAAAGCCTGTAATACCAAAATCAATGATGGAGACGGAAGCGATGGCCACGACGATGATGCAGGAAAAACCAAAGAGTTCTCACCGGGCGGGCCGGATAATCCATGATGCCGACAGTCACATCACAGACGCCTTTGACTGGCTTGCCGGTTATGGCAGCGATTATGTGAAAGAGAATATGTCGGAAGGCCTGATCCCAAAGACACTGCCGGGACTGCAGCCGTTGCTGAAGGCCGCCGAAGAAAGACTGGCGGGCAATACGCCCCAGCTGACCGAAGAACTGAAGTCCAACATTTTCGGTCACAAGGTCAAACTGAACCAGTTTGCAGCCTATGGCGCAGTCGACAAAAAAGAACGCAGCGAAGCCCTCGATATCATGGGCATTCAGTCACAGCTGGTGTTCCCGCTGGCCGGGCTTTCGCGCTTTGCCAAATCGAAGGATCTGCGTCTGGTCTATGAAGGTTCCGAAGCGCTGAACCGGGGCATGGCGGACTTCTGTTCCGATGACGATCGCCTTTTGCCGGTCGGGTTCATGTCCCTCGCCGATCCGGAAAAAGCCCTGATCAGCCTGAAGCAGGCGATCGATTTCGGCATCAGTGCGATCTGGCTGTTGTCCGACGCAGTGGATGGCCGCGCGCCGTCACATCGGTCCTATGACCCGCTCTGGGCGATGATGGAAGAGGCCGGCGTCCCGATTGTTCTGCATATCGGCAGCGGTGCGAACATGACCGATGAATATATGAACACCGGTGTGGAGCGCAATCTGGAAGGCAATCCTTTCAATATCGAAACCACCAAGCCGAAAGACCTGAACGTCCTGCATCATTCGATTGAACGCTGGATGACCTGCATGATCTATGATGGCGTGCTGGAGAGGTTTCCGAAACTGAAAGTCGGTCTGATCGAACTGGGATCAAACTGGATTCCGGCAATGATGATGAATCTCGACATGGGCGTGAAAGAGCTCGGCAAGTTTGATGTTGCCCTTCGCGATCTGTCAATCAAGCCATCCGATTATGTCCGGCGCCAGGTGCGCGTGACCCCATTCCATATGGAAGATACCGGCTGGGTATTGCGCAATGTTGGCAAGGATATCCTGATGTTCAACACGGATTATCCGCATCCGGAAGGTGGCAGTGATCCATTTGGTGATTTTGAACGAAGTCTCGACGCGGTCGATGCCACGCCGGAAGAACTGGATCATTTCTACAGCAAGAATTTCGAAGATCTGATGGGACTTTAGATTCGAAATCGTGAGTCTCCGTTGGTTCCGGACGCGCCAGACCATCAACTGAATTTGAGTCCGCTCGAGGTTGGCCTATGCTTCGGTCGATGACGAGCCCGACCAAACCGAAACGTTCGCGTATGTCACCTCACGACCGACGTATGCAGCTGCTCGATTGCGCCAAGGAAATCATCCTGAAGCGGGGATTTGCCTCGCTGACAATGGAAGCTGTGGCCAAGGAAGCTCATGTCAGCAATCCGCTGATTTACAAATATTTCGACACGCGCCTGTCCCTCTTACAGGAACTCACCGAGCGGGAGATCGTTCGCTATTATACTGAGGTTCTTGAAGAATTGGATGTCGACAAGGATTTCCAGCATCTTCTGCACGTTTCCGTCAGAACAAATTTTGATGAAGTGGCCGATGGCAATATTCTGTCCATTTTGCGCAGCCAGCCCGATATCGAAAACGGGATCGACAAGGTGAAATTGCGGAGAAAAATTGATGTTGGTCCCATTCTAATCCAGCGCACGATGGAAGCCTATTCGGTAAGCCGCGGTCAGGCGGCCAAAATCGTGGTTTTCAGTGCCGGCGCTTCCCAGGCGGCCGCGATGCATTGGCGGCAATATGGCGGGGATCGCACCCAGATGATCAAAGACGTCACCGCATTTATCAACGGTGGGATTGAAGCGCTCATTTCAAAGGGATGACCGGGCCTGTCGGCATTCAGGTCAATCCTGCAACTAGCGAAGATGTAAAGCGGCCCACGGCGATTGGTGAGCGTACTGTCAGCTTCGCTCAAATATAGTCGTTGGTCAGCTCTATGAGCTTGCGGAGAACCGACTTGGTCGTGGCAATCTCAGCCGCCGTGAAATGATCGAACAGGTCCTCTTCAACAGATTTTGCAAGGACCAGAGTTTGAATTAGGTCGCTGCGACCCTTTTCGGACATCTCCAACCGATCGTCTGTGTCGTGATCAACTAGCCTCCGGGTGACCATGCCATCGAGATGCTGCTGATCGGCATGCACCCCTATTCGCGCGAGCCGCCGCGTAAGTTCCTCTGCGCCAGTGGCACTGTTCATGCCCAAAAACGCCAGGATCAGATAGTCGGTCTGCGAAAGACCCAGCTCCTTCATTCGATCGCGGGTCGGCCAGGACAGTTGGGTGTAGGAGCGCGACAGCAGATAGAACAGAAAATCGTCGGCGACAAAGCCGAGATCGTCTGTATTCGCGGCATGTGTAGCGACTGGCTCGCGCGGTTTGGCATCGGCATATTGGCCGGCATGGAAAAGCAATGGTTGTTCGTCGCGATGATCGAAATTGATCACCTCGCCAACCAGGATGATGTGGTCGCCACCTTCATATTGGTAACTGGTCCGACATTCGAATAGCGCAGCATATTCATCAATAATCGGCGATCGCAGCTGGCCATGATCCCACGCTATGCCTGCAAATTTCTCGGTACCGGCCGATGCGAACTGCCCCGACAATCCTTCTTGCTTCGATGACAGGACATGGATTGCGAAATGCCCGCTGGAACAAAAGGCGTGGCGAGACCCTGCCGTTTTGGCAAGCGACCAGAGGACCAATGGCGGATCAAGCGAGACCGAGTTGAAACTGCTCGCTGTCACACCAACCGGGGAGCCGTTTTCGGATAGGGTCGTGATGACCGTAACACCGGTTGCAAATGCGCCAAGGGCGTGGCGAAAATGTTTGTTGGCATCCATCGCATCTGGTCCTTCCCGGCCGGGCGTCGCTATGACGCCCGCTCTCGGAGCGGCTAGTCATTTAATTATATAAACCGTCATTAAATGACTAGCCGATTCAGGTCAATAGCCTCTCAATGGCGGAATCAAAATTGTAGTGTGAAACCCGATTATTCACCATAAATGGCAGAAAACCGGGACTATTGAATTTGACTTGCGATCACTTGCTCGATAACACAAATGACGGATTATATAATAAAGTGCGCGGCGTTAACGGCTGAAACCGGGTGCCGATCGAATGTGACGAAGCCTGACTAAGGGGGAAGCAATTGGTCGAAGCAACCAGATCGCAGGGGAAATTGCCGTTCCGGATCAAACTGGCTTACGGTGTCGGAGCCGTGGGCGAACTTGTGTTTCTCGGCATGTTCAACACATTTATCGGGATCTACTACAATCAGGCGATCGGCCTTTCCAATGCGCTGATCGGCACCGCGATAATGCTCGCGCTTCTCGGCGATGCGATCTCTGATCCGGCCGTGGGCATGATCTCGGATCGATGGAAATCGCGATTGGGCCGACGCCACCCCTTTTTGTTTGCAGCGCCGATTCCGGTGGCGATCTCACTCTATATGATCTTTTCACCTCCGGATTTCCTGACCCAGGCTGTGGGTGGAGACGGGCCTGATCAAATGCCGCTATTTCTGTGGCTGTGCTTCTGGACGATCGTCAGTCGACTGTTCCTGACGCTGTACGTGATTCCCCATTTTGCACTGGGCGGGGAGCTGACAAAAGAAGCGCATGACCGGTCGCGTCTTTTCAGCATCAATGCGCTATTCGGCTATCTGACCGGCGCGATTTTCGCGTTCACGGCCTGGGGGTTTTTCCTGGGAGGTGAAACACTATTGCCCGACGGCACCGCGATACCCAGACATCTCGATCGTGACGCCTATGGGCCTTTGGTTTTCTGGACTTCAGGGATTGTTCTGTTCGCCATCTATCTCAGTGCTTGGGGTACCAAGAGCCAGATACCCTATCTCAGTACCCCGCCCCTCAACCAGCAAAAGCTAAGCCTGAAAGTCTATTACCAAGACTTGATGAATGCGCTGCACAACCGGAATTACCGCTTCCTGATGTTCGGCTTCTTCTTTTTCATGATCGCCGTAGGGCTGAACGAAACCTTGAGCGTATTCATCAATACCTATTTCTGGGAACTCGAGACCCAACAAATGCGCTGGTTTGGTCTTGCCGCAGCACCAGCCATATTGATCGGAGCTTTGTTGGCGCCAAACCTGATGCGCAGATTCGATCGTCGCCCGGTTTTGTTGGGCGCCATCATTTCCGTGACAATCCTGGCCCAAATATCCATCGATCTGCGGCTTCTGGGCCTTTTCCCGGCCAATGATTCACCGTTTTTGTTGCCGATACTACTCGCTTGTCTTGCCGGCGTTGCCGCCTCGATTGCCGTCGCCGCCGTCGCCGTACTGTCAATGCTCGGCGATGTCGCCGACCAGAATGAGCTGGCCGCCGGATTGCGGCAGGAAGGTTTGATATATTCGGCGAGAACCTTTTTTGCGAAGGCATCCAATTCCGCGGGTCATTTCGTCGCAGGGATCCTGCTGGATCTTTTCATCCGCATTCCGTTCAATGCTGTGCCGGGTCAGGTCGACAGCGATATCATCTTCCGGCTCGGACTTGTCGGCGGTCCTATCATGGGCCTCGGCGCGCTGATCGCGATCCCCGTCTATGCTCGCTACCATTTGACTGGCAGCGAGCACCGAAAAATTCTGGATGAGCTTGAATCGAAAAAGGCAGGTCACGTTCCAAAGGTCGCCCAGGCGTAACGTCGGGGATTGGCCGGGCGGAGACACATAATAGGATCGACGAACCCATGGAAAACACAACGATCAGACTGGCGAACCGGCCCGACCGCGATATCGCCGACGATACGTTTCAATTCGGCCGTGAACCGGTTCCAGCGCTCCGCGACGGCGATATCCAGGTGGCAATCGAATATGTTTCGATCGACCCGACAATGCGAACCTGGGTGTCAGATTTCGAGAGCTACATACCCCCGGTAGCCCTTGGCGACGTGATGCGCGCCGGAGCAGCGGGCGAAGTCATTGCATCGCGCACACCGGAATTCTCGGTGGGTAATAAAGTTCTGGGGCTGTTGGGGGTGCAATCGATCTACACCGGCTCAGCGAAGAACGTCTCGACCCTCGATACGGAGATCGCCCCGATCAAAAGTTATCTGGGCGGATTGGGCGGCACCGGCCTGGCCGCCTATTTTGGATTGTTGCGCGTCGGAGCGATGACGACCGACGAGACGGTGGTCATCTCGACCGCCGCTGGTGCAGTTGGCCATGTTGCCGTCCAAATAGCGAAACTGAAAGGCAATAGGGTGATAGGCATCGCCGGCGGCCCGGAGAAATGCCGACGGGTAGTGGATCATTATGGTGCGGATGCCTGCATCGATTACAAATCGGAGGATGTCGGCGCCGAATTGGGGAAACACTGCCCCAAAGGCATCGACGTCTATTTCGACAATGTCGGCGGCACGATGCTGGAAAATGCCTTGGACAACCTCGCCATGGGTGCGCGGATAGTCATCTGCGGAGCAATTTCGGACTATAATAATCTCGAAACGATCCACGCACCGCGAAACTATCTGAACCTTATCGGTAAGGGCGCACGGATGGAAGGTTTGCTGAACATCCATTGGAAAGACCAAAACCCGCAAGCCCGAGCAGAGATGCAGCAATGGGTGGCCGACGGACAGCTGGTTTTTGAAGAACAGATCGAACGGGGAATCGAGAACTTTCCTGCGATCCTGAAAATGCTGTTCCGCGGACAGAATAACGGCAAGCTCTTGTTGCGCGTATAGCCGCGGCCGAAGAATCCTATGGCGATCCGGCCATCTTGTCAGAGCGCCGTCGATCCATTTCCCGCTATTCGGCGATGCGCTTCCGGAGATCGCGATATTGCGTCGAGCTGATAGCTGATCTTCTCCGGCAAACCGTTGGCGGCAATGCGCTTAGCGCACTGCCGCCACCGGCTCAGGCCCAAAATGGCGAGAGACCGACCCGATCAGAAACGGGTACGAAAAGTCAGTGACCAGGTCCGCGGATCGCCGAGAAATTGAGACACCGTTTGCCCGCCATCCAATGCCCCATAGGACGAATTGAATATGAAGTGGGCATAGTCTTCATTGGTGACATTCTCGACGGAGAAAGTCAGTCCGTAGGCGTCATCAGGCGCATTGATGCCGAAGCGCAGGTTCAGCAGGCCGTATGAATCGACCTCGGCAAAGGGCGCACGCGCCAGGTTCGTGTTCTTCGACGATTGCCAAGACCATTCGCCACGGATGAAGCCTTCGAAATCGGAACCGAACAAGTTCGTCCGATAATCTCCAATCAGTGAGTAGAAAAAGCGCGGATTGTCGCGATACCGGATTCCCTCCAGATCGGGGCGCTCGGAGAATGCACTGATCTCGATATCGTTATAGGCAAGGCTCCCCGCGAGGGTGAAACCATCCAACGCAGCGGGCCGGAGAAAGAAGTCCGCTTCGATGCCCGTCGCGCTTACTTCATCGATCGAAACATTGATGGCGTTGCCGGCCGCGTCAGAAGATATGCCCTGAAGATCGCGGACGTCCTGATGATACAGCGTGACGTTCAGGGTCAGCGCGTCGTTGAACAGGTTTGACCGGAAGCCCGCTTCCCATAAAGTCGGAATTTCCGGCGGGAGCACAGGCAGTCCGCCCGGCGTCATGATCGCATTGACGTTGACGCTCTCGGCCACATCGATACCCGGCCCTTTATAGCCGCGCGACCAAGAGACATAGGTCATGAAATTATCGGACCAAATGTATCGGCCAATAACTCGTCCCGACAGATCCTGGTCGCTGACACTCTGCTGCCCAACCACATCAGGCCCGAAGAAGGGGCCGAACGGAGCGGCGGCAAGAATCGGCGTCGAAACGCGATCATAGGTCGCCTCGAGATTTTCGTCCGTAAAGCGGGCACCCAGCACCAGCGACAATCTGTCGGTAATGTCGAACGTTCCTTCGCCATAGACGGCAAAGCTTTCCGTTTCGACGGTACGATCGGCATTTGTGCGCACGTTGAAGAACGGCGGAAAAGGCAGCGCCAAATCGATATCGACCTGGCCTTGTGCATCAAGATCCTGATGGAAGTAGAAAAGCCCGGCGACGATTGACACGCCATCCGTGACTTCGCCGTCCAGACGCAATTCCTGACTGAACTGTTCGGTCGAGGACACGGTGCCGTTGCGATTGTTGACGTTGGAGTTTGAAACGCCGTCCGCTTCATTGAATTCGTCAATTTCCCAATGCCGCCAGCCGGTGATGGACGTCAGCGTGAGATCGGAAAACGCATATTCGATATTGAGCGAAACGCCGCCTGCTTCGGATTCCTGCAGGATATTGTCGTCATCGACCGCCACCGATCTATTGCCGGGCCCGGGAACCACACCCAGCTGGCCAAGCGCGTCCTGAAGTTGAAGCACGCCGGGGTTTATCGCGAACAGAACCGCCGGGGTCGGCGGACCCGCCGCGCGGAATGTCGGCAGGCAACACCGATTTTCTTCGGAGATATAGTCGCCATTCAGCCGGATAGTGAGTTCGGGTGTCGGTTGGAACAACAGGCGAGCGCGCAACGATAGCGAATCGTCGTCGTTCAGATCATCTTCACCCGGTAGCGCGTTGTCCAGCACACCGTCTCGCGTGTTATACGTTCCGCTGAGACGGATCGCGAGTACATCTTCAACCAGCGGACCCGTAATCGAACCACGAAGCCTCAGTTCGTCAAAGCTGCCTATCGTAAGGTCTGCCATCCCGCCAAAATCGAACTCCGCATCCCTGGTGCGGATATTGATAACGCCGGCGGAAGCATTCTTGCCAAACAACGTGCCTTGCGGACCGCGAATAACCTCGATCGATTCAACGTCGACAAGGTCAAAAAAGCCCTGCGCCTCGCGGCCGAGAACAATGCCGTCAATGACCGTGGACACGCTCGATTCAAATCCATCACTGAAGCTGAAAGTTGAAATCCCGCGAATCTTGGAACCCGTGGCGCGGGTTGTGTTGAGTGGAGTCAGGTCAAACCCGGGGACGAACCGAACAATGTCGCCGACTTCGACAAAACCGGTGTCGTCGAGAAATTCGCCTGAAATGACCGAAACAGCAACGGGTGTTTCGAACAGCGTTTCGTCCGTCCGACGCGCTGTAACAACGATCGCATTGGAACTGCTCGCGGCAACATCCTGTTGAGCAAGATCGATACTATCGGCCTGGGCATCGTCGCTCTGCTGCGCCCAAAGCGGCGCTGCCGGCAACGCTACCGCAGCAGCCGTCGTCCAAAAAACATGCTTTGCGGATTTCATCGTATTCCTCCCGGCTAACCCACTCCATCGCAGCGCTTAGATTTTTCTTCCTGGTCTGCCGGAACAGTCTTATTATGCAAACCGTCACTCGTCAATTATTATATATACCGTCAGTAATATGTTGCAGAATACATGGGGTTACAGGCGGTAGTCGCTGCGAATTGGAGATGGACCGGTCACTGGAAATCGCAACCATGGTCGGCGCGGGGAAGCGTCAGCTCGTGGCGAGCTTATGGCGATCGTCGATCGCGGCTAGCGCGTTGCCTGTTTGTCGGCTGTCGACTGTGCCGCACCCGATTTTCAAGCTTTCGAAGGCGTTGGCGCTTTGCCATATTTGTCGGTCAATGCCGCAACACAGCCCATTGCCAAACAAATATTTATCTCTTCGATTTTTCGTCTGGAGACCACGCCGCGGCTAATCATTTCGCCGGCAAAACCGGTCATGCCCATAGACAGTTCAGCGGCTAGCTCAGCCGTCTTTCGGGGGACACCGAATGACCGACTGACTTCGCTAGCGAGAAACTCCACCGCTTGACGCCTGCCTTTACGATCTTCTTCTTCAAATGCGACCGATACCGAAGGTTCATTCATTAGCCGCTGAATATGAACCCCGTTTGCTTCGACATGTTTGAGGTAGGTTCTGGTGGTCAATCGAATCAGATCTTCGAAATCTTTGGCCTTGCTTACCGCCTTGGCCTGAAGATCCGACAGTCGATGCTGCTCGCGCAGCAACAGCTCTCGGAGCAAGGTCGTCTTGTTGGAGAAGTAGACATAGACCAGCGGTTTGCTGATTTCGGCTTCCCGGGCCACGCGTTCCATGGAAACAGCGGATATGCCTTCCCGAGCGATCAGTGCTGCGGTCTTATCGAGAATTATATCTTTGCGAACATCCGGTTTGAGCCTTTTGTTTCTAGGCCGCTTGGTCTTTCGTGACATTTTCGAGCCGGTTCTCTGCAAAAAATAATTATAAGTTCATAGCGTCCATTAGAATAAGGCGCTCCATTATACAATGAACCCATTCATTCGATCGGCCGCGCAGGACTATTGCCGCGCAAATAGTCGGACACCTTCTCCGTCATCGGGTTTCGACGCCTCGCTCCGGCCGATCAGCCCATATTCGACCTGGATTTCCTTCAACGGTCGCTCAATCTGTCGCTCGAACTGGACGAACTGGATATTCTTTGCCCGATTTCCATAGGCCCAACCGTCGGCGATCGCATCCATTGCGAGTCGTATCAGCGACGGTTCGAGGAAGGTCATATGGGCAGTGACGACCGCCAGCCACATGCCGGCATACGGATAGGTCATCTGCGCCAACCCGAACGTCTGCAGTGCCAATTCGCCGGCCGGCGACACATCATAGCCAGTCAGGATATGATGCATGTCGTGGGTCTGATATCCGCGCAGCACTTTGTACTGGATCACTTCCGGCATGCGCTCCAGCCTACCCTCGCTCTTTATCTGTTCGTGCAATTCGCGATAGCCGCTGCCCAACTGCTCTTCGAGATTATTGTCGATAATGAAGCGGAAATAGGCCTCACCAAGCGTGCCGGGCGCGCACTGTTCCAGCCGATCCATGTCGACGGGTGGTGCGATCCAGCCTTCCTTCGCCAGCGGCCCCTGTTCCGGATGGTTTTCAATCGCCGCGACATATTCATCGATCACGTGCGACGGAGCCGATTCCCACCAGTCGTTGAAAAGCAAATGCACGCCATAAGCGTCATAATCGTCAATCGATGTGAGGAATTTCTCGGCGAATTGGCGGTCAAGTTGAGGCATCGGAGGTCACTCCAGAATTGGGCACGATGTCAATTTAGTTGACGGTTTATATAATATATATATCGTGCGCTCGTCAATCACGCTAGTCTTGATCGGCAATCAAGCTCGGCGGCACAGAGCTGAAAAATCGAGTACGGTAGAAGAGGTGGCCATGAGAAAACGATACATTTTTCTTGGAATTGCAGGAGTATTGGCAGCAGGCGTTGGGGCCACTGTCTATATGGTTTCACCGACCGTGCATGCTGGCCAGACGGGCGAATCTCCCGAATTGGGCAGAACCGGGGACTATCCGCTGGGTACCATGGAAAGAGATTTCACCATGGCCGATCGCACAACGATCACGACCTGGGGTGCAATCTCCGGAAACCTGGCAACTGTAGATCGAACATTATCGGTTCGCTTTTGGTATCCTGCCCAAGGCGGAACTCAGCCCGGCGATCAACCGGTCAGCTATCGCCATGAGCTTCAGCTTCCGGGCAATGAGCCTGTGGCCGTCGTTAGCGATGGGATAGCAATGGCTGACGCCGATCCGCTAACCGACGAAAGATTTCCGCTTGTGCTGATGTCGCATGGCTATGGTGGCTGGAATACCCAGTTCAGCAATCTTGCCGAGCATATCGCGTCGCGTGGTTATATCGTCGCGTCGATCAATCACGAGGACATGCCTGCCAGCGGCGTGACCTCATTCATGCTTTCATTTGGCAATGTGCTCGCTGACCGGATGCTCGACCAGCGCCTCATTCTTGATCAAATTCTATCGGATGCACGTGGTGGCGAGGCAGCCTATGCCGCGCAGATCAATCCGGATCGGGTGGGGTTGATCGGCTACTCAATGGGTGGATACGGGGCCATTGCCAATGCCGGGGCTCCCTATGCGGTGGAAGATGGGCCGCTCTCCAACATTCCTGACAGCGCCCAACAAAATATTACCCAAGCGCTTTCGGAAGGCGTGCAGGTCCACGCTCTTGTCGCGTTCGCACCTTGGGGCGGACAGCCCGACAGCCGGGCCTGGAGCGCCGAAAATCTGAGCAATATCGATATCCCTGTATTGCTGGTCGCCGGCAACCAGGACGATATCGTCAATTACGACGAAGGCATAACGTGGCTGTTTGAAAATTTGACGGGAACGGACCGGTATATGCTGGTCTTCCGCGAGGCCCGGCATAACATTGTCGGCAACCAGTTCGACTTCGAACCCGATACCATATTCGCCGCTCATGAAGCGCTAAGCGAACCAGTTTGGCGTAGCGATCGATTGAATGCGATCAATCAACATTTTGTGACCGCCTTTCTCGACTTGGTCCTCAAAGGCGATGAAGAAAAGGCGCGATATTTGAACGTACCAACCGTCGATTCAAACGACAGTGAGTGGCCGCTGTCTTTCGCGGAACAGCTGAACGGAACTCTCGCTGGCCCCGAAAATGAGCAGCATTGGCAAGGCTTCCAACGCCGTTGGGCCGTGGGGCTGGAAATGCACCGTGCCAGTCGCGGGGAATAGCGCGGGTCACTCGCAATTTGGCCGGCTAATCAACTGCCAGACACCCCCTTTTGCATATTGATTTTACGCAATATTTTTGGCGGATAGGGTGGGATTCACAACCATCAATCAAGCCATTGAGATAACAGTATTATTTCTGTTCTGGTTGGTCGAATACCATGTTTGATACCATGTCAGACTTGTTCATGATGAGGCCGCTTTCAGCCTATCTCAGTCTGGCCATGTCCGGGTCTCAGGCGGACCTTCCGCTTTCTCTCTACACCTCGCAAATCAATCAAGAATTGCCTTGGCGGGAGGAGAGGTGGCGCATGTCGCGATCAAACAGGTTTCGTCTTGAGCCACCCGAATGGATGGCTTTCGGTGGCCAATTGGAATGCGCATAATAGAACAGGAGCGTTGCTGCGAGGGCATTCGCCGCGTTGGGGCCGTAGAAGCGAAGTCCTGGATCAAGAATCTTGCGTGCGAATGAGATTGATCGAGTGCTGAGGTTTTCACGTGTATGTGTGTGGACAAGAAGGACGGGCACGTAGGAAGATCGCGCGTCCGGAGTTTGTCGGAATGAGGATTGATGCGGTGACCACAATATGAGCGAAATCTTGCTGGCCAATGCTCGGATCGTCGATCCCGAAGCGGAGACTATCTCCGATCCTGTCGATATGAGGATAAGGGATGGACGGATCGCGGAGATCGGATCGGTGCTCGACGGCGATTCTATCGAAAAGATACATGCTAATGGGCGCTTCCTTTTGCCCGGGCTCATCGATTGCCATGTCCATCCCTTCCTCGCCGACACCAATCTCGCCCGGCTGAGCGAGGTGCCGCCCACGCTCATGAGTGCGCGGGCGAGCCGTATCCTGGAAGGCATGTTGCAGCGCGGCTTCACCACGGTCCGCGATGCGGCCGGTGCCGATTGGGGCATCAAGCAGGCGGTCGAGGACGGCCTGATCCAGGGACCGCGCCTGTTCATCGCCGGCCGCGCGCTAAGCCAGACCGGCGGACATGGCGACTTTCGCTCGCGGACCGACGATCGCGACGTCTGTCATTGCGCGCACGCGCTGGCTTTTACGTCGCGCATCGCCGATGGGATCGACGATGTTCGCCGTGCGGTACGCGAAGAATTGCGCAAAGGGGCCGATCAGATCAAGATCATGGTGTCGGGCGGCGCATCGTCGCCGCACGATCCGCTTGAGTGCAACCAGTATAGCCCGTCAGAGATTTCCGTGATTGTGGAAGAAGCGCAACGGCGCGGCACTTATGTGATGGCCCATGCCTATGGCGCCGACGCCATCCGCGTCGCGCTGGAATGCGGTGTAAGGACGATCGAGCACGGCAATATGATCGACGAGGCGACCGCGGCGCTTGCCGCCGACAAGGGGGCCTATCTGGTGCCCACCCTCACCACGTACGAAGTCCTTGCCGAATCCGCGGCCGACAGCGGCTGGAGCGAAACCATGCTGACAAAGCTCGCCCGCGTGCGTGCGGCAGGCCTGGAATCGATCCGGATATGTCGCGAGGCTGGCGTAAAACTGGGGCTTGGCACCGACCTGCTCGGCGACGGGTTCGATCACCAGTCGCGCGAATTCCTGGTCCGCTCGCAGGTCGAGAGCCCGGCGCAGATCTTGCATTCCGCGACCAGGGTCAACGCGGAAATATTGCGGCAGGAAGGCGAGCTGGGCGTGATTGCAGTCGGCGCGATTGCCGATCTGCTCCTGCTCGATGACAACCCGCTCGAGGACCTGTCCGTCTTGCAGGATCAGGGCGCGCACATGCCGGTTATCGTGAAACAGGGCGCGATTATCAAAAACCGGCTGTGACGGAACGGCGCGCAAAATGGTTCGCTGACGCCTTCAGCCATGATGCTGGTGCGCATTCGCATCCCGCGCTAACCGTTGGTGAGGCTTTGAGGCGGACGGGCAATTATGGCTGACGAGGAAGAACTGGGCGGAGAGGACGGCTGGATCGTCGCCAGAAAGTTCGCCCCCAGCCGGCCCAATATCAGCCTTGTCGATCGTGCGCGGCTGATCGAACGGCTCGACGCCGGGCTGTCCGCCAAGGCGATAGTTCTGGTCGCGGCGGCTGGCTTCGGGAAATCGACGCTGCTTTGCCAGTGGTTCGACACAAGACAAGGCAAAGGCGACATAATCGGATGGCTGAGCCTGGACGAAGCCGATAGCGCAGTTGAGCAGTTTCTCGCGTACATAACCCTTTCCTTGGCCAGCGCCGGCGCCGAACTGGGCCAGTTCGAAGTGGCCGCGCGTAACGGCTTTCCGGATTCCCGGCCCGAAGTGGTTTTGAGCAGCCTGATGCGACGGATCGGCAATCTTCCAGAGCGCTGCATGTTGATCCTCGATGATATGCATCTGGCGGCGTCGCCCGAGACCAGCGCGCTGCTCGACCAGATGGTTCGCGAGGTTCCGCCGAACTTCACACTGGTGCTCAACAGCAGGCTGGCGCCTCCGATCGATTTGCCCAGTCTGGTCGCAGCCGGCGATGTGGTCGAAATCGGGCCGGAACAATTGCGATTGACGCGAACGGAATCGAATGCCGCACTTGGCGTTCAGATCGACGATTCCGCCGCGCGGGAGATTTTCGAGCTGACGGAAGGCTGGCCGGTCGCAGTCCAACTGGCGCGCGTGCAGAAACAGGCCCAGCCGGACTCGGCCTTTCAATCGGGAATTTCTTCGGGTCTGATCGCTTCCTATCTCACCAAACAGGTGCTCGATACGCTGGCACCCGATGTGCGCGAATTCCTGCTCAACATGAGCGTACTCGAGCAATTCAACGCGTCACTCGCCGACGCCGTCTGCGGTTCGAACAACAGCCTTGCGATGCTGCGCGAGCTCGAAACTTTCAGTGCGCTGCTCGTTCCCGCCGATGCGCAGGGCGGATGGGTGCGTTTGCATCATCTGGTTGCTGAATATCTGCGCGAAACGCTGCTGGCCGAGGCACCGGGCCGGGTCATCGAACTCTATGCGGCGGCCAGCGCCTGGTTCGAGGCCAACAATCAGCTCATCGCCGCAGTTCGCTATGCCCGGCTGGCGGAGGACGACGCACTGGTCGAACGGCTGATTCTCGATGCCGGCGGCTGGTCCGTCATCCTGACCGAGGGTATCAATGTGATGCGGACCTTGCTCAGGCTGGCGCCCGAACATCTGATCTCCAGCAGCGCGCGGCTGATGATCGCCAAATCCTATCTGTGTTGCAAAGATGGCAAATATCAGGAGGCGCGCGGGCTTCTCGACGCGTCGGAGGCGCTGCGCCCGGCGGATTCAGGCGATGCCTATGAACGCGACCGGCGCCTCGTGGGCTCGATGATCGGTGCCTATGAGGACACCCGCGACTGGACCGTGCGGACCGCGGCGCGTGACATGCCGAGCCAACTTGACGAATGGACGCCGCTGGAGGGCGGCACATTATTGTGCGAGGCGGTAATAGCGCTTTTCTCGTCTGGCGAACTCGATCGCGCCCATAACAATCTCGAGCTCGCTTTTCGCGAGATGCGGCGCAGCGGATCGGTCCTGGGTCTGAATTATTGCTACATCCACGCTGCTACCCACGCGCTCTATCTGGGGAAACTCGACCTCGCCAAGGCCAATATCGTGCAGGCGCTGGACTTGGCGGAGAATAATTTCGGATCGGACAGCGGACTCAAGAGAATGGCGCAAGTCGTGGATTTCGCGATCCGTACCTGGGCCGGCGAGGTCGAGAAATCGGAGATCGACGAATTCTCGAACGTTCTCGCGCATATCGAGAAAAATGACGGCTGGACGGAGGTCTACCTCGTCGGTCTGGATGCGGGAGTGGCGGCCTGCGAACAGCATGGCGAACTGGGTACGGCCGCCGAGTTTTGTGACCGCATGCTCGAACTCGCAAAGCGCCGTAGCCTCACACGGCTCGAGCGGCAGGCAATCATTCTCAAAATGCGCGGGGCGTATCTCCGCGGCCATGCGCACGAAGTCACCAAACTCGCCGAAGACGTCGGCAACTGGGTCGCTACGCACGATCTCAAGACGTCCCCGCGCGACTGGCAGAATCATTTCACTGCGGTTTCCAACCTGGCGATCGCCCGCAAAATGTCGCCGTCGATCGCAGCGAACGCGCTGCGGCAATGCATCCTCGACGGACGTGAGCGTGGGGCCAGCTTTTTCGAGATCCGGCTCCTCGTTTCGGAGGCCTTGCTGCTCTGGCAGCTGGACAAGAACGAGCGGAGCATTGATGCCTTGCGGGAGGCCCTGACCCTTGCCGCACCGCAGGGAATTCTCGGCCCGTTTATCGGCCTCGAGCCGCTCAAGCCGATCCTTGGCGGGCGAAAGATCGAGCTCAGTCTAAACCAGGAAAATGTATTGCTCGGAAATTTCGTGTCGCAGGTGCAGAAGCGGCGCCGTGAAATGCGTCCGCAAACCGGCAACGAGTTGCTGAGCGCGCGCGAGCAGGAAATTCTCGAGCAACTCGCCCAGGGATGTTCGAACAAGGAAATCGCCCGCCGGTTCGAACTGACCGAAAATACGGTGAAATTTCACCTCAAGAACATTTTCTCGAAGCTCGACGTGAACCGGCGAACGCAGGCCGTTGCCGTCGCCCGACAGGCCAACCTCATCGATTGATCGCAGCCGGACCGGCTACCGCACCCACCTGTTCGGGTAGGTCCGGGAAAGCCTCCCCCTCTTTTCGCCGGACCAACCACCCGATTGTTGCCGCCCGGCACGCATATCCGATGCTATCGTGGACAAAATAAAAAGAGGACCTTTGGGGGACGCCAAAATGAAAAAATTCCTGTACACGACACTTGCCACGACCGCTCTGGGCATAAGCGGCACTTTGTTGGTGACGCCTGCCCACGCGCAGGATGCCGCTACCGAGACCAACGGAGCAGATGTAGACGCCAACGTCATTATCGTGACCGCTCGTGGTCGCGATGAGTCGCTGCTCGACGTGCCGATCTCGGAGACCGTCTTCAATGCACAAGCGCTCGAGGATGCCAATGTCCAGCGGGTGGACGATTTCATTGCGCTGACGCCGGGCGTCACCTTCTCCAACTCGCAGGATGCGGGAACCAACTTCATTTCCATTCGCGGCCTGTCCCAGACCCGCAATGGCGAACCTCCGGTCGCGGTGGTCGTCGACGACGTGCTGCAGGTCAATTCGCGCAGTTTTGACCAGCCGCTGTTCGACCTTGAAAGCGTAGAGGTTCTGCGCGGGCCGCAGGGTGCGCTATACGGTCGCAACGCTACGGGCGGCGCCATCCTCATAAACACCCGGATGCCGACCAACGATTTTGAGGGCTATGTCAATCTCCACGCCGGTACCGGCGGGGAATATGGCGCCGAAGTTTCGCTATCCGGTCCGATCGTGGAAGACCGGGTGCTGTTCCGCGTCTCCGGGAAATATCTCGATCGCGAGGGCTTTCTCGACAATGTGTTTCTCGGCGAAGAGGCCGACTATCTCGAAGATATCGCACTGCGCGGCCATCTGCGCGTCCTTCCGTCGGACACGGTGACGATTGACCTGCGCGGTTCGATCGTGCGGACCGATGCTGGTTCGCTCAACTTCTCCTATCAGCCCGCGATCATCGATCCGGCGTCTGGCCTGCCGACGGCGTTCGATTTCACGATTAACGATGCCGATCTGGTTTCGCGCGATTTCTTCGCCAACAATCTCGGTCTCGACGACCGCGATATCGACCAGCTTTCGCTGCGCGTTAATTTCGATCTGGGTTTCGCCGATCTCAAATTCGTCTCCGCCTATGACAGGATCACGCAGAGCACGGGGAGCGACCAGTTTCCCTACTCGGCCGCGAGCACGATCACACCATCACCGGCATTTCCGTTCTTCGACGGAACCCAGTCCCAGTTCTTCGATATCGAGACCTTCAGCCAGGAGGTTCGTCTGACCTCCAGGTCGAACCAGCCTTTCCGCTGGATGGTCGGAGGCTATTATCTGGACACCAACCGGTTCGTTTCATCGTCGGTCATGAACGATCTCGAGCAGGGGATTGTGCGGATCCGGCGCCAGCCGGTGCTCAACCCGTCGAATCCGCTCGCCAGCTTCATCGCCGATGACAATGACAACGAGGCATGGGCGCTGTTCTTCAATGTAGCCTATGATCTTACCGACTCCCTGGAGCTGTCGGTGGCCGGCCGCTACGATCGCGATCGGCGCGTGCAGAATGTCGATCCCGCTCAGGGGCTTTATGACGGGGCGGGGAATATCACCGCGGCGATCGGACAACCCGGCGCCACCAATCGCGCGACGTTCGATCTGTTCCAGCCCAAGGTCACGCTGCGCTATCAGCCGAGCAATTCGACAACGCTCTACGCCTCCTGGGGCAAGGGCTTCCGCAGCGGCCAGTTCAACCAGAACGGCGTCGGCGCGATCGCGGCCGGCGCGGGCGTGAACGGCGTTACGGACGTACTCGAGCAAGAAGAGACGGAAACCATCGAAGCCGGTTTCCGAGCCGAGCTTGGCAGAGGCACGACGATCAGCGGCGCGGTCTACAGGACCGATCTCAGCAATGCCCCCTATTTCGTCTTCATCGGGGCGGTCAGTGCGCAGGTGCTTGTGCCGATCGACGAGATCGACATTTTCGGTGTCGAGTTCGAAGGGTCGGCCGAGCTGGCCGACGGCCTGACCGCCTATCTCGGCTTCAGCGTCACGGACAGCGATATCGAACAGTATAGCGTCAATCCGGCGCTGGTCGGCAACGAGGCGCCCTATATCGCGAACAACACGATCAATGCCGGTATCCAGTACCGCACCGATGTTTCGAACTCGCTCGGCTTCTTCATCCGTGCCGATTTCGAGAATCGCGGGCGCCAGTTCTGGGATCCGGAAAACAGCACGGCCCGGTCGGCGATCCAGCTGGTCAATGCCCGGGTCGGGATCGAGGATCTTGACGGACGCTGGAGCTTCACGATTTCGGGCACGAACATCTTCGATGAAGTTTATAATTCGGAATTCGTGACCGGCGGCTTTGCCCATGCCGGCCAACCCGATGCCTTCCGCGCCGACTTGCGGTTCAACTTCTGATGGGTGCGGCGGCTATGCTGCGACGGTCGGGCGATCCTCGTGGCGGAGCCGCCCAGCCAGCGACCGTGTCATGCCTAAAGATAGCTACAGTTTTGCGTGCAGATATGGCGCGTTCACCGTCCGGCTGGACTTCGCGGCTGCGCCTGAAACCTGCGCCTATTTCGCGCGCGCCTTCGCCAGCCCGGATTTCATCGATGCGAGCATTTTCCGCATCGTGACCCAGGCGAACTCGCCTCTGCACGCATCGGTGCCGATCGAAGTGATCCAGTTCGGTCTCGAGCATGACGGCACCGGATCGCTCGACCGCGTTACACATGAAAGCACGGATAGAAGCGGCCTCAAGCACGTGCGCTGGGCGGTATCCGCGGCGCGATACGGCAAGGGTGAAGCCTATCCGAGTTGCTTCATCTGCATGCGCGATGAACCGGAGCTCGATCACGGCGGCAAACGCCATGACGACGGCGCGGGGTTCGCCGTGTTCGGCCGGGTAACGTCGGGCTTTGCAACCCTGGAGCGCGTTTTTGCGCAGGCCGAAGGCGGAGATTTTCTGAGCGAGCCGATACCGATCGAGCTGCGCTGAGGACCATAGGAACAATCCGGTGTTGCGACACCGACAGAACGGGATTGAAGTGATGGCGAAGTACAAAGTGTCGGCGGATATCGGCGGAACCTTCACGGATATTGTGGTGGAGGGCGATGCCGGTGCGGTGCGCATCGGCAAGGTTCCGACCACGAAGGAAAACCCCGCTCTTGGCGTGTTGCAGGGCATCGGCCAGCTGGTCGGCGATGCTTCGGAGATCGATTTTTTCGTCCACGGCACGACCGTTGGGCTGAACGCTTTTCTCGAACGGCGCGGCGCCAAGACTATGCTCGTCATGACCGGCGGCATCAGCGACACCTACACGATCGCGCGCGGTCACCGCGAAGAGCTTTACAAGCTGCATTACCGCAAGCCCGAACAGCTCGTGCCACGGCGCAACGTTCATGAAGTGCGCGAGCGGCTGGCCTGGGACGGTTCAGTCATTACCGCGCTGTCAGAGGAAGACTTTGCGCCGATCATCGAAAAGGCGAAGACCGAAGAGTTCGAAGCCATCGCGGTCTGTTTCCTCCATGCCTATGCCAATGCGGCCCACGAATTGCGGGCACGCGAGATCATCAAGGCGGCGCTGCCCGATATATCGGTCTCGCTCTCCCATCAGGTTGCGCCTGAATGGCGCGAAGTGGAACGGGCGTCCTCGACCGTGATGGATGCCTATGTCGCGCCAGTGGTCGAGCTGTACCTGCGGACGCTCAAGGCCGAGCTCGGCGAGTCCGGTATGAACAAGACCGTCCATGTGATGGGCTCGAGCGGCGGCGTGATGACCGATCGCCTGGCAACCGAGCGGCCCATCGCGACGCTGATGTCCGGCCCGGTCGGTGGCAGTATCGGCGGATGCGAACTGGCGCGACGCACCGGCATCGACAATTTGCTGTGCGTCGATATGGGCGGGACGTCATTCGATCTCAGCCTGGTGGTCGATGGCCAGCCGGAGATGACTTCGGAAACCGTACTCGAAGGGCTGCCGCTGCTGATGTCGATCGTCAGCATCGACACGGTCGGCGCGGGCGGCGGCTCGATCGCATGGGTGGAGGCCGGGGGTCTGCGCGTGGGACCGCAAAGCGCAGGCTCCTATCCCGGACCGGTATGCTATTCGCGCGGCGGTACACAACCGACCGTTACCGACGCGAATCTGTTCCTGGGTCGCCTCGGCGATGATTCCCTGTTGGACGGCAAGATGAAGCTCGATAGTGACGCCACGGGAAGCGCCTTGACCGAGCTGGGCGAGCAGGTCGGCCTTTCGGACCGCGAACTCGCCGAAGGAATTCTGGCCGTCAGCAACGCCAAGATGGCCGACGCGATGCGCACCATTACCGTGGGCCAGGGCATCGATCCCCGCGATTTCACGCTCGTCGCATTCGGCGGCGCCGGTCCGATGCATGCGGTGGAACTCGCACGCGAACTCGATATGACGCGGGTTCTGATCCCGCGCTTCCCGGGGACATTCTCGGCCTGGGGTATGCTGCAAAGCGATATTCGCCACGATCTCATGGCCAGCCATATCGGATTGATGAGCGCCGTTGATGAAGCAGAACTCGACGCCGAATTTGCCGCTCTCGAAGAACAGGGGCGTGATAAGCTACGCGAAGAAAATGCGCCGGAAGAGGCGATGGCCTTCGCCCGTTCGGTCGACCTTCGCTATCAGGGACAGGAATATTCGATCAATGTTCCGATCGAGCGAGGCGACTCCGTCGCCGCCGTGCTCGAACTTTTCCACGCGCTTTACGAGCGGCGATATGGCCATTCCCAGCCTGAATCCGAAACCGAGATCATCAGCATCCGCCTCGCCGCCACCGGCAGTTTTGAGCATGGCGATGACGGGGCGGCTTTCGAACCGACGCCGGGCGAGCCGCAGGTCGGTACGCGTGATGTGATCTTCGACGGCGACAGCCACGCAACACCGATCGTGAAGCGCGATCGGCTTGCGCCGGGGCAGTCGATGGCAAGCCCGGCCATCGTCGAAGAGGAAAGCGCAACCACCGTCGTGCCGCCCGGCTACACCATCAGCATCGACACGTTCGGAAACATGCTCATCGCCGCAGGAGACAGCGCATGACCACCAGCAGCCCGCGCACTAACCCGGTCACGACCGAGATCATTCGCAACGCCTTCAATGCGATCGCGGAAGACATGAACGCCTCGCTTATCCGCAGCGCGTTTACGCCGATCATCTATGAGGGCAAGGACTGTGCGGTCGGCCTGCTCGACGAGAATGGCGACGTGCTCGGTCAGTCGCTGGGCCTGCCGCTGTTCCTCGGCAACCTTTCCCTCTGCGTGCAGATCGTCGCCGAGATGAAGGGCTGGGATTATTACGAGGAGGGCGACGTTATCCTTCTGAACGATTCCTACATTGCCGGTACGCACCTCAACGATATCACGGTGATCATGCCGATCTTCCAGGATGGCCGGCGGATCGGTTTCGCGACCTCGCGCGCGCACTGGCTGGATGTCGGAGCGAAGGATGCCGGATCGCCGACCGATGCCTTCGAGATTTACCAGGAAGGCATGCGCTGGCCGCCGACCAAGGTTTATCGGCGTGGCGAACCGCAGCAAGACATTCTCAATTTCATGCGGGCGAACAGCCGCTTCGGCGACGCGCTGATCGGCGACCTCCATGCCCAGATTGCAGCGGGGCGGACCGGCGAAAAACGGATGCGGGGACTGATCGACCGCTTCGGCTACGATACCGTGAAAGCGGCGCGCGACGATATCTTCACGCAGTCTTCGGCACTGGAACGGAAAGCCGTTGCGGCGATTCCCGACGGCGAATACACAGCCGAAGGCGCGCTCGACAATGACGGCATCTCCGACGATCCCGTTCCGGTCAAGCTGACTGTACGCGTAGCGGGCGAGACCATGACGATGGACTTGAGCGGATCGGCTCCGCAGACCGTCGGCGGGGTCAATTGCGGCTTTACGCAGACGGTTTCCGCCCTCCGTGTCGCCTTCAAGCTGCTCGTCAATCCCGAGCGTCCTGTTGATGGCGGCACCTTCCAGGCGCTCGAGGTGATCGCGCCCGAAGGCAGCATCTTCCACGCTCAGGAGCCCGCCGCCTGTTCCTGGTATTTCTCTTCGCTCGGTCTGCTGATCGACATGGTGGTGCGCGCGCTTGCGCCGGCGATGCCCGAACGCGCCGCGGCCGCGCATTACGGCGATTCCATGGTCACGATCTTCAGCGGCAACGACGCCCGCAACGACGATGCCTTCTTCGTCGCCGTCGAGGCCAATTGCGGCGGTTGGGGCGCCTGGGATGGCGAGGATGGGCAGGATTGCCTGATCAACAACGTTAATGGCAGCTTCCGCGATTATCCGATCGAGGTTTTCGAGCATCGCTATCCGATGCGGATCGCCAAATACGGAATCCGCGACGACAGCGGCGGCCAGGGCGAATTTCGTGGCGGCAACGGCAGCTATCGCGAATATCACGTTGATGGCGACACCAGCCTTTCCTTGTGGTTCGAGCGATCCGTCACGCGACCCTGGGGATTGTCGGGCGGCGAGGAGGGCCTCGGCCCCAAGGTGGAGATCGTCGCTCCCGATGGAAGCGGGCGCGACGACCTGCTGAAAGCCAATGCCATTGCCCTCGAGGCCGGCAGCGTGGTGCGCGTCGCAACCGGCGGCGGTGGCGGTTTCGGCGATCCCGCTCGGCGAAACGCAGACCGGCGCGAGAGGGACCGCGTCGATGGTTTTGTCAGTTAGGAAAGATCGGATGCGGGTGGGCGCGCGGATACGCATGTACGGCGGAGCAGATGACCGCGGGCGATCAGCGATCATCTTGCAGCCATCGAGGTCCGTCGCTCCGCCAAGTACTCGGACAGAATAATTCTCAAAACGGGAGAGTGGATATGCCAAAGATCGTTCAATTTCATGAGCTTGGTGGACCGGAGGTCCTGAAGATCGAGGAATGGGAAGCACCGGAATTGCAGGAAGGCGAGGTCCTGCTCGACGTTGCCGCCTTCGCGCTCAACCGCGCGGATATCCTGTTCTTCCAGGGCCTGCATTACACGCTGCCCAACATGCCTTCACGCCTTGGCTCGGAAGCGTCCGGGACAATTGCGGCAGTCGGCAAGGGGGTCGATGATTTCGCGGTGGGAGACAAGGTCTCGACCATTCCCTTCGCCAATTCCCGCTATGGCGTTCATGGTGAGCAGGCAATCGCACATCAGGACTTCTTGGCACCCTGGCCGGAAGAGCTGTCTTCTGTCGAGGCCACGTCGATCTGGATGCAGTATCTCACCGCCTATTATCCGATCGTGGAGATCGGCGAAGCGCGCGAGGGAGATTTCGTTCTGGTCACCGCCGCCAGTTCGAGCGCGGGACTGGGAGCAATCGAAATCGCCCGGGATGCTGGCGCTACCGTCATCGCCACCACCCGCTCCGGCAGCAAATCGGATGCGATCCTGTCGGCTGGCGCGCATCATGTCATCGCCACCGAAAAGGAAGATGTGGCCGACCGCATCATGGAGATCAGCGGCGGCACTGGCGTGCGTGTGATCTACGATGCCGTCGGCGGCTCGCTGTACGATCGCTATCTTGACGCGCTCGCAGAGGATGCGCGGATCATTCTCTATGGCCTGCTCGACGACGAACCGACCAAGATCGACGTCGTCAAGATGGTGCGCAAGAACGCGATCATGCACCCCTATTCGATGTTCAACGAGGTCCGGCATGCCGAGCGGCTGGAGCGAGGCATGGCCTATATTCTCGAGCGGTTGAAGGACGGGCGCTTCAAGCCGCGGATCAACGATGAGATCTTCACGATGGACAACGCCGTCGACGCCTATCGATACATGCTCGGCGGCGAACAGATCGGGAAGATCGTGGTTCAGGCGAGCCACTGACCCCGCAGCATCTTCTGGATATGGACAACGGATAACGCGGTAAACGGAACGCGCCTTCCGCTGTTCAGCTCCGGTCGAGCGGTCCGCAAGCCGTGCCCAATCTCCTCAGACAGTCATCGTTTCCGATCGGAACCGCCGTGTATCACGCAACCGAAACGCGCCCTTTCACGGATTTCGCGCCGCCGATTTCGCCGCCGACACCGTTGCGCCGGGCGATTACCGCTGCCTACAGGCTGCCCGAAGCCGAAGCCGTGCGCCCGCTGATCGAAACGGCGCGCGTTTCGGACGACGATCGCACCGCGATAGCGGCGACCGCGCGCACGCTGGTCACTCGTCTCCGGCAAAAGGGTCAGCCCGGCGGTGTGGACGGCCTGATCAAGGAGTATTCGCTCTCGAGCCAGGAAGGCGTGGCGCTGATGTGTCTTGCCGAAGCCCTGCTCCGCATTCCGGACAAGGCCACGCGTGACGCCCTGATTCGTGACAAGGTGGCCAATGGCGACTGGCGCTCGCACCTTGGCGACGGGCGCTCGATTTTCGTCAACGCGGCGACCTGGGGACTGGTCGTCTCCGGAAAGCTCGTCGCGCCCGTCAACGAACGCGGGCTGGGCGCGTCGCTGTCGGGCCTCATCAAACGCTCGGGCGAGCCGGTGATCCGGAGCGGCGTCAACATGGCGATGCAGATGATGGGCGAACAGTTCGTCACGGGTGAGACGATCGACCAAGCGCTCCAACGCGCCCGCCGCAAGGAAGCGTCGGGCTTCACCTACAGCTATGACATGCTGGGCGAGGCAGCGATGACGATGGCGGATGCCGAGCGGTACTTCGACGATTACGAGCGCGCCATTGATGCCATCGGCAAGGCATCCGACGGTCGCGGCGTCTATGCCGGGCCGGGTATTTCGATAAAATTGTCGGCGCTCCATCCGCGCTATGTCCGCGCGCAAGCGGGCCGGGTGATGGACGAGCTGCTGCCGCGCGTGCGCGAACTGGCCTTGCTCGCCAAGCGCCACGATATCGGCTTCAATATCGATGCCGAGGAGGCCGACCGGCTCGAGCTGTCGCTCGACATTCTCGAAGCGCTTGCGCTCGACGATGCGCTTGCCGGATGGGACGGGCTGGGCTTCGTCGTGCAGGCCTATGGCAAGCGCTGCCCCTTCGTCATCGACTGGATCGTCGAACTGGCGCGGCGTTCGGACCACCGGATCATGGTCCGGCTGGTCAAGGGCGCCTATTGGGATACCGAGATCAAGCGAACGCAGGTGGACGGGCTAGCCGATTTCCCGGTCTTCACGCGCAAGGTACACACCGACGTGTCCTTCCTTGCCTGCGCGCGAAAACTGCTCGCCGCGCGCGACGCCGTATTCCCGCAATTCGCCACGCATAATGCGCAGACTCTGGCGACGATCTATCGCCTCGCGGGAGATGAATTCACGATCGGTGACTACGAGTTTCAATGCCTGCACGGCATGGGCGAAGGGCTGTATGAAGAGGTCGTCGGACCGGACAGGCTGGATCGCCCGTGCCGCATTTATGCGCCGGTCGGAAGTCACGAGACGCTGCTCGCCTATCTCGTCCGCCGCCTGCTCGAAAACGGCGCGAATTCCTCCTTCGTCAACCGGATATGGGACGAGGGTGTCTTGCTCGACGATCTTGTGGTCGATCCGGTGGACGAGGCGGAACGGATCGAGCCAACAGGATCGCCGCATCCGTTGATCGCCCTTCCCGCGGACCTTTACCCCGATCGCCGCAACGCAAGCGGGCTCGATCTCAGCGACGAAGGAATTCTGGCCACATTGTCGCACGAGCTGCATGAAAGCGTAACGGTCGATTGGCGCGCGGAACCGATAATCGCGGGGCGGGCAATCGCCCGGGCGCCCGTCGACGTAACGAACCCTGGAGATCAGCGAGACGTTGTCGGCCAAGTGGTCTGGGCATTGCCGGAGGACGCCGCCCACGCCGCGCGCAGGGCGGCCGAGGCATTCGGTGCGTGGGCGCAATCCCCGGTCGACGAGCGCGCCGGTGCCTTGGAGACAGCGGCCGATCTGCTCGAGCAGCGCATGCAACCATTGCTCGGGCTGATCATGCGGGAGGCGGGCAAGTCCCTGCCCAACGCCATTGCAGAAGTGCGCGAAGCCGTCGATTTCCTGCGCTACTACGCCGAGCAGGCTCGCGCGACGTTCGATCCAGATGTCGAACCGCTTGGGCCGATAGTCTGCATCAGCCCATGGAACTTTCCGCTGGCGATCTTCACCGGCGAAGTTGCGGCCGCGCTTGTCGCTGGCAACACCGTGCTCGCGAAGCCGGCCGAGGAAACCCCGCTGATTGCGGCCCAGGCAGTCGACATCCTCCATGAAGCCGGCATTCCCGAAGAGGTGCTGCAGCTGGTGCCCGGCGACGGCGCGATCGGCGCGGCGCTGGTCGGGGCACCCGAGACCTGCGGCGTGATCTTCACCGGATCGACCGAGGTCGCCAAGCTGATCCAGCGGCAATTGGCGGAACGCACCTTACCGGACGGATCGCCCCTGCGATTGATCGCGGAGACCGGCGGGCAAAACGCGATGCTGGTCGATTCGTCCGCTCTGCCGGAGCAGGTCGTGCGCGACGTCATCGCCTCCGCCTTCGATAGCGCCGGACAGCGCTGTTCGGCCTTGCGTATCCTGTGCGTGCAGGACGATATTGCCGACGATCTGCTGACGATGTTGAAAGGGGCGATGGCCGAGCTCCGGGTCGGTCCGACCGACGAGTTGCGCGTCGATGTTGGTCCGGTGATCACCCGGTCGGCGCGTCAGACGATAGAAACCCATGTCGACCGCATGCGCGAGGCTGGACATGCCGTAGAGCGGCTGGAGTTGGGTAAAGATACCGAAAACGGCACGTTCGTCTCGCCGACAATTGTCGAGATCGAGGATATCGGCCAGCTCGGGCGCGAAGTCTTCGGTCCGGTCCTTCACGTGATGCGCTATGCCCGCAAGGATCTCGGCAATGTGATGGCGCAGATCAATTCGACCGGATACGGCCTTACTTTCGGCCTTCACAGCCGCATCGACGAGACGATCGCTGAAGTCACCGGACATGCCCAGGTCGGCAATATCTATATCAACCGCAATGTTATCGGGGCGATCGTCGGCGTGCAGCCCTTTGGCGGCCGCGACCTGTCCGGCACAGGACCGAAGGCTGGCGGGCCGCTCTATATCGGGCGGTTGGTCAAAAACGCAGCGCGCAGCACGACGATCGAGCGCGGACCGGTTCTCGATCCCGATTATGAGGCGCTTGCCCGCTTCGTGCGGGTGACCGAAGACGCGCCGGCGCCGTACGGTCACAAGGCGCCGCGGCTGGATTCGTTCGTCGAACTCCCCGGTCCGGTCGGCGAGAAGAACCTCTATGGCGTCCATCCGCGCGGCCGCATCCTGCTCCTGCCCGCGACCGCTGAAGGGTTGTCCGACCAGCTGCTCGCGATCTTCGCGACGGGCAATCTGCCGTTCCTGCCGGACGACGAGGCGACCCGCGCGCTCGCAGCCGGCCTGCCCGCCTCGGTCGCCCAGCGCCTGCAATGGACACCAGACTGGCAGGCAGAGCGGCCTTTCGCCCAAATCCTGATCGAGGATACGAACGCGGACATCCGCCCCCTGCTCAAAGCTGTGGCGGCCCAGGATGGACCGATCCCGATCGTCCAGCTCGGCATCGGCAAGGGCGGATATCGAACCGACTGGCTGCTCGAGGAAATCGCGATATCCATCGACACCACCGCCGCGGGCGGCAACGCCAGCCTGATGGCGGTGGCTTGACGGATATCCACTCCGAAGGACCTTCAGGGGTGGAGATAACAGCTTCTCATCACTCGGGAAGACTGATTGCCGACGGGAAATTCGGACCCATTTTATTATGACGGCAAGGAGGCGCGAAGCAGCCGGCCAACTAACGACCCAACAGCGATCATTAGACAAGCTGAGTATGGCCGCCGTGCGTTCACTGTTGGAGGAGCGGCGGTGGCGGGAGGGAGTCTTTGTCCTCCCATCCCGTTCGAGGGGACCTGCACCAAATCCGTGTCGGACGGTGGGCCCGACGGCGTCCGTTCGACCGTACTAGAAATCAATAGTAAGCTGCGCGCCAATCACCCGGCCTCTGGCCAAGGGGGCGAATGTTCCGCCAAGCGGGAGCGGGCCGAGATTGGTCGGCAATTGGCCATCGCCTCCGTGCTTGACCGAATTGAGCAGATTCCGGCCGTAGATCGAGAATGTCCACAATCCGCTCGCCGAGCGTAGATCAAACCCGGCGTTGAGGATTTCCTGATCCTGGATGAAGCCGCGATTGTCGTCCGAAAAGGCTTCGTCGTCCCGATACGCGTAGCTGATCCTTGACGAAAGCGTCCCCCAACTCCCGATATCGAGATCGTGATTGAGGCCGATCGACCAGGTCAAGTCGGCCGCGCGCGGAATCCGCAGGTCGAAGTCGGCCGAATTGATCACGCCATCGCCTGAGAGATCGAAGAATATGTCGGTATAGTCGGCATCGAGCCAGCCGACCGATACATCGAGGACCAGCGACGGACTGAGGAAGAATACGCTGTCGACCTCGAAGCCAAATATTTCGGCATCGGCCGTATTCCTGACCAGTTGCACGACGCCCGAAATCGGGTCCGTCAGCAACACCTCTCTTTGCATATCGCTGATGTCATTGAAGAACAGCGCGCCGTTTATGCGGCCCCATGTCCATTCCGACTTGAATCCGAGTTCGAAATTGTCGACCGTCTCTTCGTCGAACGGGCCGGGCCCGAAATTTACCGTGTCGGCCGCCGTGTTCCGAAGATTATAGCCGCCGGACCTGTGTCCCCGCGCCCAATGTGCATAGACGAGTGCATCGTCATTGATATTGTATGTAACGCCGATCTTGGGATCGATACTCGTCCAGCTCTCCTCGTCCGAAAAGTCGAAGGCGCATGTGTCATCGATTACGTTGCACGGGGCATTGACGTTCAAACTCAGCGAGGCGATGTCGACCGCCTTCTCCTCATGGGTATAGCGAAGGCCGGCCTGGACGGACCAGTGTTCGCTGAAGGCATAGTCCAGCGCCATGAAGGCCGCATAGGTTGTGACCTCGTAGTCGCCGCCGCCGTCCTGCGTGAGAGCAGGCGAGCCGTCTGGCGTAAGCACCCCGAGAATACGGCGTCCTTCGCCGTAGCTGATCCTGTTTTCGAAATAGTAGAGGCCGGCAGTGAGGTCGAGGCTGTCGCCAATGGTTCCGGAATAGCGCAATTCGTTGCTGAACTGCTCCGATTCTATCTGGAAACGCGCATCGAACAGCGAGATTGGCTGCGCATCGAGATCCGTTACGGAATCCTGGCTGAGATCCCTGTAACCGGCGATGTTTGTTATCGTACCATTGTCGCCGACATCGATATTGAATTCGGCTGTCAGGAAGTGGGACTCCGAGCGATGATAGCCCTCCGTATTGATGCTGAAATCGAAGCTGTCCCGCGGGTGATTGACCGGCGTGCCGGGCACGCCTGATCCGTTGGTATGGGACTGGCCCGCCGGCCCGTCTCCCTCGATGTCCGTATATTCGTATCGCAACACGAATTCCGAATTATGGCTGGGCTCCCACACTATCGTCGGGCGGATCGTGAATTGCGTCAGCCTGCCAAAATCCTCTCCCGTATTCAGGTTTTCGAACCAGCCCTGATCGTCGTTGTAATAGGCCGAGATTCGCACCCCGAGCGAGTCGCTGATCGGTCCGCCGACATTTCCCATCACATAGGTATTGAGCCCGCCGTCGCCGCCGCCTTCGACCGCAGCCCTGATCGCACCCTCAAACTCGTCGCCGGGTCGCTGAGTCCTGAGCAGAACGGCGCCGCCGGTAACGTTTCGGCCGAACAAAATGCCCTGCGGGCCGCGCAAGATCTCGATACTTTCCAAGTCGAACATATCGAAGACGAGGCCGGCGTTCACGCCAAGATAGACGCCGTCCACGAAGGTGCCTACCGTAGGGTCGATTGACGGGATGGAGCTGTTAATCCCCAGGCCGCGGATCGCGAAATTGGCCGTTCCGCGCTGCGTGCCCACATCGTCGAAGGAAACATTGGGAATGCCGACCGACAGATCTTCCAGATCGCGGATCTTCAACGCCTCGATCTGGTCGGACCCCAGCGCCGCCACGGACAGGGGCACATCCTGAAGATTCTCTTCTCGCTTGCGTGCCGTGACAATGATTGGCTGGGAAAAAGCTTCGGTTTGCGCCGAGGCCTTCTCGGGCGCTGCAATCCCTATTCCGCAGACAATGGCACATGAAGACAGCAGGAGCCCTGTTGTCTGCTTGATATTCGGATTCCTTTGCATACCCGTTCTCCTCACCCTTCGCGCCATTTTCTCTCTGGCGCTGGTATTTTTTTGTTTCTCTCGCAGCGCGGACCACAGCTGGCGCCCACTCGCCGTCGAGGCTTCGACGCTACTGCAGGGTCGAATTCTTGGGCGGCAATTTATGTGGTCATTTCGGGCGATGCGGGATCCGTGTCGGCCGCTGGAGCAAGGCACCATTGCCAGCGTGGGAGGCCCTCCCCTGCCTTCGTTCCGGCCCGCCAAATTCTGAAGTGAAGCCGGCCAATACGGTAAAGACAGGCGCCGAGGCCGAGCTATTTGACGAGCTCTCCGCCGATGATCAGTTCGCGAATTTCCCGGGTTCCGGCGCCGATCTCCAGAATTTTCGCGCAGCGATACAGCCGGTTGATTTCCATCTCCCGCATAAAGCCCATCCCGCCATGGATCTGCATGCCGTTGTCCAGGACCCGGTTGATCGCCCCCCCGGCGAGCAAGACGCTGGCTGCGGTCCTCATGTGAATCTCCCCATGGCCGACCTCGTCGTCGCTCAGGCCTTCGCATTCCTTCAGAATCTGATAGCAGAAGCCGCGCATCGCCGCCGTGTCGGTATACATGTGCGCCAACATGCGCTGGACCAGCTGATGGTTGCCGATCGCTGTTCCGAACTGCTCTCGGCCTTTCGCGAATTCGACTGACAGTTCCAACGCTCTTTCACATATCCCGACACAGTGCGCGGCAAGCAGGGCCCGCTCCAGGTCCAGTCCGCTCATGACGACCCTGATGCCTTTATTTTCTTCACCGATCAGGTTCTCGGCGGGAACCACGCAATCCTCGAAAACCAGTTCACCGGTCGGACTTCCGCGATAGCCCATCTTGTCGAGCTTCTTGTCGACTCCAAAACCGGGGAAGCCGCGTTCCACGACGAAGGCGGAGATGCCGTGCGCTCCATGCTCAGGCGCAGTCTTCGCATAGACCAGCACCAGATCGGCATCGGGGCCGTTGGTGATATAGAGTTTTCTGCCATTCAGAATGTAACTGTCACCGTCCCGGTGCGCGCGTGTCGCCATGCTGCCGAGCGCATCGGACCCGGCGCCCGGCTCGGTCAGTCCCAAGGCCCCGAGGAGCGAACCGTCGCATATTCCCGGCAGATACTTCTCGCGCAGGGCAGCACTGCCATGCCGGTTCAAATTGTTTGCGCAGAGATTGTCGCTCGCCAGGTAGCTTAGCGAGATCGATGGATTCCACTTGGCGAGAGCGTGCGCCACCATCGCCTGCGCCGCTTCGTCCATCCCGGCTCCGCCAAATTCGGGCGGCAAGGTAATCCCCAGGATCCCGAGCGAGCCGAGCTTGCGATACTCGTCCTTGGGGAACCAGTCTTCGTCATCCATCCGGGCTGATAGTTCGTGCAGGTTCTCCCGCGAATACCGATCGACCATGTCGAACAGCTGCTGGTATTCAGGATCGAAGCCATATCTGCAAACGTCTGACATTATCTTGTAAGCCTCTGGAAAAAAGAAGATAAGCTATGAGAACCACGCAATGTGGATGGGGGAGATACCGCTAGTGCCATCTGGCAAATCCTCGGGACCCGGCAGACAATTCCGTTGCGAATTGCGAGATGTCGGCGGAGAATCTTTCCGCCAGTTTCGCGCGAATGATCTTCTGCGTGTGTGTGAGAAGGCCCTCCTCTACCGTCCAAGACGTTCGGCAAATGAGGATGGCCCCGATCCGCTCATGCGGCTCCAAATCGCGATTCAGCGACGCGGTATCGGCCAATAGCTGCCGCTCGATCGCATCCTCGGCCAGTCCAAGGGCAGCCTCGCTCAAAGTGCAGAGAATAAGCGGCTGGGTCAGGCCAAGTCCGACCAGCGCGCATTGTTCGACAAGTTCGATTTCCGAATATCTTTTCTCGATCGGCCCTGGCGCGACGAATTTGCCCTTTGCAGTCTTGAACTCTTCGCTGACCCTCCCCGTGATGAAAAGGTAACCGTTGTCATCGATCCTGCCTTTATCGCCGGTGTGAACCCATCCATTCTTGAAGGTTTGCGCCGACTTGGCCTCATCTTTGAAATACCCCAGCGCCATGCCCGGGCCGCGGCCGAGAATCTCACCATCGGGACCAATGACTATGTCGAACCCGGGCGCTGCGGTCCCGACGCTGTCCGGTACAGTCGCTCCGCCATCCTGATATGTCAGAGGGAGGATTTCGGTTTGTCCGTAGAAATCCGATATATCGATTCCGAACCGGCGAAATTCCCGCTTCACATAGGGCGGACAGATCGCCCCGCCACTGATGAAACAGGCCACCTTGTCCAGCCCCAGATATTCCCTGACTTCCGCGCCGAGATCGTTGGATTGCTGCGGATCTGATCCTGTTTCTGCATCGTCGCCGGAAATGCGAAAACGATCTTGAGCGACGGCAAGAAGGCGCTCCCAGATCCTCGGAACCGCCAGCATCAAAGTGGGGCGGGCGCACCTTAGATCTTCGATGAAATATTCGGGCCCACGGCTAAACGTAATGCTCGCCCCGGTAAGCACTGACTGCACAACGCTGACTGTTTTCTCGCCAATATGGCCTAACGGCAAATGGCAGAACAGGCGGATCTCATCCAGGTGTTCCTGGCCAGTGAGCTGCATGAAGGACTGCGCGACGTTGAGCAGCGACCGCTGCGAATGCATCACAGCCTTCGGATAGCCTGTAGTACCCGAGGTCAGTATCAGGCTGCACAGAGCGTCAGGATCGGGGGACTGAGATAATGCCTGCGCCTCTCCCAAGGAAATGAAGTCGGCGAACGACATCGTGCTCGGCGCGGTCTCGATATGAGGCAGGGAAACGATGGTGATGTCATCGGGTAAGACTGCCTCGACCGCCTCCCAGTTCGCGGTGTTTCCCAGGAAAAGCAGTTTCACTTCCAGTCGGTCGACGACATATGCAAGCTTTTCGGCCATCATCGTCGTGAAGAGCGGGGATGAAACGTGACCGCTGAGCATGATGCCCCAATCAGCCAGGATCCACTCAGCACAATTGTCGGACAAGATCGCAACCCGCTCGCCCTTGCCATTTAGAAGCGTGGTCAACGACTTGGCGATCGCTTCGATTGCATCGACACTCTCGCGCCACGTGTAGGACCGTGTGCCATGGTCGATCAGGTAGAGATCATCACCCCGTTCCGCGCGGTGCCGTCTGAAACTGCCTAGTAAGTCCACATTCTGTAACGGCATGCGCATGTCCAACTCTTTCGACTGTCGGTTCGCCGAGATCATCAGGCCAATTTACGACAAAGCCGCTGCACTGAAGGCAGATGGCGATAGTCTCGTCACCATGACCATGAGCCAGCGTGCAGATGCCGCGCAGATTGTCTGAGCTTCAGAGAGGATAGATCATTCGGTGCGAGTGGGATTGTCCGACCAGACAATTATGTTGGTCACAACAGGCAGCCGCCGTCGGACTTGGAGAATTTGGCGATCGGCCGCGCCAGCCTGACCGATATTGCTGCCCGAAATGACGTCAGATCTGTTCTACAACCGGTGCCCTGAACATTCTTCCAAGCATGGAGACCGCCATGTCGACCGGCAACTTCATCGACATAAGTATCAGGGATCGTATCGCCACGGTCACCTTGAACGACCCCGAGACACTCAATGCTCTCAACCCGACAATGATGGAGGCATTCCTCACAACCCTGACGCACTGTGAACAAGGGGCGGAAGTCGACGCGATCATTGTGACCGGCGCCGGCAGGGGATTTTGTTCGGGCGCGAATCTCACGTCCGAGATCGTCGACATGCGGGACGGCGAGTTCGAAAAATGGATCAATGAACAGCTTAACCCGCTGGCAAGCAAGATTACATCTTCGCCTTTGCCCGTCATCGCCGCCGTGAATGGCGTGGCGGCCGGCGCCGGCTGCAGCCTCGCCCTTGCCTGCGACCTTATCGTCTGCTCGCCATCGGCGAAGTTCATTCTGAGCTTCGGGAAGATTGGCGTCGCAATGGACCTGGGGGCATCGTGGACCTTGATGCGATCGATCGGGTTGAACCGCGCGAGACATCTCGCGTTGTTGGGCACGCCCCTCGATGCGGCCATGGCGAAGGACTGGGGTCTGGCATTGGAGGTCCTTCCAGAGGAAACATTGCTCGAGGGCGCCCGGAAAATCGGGTCGGAGATGCTCGCGCACTCCACATCGCCGGCGCTGGCCGCCATGAAGCGGCAGTTCGATTTCGCTGCAAGTTCCGACCTCGACGCAGCGCTGGAATATGAAGCAAAAACCCAGGCTGAACTGGTTCTGACGGACGAGTCCCGAACCCTAATCGATTCCTTCGGGAAACGGTGACGGTGAGCGGCGCAGCCTCCGTAGCAGCGACAAATCAATCGGCCCGCGGCACATGCCCGGTCCATCTCTTATAGGCGCGGCAGAAATTGCTTGCATCGCTGTAACCGACAAGGTCGGCGACCTCGGCGAGGGTGATGTCGGGAAAAGGCAAATAGAGTTCGGCCAGCTCACGACGAGCCTGGTCAAGCAGTTGCTGATAACTCGTCCCCGCCTCGCCCAGCCGGTTTTGAAAGGTTTTCGGACTCATGGCGAAATGCGATGCGACAATCTCCTTGGAAAGGATTTGCTGCGGCAATTCCTTTACCAAGAACGCGTGCACGCGAAGCGGCAGGTTGCTCTCTTCGATCTCCGAGATTTTCGCGGCAATCCGTATTTCGTATTCCACTGCGATTTCCGAGCCGCCATTTGCCAGGTGATCGTCAATTCCAGCCAGGGGAAGATGCATCGCGTTCCTGGTCGATCCGAATTCGGGCACTACCCCGAAGAATTCGCGATACCTTTCGAGGTCCTGCCCTCGGAATTTGCTGGTTAGCTCGATCTTCGAGGCACTGTATTCCGGCCGGCCCATCAACCTCATGAACCGAAACACGAAAGCCAGGGTGACTTCGGCCCATACCGATCGCAAATCCTCGCTGATCGACTTTTCGGTAAAGTGACTGATCAAGACGACCTCGTCAGTGCTTTGCACAAGACGAAGTTTCTGTGTCGTGGCAATGTAGGGGTAATATTTCGCGAGCCGCAAGAGGAAGTTTCGCAGGCTCGAACTGGTCAGCAGGCCGATAGAAAATTCACCGAAGGTGGAGGGCGAGATATACTCGGCCACTTTGAGCGGAAAAGCAGGGTCATCGATCTTGTTCACCGCAAGGCGCAGAAGCTGCTCTGTCAATTTAGGGGAAATGTGCTGACCGCTATCGGCAATTTCCGGAATGTGGATTCCATGTTTGGTGGTAATCGCGTCCCGCTCGATACCGTAATGCTCCATGGCCCGCACAATGGACTGAAAGCCGGAATAGGTGGTGTATTTCATACCTTACCTCGGGGCGCACTCATACGATATCGGTGAAGGGCAGAGTAGCACTTGCACCGACAAATCGAGGATTATCGCTGATCCGGCAAATCGGGCAATCTGCCCGTAGCGAGCGTGATCGCTCCGGTTCAATATTCTTGCAGCGAAAGCAAGCGCCTGAAGCCGATGCCGTCAAGATATTCCACATGATCCTTGGGTGAGGCGAACTTATCACCGATAAACGCCTTCAACTTTGTCATCTCGTCATTCTTGTATGAGCTATTCGCGAGCGCGACATATTCTCCAATGAATTCGCGATCCTCCAGATAATAGTCGGGACTCGCGAAGGGATGGGCACCATATGGCGCCCTGACGATGGCGTCGGCCCCGATGATCGAGGTGCGCGACGGGTCTCGCCGAATATCCTCGTTGGAGATGATTTTTTCGACCTGAACGATCGTCTTGTCGGCCGCGCGATAATGGGCCCGGTCGCCCCAACCGTGAACGTGCCGCACATTGCCATACGCATCCGCGCAAGCTGCGTGCAGAATCGCGACATCGGGCTTGATCGCCGGAACTGCGAGTATCGGTTTTCCCGAAAATGGATCCTCGATCACCTTCAAATCCGGGTTGAGTTCGGGAATGGATGTTCCGATTCCTCCATGCCAGGTCGTGAATGGCAAGCCCTGCGCTGCCGCTCTCAATCCGGCATAGCAAATGCCTTCGTCCGCTTCCCAGATTTCGACTTCGCCGTTTTGCGCGGCAAATCGGTAACACGGGTCTATGGCCGCCAGGCTTTCGGCGTGAACGCCGGAGGTAATCAGCTTGCGCACGCATCCGGCAGCGATCAGGAATCCGATTTCCGGCCCGCCTTGCGCCGAGGTGACAATCGTGAGGTCTTTGATTTGCCTTCGAATGATTCCCCTGATGAGGACCATTGGGTGCGCTGAATTCAGATGCCCGCCGATCGAGACGGTCATCCCGTCTTCAATCAGGTCGAGTGCATCATCCTCTGCGAGAATTCTGCTCTTACGCAATTGCCATCCCCTTCAAAACGCTGATGGAAGCCTCAGGCCGGCCTGAATTTCGGCAGCGTGACCTCTTCCGTCACCTGCTCGAATGCCACTTCGACCGGCATCCCGATTTCAATGTCCTCGATCGAACACTCGACCATATTGCTCGCAATTCTAATGCCGCCTGTTCCTTCAAGCTCCACGAGAACCACGGCGAACGGATAGTCGAAGCCGCGCGCGGGAAGCTCGCCGGGTGACGGCTGGGAAGGGATCGTGAAACTGTAGACGCTACCCCTTCCGCTAACCGCGTCCCAATGCGCTTCGACAGAATTGCAATGCCGGCACATCTTTTGTGGAGGAAATCTGAATTGCGCGCAGGACGCGCATCTTTGGATCTTCAACTCGTGCGACTTGCACCCTTCCCAGAACGGCATCGTCTCGTCTGTAACCTTGGGCAGTGGCCTGGCATAATCGGTCATGTCATTACTTTCCCAAGATCAATGCGCTTGTCGGACCGGGAACGGCACTGGCGACCAGAGTTGTTTCCGCGCCCTGAACCTGGGCAGTCGAGGTTCCCCTCATCTGTTTCACGCCCTCCAGAATGTGTGTGAAGCCGTGAATATAGGCCTCGCCCAGATGGCCTCCATGCGTGTTCACCGGCAGATCTCCGTCAATCTCGATGCGCCCGTCTTCCACGAACGATCCGCCTTCACCCTTTTTGCAGAAGCCGTAATCCTCGAGGAGCAAGAGCTGGGTATAGGTGTAACAATCATATAGCTGAGCCACGTCGATATCCTGCGGGCCGAGACCGGCCATGCGATACAGTCGGGGCGCGATATGGGCTGCCTCGCTCCCAGTAATAGTCGGTTTGAACGGCGACAGCTCCCATAACAGGCCCGGATGCGAGCCAAGCGACTGGGCCGCGGCCATGATCCTGGCCGGCGGACGCTTGAGGTCTTTTGCCCGTTCGGTCGTGGTCACGATCATCGCGCAGGCGCCGTCATTGGCGGAGATGAGACAGTCCAGCTCTCTCAGCGGCTGCGTAACGAAGGCCGAATTCTGATGGTCGTCGATCGTGATCGGCTCCCGCCTGATCGCCTTGGGGTTCATCGCGGCATGTTTGCGCGCAGCCACTGCAATCGCGCCGAGCTGGGCGCTGGTCGTACCATATTCGTGCATGTGCCTGCGGCAGCCCATCGCGAAGGTATCGATCATCGCCGACCAACCGAACGGCCGCAGGAACTCGCCTACGCCGGACGCTTTCGCCCACAGCGTTGATTGATTGTGCTTTGCCCCTTGCATGAAGTCGAAAGGGGTAAACGCCCGAAAGCAGACCACATGGTTCGCCATGCCGCTTGCCACCGCCATTGCAGCATGGGCGACCGTGGCACAGGCTGCGCCACCAAGGCCGGTGACTTCGGAGGTATAGCTGACATTAGAAAGCCCCAGATTGGACGCGATAAACTGCTCGGATCCGGAGGCGTCGATCGACGATGTCACGATGCCATCAATGTCGGTCGGACGCAGCCCGGCGTCCTCGACGGCATTGCCTATCGCTTCCAGGGCCAACAGGAGCGGGTCTCTGCCGGAATTCACCAGATAATCGGTCTCGCCGATCCCCGCGATCGAGCAGGCATTTCGTAGCGGCCTCATGAATGCGACGCCTTGGCGTAGGGGATTGAGCGGATGCGAGCGGCAAGCGATGCCGTGCCTCGGAGAATGACCGGCAACACCATCACTTCTCCTGCGCGGGCGCCGGATTTTCGAGCTCGGCGGCCAGGGTCTGCGGAACCAGCCGGCTGATCTCATTCACCGTCCAGCGGCCGTCTTTCGCGATCGTCTTCACCGGTCTGGGCTCGGAGAACAATGCGATCACGCCCCCGCTTGCGAGGAACACCTGTCCATTGATGTCCTTGGCATCCTCGGTCGCAAGATACGCGACCAGCGGGCTAACATCTTCGGGTTCCAGCTTGCTCAGTGCGTCCGACAAACCCTCTCTCTCGGCGCTCTGGTCGAAGGCCAAGCCTTCGGTCATGCGTGTCGAGGCCCGTGGGCAAATGCAGTTGCAGGTCACGCCATATTTGCCCAGATCGCGGGCGACCACGCGTGTGAGGCCGACAATCCCGGCTTTCGCGGCGCCGTAATTGGATACAGCCGCTTCGCCCAACCACGCTTCGGATGCGGTGTTGATGATGCGTCCGCTCCTCTGTTCCCGGAAGATTCCCGAAACCGCGCGGATGCAATTGAAATGCCCGTAGAGATGCACTTTGACGACCGCATCCCAATCATCGAACGGCATGTTGAAGATCATCTTCGGACGATAATTGCCCGCATTGTTGACCAGCACATCTATTCGGGCAAATGCCTCGAGCGCGGTATCGACAATGTTCTGCCCGCCATCAGGGCTCACAACATCGTCGAAGTTCGCAACAGCTTCGCCGCCGGCGGAGGCAATTTCCGACACAACGGTTTCGGCCGGGCTCATCGAGCCCCCCTGCCCGTCCAGCTCTCCGCCATAATCATTCACGACGACCTTGGCGCCTTCAGCAGCCAAGGCCAGAGCGTGAGCCCGGCCAATGCCCCTGCCCGCTCCGGTGACTATCGCGACCTTTCCGCTCAGACGTTGCATCGAGTTATCTGCCCTCCATGTATAGATTTATCTGCTGACCAACGCGCATCACCGATCGCCGGCTCCCGCGTCCGATCTCGCCCGGCCGACCGCCTCATCCATCTTGAAACCGCTGGCCATCTGCGCTTCCATGCCGCGACGACACTCGGCCTCCTCCAGGCACCAGGCGCCGTAGAGATCCGTCCTCCAGCCACGGTTTAGCAACTCCTTCATTTTACGAAGGATCTTCTGATCCTGCTTGAGCATCCTTGCCGCGATTCCCCGCGCGCCTTCCATCAATTCTGCGGACGGGAAGACATCGATCACAAGGCCCATTTCCTTGGCCTCTTCGGCGTCAATGAACTGGCTGGTAAAAATGAGATATTTGGCCTGCATGAGGCCGATCAGTCTCGGCATTCGCGCTGTTGCCCCGCCGCCGCTTACATTGATCCGGCTGTGCGTGTCGCCGAACACTGCCTTGTCCGACGCCACCAAGATGTCGCACGACAGTGCGAATTCGAGACCGCCGGTTATGCAATAGCCGTCGGTAATCGCGGCGATGGTCGGCTTGCGCAAATCCTCAAGCTTGTCGAGCACGCGCTTGGTGAAGCTCAGATCGGTATTGCCGGCTTCGAAGTCACGAAGATCCATCCCCGCACAAAACGCCTTGTCGCCGGCGGCAGTCACGATGAGGACATCGATTTGATCGTCCCGCTCGACGTCCATCAACACCTTTTCGAGCTCGGTCAGCAGCGCGGAACTCAAGCTGTTGAGCGCGTTCGGCCTGTTAAGGGTAATCGTCGCAATTCTCTCCGACTTTTCAAGAATGATATTGCTGAAATCCATCGCCCTGCTGCCCTCGCCTGCGCTTTGTGGTCTGTTGATCCGCCTGCGGAGAGTTTGAGCCTTCCGGCCGCCCATCTTCCGGTCAGGAATTTGAGGCCGGCTCTTCCCGCAGACTTCGCTTCATAATGGCAGTGTTTGCGCGATCCCCTTGGTCTCAGCAGACAAGATTAATGGTCAACTTCGGACCGGGACTGCGGAATGCTGGCGGCGCTGATGCGCCTGCCTAAGCACGCAGCCTACCGGCCACATCGACGCGTTCCCGCAAGAGCTTGAGGTCGCTTTCTGTCGGGATCGGTGTTGTCTCGATCGTTTCCGGAATTATGAGTTCGAACCCGGTTTCGCTTGCGACCTGGTCTTTCGAGACCTTCGGATGCAGATATTTCAGGCGAAGTGCTTTGCTCTGCTCCTCAAAATCCATCACGCACAGGGGCGTAATCACATATTTGGGACCACCGCCCGGCAGGCCCAGCTTGATCCGCGCATCGGCGCCGCCTTCTCCCCAACCGAAAGCGGAGACGAAGTCGCACTTCTCGACGAAGATCCTCTGGGAATGCGCATTTGTGTAGATGTAGTAGCGTCCGGCTTGGGCCGCCATCGAGGTTGAACCCAGGGAACCGGGCCCGCGAAAATCGAGATTTTGGGGATCCTTTCCCGTCCCGATGAGGTTCGTATTACCAAACCTGTCTATCTGAAGACCGCCGACGAAGAACGCGGTCGAGTGCTTCGCGGCAAAGTCGAAGCATTCGTGATGCAGGTAATAGCCTTCCGCAAAGCGATGGAACCGCCAATCCATAGCCGAGTCAAAGTCTTCCAACCTGTCAGCCTGCTGGACATTGACGGCGGACATGGTCGTTTGAATCTTGAGGTTCGGCGCATGGGTGAGATTGGCGAGAAAAACCCCTGCCCTGATCTCAGGAATGCCTGCCGGAAACGAAACCGCATCGTCATCCGCGATCTCTCCGGATATGAATGCAGCCAGAAGCTCCTTGGTCGCGTAAATATCGGGATCGTGTTCCATTATCGCTCCTCTGTTCGCAGCCCTCCGCCGATATAGGCGCCCCGCCCCGTCGACCTTGGGCAAGAATGGTTTGGCGCAGGTTCAGCCATGCCGATCGGTCAAAAAAGGCGTGACCAATAACGGACCCTATTTCCCGGACGGGGAACCCGGCTCCTTCAGTCCCCGCATCCAGACGATTTTGCGCGCCTCGAACTTCCACACACCTTCGCGCTTCCCAAGTGTGTCAACATACATCGCGCGATTCTGGATGGGCTTTCCGCTTCGCCGCACATGGCCATCCGCATCGGCGTAGGAAACCGAGCTTGCACGATCATGGTCGATCTCAATATGCGGGATGTGCAAGAGGTGGCGCAGCCCCTCGATCGGCTCGCGCATCTCCTTGGCCCAGCTTTCGAAGCATTGCCTGATCTCGTCCGCGCCGTTGAATTCCCCGCCGAATTCCAGCCGCGCATCATCCCAGAAAAGGTCAGCTATTTGGGCGGGCTCACCCGTATCAACCAGGATACAGTATTTGGCCAGATGGCTCTGAATGGCGATATGATCAGATAGGTTCACGCGATGACCCCAGGATAATTGTGCGCGCACAGAACGGCGTCGTCGCGTCCATGCCTTGATGGCTAGCGTGGCTTGCCGAAAATCGTTTCGAGCCTTTCACATATCCGCGCCTGGCAGGATTTGCGTTGTCCGGTCGGGAAACAATTCTGGGCAATTTTTTCAACGATCACTTCAGGTTTGCGGATAGCCGCTATTGGGCAGCTTGAGGTTGTTTTGGCTGAAAAGGGGTAACGCTGGCATCCAGGTTACGTTGCGATGCGGAAATCGCAGGTCTCTGGCGGAGAGGGTGGAATTCACAATAACGATCCAAGTTACTGAAATATAATAACTTTACCCGATAAATTCAATCGAATACCATATCTGATACCATGTCGAACTTTTTCTTCGTTATGAGACTGCTTTGAGACTGCCGCAATCTGCCCGCTATTGGCGGAAAGCGGGTATCTCCTCATAGCTGATCCGGCGCGGCTAAGAGCGCTTGCATACATGCGGAACAGTGCCGGTTGAGTGCAGATCGGGGACTCGCTTCTGTTGCACAGTTAGAATATCGATCAGTGCATGATTCAACGCTGCCGCGGAAATTTTGCAAAGAGAAGGCGGTCGAGTTTTCGTTGGCCGCCTTTCGCGGTGGCTTTGCTGATCTCGGCTTGTTCGGGTGGTGGTGAAGAGACCGAAACGCCCGCTCGCCCGGTCAAGCTGATAGAGGTTTCGACCAGCGACGATATCCGCATGCAAAACCTGCCGGCCGTTATCGAGGCCACCCGCTCGTCCGACCTGACCTTCGAGATCAGCGGAACGCTCCAGGAATTGCTCGTGCGCGAAGGCGACACCGTTCGCCAGGGTCAGGTGATTGCGCGGCTCGATCCGCGGACCTTCCAGAACGACCTCGCGACCGCCCAGGCGGAGTTCAACAATGCCGAGGCCGAGTATCAGCGCGCGGCCCGGCTCGTGGCCGAGGATGCGATTGCGCAAAATGTCTATGAGCAACGGCGCACCGCGCGCGAGGTGGCCCGGGCTCAGCTCGATACCGCGCGGGTCCGGATGGGGGACACCGCGCTGCGTGCGCCCTTCTCCGGCGTCATCGCCCGGACCTATGTCGAGCGGTTCGAGAATATCGGCGCGCAGCAGCAAATCGTCACGCTGCAAACCCAGGGCGGCGCGCATGCGGTGGTGCAAGTGCCGGCCACGCTGGTTGCCAATTCGGGCCAGATACGGCCGTTGGGAAGCGTGCTGACGCTCGATGCGGCGCCCGAGGTCAGCATTCCGGCTTCGATCTATTCGACGTCCACCCAGGCCGATCCCTCGACCCAGACGTTCGAGGTGCGCTTCGATTTCCAGCCGCCTTCGGGTGTGCTGATCCTGCCGGGCATGACCGGCACCATAAGTGCGCGTCTGGCTCTGGAGACGGCAGATATGGCCAATGACGGCGTGTCGGTGCCGCTGGCGGCAATCCTTTCCGATGGCGACGAGCGCTATGTCTGGCTGGTCGATGAAGACGATATGACCGTGTCGCGGCGCAATGTCGCCACGCGCTCGGCCAATGGCGAAATGCTGACGGTCACCAATGGCCTTAGCGAAGGCGACACGATCGTCGGTGCGGGCGCCTCCTATCTGCATGACGGTATGCGGATCAGGCCCTACGAAGGGTAGAGCCGGCGATGGGGCCCGCAGAATTTTCGATCAAGAACCGCCTCATCAGCTTCATCGTCATTGTCGGCATGCTGGTCGGCGGCTGGATCGCTTATAACAATATGCCGCGTTTCGAGGATCCCGAATTCACGATCCGCGAGGCCATCGTCATTACGCAATATCCGGGCGCCACGCCGGAAGAGGTTGCGAACGAAGTCACCGAGCCGCTCGAAAGCGCGATCCAGCAGATGGCCGAAGTCGAAGAGGTCCGCTCGGTCTCGTCCGACGGAGTTTCGCGGATAACCGTCGAAATCAAATATGGCGAATCGACGACGCGCGACGCGCTGCAGATGGTTTGGACGAAGCTGAGAAACCGCGTGCGCGATGCCCAGAACTCGCTGCCTCCAGGCGCCCAGGAGTCGATCGTCAATGACGATTTCGGCGATGTCTATGGCATCTATTACCTGGTCACCGGCGACGGTTACACGCCGCGCGAGCTGTATGAATATGCGCGGGACTTGCGGACCGAGCTGCTCGCGGTAGACGGCGTCGCGAAGGTCGCGATCCAGGGGCAGCAACAGGAAGCCATCTATGTCGAGATATCGCGCGAGCGCGCGTCCGCGCTCGGCGTGTCGGTCGAGCAGGTCTACAACGATCTGGCACAGCAGAATTCCGTCGTGGCGGCGGGCGATGTCAGGGTCGGCGACCGGCGCATACTAATCCAGCCGACGGGCGAGGTCAGTTCGGTTGCGGCGATCGAGAATATCGTCGTCTCCACGCCCGAGGGCGATACCGTCATATTCCTGCGCGACGTGGCGACGGTGCGGCGCGACTATGTCGATCCGCCGACCTTCCTCAACCGCTATAATGGCGAGCCCGCCATCGGGGTCGGCATCTCCAATGTATCGGGCGCCAATGTGGTGGCGATGGGCGAAGCCATCGATGCCGCGCTGGCCGAGTCCGAGAGCCGCCGCCCGCTCGGCATCGAAGTCCATGAATATTATCACCAGGGCAAGGTGACAGATGCGGCGGTTGAGGCCTTTGCGGTCAATGTCCTCATGGCGCTCGTTATCGTGCTGGTTACGCTGTTTTTCTTCATGGGGCTGCGCTCGGCCGTCATCATCGGTTCGGTCCTCGTGCTGACGATCGCCGCGACGCTGACCACCATGTATCTCTCCGGGATACCGATGCACCGAATATCGCTCGGCGCGCTGATCATCGCGCTCGGCATGCTGGTCGACAACGCGATCGTGGTCACCGAAGGCATTCTTGTGGGCGTCCAACGCGGGCGCAAGAAACTCGACATCGCCAAGGAGGTCGTCGCGCGGAGCAAATGGCCGCTGCTCGGCGGTACATTGGTCGGGATCATCGCTTTCGCGCCCATCGGTTTCGCGCCCGGCTCGACGGCGGAATTTACCGGCCATCTCTTCTGGGTCGTGCTGATTTCGCTGCTGTTCAGCTGGGTTTTCGCGCTCACCGCCGTGCCGCTTCTTGCCGATATCCTGTTCAAGGAGGTGGATGGCGACGCGGTCGAGGAGCAGACTGAGAACCGCTTCATGATGCGCTATAAGGATTTCATGCGCGATGTGCTGGCTAGGCCGTGGCGGGCCGTCGGCGTGGCCGTGGGCCTGTTCGCGCTGTCGGTCTTCGGATTCGGCTTCGTGAAATCGGGCTTCTTCCCGGCTTCGACGACGCCCCAGCTCGTCGTCGATTTCTGGCTCCCCCAGGGGACGGATTTCGATCATACGTTCGAGAATATCGTCCAGCTCGAGGATGAGGTCGGCGACTTGGAGGGCGTCGAGGGTGTCAACACGCTTATCGGCGAAGGCGCGCTGCGCTACATGCTCGTCTATCCGCCCGAAAGCACGAACTCGTCTTACGGCCAGCTGTTGCTTCAGGTCGATTATGATCGGATCGGCGAACTCGTTCCCGCAATACAAGACCATATCGACGCCAATTATCCCGATGCCCAGGCCAAGGTCTGGCGATTCCAGCTGGGTCCGGGCGGCGGCTCCAAGATCGAAGCGGAATTCTCCGGGCCCGACCCGGCGGTCCTCAGGCAGCTTTCCGCCGAGGCCGAAGCGATATTCGCGAACGACGACCGCCTGACGGCGGTCCAGAACGACTGGCGACAACGGATCAGCGTGATTGAGCCGTTCTACTCCGAAGCGCGCAGTCGGCGGCTCGGTATATCGCGCGAGGATCTCGCCAATGCCCTGCGCACCAATTTTTCCGGCCGCAATGTCGGGGTCTATCGCGAGGGCGACACGCTCATCCCCATCGTGGCGCGCGCGCCGATCGGCGAGCGGCGGGACGTGCAGAGCATCGCGAGCGTGCAGATACCGAGCCAGGTAACCGGCGGCACGGTGCCGCTGATCGAGACTGTCAGCGGGTTCGAGACGGTATGGCGCGATGCGATATTGCGGCGTATCGACCGCGTCTGGACGATCCGGGCGCAGGCCGACCCGGTGCCCGACGAGCTCGCCTCGGTCGCTCTGGAACGCGTGCGACCGGCCATCGAAGGTATTGAATTGCCACCCGGCTATACGCTGACGTGGCGCGGCGAATTCGGCGACAGTGCGGAGGCGAACGAGAATCTCGCAAGCACATTGCCACTCGGCTTTCTTGCGATGGTGCTCGTCGTCGTCGTCCTGTTCAACGCGTTGCGCCAGCCGCTCATCATCTGGCTGGTCGTCCCGCTGGCGATTATCGGCGTCGTGATCGGCTTGCTGCTCACCAATTCGGCGATGGAGTTCATGGCCATTCTCGGCGTGCTGTCGCTCTCGGGCCTACTCATCAAGAACGCCATCGTTCTGGTAGACCAAATGGACCTGGAGATCGGCGAGGGCAAACCGCGGTTCGACGCCGTGATCGATTCTGCGGCGAGCCGCGTGCGTCCGGTTGCGATGGGCGCGATCACCACGGTGCTCGGCGTCATGCCGCTCTTCGGAGACGCCTTCTTCCGCTCCATGGCCGTCGTACTGGTGTTCGGTCTCAGCTTCGCCACTATCCTGACCCTCGTCATCGTGCCCGTTCTGTATCTGCTGTTCTTCCGGATCGGCACGGACGAGACAGCGGCGGGAGGCGCGACATGATACGCCGGACGACACGCGCGACGCTTCTGCCGGCCGTGCTGGTCCTCGGCCTGGCGATTTCGGGTTGCGCGAGCTTCAGCAGTACGAGCGGCGAGGCGCACCGGTTCGCCGACACCAGCCTCCCGCCCGTCCCCGAAAGATGGGCGATGGCGCGGGAAAGTGTGGGCACCGTCCATATCGGCTGGATCGAAGCGTTCGACGATCCGGTGCTGTCGGCGCTGGTCGTCGAAGCGCAGGCGAACAATCGCAGCCTGCGCGCGACAGCCGCCGCCGTCGACCGCGCCTATGCGCTGCTTCGCCAGTCCCGATCGCAGCTCTATCCTTCGCTTGACGGCACGGCGAGCGCCGCGCGCAGCGGCCCGCTGGAGGGCGGCCCGACAACTACATCATTCACGCTTGGCGCACAGGCGAGTTGGGAAGTCGATGTCTGGGGCCGGGTGCGCTCCGATGTCGAGGCAGCCCGGCAGAGCGCGCGCGCGCTGGAGGCCGATTATCGGTTCGCGCAACACTCGCTGGCTGCGGCCGTCGCGCGCGCCTATTTCATCACCATCGAAGCCAGGCTTCAAGTCGGCGTCGCGCAGGATATCGTCGATGCGTTGACCGAGATCGACCGGATCGTCCGCGTTCGGTTCGCCAATGGCTATGCCAACGCGCAGGACGCCGCGCTGGCGCGAACGGACCTCGAAACGGCACGGGATTCGCTGTTGAGTGCGCAGCTAGGCGAACGGGATGCAATCCGCGCGCTCGAAGTGCTGGTCGGCCGCTATCCGGCGACAGAACTTGCACCGATAGCCACACTGCCGCGCGAGCCCCCGCCGCCCGAACCCGGCATTCCCTCGCAGCTGCTCGAACGCCGGCCGGATATCATAGCCGCAGAACGCCGTATCGCGTCGGCCATTGCCGGCGTCGATCAGGCGCAGGCCGCTCGCCTGCCGCAGATCAGCCTGACCGGTTCGCTGGGCGGGGCATCGAACGAGCTCTCCGACCTTCTCGATCCGGTGAATGTCGTCTGGCGGCTCGCGTCCAACCTGCTTGCACCGATTTTTGATGGCGGGCGGCGACAGGCGCAGGTCGATATAGCCACGGCAGCGCAGGAAGAGGCGATCGCCAACTATGCGGACCTCGCGCTCAACGCATTCTCCGAAGTCGAAGGCCTGCTCGATGCCGGCCAAGTCCTCCGCCAGCGCCGCGCGTCGCTCATCGCCTCCGACCGGGCGTCGGACCGCGCGCTCTACATCGCGCAACTACGCTTCGACGAGGGCGAGAATGAGTTGATCGACGTGCTCAACATCCAGCAGCGGGTCTTCGGCACACGCAGCAGCCTCGTCGCGATCCAGCGCGCCGTGCTGGTCCAATATATTGACCTCAGCCTCGCCCTGGGTGGCGATTGGCGAGCCGCCGATGCCATTGCCGCGCGCGAATAATGCTGGCGCAAATCCGTGTCGGCTCCGCGCTTATCTCGCTGACCATTTTCGTCATCGCGGGTTTTGCCGGACTGGCAATCAAGACGCGGCAGCGTATCGGACCCTGGTTTGCCGAGAGCCATAACGTTTTTCGATTGGTGCTGGCGACCACAGGCGTAACGCTCTGGGTGCTCGCGGCGCTTGGGGACCAGCGTAGGAATCTGGGCCGGCGATCAACTGAAAATCTCGATAAAGTATTGATTGATTGATATTTTTTGGCGGATAGGGTGGGATTCGAAAAAGACTTCTAAATATTTGCTTTGCTTTTGTGTGAACGCATTCTCGATGTACCATGAAAAGCGCCACAAGAATGATCTGTTCGAAGATCGCTTTTTTGCGGAAGTCAGCTCAGTTCTTGATCATAATGCAAAGCAAAACTCTCGCCGCTTCGTTTCCGCCGACGAGCGCGACGATATTGATCTTGATCTCAATCCCTTCGTCGACCGCCGCCTCGGTACCGCGCAGCATGGCTTGCGGATCGCCGCCTCGTGTCAGATCGCGGAAACGGGCCGGATTGCGCGCGTCGAAACTAACATTGATGCGTCGTACGCCACTCTCCGCCAATCTCGGGACGAAGCGTTCAAGCTGTGTGCCGTTTGTGATCGGTGGCCGTTCGTCGAGGCCATCGATCGGCGGCGACTAGCCCTGGAGCGGCATGATCGCTCGCTTTGGGCAAGCTGCCATCAATTCAACTCGACATGCCCGATGCAAAGTAGTTCGGCATATCGGCGCAATTCGTGTCTCCATCCAAGCCACGCCCCGCCTCGATCAAGGCCTCGGCATCGTTGACATTGAAGAAGGGATCGGGGTCGGTCGGCCATGCGCATGACTGAAATCCGACATGCCGAGCGAAGCCCTCAAGCGACAGGCGACCGGTCGCCAGATAGGCGGGAAGGGCATCGAGCACCTCGCTGCGCCAGAGGCCACAAACCGGGTGCAACCTGCCACCGCTTTCGGCGATCGTCACCGGTACATCCGCGCCGATCGAAAGCAGTCGGACGAGCAGATCGTCGGGCAGAAAAGGCATGTCGCAGGGTATCGTCGCCAGCCTAGGCAGGCCGCAGTCGCGGGCCATGACCAAGCCGGCGGCCAAACCGGCCAGCGGTCCCGCCAGGCCGAGCGGATCGGTAATTGTCTCGACACCGCTGATCCTGTCGGCGTGCCGAACGGACACCACGACCCTGTCCGAAAGCGATCGCGCATAATCGAGCGCCCGCTCGAGCAAGCTCTGACCGCCGAGCATTCGGTGCGGCTTGTTTCCACCGATACGGCGGCCTTCTCCTCCGGCGAGAACGACGATCGGGATTGAACGATCGCTGCCGCGCATTTTATGACCCGCCAGACAGTTCATCGTCGGCCCAGCTCATCGCAGCGACGGCGTGCGGAAAACCGAGCGTCGTCACGCCGAGCAGGGCGACATGGCGGATTTCTTCGGCCGATATCCCTTCGGCGACGGCGCGGCGCACATGAGAATGGGTCGCGCCCTCCGACCCTGCCGCCATCGCCAGCGCAATCTTCACCAGCCTTCGACTTCGTCCGTCAAGCGGCCCTTGCTCTGAAATCGCCTTTCCCAGCGCCGTAAACGCGTCCCAGGATTCCGGGTAGCGTTCGGCGAATTGGCCGGCATTTGCCGGAAGTGTCTCTTTCATCGCCGCCTCCTTCATTTTGTCCCACGCCCTGCCTCTTATCGTTCGCATAAGGCACAACGTATTTGATATATATCAAGACAAGTGAAGGGCGGGTCATCCAAGAGCACTCGCGACAGAAAGGCCGGCCAAAGATGTTCGACACCCTCTTTCGCAACACTCCGCATCTGACGCCTGCCCTCCTTGCGCTCGGCTTCACGCTTGTTTCGCTGCCGGCGCAAGCCGAACCTATCGTCGATCCCTATGTCGATTTTCGCTACCGTCTCGAACTGGTCGACCAGGACGGATTTGCCGATGATGCGACCGCCTCGACATTGCGGATCCGCGCCGGGGCGCGGACCCGCGAATGGCAGGGGCTGAGCGCGTTCATCGAAGCGGAAGCCATTGCACATGTCGGGCCCGATGATTTCAACGACACGGTCAACGGCCAGCTAGCCTTTCCCGTCGTTGCCGATCCGGAGGATTTGCTGCTCAACCAGGCCTATGTCCGCTGGCATCGTCCCGACCGGGTCGATGCGCGGGTCGGGCGGCAGGTCATCAATCTCGATAATCAGCGCTGGGTCGGCTCGGTCGGCTGGCGGCAGAACGACCAGACGTTCGATGCGGCCCTCGGGACCGTCCGCCCGTCCATCTCAACCAGCCTGACCTATGGCTATGCCTGGCGCGTCAACCGGATCTTCGGTCCCGACTCGCCGATGGGCATCTGGCGCAACAATGACATCCATATGATGCGCGGCTCGGTCGATGTGCCGGATGTCGGGACGATCAGCGCCTATGGCTATCTGCTCGATATCCCCGATGCGCCGATGAACTCGTCTCAGAGCTGGGGAGTAAGGTTGGCGGGCCGCCGGCCGGTCGGCGGAGACGTCACCCTGACCTATGCCGCCGAATATGCGCGCCAGAGCGACTATGCCGGGCACCCGCGCGATTTTTCGTTATCCTATCTCCTCCTCGAACCCGGGGTGACGGTGGGGCCGGTGGCGCTGCGCTTCGGCTATGAACGGCTCGGCAGCAATGGCGTGGACGCGTTGCAGACGCCGCTGGCGACGCTCCACGCGTTCAACGGCTGGTCCGACAAGTTTCTGCGCACGCCGCCCAACGGGCTACGCGATCTCTATGCCGATGCGACGGTCCGGCCTTTTAGCTCGGGATTTTTCGAGAATGCCGCCTTCCGGATCGCCTATCACGATTTCCGCTCGACGCGTGGGGATATCCATTATGGCCGCGAATGGGACGCGCAATTCTCGGTTCCGCTGCGATCGGGCTGGTCGGTGGCGTTCAAATATGCGGACTATGATGCAGACCGCTTCGCGACCGATACGCGCAAATTCTGGCTGACCACGCAGATACGATTTTGACCGACGCTACGATGACCGCTGGAGACAAGCGCCGCGCCTATCGCGGCCCGGCTTTTTTGAGCCATGGCTTCCGGCCGTTCTTCTTCCTCGGCGCCTGCTACGCTGCGCTCGCCATCCCGCTCTGGCTGGCAGCCTTTACCCATGGCTACAGCATCGGCGGCGACGCGATGCGCTGGCACATACACGAGATGCTGTTCGGCTATCTCGCGGCGATCGTTGCCGGCTTTTTGATGACCGCGATCCCGAACTGGACGGGGCGATTGCCAGTGATGGGCACACCGCTCCTGTTGTTCGTGCTTGTCTGGATCGCGGGGCGGGTCATCATGGTTGCGGGCAGCGGTATGGCGGTCGCCGTCATCGACAGCGCCTTCCTGATCCTGCTGGCCGGTTTTGCATGGCGCGAGGTGCTGCGCGGCAAGAATTGGCGCAACCTCCCCGTCTGCCTTTTTGTCAGCCTGTTCGCGCTCGCGAACATCCTTTTCCATTTGGAGCAACATGCTGCGCTGCCGACCGGTATCGGCGAGCGGCTGGGGCTGGGCGTTGCCGTCATGCTGATGTCTCTCATCGGCGGCAGGATCATTCCGTCCTTCACGATCAACTGGATGAAGCGGGAAGGAAAGGAGTCGCTCGCTGTGCCTTTCGGTTCCTTCGACAAGGCCGCACTGTTGGCAACCGGATTGGCTATGATTGCATGGATCGCCGCCCCGGGTACCGCGATAGTCGGCTATGCTCTGCTGGCCATTGGCGCTCTTCACCTTACAAGGTTGGCGCGTTGGCGCGGTTGGACGACCTTCAGCGAGCCCTTGGTCGCGATCCTGCACATCGCCTATGCTTGGTTGGTCGTTGCGTTTCTCGCGATGGGGACATCTATAATCCGGCCCGATTTCGTCACACCGTCACTGGCGCTCCATGTCCTGACCGCCGGGGCGATCGGACAGCTGACAATGGCCGTGATGACGCGCGCCAGTCTCGGCCATTGCGGCCGCGCACTGGAGGCCGGTGCGGGGACCGTGACGATCTATGCGCTGATCTTTCTCGGCGCGGGCCTTCGGGTGGCGGGCCCATTCACTACGCTCGACTATGCGCTCGTCATGTCGATCAGCGGAACCTTGTGGATATCGGCTTTTCTGCTGTTCGCGGTCCTTTACGGCCCAATGCTCTTTACGCCGCGGCGTTCGTAGATCTCTTCGACCGCGTCGATCAGCGGCGTGGGCTTCGCATAATCCGCCAGCGACGCACTATCGTCGATATGGATGTTACCGCCCCTGACCCGGACGCCATGGGCGGACAAAGTGCCGAAGGCGCGCGAGAGATTTTCGGGCGTCATGCCGAGCAGCGCCGCAATCGTCCCCTTGCCGGCGGGCAGCTTGAAATGCGTCGGATCGCCGCGCGCTTCGGACTGGCGGAGCAGGTAATTGGCCAGCCGCTCGGCGGCCAGGCGCAGCTTGATCTCCTTGTGCTGCTTGACGAGCTGGCGATAGGCCTTCGAAAGTTCGGCGGCCACGGCCGCGGCGAAGGCCCGGTCCTCGGCGAAACACCGCCGGATATGTTCATTGGGAATCATCATAATCCGCGAGGGCAGGAAAGTCCGCGCCGACATCAGGAAGACCGCATCGTTCAACACCGCCGCCAGGATGAAGGCCGAAGTCGGCTCGATCACCGCCATCGTCGTCTCGCGGCCATTATGACCCGCATAAAGTTCGACCGCGCCTTCGACGAGGACGTAGAGAAAATCGGCCGGATCGCCCTCTCGGATCAGGTCGACCTGTGGCGGGAAGGTTTGCAGCAATGCGGCTTCGACCAATTCGTCGAATCGCCGATCGTCCATGTCGGCGAACAGCGGAAGGTTGCGCACGATCGGTATGTCTTCAGGGCGCATGTGCGTTTCTTCCTTCCATCGCCGGCTTCCGCACCGACATCCTTTTGATAAATATCAAGATCGTACTTGTCGATAGAGTGATGGTCAGCCGAATTATGTCAAATTATCACTCAAGAAATGTCTGATTTTCATCGGAAAATCCGTGATTTGATATAAATCAAAACGCTTCACGATCCGCTTCACCAAACAGAGGCATCAGAGAATCCCGTGCGATTCTCATGCGGTCAGGGGAACGGATAATGCACGATGTTGCCGAGATAAGGCCGGGCCAGCAGCACAAGGCGCTGGGGATGAGTACGGCAGCCTTCACCATCTGTTTTGCGGTCTGGACGATCTTCTCGATCATCGGAATCCAGATCAAGGCCGATCTCGGGTTGAGCGACACGCAATTCGGTTTGCTGGTCGGAACGCCCATCCTCACCGGTTCGCTCTCGCGGATATTCCTCGGCATCTGGACCGACCAATATGGGGGCCGGCTGGTCTACACGCTGACGATGCTGAGCGCTGCGGCTGCGACCTTCCTGCTGTCGCTTGCGACCAGCTATCCGGTGATGCTGCTGGCGGCGCTGGGGGTCGGATTGGCCGGCGGCAGTTTCGCGGTCGGCATCGCCTATGTGTCCAAATTCTACCCGACCGAGAGGCAGGGCACCGCGCTCGGCATTTTCGGCGCGGGCAATGTCGGCGCCGCGGTTACCAAATTGCTCGCGCCGATGGTGCTCGTCGCCTTCGGCTGGACGATGGTGGCCCAGGTCTGGGCGCTCGTCCTCGCGGTCACGGCGATCATATTCTGGCTCACCACCGAAGACGATCCCGAACATCGCGCGCGCAAGACCAAGGGGGAAAAGCCGCGCTCGATGCTGATGCAGCTCGAGCCGCTCAAGAACCAGCAGGTCTGGCGGTTCGCGCTCTACTATTTCTTCGTTTTC
>JBCBSD010000025.1:0-58736 GCA_039819365.1 Pseudomonadota bacterium
ATTTGTTTGTCAGAAACTTCCTTGCGGAAGTTCGCCGCACCGGCCCGCACCCCCACCCGACCACCCCCAAGTGTAACCAGATTGGGAGGTCGGGAGGGGGTGCGGGCCGGTGCGGCGCTCGACCGACAGGTCGAGTCTGAAAAATAAAGTCCCATCACGGCCGGCTCCGGGCCGCAACATCGGTGGCAAGCCGGGCACTATAGAGCTGCTGCAAACGCTCAACCATCGGGCCGCGACCCTCGGTCAGCACCCGGCCGTCCACTTCGGTTACCGGCACGACACCGGCGAACGTGCCGGTGACGAAGGCCTCGTCCGCGCCATAGACGTCGGTCAGCGAAAAATTTTTCTCGAACACCGGGATCCCGGCCTCCCGGCACAGGTCGATCACCGTGCCGCGCGTGATCCCGCCCAGGCAATAATCGCCGCTCGACGTCCAGACCTCGCCCTTGCGGACGATGAAGAAATGCGTGGAGTTACAGGTCGCGACGAAACCGTGCGGATCGAGCATCAGCGCTTCGTCAGCGCCCGCCTTGGCCGCCTGGATACAGGCCGTGATGCAATTGAGCTTGCTGTGCGAGTTGAGCTTGGGGTCCTGCACCGCCGGATCGCCGCGCCGGACATGGACGGTAAACAGCCGGATGCCCTTCTCGACCGTTGCCGGCAGCGGTTCCTTATATTCCGGAACGATCACGATCGTCGCCGGCGAGATGACGACGCGCGGGTCCTGATACGGCGTCGAGCGAATGCCGCGCGTGACCATCAGCCGGATATGGACGCCCTCGCTATCGCCATTAGCGTCGAGCGTTTCATAGAGCCGCCGCTCCATCGCCTCACGATCGATGCCGATATCCATATCGATGGCCTTCGCGCCTTCGTACAGCCGGTCCATATGCTGATCGAGAAACGCGATGCGCCCCTGATGCACGCGCAGGCCTTCCCATACACCGTCGCCGAGCATGAAGCCGGAATCGAAGACGGAGACCATGGCCTCCGCGCGGGGCGTGATCGCCCCGTTGACGTTGATGAGAATGTCCGCATTGCGCGGATCGTCGCGATAATCGTGCGTGCCCTTGCCCATAGCGGCGCTATAGGCAGCGTCGGCCTGTGAATCCAAGAAAAAGCGCGTCATTACGGGTCCGTTATCCCCGCTTTCGTCGATTCGACCCGAGTCGCAAACGATTCATCGCGAGGCGGTTCGATAGATTCGCGATATCAACATATTATTGCTAGCCGAGTTGCAGAAATTTCAACGTACAGGGTCGCACGTGTCTAAAACTGATAAGGAAGGCCCGGGTCTATGGACTCGGTTCAAGGGCCTTTTTCCTGACCATGAGCTGCATATCCGCTCCGGCGGCAAGCTCCGTTTTTTCAGAATATCCAGCAAGTTACAGATAAGAGTCGTATCGCTGGCCGCAATCGGCGCGCTCGCCTGGCTGACCGTCACGCTCGTCATGGTCGGGTTGCAGGTCAAGGGCGCCAGCGACCGAATCGCTCTCGACGAGCGCGAACAGGAAGTCGTCGAGACAGAAGCGCGCGTTGCGGCCTATCGCGGCTCCGTCGAGGAACAGGTGGCGCGCGTGGAGCGGCGGCAGGCCGTTCTCGATGCGCTGGTTCGCCGGCATTTCGGCAATCTGGAGATCGAGGAAGTCGATACGGCCGAGGGCGCCGAGGCTGCCGATGAAAGCAGCGCCGTGATCCCCGAAGCCGCCGCGCTCGAAGCGCTCGAGCGGCAGCAGGTCGCCTTCGCCCGCGCGTTGCGCGCGGCCGTCGAAGAACGGACCCAGCAAACGGCGGCGGCCATTCGCGAATTCGGCCTCGACCCCCGTGCCATGAGCCGCCAGGCACAGGGTGGTCCGCTGCGGCCGATCCGCACTGCGATCACGATGGCCGGCGGGATCGACAGCGAGATCGCCGATCTCGAAATCGCGCTAAACCGCCTTGCGGTCATGGAGCTTTCGCTACGCGCCATTCCGTCGGCCCAGCCGACCGCCTATGGGTCGATGACCAGCCCGTTCGGTCTGCGCCGCGATCCGTTTACCGGCGGTCGCGCCATGCATAACGGCATCGACTTTCGCGGCAGCCACGGCCAAGGCATTCTCGCCACCGGGCCGGGCCGGATCAATTTTGCCGGCTGGAAGGGCGGCTATGGCCGGACGATCGAAATCGATCACGGTGCCGGTGTGATTACGCGATACGCACATCTTTCTGCTATAAATGTTCGAGTCGGGGAAGAAGTCGATCGGGGGGACCGTATCGGCAGAATGGGCAGCACAGGCCGCTCGACTGCCACCCACCTGCACTATGAAGTGCGCATCAACGGCCGCGCGGTAAATCCGCGGCCCCTATTGGAGGCAGATCGCGATGTTCTCGAAATCCAATCCGTCGCAGAACGAAGAAATGGCAATTCCCTCGAGCGCGGATAACCGCTCGACTTTTTCGGTCATCGGGTCCGACGTGACCGTCACCGGCGATATCGATGCGTCGGTCGACCTGCATGTCGACGGGCGCGTCGATGGCGATATCCGCTGCGCCACGCTGGTCCAGGCCAATAACAGCACGGTCAAGGGCGCGATCAGCGCCGAACAGGCCCGCATCGCCGGTCGCGTCGAAGGATCGATCACGGCCAAGGAACTGATCGTTGAATCTTCGGCCAATGTCATCGGCGACGTGACGTACGAAAAGCTCAGCGTAGAAACCGGCGGCCACGTCGAAGGCAGCTTCCGGCACAAGAGCGCCGGCACGCTGAAAAAGGATGAGCCCAAGGATCCGTCGCTCAAACTGGTCGACGAGAAAGCCGCGCCTGCGACCGCACCGAAACCGTCCCAGGCAACGGTGGGCTGACGCCCGTACGGCGACCGGTGCGCCTCAGCGCCGATCGAGTACGACTTCGCCGCCCTTGATGACGATATCCACGTCTTCGAGAGCGCTGACATCGGCCAACGGATCGCTATCCACGGCAATGATATCGCCGTAACGACCCGGCGCAATCGCGCCGACATCCGCCGTCCGGTCCAGCGCTTCGGCCGCATTGACCGTGGCCGCCTGGATCGCCTGTAACGGCGTCATCCCGAACCGCACCATCCGCGCGAACTGCCGCCCGCCCGTGCCATGCGGATAGACGCCGGCGTCCGAGCCGAACACGTGGCGCGCGCCCAGCTCGACCGCGCGGCGAAAACTCTCCCGCTGGATCGTTCCGACCTGCCGCTCCTTGGCGAGATTTTCCTCGAGCACGCCGTTCGCCTCGCCCTCGCTGAGCGTATATTCGGTGTTGTAGATATCCATCGAGAAAAACGTGCCGCGGTCGATCGCCATGCGGATCGTCTCATCGTCGAGATAGCTCGCATGTTCGATCGTATCCACCCCGGCGCGGATTGCGGTGCGGATACCGGCATTCCCATGGGCGTGCGCCGCCACGCGCATGCCGAGCATATCCGCTTCCTCAACGGCCGCGCGCACTTCCTCTTCGGTCATCTGCTGCATGCCGACCTCGGTGCCGCGCGAAAACACCCCGCCCGTCACGCAAATCTTGATGACCTCTGCGCCGTAGCGGCGATTCTCGCGCACCTGCAGGCGGACGGCCTCGGGCCCGTTTACGCCACGTTCGCCATCGCGCAGGACGAGCGAAGGCGGCAGGCCGTTCATATCGCAATGGCCGCCGGTCACACCGAAGGAGCGCGTCGCGGCCACGATCCGCGGGCCAGGATAGAAGCCGCTGTCGATCCCTTGCCGCAGCGCCACGTCCGCATAGTCGGGCGCGCCCACATTGCGGACCGTCGTGAAGCCCGATTCCAGCATCGCGCGGGCATTGGGCACGCCCAGCGTGATCCAGAAACTGTCCGTATATTCGAGCCGCCGATAGCCGCCGATCTCGGGAGTCGTCGTCAGATGGACATGCATGTCGATCAGGCCGGGCAGGATCGTCATGCCCGTCAGGTCGAGCCGCTCGGCATCCTCGGGCAGATCGGCGGGCACTGTGCCTGTCGACACCGACACGATCCGCCCATCGGTGACCACGACCACCGGGTTGTCGACCGTTCGCCCTTCCAGCACGTCGATCATGCGGTCGGCGGTAACGACCAGTGTTTCGGCGGATGCCGAGATAGGCAGCGCGCACAATACGAAGGCTAACACCCAGCGAACAATCATGGCCTTATTCTCCGGAAATTCCGTCCGTCTATGCAGCAGGCGATGGGCTGCGTCGAGCGCGGTCAGCCAAAGGCGAGCTGGCCGCCGATCAGGGCGAGGCTGAACAGCAGGCCGGCCAGCGGCACGGCCGCCGGATAGCTGACAATCCCCTTGCCCGTCGCTTCGCCGGTCAGCTTCAGACGCAGCAGCGCCGCGTTGACCGCAACGAATACGCACAAGGTGATAAAGCTCGTCGCGCCCGCGAGCGTGCCGGTCGGGAAGAAGAGCGCAAGCGCCAGGATCGTCGCGCCGGCCAGCACCGTGGCGAGGACCGGCGTGCGGGTTCTCACGTTGACGCGGGCGAGCCATTGCGGCGCGCCGCCGCGCCGCGTGCCGAGATCGTGAACGACGCGCGCGGCCATCACGATCTGGGCGAGCGCGCCATCGACGATGACGAGCAGGCCGAGCAGCGCCAGAAAGCTGCCGTCATAACCGCTGGCGCGCATCACCTCGACCAGCGGCGCGCCGGTTGCATCGAGCGCCGCCGGGGCAAGCGTCGAGACCGCCACGACGGCGATGACGACATAGAAGAAGAGCGAAACGCCCAGCGCGAAGATGATGGCCCGTGGGAGGGCACGCTCGACATCTTCGACCTCCTCGCCGAGCGTCACCAGATCCTCGAACCCGATAAAGGCGTAAAAGGCGAGGAAGCTGCCGAGCAACACGCCGAGCGCCCATCCGCCGCCCGCCGAAAAGCCTTCGGCCGCCAGCGCCGGATAATCGGCGATGTTGCTCCCGGCCACGGCTATCACGATCAGCAGGCCCAATATCCCCGCGCCCGTGCACAACAGCATGAACCAGACCGATTCCCGGATGCCGATCGCCGCGATGGTGGTCAGCGCGACGATCAGCAGCGGGATCGAGATTTCCTTGGGGATCGTCGCGAAGGCGGTCAGATAGCCGGCAAAACCCGTGGCGATCGTCGCCGCCGACACGAGGCCGGTGGCGATCACCGCCCAGCCGGCGATCAAGGTCAGCCAGCGCCGGTTGAACGCCGTGTCCACATACACGGCCGAACCGCCGCTTTGGGGATAGCGAGCGCCAAGCTCGGCATAGCTGAGTGCGGTAAACCCGGCGGCAATAGCAGCCAGCAGAAAGGCAAAGGGCGCGAGCAAGCCGGCTTCGCCCGCAATCTCGCCGATGACCACATAGATGCCCGCACCGAGGATCGTCGCGAGGCTGTAAATCGCCAGCATATTGGGCGAGACCACGCGGGCCAGTTTCTGCTCAGTCTCTCCCGCCATTCCGCCTCCGGGTTACTGCGTCAAATGTGCAGGACCCGGTCATAGGCGTCCAGAACGCTCTCATGCATCATCTCGCTGAGCGTCGGATGCGGGAAAACGGTCTCCATCAGTTCCGCTTCGGTCGTTTCCAGCTGCCGCGCCACGGCATAGCCCTGAATGAGTTCCGTCACTTCCGCGCCGATCATATGCGCGCCCAACAGCTCGCCGGTCTTCGCATCGAATATCGTCTTGATGAAGCCGTCCGCCTCACCGAGCGCAATTGCTTTACCGTTGCCGATGAAAGGGAAGTTGCCGACTTTCACCTCACGCCCGGCATCCTTGGCCTGGGCCTCGGTCATGCCGACAGAGGCAACCTGCGGGCGCGAATAGGTGCAGCCCGGGATATTGTCGGTCGTGAAAGGATGCGGATCGTTGCCGGCGAGCTTTTCGACGGCGACAACGCCCTCATGGCTGGCCTTGTGTGCGAGCCAAGGGGGGCCGGTCACATCGCCGATGGCGAGAATGCCCTCGACATTGGTGCGCCCGAACCCGTCGACCTCGATATGGCCGTTCTTCGCCGTTTTCACACCGAGTGTGTCGATGCCGATATCCTCGGTATTGGGCACGATACCGATGGCGACGATGGCATGGCTGAATTCGCCTTCCGTCACCTTGCCCTTGGCGTCCTTGATCGCCGCCTTGACCGATTTCGCCCCGGCTTCGAGCTTTTCGACACCCGCGCCGGTCAGGATCGTCATGCCCTGCTTTTTGAGCGTTTTGAGCATGTGCTTCGACACATCCTCATCCTCGACCGGGAGGATCCGGTCGAGCATTTCGACGACCGTGACCTCGGCGCCGAGATCGGAATAGAAGCTCGCAAACTCGATGCCGATCGCGCCCGAGCCAATCACGAGCAGCTTCGACGGCACTTCCTCGGGCACCATCGCATGGCGATAGGTCCAGATGCGCTTGCCGTCGGCCTTGGCGAAGGGCAGGTCGCGCGCCCTGGCACCGGTGGCGATCATGATCGACTTTGCGGAGAGCTCGACAGTCTTCCCGTCCTCCGCTTTCACGGTCAGCTTGCCCTTGGCCGTGATCGTGCCGAAGCCTTCATGCACATCGACCTTGTTCTTCTTCATGAGCCCTGTGACGCCCCGGTTGAGCTGCCCTGCCACCTTGCGCGACCGCTCAACGACCTTGGCAAGATCGAAAGCCGTCTTCTCCGCCTTCAAGCCATAGGCGTCGGCATGGCTCATATAATGATAGATCTCGCTCGTCCGCAGCAGCGCCTTGGTCGGGATGCACCCCCAATTGAGGCAGATCCCGCCGAGCAGCTCCCGCTCGACGATCGCGACCTTCATGCCGAGCTGCGACGCCCTGATGGCCGCGACATAGCCGCCGGGCCCGGAACCGAGAATGATGAGATCGTACTGGTTAGCCATTAGTCACCGTCTGCTTTCATAAAATGCCACGCCGTTTCCGGGTCCATTCCGTGTTGGAACGCCTGGTCGATCCAGACCATGCCGAGCGGCTCCATCTTGCGGGCGTTGGCGATACCGCCATAGTCGATGGGCTCGAAGCCGATATCGCGGAGGAGGCTGCTGACCAGCGTCTTCGCGTCTTCATCCTCGCCAGCGACGAACTGGATCGGGCGGTTCGGGAAATCATGGGTCTTGGCCATGACCGGCGATCCGACCTGGTTCAGCGTCTTCACGACTTTCGCGTCGGTCTGCCCGGCCAGTATCTCGCCCGCCGATGTGTCGAAACCAAGCGCCAGTTGTAAGCCCTGCTCGCTCATGGTCAGCGGATTGGTGCAGTCGATCAGAATCTTGCCGGCCAGATCGCCGCACTGCGCGAGCGCACTCTCCGCCGCGCCCCAGTCGACGGCGAGGATGACGACCTCGCCCCATTGCGCCGCGCCCTCGGTCGTATCGTGCGGAATATCGTCGCCATTGTCATATTTGTCGTCCGCCGGATTGCGGACGCCATAGACGACCTCATGCCCCGCCTTGGCGAAGGCCGGTCCCAACACGCTGCCGACCCGGCCCTTGCCGATTACCGCTATCTTCATCGCCCATCTCCTTGCGCTACGCCAGCATAGCCAGCGGGTTTTCCACCAGCTGCTGGAACGCCTGCATGAGCTGGGCGCCGACCGCGCCGTCGATGGCACGATGGTCGAAACTGCCGGTGGCGCTCATGATCGTAGCGATCTGAAGGGACTCATCGATGACAGCAGCCCGTTTTTCACCCGCGCCAATGGCCATGATCATGGCCTGGGGCGGATTGATGACAGCGTCGAACTGCTTGATGCCGAACATGCCGAGATTGGATATGGAAGCCGTGCCGCCCTGATATTCGTGCGGCTGGAGCTTTCCGTCGCGCGCCTTTTCGGCAAGCTCTTTCGATTCCGTCGCGATCCGCGAGAGCGTCTTGCCGCCGACATCGGCAATGACCGGCGTGATCAGCCCGCCCTCGATCGCGACGGCCATCGAGATATCGACGCGGCTATATTTGAGCAGATGATCGCCCTGGAAGGAGACATTGGCGTCCGGCACCTGTTCGAGCGCGGCCGCGAGCGCCTTGATCAAGAGATCGTTGACCGACAGCTTGATGCCGCGCGCTTCGAGGCCCGCATTCAATTCCTTGCGCAGATCGAGTAGCGCATCGAGCCGGCAATCGAGCGAGAGCCGGTAGTGCGGCACTTCCTGTTTCGACGCGGTGAGCCGCTTGGCGATCGTCTTGCGCATGTTGGAGAGCTTGATCGCTTCGTGCGGGATATCGGTATCCGCGAGCGCCGCCGGTGCCGCGGCAGCGTCTTTCGGCGATGCCTTGCCGGCACCGCTTTCGAGCGCGGTTTCGATATCGGCCTTGACGATGCGGCCATGCGGGCCGCTGCCCGAAAGCTGCGCGAGATCGAGGCTATTCTGTTCAGCCAGGCGACGGGCCAGCGGGCTGGCCTTGATCCGCTCGTCATCGTCGGTCGGAGCCGGCGGCGCCTTGGTATCGGGCGCCGGTTTGCCGTGATCCTGCGCGGGTTTCTCCGCAGCCGGTGCCGGAACCGCGTCGCCGCCAGTCGCATTCGGGTCCTCCGGATCGGGCGCGGGTTCGGATGCCTCCGGAGCGGGTTTGGGTTCTGCGGGCTTATCGCCCACATCCGCCTTGGCGGCTTCGTCCACATCCTCGCCCTCTTCGGCGAGGATCGCGATCACCGCGCCGACGGCCACTTCGTCCGTGCCTTCCGGCACGACGATCTTCGCGAGTACGCCCTCGTCGACCGCCTCGAACTCCATCGTCGCCTTGTCGGTTTCGATTTCGGCCATGATGTCGCCGGAAACGATCTCGTCGCCCTCCTTGACCAGCCATTTGGCCAGTGTCCCCTCCTCCATCGTCGGCGAAAGCGCGGGCATTTTGAGTTCGATCGGCATGGCAGTTCCTCGGCTCCGAAGCGCAGCGTCTAGCGCAACAATCCATGCCGCGCAGCCCAGCGCGCGTAAAGGGCCAAGGCGATCTGGATGGCGATTATGATGATCGAGAAGGCGATCCCGGCGGCGCCATAAGCCTCGACCCCGTTGCCGAACGGGAGATCGTAGCCGAAAAACCCGATCGCCATCAGCACGGCCGTCGCCCAGAATACGCGCTCCGCCATCGGCTTGCGCAACAGCAGGAGCACCGCCGCGATCACGCTCAGAAAGACGCTCGTCGTCCACATCAAGCGCCGCCATTCCGGGAAATCCTCGATCATCGCCAGCATCTCGGGCGGGAACTGGGCGAGATAGTCCCGGTTGATCGTCAGCGTCATATAGAGGTCGTAAAGGCCGAACCCGTTCCACACGAGCGCCAGAATGGCGACCACCCAGAATATCGTGTTGCGCATGCTGCTATGCCTCCCCGCCTTATCCTCTCTTATCCCCGAAGCGTGCCCTCGAACAGCCCGGTGGTCCCGCGGCTTGCCAGATCGGCCAGATTCGATCAGTCTTCAGGCGAAGAGGGGATCTGACAGGATGCGCACCTATCTCGTGGTCATCGACGAAACGCCCGAAGCGCGGGCGGCGCTGCACTATGCGGCGGTGCGCGCCATCAAGCTCGGCCGGACGGTGGAAATCGTGTCGCTCATCCCGCAGCAGGAATTCGTCAACTGGGCGGCCGTCGAAGCCACGTTCGAGGAAGAAGCGCGGCTGCGCGCTGAGGCCGCCGTCGCCCAGGCCGCCGGCGAACTCGTCGAAACGACCGGTGTGCATCCGGAAATCACTGTCAAAAAGGGCGATCCGATCAAGATGGTGCGCGAGACGATCGATCAGAGCGAGAATATCGCGGGCATCATGCTCGGCGCGGCCGCCGAAGGGCCGCCCGGTCCGCTGGTCTCGCATTTCGCGGGGACAGTCGCCGGGCAACTGCCCTGCCCCGTGATCGTGGTACCGGGCGCACTCAGCTTCGAGGAACTGGAGCGGTTGGGCTAGAGCCGGGCACGCCTTACATCACGCATAAGAAAAGGGCGGCGCGGGATTGCTCCCGGCCGCCCTTAGGCCCCCTCGCTCCCCCCGAAGCGGAAGGCGGATGATCAGCAGTCGCAGCCGCACGACGAACCCGGCAACGGCCCTATCGCCTGCTCCGCCGCGACGGGACATATTCGACTTCTTCCTCGATGAATGTCGTGGTCGTCGTAGTCGGCTGCGGATGGACGACGACGGTGGTCGTCGCGCTCTGCGATACGCCATGGGCATGCTGCGTGGCATGCGTGGTCACGCCGTTGACTGTAATATGCGTCCGCACGGACGGCGAGACCACGCGCTCGTCATGGCGGTAATCATAATCGTAATCGGCAGTGTAGCCCGGTGCGGCCGGCGGATAATAATCGCCATCGCCGACATATTCGGGGACCGGTGCGCCTTCGTCATAACGGCCGTCATGACCGCGATCGGCGTGATGGTCCGCATGGCGATGGTCGCGATGCCGCTGATCCGTGTGATGATCCGAATGCCGGTGATCGCGATAGTGGCGATCATCATGCCGGTCCGAACGTCCGGCCGCGCTACCGATCGCGCCCCCGGCTATGGCGCCTAGCGCACCGCCGATGATCGTGCCCTCGGTACGGTTTCCGCTTCCGGCGATGCGGTTGCCCGCGATGCCGCCGATAATGCCGCCCGCGACGGCGCCGACCGCAGTGCTGCCGTCGTCGCCACGCCGGCGATCGTTATAATAGCGCCGGTCGTCATAATAACGGTCGTCGCGATAATAATCGCCGCGCCGCCCGTCATAGGAGACGCCGTACCGATGATCGGCAATCCGGCCGCGACCGTCGACAAGATAGGCATCGTCATAATAGCGCACCCAGCGATGGCCATAAGCAGGGCGGGCAAGGCCATAGCGCGGATAGTTCACGACATAATAACGCGGGCCAAGAAAATAGCGCGGCACGAAACCACCGACAAAGAAGCGCGAGCCGCGATGGAAACGCACGCCGCCGCGATGGCCATGGAAACGATGGCCGCCACGATGCCCGAAAAAGCGATGGCCGCCGCCGCGCATATGATGGCCACCGCCACCACGCCAGACGCGGGTTCCGCCACGATGCCCGCGCATGCTCTGCATCCCCTGCGTCGCCAGCGCCACGCCGGCATTTGTCGACGCGCCGGAGTCGGTTTGCGCCTGGGCCGCGCCCGGAATCATCGCTGCGGACACCAAAAGGCCCAGAAAAGCTAAGCTACGCATATATTGCCCTTCCCACTGTCGTGCCGGTCCGGATCGTGCCGGATGTTTACGGTTTCTTAACAGTTTTGGCAGGGCCGCGCCACGGCGTGCTACGGGCCATTATGTCCCGATTTGAGGCAGTTCGGCGTGGCTAGGCGGCGATACGCGGCCCGATCAGGGCGACCAGCGCCTCGCATCCTGCTGCATCGTCCGCGTCGAACCGGGCTTTGGACGGGCTGTCGATATCGAGCACGCCGATCAATTCGCCATCGGCGACGATTGGAACCACGAGCTCCGATGCCGATGCGGCATCGCACGGGATATGGCCGGGAAAGGCGTCGACATCCTCAACGAGCTGCGTTTCGCGCGACGCGGCCGCCGTGCCGCACACGCCGGCCCCCATGGCAATCCGGATACACGCCGCCTTGCCCTGGAACGGCCCCAGCACCAGTTCGTCGCCGATAGCCCGGTAAAAACCCGCCCAGTTGATATCCGGCAGATATTCCCAGAGCAAAGCCGCCGCATTCGCCATATTCGCGATGGCGTCCGGTTCGTCGGCGGTCAGGCCGTCCAAAGCCGAATGCAGGTCGGCGTAGAGAGACGGCTTGTCCGCCGGTTCGGGAATGGAAAATTCGTGCATGATTAGATCCGTTGTTCGCGTGCGATGGATTACTCGGATTCTTGGGGCTTCTTTTTGTCAGACTCAAGCACAGCTTGAGCGCGGCACCGGCCCGCTCCCCCTCCCGACCTCCCAATCAGGGTACACTCGTGGGAGGTCGGGAGGGGGAGCGGGCCGGCGCCGCGATTTCGCAAGAGCGAAATTCTGACGAACAAGTTCTAATCCAATCGCGGTTTGGCGCGCGCTTTCTTGACCTGCCCGCGGACCTTCTTACTGTCCACCCGGCGCGCCTTGGCCGCACGGCTCGGCTTGGTCTTGATCCGACGGGCGGGGCGGTGATGGGCCTTTTCGATCAGCGCGCCGAGTCGCGCCATAGCCTCGCGTCGGTTCGCCTCCTGGCTGCGATGGTTGCGCGCCGTGATCACGAGCGTGCCCTCCGCCGTCATCCGGTTGCCCGCTAGCGATCGCAACCGCCGATAGACATGCGACGGCAGGCCGAGCGCCAGCACATCCACGCGCAGTTGAACGGCGGTCGCCACCTTGTTGACATTCTGCCCACCGGGACCGGTGCCCGCGAGATGGCGCTCCTCGATAGCGTCGGGAGGGATATCAATCGTCGGCATGGTCGGGGATATCCCATAGGCCGAACGTATCTGGCAATGGCGCAACGGCCCCGACCGCCGGCTTGCCGTCCCGCGGCACATGCAGCGCGCGGGCGTGGAGCAGCATCGGCCCCGTGCCATCCCCATAAACGGGATCCCCGGCAATCGCCGTTCCCAAGCCATCGCGCGCATGGACGCGCAGCTGGTGCGTACGGCCGGTCTCGGGACGAAATTCGATCAGCGTTTTCCCGGCATCGGTTGCCAACGTCCGCCAGTGCGTTCGGGCCGATTTACCCTGAGGATCGGGCTCCATCCACCAACCGCGCTCTCGCGTCGAACGTTTCGCGAGCGGCAGATCGATTATCCCATTATCGCCCGCAACTTCGCCTTCCAGAACCGCCCAATAGATCTTGCGGACCGCGCCTTGCTCGAAGCTCCTGTTGAACCGCTTCAGCGCCCTGGGATTTCGGGCGAGCAAAAGGCAGCCACTCGTGTCCCGGTCCAGCCGGTGGACGATCATCGGATCGCGCGCGAAACCCATTCGGAGCTCCGCCAGCCGATCCTCGAGACAATCGCCGCCGCGCTTGGGCTTCGTCACCGCCAGTCCCGCGGGCTTGTCGATGACGATCGCCTCGCCGTCGGAGAACAGGATACGGTCTGCGAGCATGATCGAGCCTTAGCGGAGCCGGTTGGCCGTTGCCTAGCCGGTCGCGCCGAGGCGCCCCGCCGATCAGGGATTAAATCGATGGTAACATTGGCGGCCTAGGAAAGGCGTTGAAGGGCCCAGACACTATGTTCCAGCACAAATTTGACGAGACATTCGCGACGGAAACCGAAGCGATGGTCTCCTTTGCCGAGATTGTCAGCGCATTCAGCTATGCGCTCGACCTGACCCAGGGCCAGCCCAAGGGCCATTGCATCCGCTGTTGCTGGATCGGCACCCATATCGGCGAAGCGCTGGGCCTCGGCAAGGAACAGCTATGGGAACTCTATTACACGCTGTTGCTCAAGGATCTGGGATGCAGCAGCAATGCCGCGCGCATCTGCGAACTGTATCTGGCGGACGATCATGCGATCAAGCGCGACTACAAGCTGATCGACGGCAAAATGCACAATGTCTTGCGATTCGTGCTCGCGCGTACCGGCACTGATGCGTCCCTGGGCGAGCGCATCGGCGCGCTTGGCAATGTCCTGAAGAACGGCTCTAAGATCGAACGCGATATCATCGAAACACGTTGCGTACGCGGCGCGGATATCGCCCGTCAGCTGCGCTTTCCGGAGGCGGTGGCCGAGGGAATAGCGGGGCTGGACGAGCATTGGGACGGTTCGGGCCTGCCCAACGGCATCGAGGGAGAGGCCATCCCGCTCTATTCGCGCATCGCGCTCCTGTCGCAAGTGATCGACATTTTCCGGATGGCGAATGGCGAAGAGGCGGCGTGCCAGGAAATCCGCAAGCGCAGCGGCGGCTGGTTCGATCCGGATCTGTGCGATGCCTTCGGGACCGTCGCCGAGGATCCGGCCTTTTGGGCGGCGCTCGAGGCGCGCGATATCGAACGGCGCGTTATCGCGCTCGAACCCACCCAGCACATGGTTATCGTCGACGAGGATTTTCTCGACGATATCGCCGCAGCCTTCGGCCAGGTCATCGATGCGAAAAGCCCGTTTACAAGCGGGCATAGCGGCCGGGTAGCCGTCTATGCCGCCGGGGTCGCCGAACGGCTCGGTTACGATGCCCCCTATGTCCGGAAACTCAGCCGCGCCGCCGCGCTGCACGATATCGGCAAGCTCGGCATCAGCAATCTCATCCTCGACAAGCCCGGCAAGCTGACGGACGAGGAATGGCGCGTGATGCGCAGCCATACCCACTATACGACGGCCATTCTCGGCCGTATTTCGGTTTTCCATGACATGGCCGCAATGGCCGGCGCGCATCATGAGCGGCTCGACGGCAAGGGCTATCCACATAGCTTGTGCGCCGATACGATCCATATGGATACGCGCATCATCACGATCTGCGACTATTTCGACGCGCTGACCGCCGACCGGCCCTATCGCGCGGCGATGTCGGTCGACAAGGCGCTGGATATTATCGGCGCGGAAGTGGGCGGCGCGATCGACGCGAGCTGTTTCGAGGCCCTGAAGGCCATGGTGGCGGAGCAGGGCCCCGCCACCTGATACTGCTAACAATAGGCACGGCCTTTCGAACGCCGGCCCGCAGGGGCGGCTAGCCGTGAACCTTAGCCGCAACCTCTGCAATCCGCCGTCCCTGGTAGCGCGCGCCGTCGAACTCAGTATCGCTGGGCTGACGACTGCCATCGCCATCCGCAATCGTCGTCGCGCCGTAGGGCGAACCGCCCTTCACCTCTTCCACGCCCATCTGGCCCTGGAAGCCATAGTCGAGGCCGACAATCGTAAAGCCCTGATGGAACAGGTTGGTGATGATCGAGAAGAGCGTGGTTTCCTGGCCGCCATGCTGAGTCGCGCTGGACGTAAAGGCGCCGCCGACCTTGCCGTTCAGCGCGCCGCGCATCCAGAGTTTGCCCGTACGGTCCCAGAATGCGGCCATCTGGCTCGGCATCCGGCCGAAGCGCGTCGGTGCGCCAACGATGATCGCATCATATTCGGGCAGTTCGTCGACCTCGGCGATTTCATGGCCGTGATCGGTCTTGAAGCCCGCGCTTTCGACGGTCTCGGCCGGTGCGGTCTCAGGCACCCGTTTGACGGCGACCTCTGCGCCGCCTTCGCGCGCGCCTTCGGCAACGGCTTCGGCCATCTGTTCGATATGGCCGTAGGAAGAATAATAGAGCACAAGAACTTTGGTCATCGGACAACTCTCCTTCGTTTTAAAGAAAACGGCCATCCCGGCGGGTAACCGGAATGGCCTCGGGGGTCAGGCCGCGTCGACGAGAACGATTTCGCTCTCTTCCATCGCGGTAAGCGTGACTGTGGTTCCGCCGGATATGGCCGCGCCGTCGCGCGCATCGAGCTCGACATCGTTGGCGGCGAGCTTGCCGGTCGCCGGCACCAGATAAGCATGGCGATCTTCGCCGACCTCATAGTCGATCGTTTCGCCGGCCTTGAGCGTCGCACCCATGACGCGCGCCGGCGTCAATATCTTGAGCGCTTCGGTATCCTCGTCAAAGCCGCTGGCGAGCGTGACGAACCGGCCCGAGCGATCGGCCTTGGGAAAAGGCTTGGCGCCCCAGCTGGGATCGGCGCCGCGCACGGCGGTTTCGATCCAGATCTGGAAGATCCGGGTTTCCTCGTCCTCCAGATTATATTCGGAGTGACGGACACCCTTGCCCGCGCTCATCACCTGGACGTCGCCGGCCTCGGTGCGGCCCTTATTGCCCATCGAGTCCTCATGCGTGATCGCACCCTGGCGGACATAGGTGATGATTTCCATGTCCTGGTGTGGATGCGGCGGGAAGCCGGACTGGGCGGCGATCTGATCGTCATTCCAGACGCGCAAGCTCCCCCAGCCCATCCGGGCCGGATCGTAATAATTGGCGAAGGAAAAGTGATGGCGGGCGTCGAGCCAGCCATGGTCGGCATGGCCGAGGCTGGAAAAAGGTCGTTTCTCGATCATGGGAATGCCCTTTCGTTGCATGTTTCGTTGACACCGACATAGGGGTTTGCGATGGAACTAAAATAGAAACATTGGAAAACTATCGTTTCGGATTTATGTCCAATCTCCCCGATCTCGAAGCCTGGGCGATATTCGCCAAAGTCGTCGAACTGCGATCCTTCACCGCCGCTGCCGAGGATCTGGCCGTATCCAAGGCCACCGTCTCCAAGGCCGTCACGCGGCTCGAAAAGTCGCTCGGCGTCCAGCTGCTCCACCGCAGCTCCCGTCATCTCTCGCTCACCGAAAGCGGCCGGGAGCTGGCCGGACGCGCACAGCAACTGCTGAGCCTCGGCGAAGAGGCGGAAGACGCGGCGCGCGACGATGCGGCCAATCCGCGCGGGCTTGTGCGCCTCGCCGCCCCGATGAGCTTCGGCATCGCCCATGTCGGCGCCGTGCTGCCCGATTTCCTCGCCCGCTACCCCGATATCGCCATCGACCTGCATCTGAGCGACGAAGTCGTCGATATTATCGGCGGCGGGTTCGATGCGGCGCTGAGGATCGGCGCCCTGCCCGACAGCAGCCTCAAGGCCCGCCGCCTCGGCCCGGTCGATCGCCATCTCGTCGCCGCGCAGGACTATATCGACCGTCATGGCCGACCCGCGCACCCGAGCGACCTCAAAGACCATGCCTGCCTTTGTTATGCTTATCTTCCCAATCCGGAGAGCTGGCGCTTCACGCACGCAAATGGCAACGAGGCGCAGGTCCGCCCGAGCGGACCGCTGCGCGCCAATAACAGCGACGCGATGATGCCGGCGCTGATGGCCGGGCACGGCATCGCACTCGTCCCCGATTTCATGCTCGCCCAGCATGACCCCGGGGGCAGCCTGGTCCCGCTGCTGCCCGACTGGTCGCCGCCGCCCGTGGCGCTCCACCTGGTTACGCCGCCGGGGCGCGAACGCCCTGCCCGCGTCACCGCACTCATAGATTTTCTCGCCGAACGGCTCACCCGAATGTGCGCCGAAACCCGTATTTCCGGCGCGAAAAGCCAGTGAGTCGAAAATGTCACAGCCGCGCGACTCGTGGAGTTAACTGCCCTTTAACCTTTTACCTTCATACCTTCGATGGTTAATGAATTGCACCGAGCCGTTCGGGACGGCGTCTCGTTCGGTGCCACAACAAAGGGGTGACCTGATGCGTGTGTTGCTGATCGAAGACGAGCCTACCACGGCCAAGAGCATCGAGATGATGCTGACGACCGAAGGCTTCAATGTGTACACCACCGATCTTGGCGAAGAAGGCCTCGATCTGGGCAAGCTGTATGATTACGATATCATCCTGCTCGACCTGAACCTGCCGGACATGCACGGCTATGACGTGCTCAAAAAGCTGCGTCTTTCCAAGGTCCAGACCCCGGTTCTCATTCTTTCCGGCATCGCCGAGATGGACAGCAAGGTCCGCAGCTTCGGCTTCGGCGCCGACGATTATGTCACCAAGCCGTTCCACCGCGAAGAGCTGGTCGCCCGCATCCATGCCGTTGTGCGCCGCTCCAAGGGTCACAGCCAGTCGGTCATCAAGACGGGCAAGCTCGCGGTCAATCTCGACGCGAAAACGGTCGAAGTGGACGGCAACCGCGTTCACCTCACCGGCAAGGAATATGCGATGCTCGAGCTGCTTTCGCTGCGCAAGGGCACAACGCTCACCAAGGAAATGTTCCTCAACCATCTCTATGGCGGGATGGACGAGCCGGAACTCAAGATCATCGATGTTTTCATCTGCAAGCTCAGGAAGAAGCTCAGCCTTGCCTCGGGGGGTGAAAACTACATCGAAACCGTCTGGGGCCGCGGCTATGTGCTGCGCGACCCGGTCGAAGAAGAACAGGCCCAAGTGGCCTAACCTTCGCCTAAGCGAACTCAGGGAGCGGGGTTTCCAAATCCCGGCAATAGGGGCGAGGCCGCGGTACGAAAGTGCCGCGGCCTCTTTTCGCATGGAGTATCGAAACGCGGCGACAGGGCACTGGTCTGCGGCCTGACCACCACCTAAAGTGCGCGGTGTGGCATCCGTATCCATCCCTTCCGATACTCCGCCCGCGAACGATCGCGGGGCGCGAACCCGGCGGGCCATATTCGACGCGGCGGCGCAGCTCTTCGCGGACAAGGGATTCAAAGCCACCGGCGTGCGCGATATTGCCGCACGAGCCGGCGTCAACCAGGCGCTGCTATCCTATCATTTCGGCGGCAAGGGCGCGCTGTATCACGAGATACTCGCCGAGGCCGTCGACCATGCGGCGCACCTCGCCGAAACGGCCAATGTCGATACCGCCGAATTTCCGGAAAAGGCGCTGGTGCGGATCTTTGCAACCGCAATGGCGAGCCGCCCTCATCTGGCGCCGATGATCCTGCGCGAACAGCTCGACCCGGAGCAATTGCTGCGCCGCGAATCCGTTACCAAGATGCTCGGCTTCATGGAGCTGACCGAGCGGGTGCTGGCGCGGATACCGCTGCGGGACGGCGCGAAGGACTTCGATCCGCAGATCGTCCATCTCACCATTGTCGGACCCCTTATCCACTTTCTCGTCGCCACCAGGGTGCGCGAGGCGGCGGCGCGGCAGGCTTCGCGACCCGTGACGCTGCCAAGCCTCGACGAGTTCAGCGATACGCTGGCGGACATGCTCTCTCATGCCCTGCGGCCACCCGATCCCGACTCAAGTTAAACACTTGCTTAAATCTGATGTTGGTGTATTAGGGTGGCGATACACCAATTAGGAGAGACGAGATGATGAAGCCGTTCCTGTTCTGCGCCGTATCGATGATGGCCGTCGCGCAGCCGTTACCTGCCCTCGCCCAGCCCGCTGAGGAGACACGTTCGATGAGCCATGCCGAAGAAGCCCATGCGATCCTCGAGGCCTTTGCGGAGGATTATCGCAGCGATCCCATGGCGATCAGCGACACGTTCGGGATCAAGCTCGGCGACGACTGGTGGACGATTGCCGTCGAACGCGCCGAGGAAGCCTATCACCCCGAGACCTCGCCGCATCTGACTTTTCATCGCTTCGGTCCGCACCAGGTGACGCTGACACGCGGCGCGCCGGCGGAACCGACCTGGTATTTCGAAATCTCCGGCATCGATGTGCTGCGGCTGATTTCCACCGGCGAGGTCAATGCCGGCACGGCCGCCATGCAGAGCTTCGGGTCCGACCAGGTCGGCGTCGAAACGCGCACGATGGACGGCTTCGAAATGGATTCAGGCGTGCAGAGCCGCTACTATGTCGCCCTGTCGCATTTCTTCCTGCGCGGAACACATGGCACGACGGAAGTTACCCGCTTCAGCCGGGATAATGCGCTGCAAACGCATGGTATCCAGGCGACAGCGCTGCATATGCTCAAGGCGGTCAGAATTCTGCACTTCAGCATCGCCACAGGCGAAGTTGCGAATGACGATGAGCGGCTCGAATTCAGCCAGGTTCCCAACCTTTTCATAATCACCCATGGCCGGGGGACGCTGGAGACCGACGAGGGCACAATTGCGCTCGAGCCGGGCGTGAGCGCTTTCGTGCCGCATTACGCCAAACATGTCCTGCGCAGCGAAGGCGATGCCCCGCTTGAAGGCGTGCTCATACTCTATGGCGACAATTCGGATTTCGCTTTCGGCACCTCCTTCGCGACATATCTGGAAGCGCAGGCCGAATTTCACGGCAGCTATCCGTTTCGCGACTAGGGCGAAGGCACGAGGCTATGAACGCAATCAGCACGCCGAAAGAGGATGAGCAGGCTCAAATCGCCTGAACGAGGTGCGTTCTTTTCTTCCGACGGTGATGCGCACTCAAAGCGACGCTCGCCTCAGCCGGAGCGCATTGCCGATCACCGAGACCGACGAGAGGCTCATGGCGGCGGCGGCAAACATCGGCGAAAGCAACAGGCCGAAAGCCGGATAGAGAATTCCCGCCGCGACCGGCACGCCAAGGCTGTTATAGACGAACGCGAAGAACAGGTTCTGGCGGATGTTGCGCATCGTGAGCCGCGACAGCCTGCGTGCCTTGGCGAGACCGGCGAGATCGCCCTTCACGAGCGTGATCCCGGCGCTCTCCATCGCGACATCGGTACCGGTGCCCATAGCCACGCCGATATCGGCAGCCGCGAGTGCCGGCGCGTCGTTGATCCCGTCGCCGGCCATCGCCACCGTGCGGCCCTCGGCCTTGAACTCGCCGACGATGCGGTTCTTGTCTTCGGGCGAAACATTGGCGCGCACCTCGTCGATGCCGACCTGGCGCGCGACCGCCTGTGCGGTGCCCTCGGCATCCCCGGTCAGCATGACGACACGGATGCCCTCGCGATGAAGGCTGGCGATTGCACCGGCGCTCGTTTCCTTGATGGGGTCGGCCACGGCGACGATGCCCGCCGGTTTGCCGTCGAGCGCGACGAACATGACTGTGCGGCCGAGCTCGCGGCCTTCGCTGGCGCGCGCCAGAAGCGCCTCGTCGATCGCATCGGTCCGCTCCATCATTTTCTCGTTGCCGATGGCGACGGTCCGCCCCTCGACGCTGGCCTCGACGCCCGCGCCGGTCACCGAGGCGAAGTCATGTGCCTCGCTCAGTGTGAGACCGCGCTCCTTCGCGCCCTCGACAACGGCGGCGGCAAGCGGATGTTCGCTCGACCGTTCCACCGCCGCTACCAGCGCGAGTAGCTCGGCTTCGTCGACGCCCGCCGCCGTCTCCAACGCTACGAGCTTGGGCTTGCCCTCGGTGAGCGTCCCGGTCTTGTCGACCACCACCGTATCGACCTTCTCGAAGGTCTCGAGCGCTTCGGCATTCTTGATCAGGATGCCGTTCTGCGCGCCCTTGCCGGTCCCGACCATGATCGACATCGGCGTGGCGAGACCGAGCGCACAGGGGCAGGCGATGATCAACACGGCGATGGCGTTGACCAGTGCATAGGCCATGGCGGGGCTCGGTCCCCAGATCGACCAGACGATGAAGGTAATCACAGCAATGACCACAACCGCCGGCACGAACCAGCCGGCGACGATGTCGGCCAATCGCTGGATCGGCGCCCGGCTGCGCTGGGCTTCGGCGACCATCTGTACGATCTTGGCGAGCAGCGTGTCCGCGCCGACCCGCTGCGCCTCCATCACGAAACCGCCGGTCTGATTGACGGTGCCGCCGGTCACCGCATCGCCCTCCTCCTTGCGAACCGGGATCGGTTCGCCGGTCACCATCGCCTCGTCGACCGTACTCGCGCCCTTAAGCACGATGCCATCCACGGGAATTTTCTCGCCGGGCCGGACACGCAACTGGTCGCCGGCCTGCACCTCTTCCAGCGATATCTCCGCCTCGGTATCGTCTTCGGCGATGCGGGTGGCGACAGGTGGTGCCAGCTCAAGCAACGCGCGCAGGGCGCTCGACGTCTGGCCGCGCGCTTTCAGCTCCAGAACCTGCCCCAGCAGCACCAGAGTGGTGATGACCGCCGCCGCCTCGAAATAGACACCGACCCGCCCGTCCGCATTGCGGAACGCCGCGGGGAAGATGTCCGGCACGGCGGTCGCGACCACGCTGAACGCGAAGGCCACAAAGACACCAAGGCCGATCAGCGTGAACATGTTGAGATTCATCGTGCGCACCGACTGGACGGCCCGGACGAAGAACGGCCAGGCGCCCCACAGGACGACGGGCGCGGCGAGCGCGAATTCGATCCATTGCGCAACGTCGGCTGCAACCAGCCCCTCGAACGGACGGGACGGCAGCATTCCGCCCATCGTGTAAATGACGAGCGGGACGGTGAAGACAGCGCTGATCCAGAAGCGGCGGCGCATATCGATATATTCGGGATCCGGACCGGTCTCGAGCGACACCTGCTCCGGCTCGAGCGCCATGCCGCAGATCGGGCAGGAACCGGGGCCTTTCTGGCGGATTTCGGGATGCATGGGGCAGGTGTAGATCGCGCCCTCCGCCGCGCTTTCTGGCGCGGGACGGCGCCCGCTTTCCGTCTGGCAACAATCGTGGCTCATCCTGCCGCTCCCCGAATCTTTGATCTTGATACTATACTGGGGGTAGGTATATACTTCGTCAACCTACAGTCAGGAAGGTCGCATGACGAACAGCAAATTCGACAAGGAAATTGCGCGGATGAAGCGCATCGAAGGCCAGGCGCGCGGGATCGCCAGGATGATGGAGGAGGATCGCTATTGCATCGACATCCTCCAGCAGATGACGGCGATGGAAGCCGCGTTGCGGGCCGCCAAGGGCAAGGTGCTGGCCATCCATTCCGGCCATTGCATCGAAGAGGCGGTGCAGAGCGGCGACGCCGCCGCCCAGCGCGAGAAGTTCAGCGAACTTGTCGATCTCTTCGGCAAGATGGCACGCTAGCAGGACCATAGAAATGACGATTACGAGACGCGATGCGCTGAACGGCGCGCTGACGCTGGGCGGCGGGATGGCGATTACCGCCCTCCTCCCCGGCTGGGCGCGAGCCCAGTCCCATGCCCATCACACGCCGATGGCCGCAGCGAGCCCGGGCGTGCTCTCGGGCGAACGGATCGCGCTCAGCATTGGCGAGACGCCGTTCGCCGTGGGCGGGCGGACCGGCCATGCGATAACCGTCAACGGCACGCTGCCCGCGCCGCTGATCCGGCTTCGCGAAGGGCAGAATGTCCGCATCGACGTCACCAACCATCTCGATGTCGACAGCTCGATCCACTGGCACGGCATCCTCCTGCCCTTCCAGATGGACGGCGTACCCGGCATCTCCTTTCCCGGCATCCGGCCGCACGAAACTTTCACCTACGAATTCCCGATCCGCCAGGCCGGAACATATTGGTATCACAGCCATTCGGGGCTGCAGGAGGCGATGGGCCATTACGGGCCGATCGTCATCGATCCCGAACACCATGATCCGGTCGCCTATGACCGCGAACATGTGCTGGTGCTCTCCGACTGGAGCTTCATGCATCCGCACCGGATCATGACGCGCCTGAAACAGAGCCCTGACTATTTCAACCGCCAGCAGAACACGCTGTTCGACGGCCGTCCGATGACGGCGGAGCAGCGGCTTATGTGGGGCGGGATGCGGATGATGCCGTCCGACATCGCGGATGTGACGGGCGCGACCTATACCTATCTGGTCAACGGCCATGGTCCGGCCGAAAACTGGACCGGACTGTTCGAACCGGGCGAACGCGTGCGTCTACGCATCATCAACGCCTCGGCCATGTCGATCATGAACATCCGCATTCCGGGCCTGCCGATGACGGTCGTCAATGCGGACGGCGAGAATGTTCGGCCCTTTACCGTCGACGAGTTCCAGATCGGCGTCGCGGAAACCTATGACGTGATCGTCACGCCGGCCGGGGATCGCGCCTATACGATCGTCAGCGAAAGCATCGACCGTTCGGGCATGGGCCGCGCGACGCTCGCGCCGCGCCCCGGCATGGCGGCGAACGTCCCGCCCCTGCGCGAGCGGCCGACCTTGACGATGCGCGACATGGGCATGGCCGGAATGGCGGGAGACGGTATGGATCACGCGGCCATGGGTCACGACATGGACGGCGGCGGCGCGATGGACCACAACATGCGCGACGGATCGGTGGCGCCCGGCGTCGATCTCAATCCCGGCGTCGACATGATCGCGCCGATGCCGGTGGACCGCACCGGCGATCGCGGCCTCGGGCTCGACCGCGTCGGACACCGTGTGCTCGTCTATACCGATCTCGAAGCGCTGAGCCCCAATCCCGATCCGCGTCCACCCGCGCGCGAGCTTCAGATCCACCTCACCGGCAATATGGAACGCTATATGTGGTCGTTCGACGGCCGCCGGTTTTCGGAACAGGTCGAGCCGATCCGCTTCGCGCGCGACGAACGGGTGCGCGTCAAGCTCGTCAACGACACGATGATGACCCATCCGATCCACCTGCACGGCTTTTTCTTCGAGCTGGTGAACGGCCATCCCGGCCGCCATCCGCGCAAGCATACGGTCAACGTGCTGCCGGGCGGTTTCGTGCGGTTCGACCTGACCGCCGACGCGCCCGGGGACTGGGCGTTTCACTGCCATCTGATGATGCACATGCATGCCGGGATGTTCAACGTCGTCACGGTACGGCCGCTCGACGGAGATATGGCGTGAAGCGGACGATCACCCTTGCTGCGCTGATCGCCGCCAGCCCGACCCTTGCCCAGCATCAGGGTCACGATACCGTCGAGGCCGCCGATCCGCACGCGCATCATGCGATGGACGCGCAGGCCGAAACGGATACAGGCGACCAGCCCGAGCGCCCGCCCGACCTGCATGTCAGTCATGACATGACCCAGGGTACGGAGACGCTGCCCGATGCAGAGAATGCACCGCCGCAGACAGCCGAACCTGACCCGCATGCGGGTCATAGCGCGCCGGAAGAGCCCGATCCCCACGCCGGACACCGGATGGACGAACCGGCCGGCACCCATGACGACCACGCCATGCCGGGGATGGCCGACGAGAGCGCGTTGCCGCAGTCCGGCCCGCCGCCCGAAGCATTTTCCGGCCCGGCCCATGCCGCTGACACCGTATTTCCGCCCGCCGTCATGGCCGAAGCACGCGAAAATCTGCGCCGCGAGAATGGCGCGATGACCGTCGGACTCGTTTCGGTCGACCGGCTCGAGGCGGCGATCGGCGATGGCGAAGACGCATATGTCTGGGAGCTCAACGCGCGCTATGGCGGCGATATCGACCGGCTCTGGATCAAGAGCGAGGGCGAAGGGGCATTCGGCGGGGCGCTGGAGGAGGTCGAGATACAGGCGCTGTGGAGCCATGCGATCGGTCCCTTTTTCGATTTCCAGGCGGGCGTCCGCGCCGATTTCCGCGACGGACCGGATAGCGCGCACCTCGCGCTCGGCGTGCAGGGGCTCGCACCCTATATGTTCGAGGTCGATCTTGCCGCTTTTCTGTCGGACGATGGCGATCTCACCGCGCGCATCGAAGCCGAATATGACCAGCGGCTCACGCAAAGCATGATCCTGCAACCGCGCGTCGAGCTCAATCTTTCAGCGCAGGATATTCCCGAACTCGGCATCGGGTCGGGCTTCAGCGACCTCGAAGCGGGGCTGCGGCTGCGCTATGAGATCGTCCCGGAGTTCGCGCCCTATATCGGGCTCGAATGGCAGAGGCAGTTCGGCGACACGGCCGATTTCGCCCGGGCGGCCGGAGACGATCCGGACCGCTGGGTCCTCCTCGCCGGTGTCAAATTCTGGTTCTGAGCTCTGGAACCCGGTTTGTCAGACTCAACCTTGGGGGTGCGGGCCGGTGCGGCGTTTGGTTGACAGATCAAGCGTTCTTGATCGTCAGCCCGCCATCGACCGGGATCACCGCGCCAGTCATGAAACTCGCTGCCGGAAGCACGCAGGAGAGCGTCATATTCGCAACCTCCTCCGGTATCCCGTAGCGGCGCAGCGGCACCCGGCGTTTGGCGTAGATCGTCTTATGCTCTTCGGAAATGCCGGCGGTGATGGCGGTACGGATCGGGCCGGGGCAGATGCAGTTCACGGTAATCCCCTCCCGCCCGAGATCGACGGCCAGGCCGCGCGTCAGCCCGATCACGCCGTGCTTGGCCGCGACATAGGGGCTGTTCCCCGGCGTCGCGCCGAGCCCTTCTGTCGAGGCGATATTGACGATGCGCGGGCTGTCGCTCTGGCGCAGATGCGGAAGCGCGGCGCGGACCATCCGTTGATGGGCGGACAGCATGACGTCGAGCGTCGGACCCCAGCTATCTTCGTAACTCTCTTCACCGATATCGCCGGGGATCGCGAAACCCGCATTGTTGACGAGAATATCGATACCGCCGAACGCCTCGGCCGCTTCGCCGACGACCCGCCTGATCGCCGCCTCGTCGGACACGTCGAGCGCCCAGGCCCGCGCCTCTCCCGCAACGCCGGCCGCCTCGATTTCGGCAACCACGGCATCGCAGGCATCCTGCCGCAGATCGGTCACCGCGACCTTCGCACCCTCGGCGGCAAAGAGATGTGCCGTCGCGCGTCCCATGCCGCTCGCCGCGCCCGTGACGATCGCGATCTTGCCGGCAATAGACCGGCTCAACGGTTGATCCGGTTCCAAATTCACTCTCCTTTTGCGCTCGCCGGACCCGCTTAGCCGCCCAGCGTGCCCTCGCGCGAGCGTTCCGTCACCTGTTCGTAGAGATCGTCGCCCCAGCCCGCCGCTTTTTCGCCGAACAGGAAATCGGGCGGCACGACTTCCGGCCCTTCGCCCGGCGGTAGCGGCGGCGTATAATAGCCGAGCGCATAGCTGCCCATCGCATAGCCGAGCAGGGCCCGAAGTTCGGGATCGAAATCTCTCGCAATCTCCGGCGGGCAGGAGAGATACTGGTTTTCCTCCTGCCGCAGCCAGCCCAGCGCATAGGTGATGTTGAGGCCCATCCGATCCGCGCCGGAAACGTTCGCGCCGCCGCCATGGATCACGCTGCCCGAATAGACGAGTACCGACCCGGCCTCCATCTCGGCCCAGCTCAGCTCATCCGCAGTCGGCAGGCGCGTATCGTCTTCCCAGAGATTGCTGCCGGGCGCGACCTGCGTTGCGCCATTCTCGAAGGTGAAATCGGTGACGGCCCAGATCGTATTGAGCTGCGGTTCGATTATTCGCTGCAGATAGCCGCCCCAGGCCAGCCGGTCGCGATGCAACGGCTGCTTCGCCTGACCGTCGCGGATCCGGATCAGCTGGGTGAGATGGAGCTGGAAGCGGTCGCAAAAGGGCAGCAGGAATGTCTCGCACGCGCCGATGATCGTGGGATTGGTGACGAGCTCGCGGCAGGCAGCCGATCGCGCCACGAGCGCTCCGGTGCGCGTCGTCTTCCGCCCGGTAAAGTCGTCGCGCCCGGCCTCGGTCGCCTCGACATAGGGCATGATCTCGCCGGTCAGCCGCTCCAGCTGCGCGCGCGGCATCAGCGCGTCGATGATCAGCGCGCCGTCCGTTCGCAGAAGTTCAGCGACGTCCGCCGGCGACGCGTCCGCATCGATATGGGTTATCTCCGCCATTGCATCGGCTCCTCTCGATCCGGACCTTAGCCGAAACGAGCGCGAAATCCGAATACGGGTCCGCCGCCGCCGTCCTTCTTTTCCCGGACGTCAAGCCAGCACGGCGGGTTTGACCAGCATCCAGACACCCATTGCAACCATCATCAGATTTTCGGTCAGCGATACGAAGCCGAGTGGCACATTGCTGTCGCCGCCGACACAGGCACATTTGAGCTCCCGCCGGTCGACATAGACAGCCTTGAACACGCTGACCGCGCCGACCGTTCCGATGAACAGGGCAAGCGGTATCGACAGCCATGCGAGCACGCCGGCGATCATCAGCAGGCCCGCCAGGCCCTCGGCGAAGGGATAGACATAGCCATAGGGCACCCAGCGCCGCGCGAGCAGGTCATAATTGAGGAACATCGTCGAAAAGCCCTCGATATCGCGCAGCTTGAGATAGGCGAGCGTGCACATCGAAAAGGCGATGAACCATTCGACGGTCCGGATGCTGATCCATCGGCCTTCCGCAACGAAGGCCGCACCGAGCGCCATCAGCAAGGTCATCGAAAAGAGCGCGATGACGGGCTGATAGCTCGCTTCGCCTTCTTCGCTCACGCTGTTTCCGAAATATTCCCTGAGCGCATCATAGCCGCCGATCCGCTCGTCTCCGATAAATACCTGCGGCGTAGTCTCGACTTCGTGCTCGGCCTTGAAGGCCTCGGTTTCCTTGCGGGTTTCCAGATGATGATCGTCGACCGTAAAGCCCCTGCGCTCGAGCAGGTCTTTCGCTTTCAACCCATATGGGCAGACATGATCGTCCATCACCATGCGGTGAAGAGAGGCGGTATTTGACGCCGCCCCGGATGCCTCGCGCGCGCTGGAAGCCATTACAGTTCCGCCTCGAATTCGGGTACCGGACGTGCCTCGGCGGCGGCTTGTGTGGTGGCCGGACCGTTTTCGTCGATATCGGCGATCAACCATTTCATTTCGTCGATCTCGCGGCGCTGCGCCAGGATGATTTCATTGGCCAGCTCGCGCACGCGCGCGTCTCGGATATTGGCGCGTTCGCTGGTGAGGATCGCGATGGAATGATGCGGGATCATCGCTTTCATATAGGCGGTGTCGGCGATCGTATCCTGGCTGCGCACGAGGTAGACCGAGCCCGCGAAAACCAGCGCCGCGGTTGCGAAGATCGCGATGTTCGCCCTCGTCTTTTTGTACATGCCGAGCATGAAGGCCAGCATGATCACGGCCATCATCGCGCCCATATATAGCGCCATCCACATCCGGGTCTCGCTGAAGAATATGTGATCCGAGACATAGGTGTTGAGATACATGAGGCCGTACATGATGATCGTCGATGTTACGATCATCGCGGCGAAGCGAGTGTAAGTCATTGGTCTTTCCCTGTTTACTGCCCTGTCGAACCGTCCGGCAATCCGCGCTTCTCCATCAGCGATCGTGCCGAGCCGGTTCGCAATAAGAACGGCCGGTCCGGCGCGATGTTCCACAGGCGCCGCGCCGGCGAGCGAAAGCCGGGCCGCGAGCGCGATGGCGCTGGATCCGCCCGACCGGATGATTTTCGATATCCGATCTCGGTTGAACCAAGTGCAGTGCTCGTGCATTGATTGCATTACAGCATGACAAAACGGTTTTTCGACGAGATTTGGGGGCATAGCCGGGGGCGCAAACCGCGGCCCGGTTTCGAATCCATCGCCAGCTGGATCCGCGAGACGCCGAAAAAGGAACTGCGCCGGCGGCAAGACTCGGCGGAAAGCGCCTTCCGCCAGCTCGGCATCACCTTCAACGTTTATGGCGAAGAGGAAGAGGCCGAGCGGATCATCCCGTTCGATATCATCCCGCGCGTCTTTACCGCCGACGAGTGGCAATCGCTGTCCGAAGGGCTGGAGCAGCGGGTGACCGCGCTCAATATGTTTCTCGAAGACGTCTATGGCGAGCGGAAGATCTTGAAGGACGGCCTCGTGCCGCCCGATCTCGTCCTCTGCAATCCGGGCTTTACCCCTGTCGTCAACGGCCATCGCCCGCCGCATGGCATCTATGCGCATATCTGCGGGATCGACATGGTGCGCACGGGGCCGGACGAATTTCTCGTGCTGGAAGACAATGCGCGCACCCCGTCCGGCGTCTCCTATATGCTCGAAAATCGTGAGGCGATGCTGCGGCTGTGCCCCGAACTGTTCGAGGAATTCGAGGTCGAGCCGGTCGACGGCTATCCCGATGCGCTGCGCGCGATGATGCAGGCGGTGGCGCCGGAAAGCGCGCCCGGAACGCCCTGCTGCGTGCTACTGACGCCGGGCCATTTCAACAGCGCCTTTTACGAGCACAGCTTTCTCGCCGACAATGTCGGGATCGAGCTGGTCGAGGCGGCCGATCTCGTGGTCGACGACGATATTGTCTGGATGCGGACGATCGAGGGGCGCAAGCGGGTCGACGTCATCTATCGCCGGATCGACGACGATTTTCTCGATCCGCTGATTTTTCGCCCCGATTCCATGCTCGGCGTGCCGGGGCTGATGGCTGCCTATTTCGCGGGCAACGTTACGATCATCAACGCGCCGGGCGGCGGGATTTCGGACGACAAGGCAATCTATTCCTACATGCCGGAAATCGTGAAATATTATTCGGGCGAAGAGGCGAAGCTGCCCAATGTCGAGACCTGGCGCTGCCGCGAGGCCGATGCGCTCCAATATACGCTCGACAATCTCGCTGATCTGGTCGTGAAAAAGGTGGACGGATCGGGCGGTTACGGCATGCTGGTCGGCCCGACGTCGACGAGCGAGGAAATCGAGGAATTCCGCGCCGCACTGAAGGACAATCCAGACGGCTATATCGCCCAGCCCACGCTCGACCTGTCGACCGTGCCGACGCTGACGGACAAGGGCGCCAAGGGCCGCCATGTCGATTTCCGCCCCTTCGTGCTCTCCGACGGCAAGGGAGTGACGACCGTGCCCGGCGGGCTGACGCGCGTGGCGCTGCGGGAGGGCTCGCTCGTCGTCAATTCGAGCCAGGGCGGCGGGACCAAGGACAGCCTCGTCCTGCGCCCCGAGAGCGAACAGCCCGGGGCCGGCAGCTGATGCTCGCACGCACCGCCTCCTATCTCTACTGGATCGGCCGCTATATGGAGCGCGCCGAATTCACCGCGCGGCTCGTCGAGGCGACGGTGCGGCTGGATGCGCTCTCCGCCCGGCCCGCCGGCGAAGGCGCCTGGGCGAGCGCGCTCTCGGTCGCCGCTGCACGTGACGATTTCGAGCAGACCGGCGAGACGGTCACGCCGAGTAATGTCGCCAACTATCTGACCTTTTCCGAAGACAATCCCAATTCGATCCGCAACTGCCTCTACAATGCCCGGATGAACGCGCGTGCGGTGCGCACGGCGCTTACGCGCGAAGGCTGGGAATCGATCAACCGCGCTTGGCTCGGTATCGAAGGGCGCAGTGCCGTCGGCAGCGCGCAGGGTACGATCAACCTGCTCGAGGCGCTGATCGCCGAAAATCGCGGCTTCGAAGGCGCGCTGCACCGCATGCTGCGGCAGGAAAGCTATTTCTTCCTGATGCTCGGCGAGAATATCGAACGGAGCGACAACACCGCTCGGCTGCTCGACGTCAAATATCACATCATCCTGCCCGAAGGCGAAGAGGTGGGCGGGCTGGTCGACCGCGACCAATGGGGCACGATCCTCCAGACCGTGTCGGCGAACACCGCCTTTCGCTGGCTCTATCGCGACGGACTTTCGCCCCGCAACGTCGTCGAGATGCTGATCCTGCGCCGCGAACTGCCGCGCTCGATCGCCGCGACCGTCGACGACACAGTCGAACTGCTGACCGAACTCGGCAAGCTCACCGGTTATCAGGGCGAGGCGGATCGCATGGCGCGGCTCCGGCAGAGACGGATCGCCGCCACCACGATCCGCGATATTATCGGCGGCGGCCTGCACGAATATCTCCAGTCCTTTATCGAGGAAAACCGTTTGCTCAGCCAGGCCATCACCCAACAGTTCCGGTTCGATTAGATGCATCTCAACATCGATCATCGCACCGATTATGCATTCAGCGAACCGCAGCGCCGGCTCGTCCAGCTGCTGCGGATGACACCGCCGAACTTTGCGGCGCAGACCGTGATGAACTGGCATATCGACGTCGATTGCGACGCCCGACTCCGTATGCATCGCGACGGTTTCGGCAATCAGGTGACCATGCTCTATATCGACGGGCCGGTCGAAAACGTCGTGCTGTCCGTGTCGGGCGAGGTGTTCACGTCGGACCGGTCGGGCGTTGTCGAAGATGCGCCCGAACCCCTGCCCGCACAGGCTTTTCTCCGCCCCACCGGGCTGAGCCGGGCAGATGCGGCCATCCGGACATTCGCCGGCGATATCGCATCGGCCAAGTCCGATCCGCTCGAACGGGTGCACCTCTTGATGCAGCGCCTGCTCGACGAGATTCGCTTCGAACCGACGCTCGATGCGGTCGAACGGGACGCGGCAACGGCATTCGCCGCCAATAAGGGTGTGTGCCAGGATCATGCGCATATCTTTTGCGCCGCCGCGCGGGCCATGGGCATACCGGCCCGCTATATTTCGGGCCATCTCTACCGCCGCGACGGCGCCGAGAAGCAGGAAGCGAGCCATGCCTGGGCCGAGGCCTATCTGCCCGATATCGGCTGGACCGGCTTCGATCCGGCCAACGGGATCGGGCCCGACGACGCCTATGTCAGGATTGCCTGGGGGCTCGACTATCGCGACGCCGCGCCGGTCGCCGGGCGCCGAATAGGCGGCGGGAACGAAACGCTTACGGTCGATGTCCGCGTCACCCAAGCGCAGACGCAGAGCCAAAACTAGACGCCACCCGGCATTTCCCGATCCACATTTTCGCGCAGATACAGGCTATCCGGCGCCGATCTTCCCCGCTAACCGCTATGCGCTCGAAGATAGCAGTCGGAGTCGCATGACCTATTGCCTTGGAATGTTGCTGAAAGACGGGTTGGTGATGATCGCCGACACGCGGACCAATGCGGGTGTCGACAACATCTCCTCCTTCAAGAAACTTCATATCCTCGAACAGGGCGACGACCGGACGATCATCGCTTGCACCGCGGGCAACCTCTCCGTCACCCAGTCGGCCTTCGCCCTGCTCAAGGAAGGGCTGGAGGAGGATGACGATAGCGACGGCCCGCGCTTTCTCGCCGATATGCCGAATATGCATCGGGCCGCCGGCCTGATCGGCGAAGCGCTGCAAATCGCGCAGGACGAGATCAAGGAAACCGCGGGCGATGACAGCCAGTACAGTTTTTCCGGCTCGATGTTGCTCGGCGGCCGGTTCAAGGGCCGTCCGCTGCGGCTCTATCATATCTACAAGGAAGGCAATTTCATCAGTTGCCAGCCGGATCGCCCCTTCATGCAGATCGGCGAGACCAAATATGGCAAGCCGATCCTCGATCGCGCACTCGAATTTGAAACGCCGCTCGACGATGCGGTGAAGACGGGGCTCGTGTCTTTCGATTCAACGATGCGCTCCAACCTCAGCGTCGGACGGCCCCTGGACCTCGCCATCCTGCCCGCGGACGAGAGCAAACCGGCCTATTTCCGGCGGATCGAGGAAACCGACGACTATTTCAACATGCTGTCGTCGCAATGGGCGATTGCTTTGGCCGAAGCCCGCGCGGCGATCCCGATGCCGCCCTTCATGGAAGCGCGCGACTAGCCGGACGAGCTAGTCGGTATCGGCGAAGATCCTGCTGTCGGCAGTGCTCGGTGCTTTCTCCGTCCGACCTTTCGGCCCGTCGGGATCGAACGGGACCCAGCCGTTCGGCGTCAGCCGTTCGAGCGGCTTATAGCGGGTCTTATACCGCATGCGCGGCGCGCCCTCGACCCAGTAACCCAGATAGACATAGGGCAATCCGGCCTTCGCCGCGTGCACGATATGATCGAGGATGATGATATTGCCCAGGCCCTTGCGCTCTGCATGGTCGGGATCGAAAAAACTGTAGATCATGGACAGGCCGTCCGACTGACGATCCGTCAGGCACGCCCCGACCAGCCGCCCCGGGCGACCGCCTTCGCCGGGCTCGCGATATTCGATCATATAGGTATCGACCGGCGTCTGCTCGACCATGTCGGCGAAATCCATCTCGTCCATCTCGTGCATGCCGCCATCGGGATGGCGGACGCTCAGATAGCGGCGCAGGAGCGCGAACTGCTCTTCGGTGGTCCAGGCTTCGCAAGCATTGACCTCAAGATCGCCATTGCGGCGCAGCAGGCGGCGCTGCCCGGCATTGGGCTTGAACTGCAATGCGGCAACCCGCACCGAGATACAGGCCTGGCAGCCCACGCAGCTCGGCCGATAGGCGACCGACTGGCTGCGCCGGAAGCCGATCCGCCCCAGCGCTTCATTAAGCTCGGCGGCATGCGGTCCGCGCAATTCGGTGAACACTTTGCGCTCCATGCGCCCCTTGAGATACGGGCACGGGCTGGGTGCCGTTACAAAGAATCGCGGAAATCGAAATGGTGCGCTCACCAAACAGCTGCCTTCGCATGGGTCGTTGATGTTGACGCTTTTATGACTGGGCAGCAGAGAGTTGGGAAGGCCGTTTACCCTAAAAAAAGGGTTAAATCGGGTCGAGCCGGCAATTTGTTGTGAAGATTAACCATGCCGATTGACCTCGTTTGTGGATAACCGATCCTGCCGTCCCAAATTGGTCCGCAATCGATTCCGCATGGCCGGGCAGATGACTCAGGCAGGCACCGACTCGGCGGGCAGGAAACCGGCCTGGATCGCAAAGTCGATCTGCCGCTCCATAAGCGCGCAATCCGCATCGGGCCCGCCCGAGCCGATCAACTTCACAACATTGGCCTGTATAAACAATGGATTACGCTGAAAATAGCTGGTGTAGAGCGCGGCCACGCGGCGGTGGAAACGCTGCTCAATCGGCGAGAGCGTCGCGGGGTCGAAATCCTCCGGCGACACCTGTTCGGGATCCGAAAATTGCGGATAGGCGCGTACCAGCGCGAAGAAATCCGAGACCGACATCGGCGTACCGGCGACGAGGTGGAAGGTTCGTCCCCCGGCTTCGTCGATCCTCTCCGCAATGGTTACGATACCGTTGACCGCATGATCGAGCGCGACGAAGTTCAAAGTCGCATCGGGCGTCGACGGAATCGTCCGGATCCGTCCTTCCGCCAGCAATTTGAACGCCATGTAGATCGTATCGAAGCCGGCGATCACGCCATCCCGCGCGCGGCCGACGACGATGCTCGGGCGCGCGATGGCCGCTGTCATCCCTTCGGCCATCGCCTCACGGACCTGCGCCTCGGCGGCAAATTTGCTCGCCTCATAGGGATTGGAGAAGCGATCGGGCTCGGACGCATCGTCTTCGGCGATCGCACCGTCGCGCGTTCCGCATACATAGGCGGTGCTGACCTGCACCAAAGCGGCCGGCGTATCGGGCCGCGACCGGGCGAGATCGAGGACATGGCCGGTGCCGCGAATATTCACCGCTTCATAGATGCTTTCGTCCGCATCGAACTGCACAATGGCGGCGCAATGGACGATGCAGTCGACCTGGCCAGCCAACCGGTCATAGGCTTGCGGCGTCAAGCCCAGCCGCGGATCGCGGACATCGCCCTGGAGCAGATGGATCGCGCCCGGCGCGGGCGGTTCGCCGGTCCAGTCTTCGGTCGCCATGCGCTCCCGGTCGCCGCGCATAACGAAACGGTTTTTGCGGACGAGCCCGATAACACGGTGCCCCTTGTCGGCCAGCGCGGCCGATATCTCGCCGCCGAGCAAGCCCGCCGCCCCGGTTACCAGAAAGCAGGTCAAGTCAGCAGCAGCCCGAAACGGCGTCGCCGGCGGGCGCCGCATCGAATGGCATCAGATCGCCGCAGCGGGGGAATATGCCGTAATGCGTCGAGAAATCGCCGAAAAATTCGAAATGATCGGCAAAACGCGTATCGGCCAGCATCCGCCATGTATTGCCGCACACCGCGAACATCCGGCCCTTTTCGATCACATGGTGCCCGTCCAGCGTGAAAGCGCGCTCATGGCCGGCAATCGTGCCCTTGTAGCGGACAGCCTGGCCATAATCCTCGCACGCCGGCTCCAGCCCGTCGAGCTTGAACAGCCGATAGGTGGCGGAGAAGAAACGGATGCCGTCTATCTTCTCGGCGACGGCCGGATCGGCGATCGCCAGCGGCCGGTCGGTCACGAGCCGCGGATCGCGAAAGCCCGCGTCCTTGGCCAGCATGTCGAAATCGCCCCAGTACAGCGCGCCGGACAGACATTCGCCGTGCAACACCGGGTCGAAAAGCATCGCCTCGGGCACGCGCCGTTCGGCATAGACGTCAGAAAAATAGAATTCGCCGCCGGGCTTCAACAGCGCATGCGCGTCGCGGAACACCTTGGCCTTGTCGGCCACCAGGTTGATCACGCAGTTGGAGACGATGATGTCGAAGCTTCCAGGTTCGAGGCCGAGCGTATCGAGCTGCTCGATATCGCCTTCTACGAATTCGACATTGCGATAGCCGAACCGCTCGGCATGCCAATCGAGATGCTCGCGCGCGACGGCAAGCTGTTCGGGCGTCGTATCGACCCCGACAACGCTGCCCTCCGGACCTGCGAGCTGCGCCAGCAGATAGGCGTCCTGCCCGGACCCGCTGCCGAGATCGAGGATGCGCATGCCGCGCGCCGCTTCGGGCGCGATCAGGCCGCAGCCATAATAGCGGGCCTTCACATCGGGATGGACATGAGCGAGCGCCTCGCGAATTTCAGGCGCCGGCGCCTCCATCGTGCAGCAGGCGTCGGTCTTGAGGTCGGCAGACCCTTGCAGCACTTGTCCATAATAGTCGCGGCTATTCTCGATATTCACTCTGGTCTCCGGCGCGGATGATTGTTGTGAAGAGCTTCGGTTTGATGCACCACGCGGTTACACACATGCACCGCCATTGTAACCTTTATCGCTGCCTTCCCGAAAAGCCCGGTCGAGACATCGCGGCATCAGGGCGCGAAATGAACAGGGAAGGCAAGACATGAAACGCACCCATGACGTAATCGTAATCGGCGCCGGTTCGGCGGGCCTGACGGCCGCGGGCGGCTGCGCGCAGTTCGGCCTGAAAGTCGCGCTTATCGAAAAAGGCCCGATGGGCGGAGATTGCCTGAATACGGGCTGCGTCCCGTCCAAGGCGCTGATCACCGCCGCGCGGCGCGCGCAGGAAATGCGCGAAAACGTCAAATACGGCATTGCTGACGTCGAACCCGCGATCGATTTCAAGGCCGTGCACGATCATGTGCAGCGCGCGATCGACTCGGTCGCCGTCGATGACTCGCAAGAGCGCTTCGAGGAAGAGTTCGGCGTCGAAGTGATCCGCGGCCACGCTAAGATGATCGACGGCTCGACGATCGAAGTAAACGGGCAGACGCTGAAGGCGCCGCGCATCGTACTCGCCATCGGCTCCAAGCCGTTCATTCCGCCGGTCGAGGGCATCGATAGCGTGTCCTATCTGACCAACGAGTCGATCTTCGGACTCACTGAACGGCCGCGCCACCTTGCGATCATGGGCGGTGGGCCGATCGGCTGTGAAATGGCGCAGAGTTTCCGCAGGCTGGGCGCGAAAGTCTCGATCATCGAGCGTAACAGGCTGATGGGCAAGGACGACCCCGAAGCCGCCAAGATCGTCGTCGACCGGTTCCGCGCGGAAGGCGTGGACATTCGCGAAGACACGAATGTCGTGCGGGTCGGCGAAACGGACGGCGTCATCCGCGTCGAAACCGACAAGGGAGATCCCATCGAGGCCAGCCATTTGCTGGTTGCAACCGGGCGGACCTGCGACTTTGGCAGCTTCGGCCTCGAAAATGGCGGGATCAAGTGGAGCCCGCGCGGCATCGAAGTCGATGCGCGCCGCCGCACCACCAACAAAAACGTCTATGCCATCGGCGATTGCCGGGTCGGCCCGCGCTTCACCCATGCGTCGGGCTATGAAGGTTCGCTTGTCATCCTGCAGATCGCGCTCGGCCTGCCGAGCAAGGCCGATTATACCGCCCTGCCCTGGGTCACCTATAGCGACCCCGAGCTCGGCCATGTCGGCATGACCGAAGCCCAGGCGCGCAAAAAATTTGGCGACAAGGTCGAGATCACCAAACAGGAGTTCGCCGAGAACGATCGGGCCCGCGCGGAAAACGAATCCGAAGGATTTCTGAAGATCATCCGCAAGGGCAAGAAAGTGCTGGGCGCGACCGTCGTCGGCCCGCATGCCGGCGAATTCCTCCTGCCCTGGAGCCTGGCGATCGGCGGCAAGGCCAACGCGTTCGCCATCGGCGGCGCGATCGTGCCCTATCCGACGCGTTCGGACATCTCCAAACAGGCAGGCTTTGCAATCTGGGAGCCGACGATATTCGGTGGCCTGCCGAAACGATGGGCACGATTCCGGGCCAAATATTTGCTTTAGCGGGCCGCTCTCGCCTAATTGACAACCGACCAGACAGGATACTCCACCATCGCTACCCAGCCGCTAGAAGGCCCCTCGCCTTTCGAAATCACCGATGCCGCGCCGCTCGATCCGAACAAATTCCGCGATCCGGCGGTCACTGCCAAGGGCGAGCCGCGCGCAACTATCGCGCTCGAGAAGCTGGAGACGCTGTGGTTCAACACCGGCACGCTCTGCAATCTCGCCTGCAAGAGCTGCTATATCGAAAGCTCGCCGACCAACGACGCGCTCGTCTATCTGACGCTAGCCGAGGTCGAGACCTATCTCGACGAGATCGGGCGGGAAGGGCTGGGCACACGCGAGATCGGCTTCACCGGCGGCGAGCCTTTCATGAATCGCGATATGGTGCCGATGCTCGAAAGCTGCCTCGCCCGCGGGTTCGAAGCGCTGGTCCTGACCAATGCGATGCGGCCGATGCGACGGTTCGAGGAAGCGCTTTTGGGCCTGAAATCGCGCTATGGCGACCGGATGACCTTTCGCGTCAGCCTCGATCATTACAGCCAGGCGGTGCATGAGGCCGAGCGCGGACCGAATAGCTGGGACAAGGGCATCGCCGGGCTCCAATGGCTGTCCGCCAACGGCTTTTCCATCGCGGTAGCCGGACGCCATCTCGCGCATGAAGACGATGCCATGGCGCGCCGGGGCTATGCCGCGCTATTCGCGTCCAAAGGCATCGAGATCGACGCCGCCGACCCGGCCCGGCTCGTCCTGTTCCCCGAGATGGATGCAACCGCCGACGTGCCGGAAATCACGACCGCCTGTTGGGGCATCCTCGATGTCGATCCCAAAAGCGTCATGTGTTCGTCGAGCCGCATGGTCGTCAAACATAAGGGCGCGGAGCGGCCGATGGTTACGGCCTGCACGCTGCTCCCCTATGGCGAGGATTTCCAGATGGGCGAAACGCTCGCCGAAGCAAGCCGCGACGTCTCGCTCAACCACCCCCATTGCGCGCGCTTTTGCGTGCTCGGCGGAGCAAGCTGCTCGGCGTAGTTCGTCAGAATTTCCGTTAGCCCTGAGCCTGTCGAAGGGCGACTATCCGCTTGAGACCGCTGTCCGCGAAAGCTCCGACATCAATTGCCAGTCGCCATCGACTAGTGCTTGCTTCTTCTCGCGTCGCCAACCTTTAATCTGCCGCTCCGTCTCCAGAGCATCCAACCGCGTTTGGAAACTCTCGCTCCAGACGAGCACAACGGGCCGGCGCTTGTAAGTGAATCCGGCAAAATCGCCGGATTGATGCTCAGCGATCCGCCGTTCCAGGTCATCCGTATGGCCAACGTAGAATTTCCCATCGGCGCATCGAAGCATGTAGGTCGAAAAGGTCATTTCGGCGTTCTACAAATGTGAAACGCCCTTCGACAAGCTCAGGGCTAACGGTCTGTTATTCCTCTTTCCAAACGCCAATTAGTGCTGAGCCCATCGAAGTAAATCTCTCAGCTTTGGGCCGCGAACAACCGTCCGGCCACCGCATCCAGCTTCGCCGTCATCGCCCGGTCCATCGCTTCGGGTGCGGTAATAACTGCATGGTCGAGCACCGTATCCAGCGGATTGGCGGGCCGCGCATCGGGCAGCGCCTTGGCCAACTCCACCACCGTTTGCGCCGCCGTGTGCGCATTGGCTTTCAGCGTCGCCAGAATGTCATGCACCTCGACATCGGCCGTATCGTCGCGCCAGCAATCATAATCGGTGACCATGGCGACCAGCGCGTAGGGCAGCTCGGCCTCGCGCGCGAGCTTGGCCTCGGGCATCGCCGTCATCCCGATCACGTCGCAGCCCCATTGGCGGTACAGCTCGCTTTCAGCGCGCGATGAAAATTGCGGGCCCTCCATGGCGATATAGGTCGCGCCGCGATGGACATCGGCGCCTGCCGCCTTCGCGGCGGCCTCGGCGCGGCCCGACAGGCTCGGACACACCGGATCGGCCATCGAGACATGCGCGACGAATCCGCTCCCGAAAAAGCTCTTCTCCCGCGCAAAGGTGCGGTCGATAAACTGGTCGACGATCACGAATTCGCCGGGCTGCAAATCCTCGCGCAGCGAGCCGACCGCGGACAGCGAAATCATGTCCGTGCAACCCGCGCGCTTCAGGACGTCGATATTGGCGCGGAAATTGAGATCGCTGGGCGGGATGCGGTGGCCCTTGCCGTGGCGCGGCAGGAATACGAACCGCCTGCCGGCAATCTCGCCGATCACCAGCTCGTCCGACGCATCGCCCCACGGGCTTTGGACCCGGATCGATTGAGCATTTTCCAGCGCGTCGATGGCGTACAGCCCGGACCCACCGACCACGCCGATTACCCATTCCGTTTCGCTCATCCCGTCCCACTCCGTTTGTCGACAATGCAGGGTTCCGGCACTAGTGCAGGAAAGCGAAACAGGCTAGGCGCGATTCAGCGGCTATCGATTCAAACCTTTGGAGACGTTGATGAAACCCATTTCGCGCCTCGTCGCCCTGTGCCTGGCGATGCTGGCTTTCCAAGCCGCGCCCGCCAGTACCCAATCCAGCATCACCGGCAACTGGCTAACCGAGGACAATCGCGCGATCATCTCCATCGCCCGGTGCGGATCGAACATCTGCGGCCGGATCGCGCGGATCCTCGTGGATGTCGAGGAAGGCCAGCGCGACGTTAACAATCCCGACCCGAACCTGCGCAACCGTCCGATCGAAGGCGTGCGCGTGTTGACCGGCTTCCGCCGAGACGGTGGCCAGTATCGGCACGGCCAGATCTACGACCCCGAAAACGGCCGCAGCTACAATGCGCGCCTGCGCCTCAATCGCGACGGGTCGCTGCGGGTCACCGGCTGTGTGCTCGGCGGCATCATCTGCCAATCGCAGACCTGGATGCGGCGTTAGTTTGTCAGACTCGACCGTGCGGTCGAGCGCGAGGGAAATTCTAACGAAATTTAACCCTCCACGACCTCCTGCTCGATCGTGCCGAAGGTGGCGTGGCCGTGTTCGTCTTCCATCCAGATGCGCACGGTGTCGCCATGGCTGAGGAAGGGCGTTTTCATCTCGCCCTCAAGGATCTTCTCGACCATCCGGACTTCGGCGAGGCAGCTATAGCCGCGGCCGCCCTGGTCGATCGGTTTGCCCGGGCCGCCATCTTCGTCACGATTGGACACCGTGCCCGAGCCGATGATCGAACCGGCGACAAGGTTCCGCGTCTTGGCGAGATGGGCGACCAGCGTCCCGAAATCGAAGGTCATGTCCTCGCCTGCATCGGCGCGACCGAAGGGCTTGCCGTTCAGGTCCACCATGAGCGGGCCGTGCAGCTTGCCGTCTTTCCAGTTCGGTAACTCGTCCGGCGTCACAAAGACCGGCGAAAAGGCGCTCGCCGGTTTCGACTGGACGAAGCCGAAGCCCTTGCCGAGTTCGGCCGGGATCAGGTTGCGCAAGCTGACATCATTCACGAGCCCGACCAGCCGGATGCCGCCCAGCGCCTCCTCGCGGCTCGCGCCCTGCGGCACATCGCCGGTGACGACAACGATCTCGGCCTCCAGATCGCAGCCCCATTCCTCGTCCGGCAGCGGAATCGGATCGCGCGGGCCGATGAAACCGTCCGAGCCGCCCTGATACATGAGCGGGTCCTCCCAGAAGCTGTCGGGAATTTCCGCGCCGCGCGCTTTGCGCACGAGCACCACGTGATTCACATAGGCCGACCCGTCCGCCCATTGATAGGCGCGCGGCAGCGGCGATGCGGCCTCTCGCTCGTGAAACCGCTCTTTCGGGATCGCGTCATGCGCGAGATCGGTCGCGAGGTTTTCGAGTAGCGGAGCACGTTCAGCCCAATCGTCGAGCGCGGCCTGCAGGGTCGGGGCGATATGCGAGGCGTCCGCACACCAGGCGAGATCATGGCTGACGACGACGAGTTTGCCGTCGCGGCCGCCTTTGAGCGATCCCAATTTCATCTGTATCTCCTGATTTTTCCGTTAGCCGTCCATAACGGCCCAACGCATCCGCGTCCAAAGCCGTTTCGCGCTATTCAAAAATATCGGCGACCCCCTGTTCGAGAACGCCGTCCTTCGCATTGCGCAGATTGACATAGACCGCCGCGATCGCCGGATAGGTGATGACGAGCGTCAGCGCGCCGAGCAGCGACTGCGCAACGAGATAGGGCATCATCCCGTCTAGCGACGTCGCTGTCGGCGAAAACATCATGGCCGGCATGGTCGCCGCGCTGATCGTACCGGACACGATCATCAGGGCGAAAAAGTAAAGCAGCACCATCGCCACTATCTTCCAGCGATGCCCGCGCGTCAGCGACCAGCTTCGCCCGAGGCTGGCGAAGACCCCGATCCGCTCTTCCATCGCGGCGGGCACGGCGGCGATCCATACGACCACGAGGAACAACAGCGCGGGAACGACGACGATAAAGAGGAGAAAGACGACGCCAAAGGCAGCGCCCAGCGCGGCCGCATCGCCATTGGCCATACCACCCACAAACCCGAACACGCCGAGCATCGGGACGGCAACGATCGCGCCGGCCGCCAAATAGTAGACGATCGTGATCCCGAGGACCGGGAAGAAGAACCGCAACCCCTGTTTGATGGCCTCGACGAACTCCAGCCGGCTGCCGCGCAGATCCGCGAGCACGACCGCTGTCATCGCGGCTTGCGCGGCCACGGCGGCGCAAATCGTAACCACCCAGCCGATGATCATCGCCGGGCCGAAAAAGCTGAGAAAATCACCGTCGAAAACGGATTGCGCGCCGACCAGCAGGCCCATGCTCCGCATCGCGACGCCTGAATAGATGGCGTTGGGCAGCCCGGCGAGCAGGACGGCGAGTATCACGAGAACCAGCAGGTTGCGGCCGATGCTGCCGAACATGTCCGACACCGTCTTGCCGAAACTGAATCGCGGGTGCTGCCCGGCTTCCGATTCCATATCGTCCTCCCGTATCGCCGCACAGCATTCTCGGAAGACGGACGAAAAGTCCACTCTCGCAATGCCAAGGTGCGCAAGCTATGCAGGATTATCGCCCGAGGGGAATGAGTTCGCATGACGGCTGTGGCACCGCCGAACGCAGATGACCGCAAGCAGGATTTCGAGTCCGCCTATCGCGAACTGATCGAGAGCGAACGCATCCAGACCGAGATGACGCCGTTCGAAATGCCCGAGCGGAACCCGCCACCCGATTGGCTGGTGAGCCTCCTCCAATGGCTCGAAACGCTGGGTCCTTTCTGGCAGGCGCTGTTCTGGATCGCGGTCGTCGGAATCGGCGGACTGATCCTGTTCAGCATCGGACGCGCACTTTACCGGCGCTTTACCGACCGGCCGAGCGGCGATGATGACGAAGAAGAATTCGGCGAGGTCTGGCGGCCCGAAACGCGGGCGGCGCAGGGCCTGCTTGGCGAGGCCGACGCGCTGGCGCAACAGGGCCGCTATGCGGAAGCCGCGCATCTGCTGCTCTTCCGCAGTGTCGCCGATATCGAGGAGCGTTTGCCCGATTTCCTGCGCCCGGCGCTGACCAGCCGCGACATCGCCCAGGCCCCCGCCCTGCCCGCGCCCGCGCGGTCCGCCTTTTCGTCCATCGCGCGGGTCGTCGAACGCGGGATATTCGCGGCGCGGCCCGTCGACCAGACCGGATGGCATGAAGCGCGCGCGGCCTATGAACAATTCGCCTTCGGAAAAAGCTGGGCATGACGGAAACGGGCTCGCCCTTCAGCGCCAGAACGGTGATCCTGCTGGTGATCGCCGGCATTATCGGTTTCGCGGCCTTTCTGCTGCTGACCGCCTATGCGCCGGAAATTCGCGGCGGGCGGGACGGACGCGCGCATGGCCTCTCGACATCGGCAGTCGGGTTTCGGGGCGTCTATACTCTGCTCGAAGAAACCGGCGCGGATGTCGGCTATGTACGACAGGACGACACGTTTCCGGATGCGGGGCTGACGATCCTGACACTGGAACCGGCCAGCAATCGCGAGCGGGTCGAAGCTCTGATCGACAATGGCTGGGGCCCGCTGCTCATCGTCCTGCCGAAATGGATGACCTTTCCCGTGCCGAACGAGCGCGATCGGGTGCATTCGGTCGATTCCGGCATCGGCGGCACCGCGACGCCGTTGCTCTCCGAACTCCGCGAGCTCAACGTCGCGACGAGCGAGAGTGGAAGCGGTGCGCGATTGCAGAGCGGGATGCTGCCCGACATCAGTTTTTCGGTGCCCGAGAGCCTGCAGACCGTATCCGGCGACAATCTCGTATCGCTGATGGAGACGGCCAAGGGCGAAATCGTGCTTGCCAATATTGCCGACACACAGATTTACATTCTGTCCGACCCGGATCTGCTCAACAACCAGGTGCTGGCGGACCCGGATCGGGCGCGGGCAGCTTTGCTGCTGCTCCAAGAGCTTAACAGCACCGACGGCCCCTATCGGTTCGACCTTGTCGCCAACGGGTTCGGCGGCGCGCGCAACCTGCTGACGCTGGCCTTCGAACCGCCCTTCCTCGCGCTAACGCTCTGCCTGCTCGCCGCCGCGCTGCTCGCGGCCTTCCAGGCGATCTACCGCTTCGGTCCGGAACTGCGTCCGGGCCGGGCGATCGCCTTCGGCAAGCGCGCGCTCGTCGACAATAGCGCGGAACTGCTGCGCCTCGCCCGGCGCGAGCATCTGTCGAGCGAACGCTATGCCGGGATGGTACGCGAGGCGGCCGTCGCCGCCATCGGCAATCCGCGCCGGCTCGACGGCGAAGCGCTGGACCGCTGGCTCGACGGGCTGGGCCCCGATAGCATGCCGCCCTTCACATCATTGGCCCGCGCCGCCGAGCGCGCGACCGGCCGACACGAGATACTTGCCGCCGCACAGGCGCTTTACGACTGGAGAAAGGCCGTCACCCATGAAGGTTGAAGACATCAAGCCGCTCGGCGAGAGCATTCGCGCCGAAATCGCCAAGGCGATCGTCGGGCAGGAAGAGATTGTCGATCACCTGCTGATCGCGCTCTTCTCATCGGGCCATTGCCTGCTCGAAGGCCCGCCCGGCACGGCCAAGACATTCCTCGCCCAATGCTTCTCGCGCGCGCTGGGCCTCGATTTCGGGCGCATCCAGTTCACGCCGGACCTGATGCCGAGCGATATCATCGGCGCCAACCTGTTCAACTTCCAGACCAGCGAGTTCAAACTGACGCGCGGGCCGATCTTTTGCGAGCTGCTGCTCGCCGACGAGATTAACCGGACGCCCCCGAAGAGCCAGGCGGCCCTGCTCGAGGCGATGCAGGAACGCGCAGTGACGATCGACGGCGAGACGCACAGACTTTCCGATCGCTTCATGGTCGTCGCGACCCAGAATCCGATCGAGCAGCAGGGCGTCTATCCGCTGCCTGAAGCGCAGCTCGACCGGTTCCTGTTCAAGCTTGCCGTCGGCTATCCGAGCGAGGAGGAAGAACAGAAGATCGTCGCTATACATGGGAGCCGGTTCGGCGCGCCCAAGGCCGGTGATTTCGACATCGAATGCAAGGCGGATGGCGATGCGATTGCCGCCGCCATTGCGGCCGCGACCACGGTGAAGCTCGTGCCGGACATCACCAATTACATCGTCTCCCTGATCCGCGCGACCCGCGAAACCGCCGATCTAGACGCCGGCGCGAGCCCGCGCGCCGCCGCGATGCTGGCCAGCGCCGCCCGCTCGGCCGCCGCGTTGGACGGGCGGGACTATGTGATTCCCGACGATGTAAAGGCGCTGGCGCCCGCAGTATTGCGCCACCGCGTTATCCTCTCCGCCGCCGCCGAGATCGACGGACGCGATGCGGACGGCATCGTCGCCAACCTGATCGAGCAGGTCGAGGCGCCCCGGTGAGAAACAGGATCGCGAGACCCGCATGATCTATCCGACCGCCCGGTCCGTGATCCTGACCGCGCTGGGCGCCCCTGCCGCGCTCGTGATCGGCGTGGCCGTTCCGCAATATTGGTATCTCGGGCTGATCTGGATCGTGCTGATGGCGGCGCTGATCCTGCTCGACGCGTTCAGCGCCAAGCGCCGCGAGCGGCTCGACATCGAAATCGACAAACCCGCGACGATTGGCGTCGGCGCGCCCTTTATCGTCACGAGCCGGCTGCGCTTCCTCGGAAGTGATGGCGGCGTGGATCGAAGCGGATCGCCCCGCCGGATCGAGGTCGCGCTGAGCGTCGACGAAAAGCTCGATGCCGGGGGCGGCCGCCGCGCCGGTGCGGAAATGATCGGCGGGCAGGCCGAGATCGATACGCGCTTTACCGCCCATCGGCGCGGTACGGCGATGATCGGCCATCTCTGGGCGCGCTGGACCGGACCGCTCGGCCTCGCCTGGATCCAGAAGCGCGACTATTTCGGTGCGGAAATCCTCGTGACGCCCAATATCGGCGTGATCCACGACAAGGGCATCCAGCTTTACCTGCGCGATGCGGCGCACGGCCTGATCGCGCAGCTCGACCGGGGCGATGGTACCGAATTCGATTCGATGACCGAATTCCAGCCCGGCATGGACCGGCGCACGATCGACTGGAAACAATCGGCGCGCCACACCGAATTGCTGGCGAAGGAATATCGCACCGAACGCAACAACCATATCGTCTTCGCGCTCGATAGCGGCCGGACGATGTGCGAGCCGATCGCCGGCCTGCCCCGGATCGACCGGGCGATTTCCGCGGCCCTGCTCACCGCCTATGTCGCGCTGAAGGCCGGGGACCGGGCGAGCCTCTTCGCCTTTGCCGGGCGCCCCCGCATCGCCAGCCCGACCGTCACCGGCACGCGCGGCTTCTCGACGCTTCAACGCACCGCCGCCGATATCGATTATGCGCCGGAGGAGAGCAATTACACGCTGGCGCTGACGACGCTCGCCGCACAACTGCATCGCCGCTCACTGGTGATCGTTTTCACCGATTTCGCCGATCCAACCAGTGCCGAACTGATGCTGCGCGCTGCGGGCCGAATGCTCGATCGGCATCTGGTGTTATTCGTCGTCCTGCGCGACGCGGAGTTGACGAGCCTCGCCCATGAAAGGCCCGAGGATACCGCCGATGTCTCGCGCGCCGTCACGGCGAACGCGCTGCTGCGCGAACGCGCGATCGTGATCGCCAAGCTGCAGCGGATGGGCGCGCATGTGCTCGAAGCCGGTCATGACGAGGTCGGGACGCGTCTCGTCGCCAGCTATGTCGATCTCAAACGCCGGAGCCTTCTGTGATGGAACGCGTGAGCGAGCAGGCAATCTTCAACAGCACGACCTTCCGGGCGGAGCGCGAGGCGGACTGGGCGCGCCTCGAGGAACTGCTGAAACGCGCGGAAGGCGGATCGGTCCGCAAATTGTCCGATACCGACCTGCTCGAACTGCCGGTTCTCTATCGCTCCGCGCTCTCATCGCTCTCCGTGGCGCGCGAAACGTCGCTCGATATGGCGCTGATCGCCTATCTCGAGGGGCTGTGCACGCGGGCCTATTTCTTCGTCTATGGCGTGCGCACCAGCTTCAGCCAGCGCGTCGCCAGCTTCTTCACCCATGACTGGCCGGTCGCGGTCCGGGCGCTCTGGCGCGAGACGATCGCCGCGACGGTGCTGATGATCGTCGGTACGCTCGCCGCCTATATGCTGGTGAGCAGCGATCCGAGCTGGTTCAACGCCATCGTGCCCGGCGGTCTGGCCGCCGATCGCGGACCGGACGCGACGACCGAGGCGCTGCGCGCCACACTGTATCACGAGGGCGAGAGCAACGGGCTCGGCGTTTTCGCCACCTATCTGTTTACGCATAACTCGCAGGTGTCGATTTTCGCTTTCGCATTGGGCTTCGCCTTCGGTGTGCCGACGGCGCTGCTCATGGTCTATAACGGCGCGATCCTCGGGGCCTTTACGGCCATCTTTGTCGAGCGCGGCCTTGGCTTCGAACTGGGCGGCTGGTTACTGATCCATGGGTCCACCGAGCTGTTCGCCATAGTCCTGGCAGGCGCCGCGGGGCTCCATATCGGCATGCGGATCATGTTCCCCGGCATGGAAAGCCGCCTCAACGCGGCGCGCAAGGCGGGCCGCAAGGCGGCCACAGCGATGATCGGCGTGATCGTGATGCTGATGTTCGCTGGGCTGCTCGAAGGCTTTGGCCGGCAGCTGATCATCGACGACTGGACGCGCTATGCGATTGCCGCGGGGATGTTCACCCTCTGGTGCGCCTATTTCTACGTCCCGAGAGTGGATGATGACCAGCGTTAGCCCGGTCCCGCCTTCCCACGCGCCCCGCACGCCGGCGGAACGGACGCTGATCACGCCTGAAGGCGTCGATCTGCGTCTGAAACTCGGAACGGCGGGCCAGCGCGCCGGCGCGTTTCTGATCGATTTCATGCTGCTGGTCGCGATCCTCGTGATCTTCTCGATCATCGTCGTCGCAGCAGGCCTCGGGACTCTGGGTGCGGGAGCCGTCGAGGGCATCGAAGTGGTGGCGGTGATCTGGCTGCTCGGTTTCTTCCTGCTCCGCAATTTTTACTTCATCGCGTTCGAGATCGGGCGGCGCTCGGCAACGCTCGGCAAGCGCGCGGTCGGCTTGCGCGTCGTCGCGCGGGACGGGGGGCGGCTGACGGCCGATGCGGTCATCGCGCGCAACCTGATGCGCGAGATCGAGATCTTCCTGCCGCTCTCCTTCCTCGCCGGCGGCCAGGGCGTCGACGGGCTGATCGCGCTGATCGGCCTCGCATGGGCGGGACTGTTCCTCTTCTTCCCGCTGTTCAACAAGGACCGGTTGCGCGCGGGCGATATCATCGCGGGCACCTGGGTGGTGCACGCCCCGCGCCGGAAGCTGGAAATCGATCTGGGCGGGGACAGCGCCGACGAAGCGATGCCGTACCGCTTCACCGACGAGCAGCTCGACGCCTATGGCGAGTATGAGTTGCAGACGCTCGAAAACGTATTGCGCGCCGGTAATGCCGAGACCCAGTCTAATGTCGCCGGCACCATCCGGACCAAGATCGGCTGGGAGTGGCAGGACGGGGAAGACGATTACGCCTTTCTCAGTGCCTATTATGCCGCGCTCGGCAAGCGGCTCGAGCGCCGGATGCTGTTCGGCAACCGCCGCAGGGACAAGTTCGATACGGGGGAAGAGCGCGGCGAAGAATAGCGACCGCGAACAGTGTTTGTCAGACCTTCACTGACGCTCAGGCGCAGCACTGGCCCGCTCCCCCTCCCGACCTCCCACAGGGTATACTGAATGGGAGGTCGGGAGGGGGAGTGGGCCGGTGCCGCGAACTTTCGCCAGAAAGTTTCTGACAAAGAGTCCCTAGCTTCCCGGCCAGCTCAACCGGCCGCTGGCGTCGATCCGGACCCCGCTTTCGGGGAAATCGCGCACCGTCAGCGCGGCCGTGCGCTGGGCGGCGGCATTGCTGCGATCGAGATAGGGACCACCCGGGCGGTCCTGCCGCGCCGAGACGATATCGGCCGAGACCAGCGCGCCCTCCGCATCGACTTCCAGCCGCGCGATCGGCGCAAGCCCGTTATGGCCGCGCAGATTGAACCGGCCATAAGTCCAGAAATTACCGAGGCTGTAGGCGATAAACCGGCCCTGATAGACCTCGACGGCGCGCGGAATGTGCGGGCCGTGGCAGAAGACGATATCGGCGCCCGCATCGACAGCCGTCCGCGCGAAACGGAAGGGATTGCCACGATTTTCATTGAGATACATTTCCGTCTCGCGGGTCACCCGGTCATAGCGCGCGCCTTCCGCGCCGATATGGCAGGAGACCATCACGATATCGGCCTGCGCATCGGCGGCCTGCACCATCTGCGTGACGCGCGCATAATCACGGACGCTCAGCAGGCCCGGATTATGACCGAAAGAGACCAGCGCGACGGTCCGTCCATCGTCGAGCGTCTGAACGCCGACCCGCATCCCGTCGCGGTCGCCGCCGGCCACGACGATGCCGGTGCGCCGCAGATTGTCGACGGTCGCCGTGCGTCCGCTCTCGCCGAAATCGCGTGCATGATTGTTGGCGTGCGACATCAATGTAAAGCCGACGCGCCGCAGATAGTCGGCATGGAAGGGCGGGCTGCGAAAGACGTAGCAGAAGCGTGAATTGCCGCAGGCCTTGGCATCGCGGTCGCTCGCATGGATCGTGCCCTCATAATTGCCGAACACGACATCGGCCGTGCCGAACATTTCCACCAGTTCGGGGCCCATGACGGTCGCCGGATCGCCGCCCGGCGTCACCCGCGGATCCATGCCGGGCTCCGGCCAGTCGCTGCCCATCATGATGTCGCCCACACCGAGGATCGTGTAGGTGCGTTCTTCGGGACTGGTGGCCGCATCCGGCTCGGCCTGTGCCGAGACTTGCTGGTCAGCCGAATTCTGGACCGGTTGATCCGAAATCCGGTCGCCCATGATTCCGTCGACGACCATCGCGGCCGGCGCACTCTGCCCTTCCGTGCACGAGCCGAGCGCCGTGCCTGCCGCCATGCCCAGGGCAATCGTCAAGATCAGCGGCAAGCGATGCATGTTTTCCTCGTCAGAACGGTCTGTTCCCGCGAGCACGGGCGATTCTCTCCGGATATTTAGCAGACCGGACGGGCCATCGGCGAGTCGTTTCCACACTGCGGTGGATTCATCGAAAATTTGCTAAGTTTCTTTTTAAAACTGGTTAACAGGGTTTATATTACAGATGCTTAGGTGAAATGCACTCGGAAAATCCTTGTAATTTTGTTGCGCAGGTCGTCGCGTTGGGTCCACCACTCATCGTAATCTGCTTGTAATGCTGCACTGCACAATCCAACTTGTTCTGCAGCAAAAAGGTACCGATGCGTCGCAAGGGCGGCCATCGTGCAAGCCGTGAAATGTGAGCGGGTCAGCAAGTAGTTCGAGTATGTTTTGGCGCAGGCCCGCGCCGTTTGGCGCATGGAATGGAGAATTTATGTCCTTCGGACGTAAACGTGTGATTTTTGGAGTGTCGGCGATGGTTGCGGCTACCGCCGTTGCGCTGCCGATGGCTACCGGTTTCGCCTTTGAGAGCGATGGCGAAGTCAGTGCGGAGATCGATAGCGAACTGCTTGCCGCCGGCGGCGTCGAAACTGCGATCCCGGCGCAGGACGGCGATATCCTCGAGCCGGTTATCGCGCTCGATGAAGAAGCCGATACCGTCGCGGAAGACGCGATCGAAGCCGAAGCGGCGCCGGTCGCAGTCACGGCGATCAACGATACGGTCGATTCAGACCTGATCTGCCTCGTCAAGATCGTCCGCCATGAAGCGGCGAACCAGTCGATGACGGGCCAGCTTGCCGTGGCGCAGCTTGTGATGAACCGCGTCAATTCGCCGCGCTTCCCGAACACGATCTGCGACGTCGCGCATCAGCGGGGCCAGTTCTTCAACACCAACGCGTACAATCCCTCGCGCAACGATCAGCGCTGGGCCAATGCACTGGAGGTCGCGATCGACGCGCGCAACGGGATCAGCGATCCGGTTGTCGGCGATGCGGTCTTCTATCACGCGGCTTATGTCAGCCCGCGTTTCCACCGCTCGCGTCCGCGCGTGGCGCAGATCGAAGACCATATCTTTTACCGGTAGAGTTCCCCCTCTCTACGGGTCGCGGAGGCCGTCTCTTCATCATGAGGGGGCGGCCTCTTTCTATTCGGGAGAGAAGCCAGGCTCTTCGGCCGGGTCGGGCTCGTGCCCCCGCTCACCCGTTTCGGCGACATCGCCGCCCTGTTCGTCCGCGCCGAACTCCATAGCCTTGATGCCCTCCCACCACTCGCTCATCGCGGCTACCGGCCGATCCAGATAGACGCGCTCGGTCTGCCGATACCAGCCATCGGTGATTTCGACGATCTGCTCGCTCTGGGGGCCGGGCTCGAGTTCGAACGCCCAGCCGCGCAGCGCATCGGCATTGAACAGCAGCAGCACCGCCGTGGCGACCGCAATCGCGATCGATGTCCACAACAGCGCATTCTGTTCCTCTTCTTCTGTCGGCGGCAGATCGACTGGCGACGTCATGTCCGCGCCGCCGCTCGGATTGGTCAGGGGCGCTTTTTCGGCGGGTTCGGCCAGCAATTTATCGGTATCGGTCATCGCTCTCCTTTCCGCCTAAAACTGATAATAGATAAACGGCTCGACGCCTGCGGGCCGCATCGCGTCGATGATGAGGATCAGGAAACCGGTCGCAAGGCCAACCAGCGCCGCCGATTGCTTGCGCACCCAGATCGCGTTCCGCTGGATCGCGTCGGGCGGCAGGGCATGGAGCGCGGTGCCGAAGATAATCAGCGCGAGGCCGAGCGGCGTTAGGGTGGTCGTCGAGAAATCGAAGGCGGCGATGCCCGCGAGATATTGACTCGCATCGGCAAAGGTTGCCGAGCGGAAGAATATCCAGGCCAAAGTCACGATATGGAAAGTGATGATGATCCCGGCCGCGGCGGGCAGTTGCGGCCAGTGATCGGGCCGATATTCGCGCCAGACGCGCTCCGCCACCAGCACCCCGCCATGGATCGCACCCCAGATCACGAAGTTCCAGCTCGCCCCGTGCCAGAGGCCGCCCAGCAGCATGGTCGTCATCAGCGCGAAATAGAGCCGTGCCCGACCGTGCCGGCTGCCGCCGAGCGAGATGTACAGATAATCGCGCAGCCAGCTCGACAGGCTGATATGCCAGCGCCGCCAGAAATCCTGCAACGACGACGCCCGGTAGGGCTGGTTGAAATTGTGCGGGAAACGATAGCCGAGCAACGCCGCCAGCCCGATTGCCATGTCGCTATAGGCGGAGAAATCGCAATAGATCTGCACGGCATAGCCATAGGCCGCGAGTATGAGGTCGAGCGTTGAATGCGCGCCGGGATCGAAGAACACGGGATCGACGAATTCGGTCGCCAGATAGGAGGCGATCACCGCTTTCTTGAAGAGTCCCCAGACGATCAGCAGCAGCCCCATCGCTGCCATGCCTTTGGTGATATTCGGCACGCTCTGGAATTGCGGGATCAGGTGCGAAGCGCGGACGATCGGACCGGCGACCAGATGCGGGAAGAAGCTCATCAACAGCACCATGTCGAGCAGCCGCGCGGGCTCGGTCTGGCGCCGGTAGATGTCGATCAGATAGCTCATCCCCTGGAAAGTGAAGAAGGAGATGCCGACCGGCAGGACGACCTGCATGATGGTAAGATCGCGCTCCCAGCCGAGCCCGGCCAGCAGCGCCGCGAACTGCTCCATGAAAAAGCCGTAATATTTGAACCAGCCGAGGATGCAGAGGTTCGCGATCACGCCGAGGATCAGGAACAGTTTGCGCCGTTTCTGGTCGTCCTTGAAATGGATGATCAGCCAGGCCGCACCCCAGTTCAGAAAGCCCGACAGGATCAGCAAAGCGACGAAGCGCCAGTCCCAGGCGCCGTAGAAGAACCAGCTCGCGATCAGCAGGAATATCTTGCGCCATTCGTTGGACGCCTTGAGCGCCCATGCCACGATATAGACGGCCAGAAAGAACAGCCCGAAAGTAAGGGTCGGAAACAGCATGCAGGTTTAGCGTTCGCTGCTCGCCGCCGCCGCTCTTTCCAGATCGGCAAACAGCATTTGACCGATCCTAGCGCCCCCGGTCTGATTGAAATGAACCCGATCGCCGCGCATCAGCTCCCGGCTGCGCCAGCGATGGGCACCGCACCGTCCCCCCATGGCGGCGTTCCAGTCCCAGAATGCGAGCCCCATATCGCGCGCCACGCGGCGCTGCCGATCTCTGAGTTCAGCCAGCAATGTCGGCGTGTACCAGGGCCGCCCGCCGCTATCGACGCCGGGCGGATCGGCACAGGGCACCGGCGCGCCGAAATTGTCGGCCAGGCCCCGGTTGCGCGTATTCGCATCGGGCGCGCCGATCAGCAGGATCGGCAGTTCGCGCCCGGCGAGCCGGCGCAACCGATTGACCTGCGCGCGCAAATCGCTCTCGAATTCGGACGGCGACAATTGCTGGGAGAAGCCCTCATTGGTGCCGAAGGCGATAACCAGAAGATCGGGATCGTACGCCGCCAGCTCGGCCATCACCACCTCGTCGCTGGACCGGCCGACATGGACGAATTGCGAACCGCTGACGCCGAGATTGGAGAGCACGACCCCGCCCTCGCGCATCATCGTCGCGAAAGAGGTGACGGTCACGATCCGGTCGTCATCGGTCGTGACGGACGCGCCGAGCTGCGGATATTCGCTGTCCATGGTCCGGCAGACGGTCCGCTGCTCCGGCCCATCCAGTTCGAACCGCTCGGTCTCGAAACCCAGCCGCATGGTCAGCGTGCCCGCGCCCGGCTGGCTGATCGCGCAGACGATGATCCGGTTGAACGCCTGGTCCGGCGTGTCGGCGGAAATACCGAGCATTTCGCCCTCGGCCCGCGCCGTCTGGCTGAAGCCGGACAGGCCTAGCGGGCGGCCGTAATTGGCATAGCCGCGGCCGAAATTGGAATTCACCTCCCAGCCGCTGGTCTGCGATGCGGTGACGCCCCAGGTCAGATAGCCGCCATAGGGGCGCCCGGCAGCCAGCACGCCGCGTCCGCCATGGCCGTAGCGCTCGCGCAATTCCTCGCGCCAGCCGTTGGTGATCATGTCGCCAGCGGTATGGCTGTCGCCAAGCTGGAGGATATGGATGGGATCGCCGCTGTTCCGCTCGCTCTCGGCAAGTGCTTCGAAGAAGGGCGCGATATTGTCGGCGTAGCACAGCCGCTCGGTGCAGATTTCAGGGGTCGACTGGCTCGCCGCCAGCGCCGCGATTATTATCCCGGCCTTCATCCGTCCGCCTGCTCCGCACTCTCGCCGCGCCGCTCGCGCTCGCGCATCGCCTCGGCCCGTGCGCTATCGACATAGCCGCGGATACGCTGCTCGAGCCCGCGGATCAGAAAGCCATAGCCCTGGCCGGTCATGTGAATGCCGTCATTGGCGCGCGCCATGGTGCGCTCGCCGGTTTCGGGATGCGGCAGATAGGCCGCATATTGCCCGCTCTCGTCGACGCTCAGCGGCACGGTGTCGATGAACGGCACGCCAAGCGCCCTCATCCGCGCAGCATAAAAGGCGTTCTGTTGCTGGATCTGCGCGTCAAAATTGGCGCGCCGCATCCTGGGCAGGCCGACCCAGTAGACGATGGCACCGCGATCGCGCAGCAGCTGGACGACGGCATCCACGCGGTCACCGACAATCTCCTGCCATTCCGCGCTCATGAACTCCGCGCCGGAATTGCCCGTATAGATGCCCTGCGTGTCGTTCGCACCAAAAGACAGCACGGCGATATCGACGGGCTGCGCATCGAGCGTATCTGCCATGTCCTCGAGAATGTTCAGGCTGCGATAGCGGGTAAAGCCCGTCGATTGCTGCGAGAATTGGTGGACGACGAAATCGTCCTCGCCGCGGAAAGAACGGTAGAGCGCCGCCCAGAGCCCGTCGCCGAAACTATCGCCGAAAACGCCGATCTGAACGGGATCGCCCTCGGCCAGCGAATTGGTGAGGCTGCGGTTGAACTGGACCGCGCATTCGGTCGGTGCGGCTTCGGAAGTTTCCGTCTCGGCTGGAATGACGACCGGCGCCGGCGCGCTCGCGACCGCTTCGTCGGTCTCGCCGCCGCCGAGAAAGGCCAAGCCGATCACGGCGCCCACCGCAACGCCGATGAACAGCACCGCCGTGCGATCAAGCAACAGAATCAACTTGTTCAAAGCGCCTCTCCGTCTCCTGCCGCGCGTTCATGTCCAATGGCGCGGGGCTTGGCAAGCGCCTCGCCGTGCAACCCGTCGATAGCCAGGCGTAGGTGAACGCACGCGATACGGAAACGGGCGCTGCGGCACTGCCAGGCGGCCGATATGGGTCGCAATTTACGATCCTCCATTGGTAATAATATTCCACGACTGGTCGCATGAAACCGTCCGTTCGTCCGGACTCCGTTTGAAAGGCTCTCCGGCAATGCGCAGATACCGCGCCGACAGAGGGCGCGCGTGCGGACGATTCGCAGCCCGGTCCTCTATCGAACAGCATCATGCGGAGCAGACCATGTCCTTCGGACACAAAAGACTGATTTTCGGCCTGTCGGCGCTCGCCGCCATTCTCGGCGCGAGCATGCCAATAACATCGGGTGTCGCCTCGGAAAGCGTAGACGCAGCCATATCCCCCACGGACGACGCCGGCCTTCTGGCCGAAGCCGGCCTCGCGCCATCGCTGACCGACAGTCTGACGACGCCGGTTACGGAACAGATGATCGATCTCGATGCGATGGACGACAACGAGACGGTTATAGAGGCGCCGGAAGTTGAGGCCAACGCGGCTGAAACGATCAACGATGCGCATGACGAGGAACTGGATTGCCTGGTTCGTACGATCAGCAACGAAGCGCGCGGCGAACCGCGCGCGGGCCAGCTTGCCGTGGCGCAGGTCGTGATGAACCGCGTCGCCTCGCCGCTTTTCCCCGATACGATCTGCGGCGTCGTCTATCAGCGCCGTCAATTTTCGAACATTCGCCGCCACCAACCCGTTCGCACCGGCCCGCTCTGGGAGCGTATGGTCGAGATAGCGATCGATGCGCGCAATGGCGTCAGCGAGCCGGTCGTCGGCGAAGCGCTGTTCTTCCACGCCGGCTATGTCCGACCCCGCTTTTCGCGCACACGCGAGCGTGTGGCGCAGATCGGCGGCCATATCTTTTACCGTTAGCGCAGAGCGCGCCCGGTCTCAGGCGCGCGCATACTCCAAACCGCAATATTGCGCCCACCCTTGCCCTGCGCCACTGTAACCGACGCGTTGAGGGGCAAGGGGGATCTCAATTATGAGCGGAACACAGAAACCGGCGGGCACACCAAAGCCGTCTGCCAAACAGCTTTTGATGATTATCGGCGGCGCGGTCGCCGGAGCGTTACTGTCGCAAGTCGTTCTGGGTATTGGCGGGGCCATCGGCGGCGCCATGATCGGTCTTGGCGCAGCGCTGGGCGGGATTCCCTATTTCAGGGCAATCGACGAATGGAAGAAAAGCCAGGAGTAACCGGCGCTACGGCTCAAGGACGGGTCTTAAGCCTGTCGCGATACCATGCTGCCGCCGCTTCGTGATCGGTCCAGAAACCGCGCGGCGTCTCGCGATTGAGGCGATCGATCAGAGTGCCGAGATGCGCGTGCCAACCGGCCGCCGTGTCGCTCAGCTGGCCAAGATCGGCTGTTGGCGACTGGATGAGCAGGAGGCGCACGCGATCGCCCCGTTCGCTCAGCTCGATGCGCGTCTGTTGATCTTCGTCCACACCCTCGAACACCAGCAGATGCGGCGGATCGATCTCGATGATCCGAGCTTGTAGCTCGACGCCGCCCTGCATATCGGCATAGCGTTCGGGCAACGGCTCATGCGACAGGTGATCATGGTTGAAGGCCATCGTGTAGCGATCACCGGGCTTCGACCCCATCGTGCCGCCGCAAAACCACAAGGCGCGCTTTTCGGGATCGACCAGATATTCCCAGACGCGCTCGATCGGGCCGGGAAGATCGCGCACGAAGCGCAGCGAACCGTCCTCGAGTTGTGTGCCATAATCTTCGCGCATGTCAGTCATCCTCTTCAAGCAGATGCGACAGCCGGTCGAGACGGCCGTTCCACTTCCGGCGGGTTTCGCTGACCCACTCTTCCATCGCCGCGAACCCGTCCGGATCGAGGCTGTAGATACGCTCGCGGCCCCGTCGCTCGACGCGCACCAGAGACGCTTCACGCAGGACTTTGAGATGCTGTGAGATGGCCGGCGGCGTAGCGTCGAACCGGGCAGCTATATCCCCCGCCCGCCGATCCGCTTCGGACAAAAGCCCGATTATCGTGCGGCGCGTCGGATCGCCCAAGGCTGCGAATCTGTCCATGCCTTATTATTAAGCCACAACTTAAATAAGTCAATACTTAAATAAATAGCGCTGGGCAGATGGCGGTCCCCATGGCACGATTGACCGATGGCAGGGCTTTGGGATCGATATGTCGTACCGCGTCTGATCGGCTTTTGCTGCACGCAGCCGCCCATCATGAAGCGTCGCGCCCAGGTCGTGCCGCGCGCGCACGGCCGGGTGCTGGAGCTGGGCGCGGGGGGCGGCGCGAATTTCTCGTTCTACGACCCGGCCCGGGTGGATCGCGTCGAGGGCGTCGACCCCTCGCCCGGCCTGCTGGACCGGGCCCGCGATGCGGCGAAGGTCGAAGGCATCGATTTCGACATTAAGGAAGGCGTTGCCGAGAACCTGCCCTTCGCCGATGGCAGCTTCGATACGGTGCTCGCCACCTTCACGCTCTGCTCGGTCCAAGATCAGGCGCAATCGCTCGCCGAGGCGCGGCGCGTGCTGAAACCGGGCGGCACGATGCTGTTCTGCGAACATGGCGCGGCGCCCGACCCGAAGGTCGCGAAATGGCAGCGGCGGATCGAGCCGGTCTGGAAGCGGATCGCGGGCGGCTGCCATCTCACCCGTCCCATAACCTCCGCCGTCGCTCAGGCGGGATTCAGCATCGTCGAGCAAGATCAGGGCTATATGGAAAAATCGCCCAGATGGGCCGGTTGGGTCGAATGGGGAGAAGCCCGGAAATGAACATGCGCATCGCGCTCACCGCCCTTGCCGCCGTTGCGGCGATCTCGACTGGATCGTCCGCCTTAGCCGCAGAGCGCGGTTATTCGGTGACCAGTTTCGACAGGATCCAGGTCCAGGGGCCCTTCGTCGTCCGCGTGGAGACCGGGCGCGGTTCGTCGGCTCGTGCCGAGGGCGATCTGCGCGCGATCGATGAGCTTTCCGTGCAGGTCGTCGGCAACACGCTGCGCGTACGCCGCAACGTCTCGAACAGCTGGGGCGGCTATCCGGGCGAACGCCAAAACCAGTCGGCGGTCCTCTATCTGACCACGCATCGGCTCGAACAGGCGACGGTCATCGGCACCGGCGATCTCGAGATCGACCGGATGGAAGGCGGTCGTCTCGTCGTCAGCCTTGGCGGCAATGGCAGGCTTGCGGTCGGCGAGATCGAGGCCGATCATGCCGCGCTGGCACTGACCGGAGCGGGCGTCATGGAAGTCGGCGGGCATGCGGAGACGGGCCGGGTTACGGTCGAAGGCCCGGGCACGGTCGATGGCGCCGGACTGACGGTCGAGAATCTAACGGTCAATCTGAACGGCCCGGGCAGCATCGAAATCGCCGCCGAACGAGAGGCCGAGGTGATCGCGGTCGGCAATGGCGTGGTGATCGTTACGGGCAACGCAGCCTGTATCGACCGCAGCGTCGGATCGGGTCAGGTCAGTTGCGGCGGATTTTTGAATAGGCGCTAGTTCGTCAAACTGGACCTATCGGTCCAGCGCGGAACCAGCCCGCTCCCCCTCCCGACCTCCCACGAAGTTTACCCTGGGGGAGGTCGGGAGGGGGAGCGGGCTGGTGCCGCGCTGGACCGATAGGTCCAGTTTGACGAACTAGCGCCTATTCAAAAATCCGCCGCAACTGACCTGACCCGATCCGACGCTGCGGTCGATAC
>JBCBSD010000026.1:0-56833 GCA_039819365.1 Pseudomonadota bacterium
CGCGACCAGCACACCGCCGCGCGCGGTGCCGTCCAGCTTGGTCATGATCAGGCCGCTAACGCCCGCGACTTCCTTGAAGGTTTCGATCTGCGACAGCGCATTCTGGCCGGTGGTCGCATCGAGCACCAGGATCACATTGTGCGGCGCCTCTTCGTTGAGCCGGCCGAGTACGCGGCGGATCTTGGACAGCTCGTCCATCAGATGGCTTTTGTTCTGCAAACGCCCGGCGGTATCGACGATCAGCACGTCCGTGCCGATCTCGGTGCCGCGCTTCACGCCTTCGAACACGAGGCTCGCGGCATCGCCGCCCTCTTCGCCCGCGATAACCGGCACGCCGAGCCGGTCCGCCCACACTTTCAGCTGTCCGATGGCCGCGGCGCGGAATGTGTCGCCCGCCACCAGCATCACATTGTAATCGTCTTCGAGAAACAGATGACCGAGCTTGGCGATGGTCGTCGTCTTGCCCGATCCGTTGACGCCGATGACGAGCATGACCTGCGGCCGCGGAAAGGCGTCGATTTCCAGTGGCACCGCGACGGGTGTCAGGATCGCCTCGAGCTCCTCGGCGACGATCTCGCGAATATCGAGTTCGGAAAGGTGCCGGTCGAACCGGCCACTCGCCAACCGGTCGCGCACGCGCGCGGCGACCGACGGGCCGAGATCGGACGCGATCAACGCCTCCTCGATCTCGTCTAGCGTGTCCTCGTCGAGCTTCTCCTTGGTCAGCAGCCCGGTCAGATTGCCGCCAAGCCTGTCCGACGTCCGCTTGAACCCGAAGCGCAGTTTTTCGCTCCAGCCTTTTTCGTCGCTCACCCGATATCCCCGATCAACATGCCGTCCCTGATGCCGGCGATCCGGGCGCGCACGACATCGCCCGCCCCGATATCGCCGCTGTCGCCGGGATGGGTCTCAATCGCAACCTCCGTGAAATTCTCAGCATGGCCGACGCCACTGTCGCGCTCGACCAGCACATTCTGCTGGGTGCCCACAAGATTTTCCAGAAACGCCTTTTTCCGCCGCGCCGTTGCCTCGCGCAGCCTTTGCGCGCGCTCCTTACGCAGCGGGGCCGGCACTTGCGGCATCTTTGCCGCGGGCGTGCCGCGCCGGGCGGAATAGGGGAAGATATGGCCGTAGACGATCTCGCAATCGTCAATCAATGCCAGCGTGTTCGCCGCCATTGCATCCGTCTCGGTCGGAAAACCGGCGATAATATCCGCGCCGATCGCGATGTCCGGGCGCTTCGATTTGATCTTCTCAACCATCTCGACCGATTGGGCGCGGCTGTGGCGGCGCTTCATGCGTTTGAGGATCATATCGTCCCCGGCCTGCAGCGAGAGATGGAGGTGCGGCATGAAACGCGGCTCGCCGGTGATGATTTCGAACAGCCGGTGGTCGATCTCGATCGAGTCCAGCGAAGACAGGCGCAGGCGGGGCAGGGCCGGCACGCCTTTCAGGATGCGTTCGACGAGCAGGCCGAGGCTCGGGCTGCCCGGCAGATCCGGGCCGTAGCTGGTGACGTCGACCCCGGTCAGCACGATCTCCTGAAAGCCATCGTCGACCAGCGCCTTGACCCGGTCGACGACGAGCCCAGCGGGCACGGAGCGGCTGTTTCCCCGGCCATAGGGGATCACGCAGAAGGTGCAGCGATGGTCGCAGCCATTCTGGACTTCGACGAACGCGCGCGCGCGATCCGAAAAGCCGGTAGCAAGATGCGGCGCGGTTTCGCGCACGGCCATGATGTCGGAAACGAGTGAGCGATCCGATGCGAAACTTTCCGGCAGCATCTTTTCGCGATTGCCGAGCAGGCGGCTGACCTCCGGCATATCGGCGAAGGTTTCCGGTTCGGTCTGGACCGCGCAGCCCGTCACGACAATCTCAGCGTCGGGCCGGGCGCGTTTCGCCTTGCGAATTTGCTGCCGCGTCTTGCGTACCGCTTCTGCAGTTACCGCGCAGCTGTTTACGATCACCAGGTCTTCGCGATCTCCGGCCATGGCCCGCATCGCCTCGCTCTCAGCGAAGTTCAGGCGGCAGCCCAGCGTGATGAGTTCCGGTCCGCTCATGTCAGGCTATCCAGGTCGATTTCGCCGGAAAAGACGTGGGTTGCGGGGCCGGTCATGCGTATCGTCTCGCCGGGCGCCCATGCGATGGCCAGATCGCCGCCCGGAAGATGCACGACGACCTCCTCGCGCGTCAGTTTGCGACTGATCGCGGCGACGGCCGTCGCGCACGCGCCGGTGCCGCATGCCTGGGTGAGGCCGGCGCCGCGCTCCCAGACGCGCAGGGTTATGCTGCCATCGGCTTCCACCTTGGCGACATTCACGTTGATCCGTTCGGGAAACAGCGGGTCCGTTTCAATTATCGGCCCCAGCCGCTCCAGCTCGACCGCCTGCGCATCGTCCACGAAGAAAACGACATGCGGATTGCCGACATTCACCGCGAACGGATTTTCGAGCGCTTCCCAGCCGACCGGCATAGCCTTCGTATCCATTGCATAGGCAAGCGGGATCGCGTCCCAGTCGAACCGGGGTTCGCCCATGTCCAGCGTTGCGCCGCCATCGTGCGCCTCGCCTGAAATTATGCCGCCCAGCGTTTCGATCGTCGCCTGCTCTCCCGCCAGAAGCGTGACGCAGCGCGCGGCATTGCCACAGGCTTCGACTTCACCGCCATCGGCGTTGAATATCCGCATCTTGAGATCGGCCGTCTGCGACGGTTCGAGAAGGATAAGCTGGTCGCACCCGATGCCGCTACGCCGGTTCGCCAGGGCACGCGCCATGGTCTCCGTCATCGTAACGGCCTGCTCGCGCCCGTCGACGATGACGAAGTCGTTGCCGAGGCCGTGCATCTTGTGAAAGGCCGTTGGATGGGAAGAGGAGCGCATGGCGCGCGATTTAGGGTCGGCGGAGGGCGCTGTCCACTAATGCGCCGGTCTTGCGGTGCGCTTATCCCGTGCGGCGCAGCTTGCGCAGATCGTCCAGGGCTTCCTCGGCCACTTCGTCTTTCTGGCGCGACGTCAGCATGTCCTTGTCGGCCAGCAGGCGGCGCGTCTGGCCGATCGCCATCGGTTTGCCGAAATACCAGCCTTGTCCGGCCATGGAGCCGAGATGCTTGAGACTTTCCTCGATCGCGGCGTTTTCGATACCTTCGGCGGTGACCGGCAGGCCCAGGCTCGCGCCCAGACGCGTAATCGCGTCGACGATCGCCGCGCTTTCATTGTCGTCGTTGATCGAGGCGACGAAGCTGCGGTCGATCTTGATCCGGTCGAAGGGCAGGGCGCGCAGATGCGCGAGGCTCGAATAGCCGGTGCCGAAATCGTCGAGGGCGACGCGGATCCCCTGGTTTTTGAGGCTGGCGATGATCGACTGGGCAATGCCGAGATTGTCGAACAGCGCGGTTTCGGTGATCTCGATTTCCAGCCGGTCGGCCGGGAAATTCGTTTCGGTCAGCAATTTGATGATCTTCTGCGCGAGCCAGGGGTCCTTGAGCTGGGCAGGCGATATATTGACGGAGAGCGTGAGGCCCGGGTCCCAGTCCCGCGCTTCGATAAAGGCCCGGCGCATGACACATTCGGACAGTTCGGCGATCAGGCCGCATTCTTCGGCAACCGGAATGAAATCGTCGGGCAGGATCACGCCGTTCGTGGGGTGCTCCCACCGGGCCAGCACTTCGAATCCATGCAGCTTTCCGGTCAGCAAGTCGATCTGCTGCTCATAATAGGGTTTGATCTCGCCCGCCGGTATGCCTCGGCGCAGGCCCTCTTCGATCCGGTTCCGTTCCTCGAGCATGCGTTCCATGCTGCCATCGAACCATACGGCGCGGTTCTTGCCCTGATGCTTTGCCGCATACATGGCGATGTCCGCCCGGCGGAGCAGCGTTTCGATGCCGTTACAGTCATGGTCGGACCGGGCGATGCCGACCGACGCGCTCGTCTGTATGGACTGTTTTTCGATATCGAAGGGAAGCGAAATGCGTTCGACCAGCTCATCGGCGATGGCGTCGACGGCGGAAGGATTGGTGGGGTCGAACTGAAAGGCCGCGGCAAACTCGTCGCCGCCGAGTCGCGCGGCCAGTGCCGATCCGGGCAACGCGCTCATGATGCGCTTGCCGACTTCGCGCAGCAGGACGTCCCCTACATGATGACCGTTCAGGTCGTTGATATATTTGAAACTGTCGAGATCGATAACGAACATGGCAACCACGCGGTCGCGCTTTTGGGCCCGCTGGATCATTTCGCCACCTTCGCTGGCGAGCGCCCGGCGATTGAGAAAGCCGGTCAACGGATCCTTGCTAGCGAGCAAGCGTGCGCGCTTTGCGGCTTCCTTGTGCGCCCTGATCTGCTCGGTCACCTCATTATGGTGCCGCCAGCCGAGCAGTATCAGCGCGATATTGAGAATGAGCGCGACGGCGAGGACCGGATCGCGTTCGGATGCGGTTCCAGCGATGATATTGGCGATCACCTCGCCGCCGATTGCCGCGAACATCAGGATCGCGGTCATCGCGATGACGCCTGAAATCAGGGCGCGCGGACGCGCTTTCCCGTCCGCCGCAGCAGCTTTCGATGGTGAAGACGAAGCGATCATCTCGCGTTCGGCCATGGCATGTTCCCCGTAAACTGCTGATCGCTATGCCTGAACGGAGTGAAGACGGCGTTAATATTGTTACCGGCGAGACTTCCCTTGAAAAAGCGGGAATTCGCGAGTATTTGCGCTCACAACAGTTCCGCGAGGAATGCAGAGCACGCGCCGATATGGCGTCCGCTGGCCGGCGAGGTTTCGCCCGCCGGCGTTTTTTGCGTTAGGCTTTGCATTTGACGGGGAACGGGAAGGAAGTAAGCGATGTTCGACAGTCTCAGCGATCGGCTCGGCGGCGTATTCGACCGCCTGAAAGGCCGGGGTGCGCTCAGCGAAAGCGATGTGCGCGCCGCGATGCGCGAAGTGCGGATTGCATTGCTCGAGGCCGATGTCGCACTGCCCGTTGCGCGCGAGTTTATCGAGGGCGTGACCGAGCAGGCGGTCGGCGAACAGGTTCTGAAATCGGTTACGCCCGGCCAGCAGGTCGTCAAGATCGTCAACGATGCGCTGGTCGCGATGCTCGGCGCCGAGGCCGCCGAGCTCAATGTCGAGGGCCCGCCGCCCAATGTCGTGATGATGGTCGGCCTGCAGGGCTCGGGTAAGACCACGACGACCGCCAAGATCGCCAAGCGGCTGACCGAAAAGGGCCGCAAGAAGGTTCTCATGGCGTCGCTGGACGTCAACCGTCCGGCCGCGCAGGAACAGCTCGCCGTGCTCGGCACGCAGACCGAAGTGGCGACGCTCCCGATCGTCGAAGGCCAGCAACCGGTCGATATCGCCAAACGCGCGATGCAGGCAGCCAAGCTGCAGGGCTTCGATGTCGTCATGCTCGACACCGCCGGCCGCCTCCATGTCGATCAGCAGCTGATGGACGAGATGAAGGCGGTTGCAGACGTCTCGGAGCCTGAAGAAATTCTCCTCGTCGTCGATGCGCTGACCGGCCAGGACGCGGTCAATGTCGCGCAGAACTTCTCCGAACAGGTGCCGCTGACCGGCACGGTGCTGACCCGGATGGACGGCGATGCGCGCGGTGGTGCGGCGCTCTCGATGCGCGCGGTGACGGGCACGCCGATCAAGTTCGTCGGTGTCGGCGAGAAGCTGGACGAGATCGAGGAATTCCATCCCGAACGCGTCGCCGGCCGCATCCTCGGCATGGGCGACGTTGTCAGCCTCGTCGAACGCGCGGCCGAAACGGTCGAGAAGGACGAAGCCGAAGCCTTCGCCAAGAAGATGGCCAAGGGCCAGTTCGACCTGAACGATCTGCGCACGCAGCTCTCGCAGATGCAGCGCATGGGCGGACTCGGCGCGCTTGCCGGCATGATGCCCGGCATGAAGAAAGCGCAGGCCGCGATGGCGCAGAGCGGCATGGACGACAAGGTGCTCGTCCATATGGATGCGATGATCGGCTCGATGACAAAGGAAGAGCGGGCCAAGCCGGGCCTGCTCAACGCCAAGCGCAAGCGGCGCGTGGCGATGGGCTCGGGTACGACCGTGCAGGAGATCAACAAGCTCCTCAAGATGCACAAGGAAATGTCGAGTGCGATGAAGCGCATCAAGAAGATGGGCGGCATCAAGGGGCTGATGAAGATGTTTGGCGGCGGCCCGGACGGTCTGCCGCCCGGCGATGGCGATATGCCCCCCGGCGGGATGCCGGGGCTGCCCGGAATGCCGGGACAGGGGATTCCTCCCGGACTCGATAAATTATTGAAACGCTGATGAGAGTAGAGAACGAAACCTAACCCGTGCTCCGGCGAATGCCGGAGCCCAGAGCCAAGAACGATATCGCTTGCGGCCCTGGGTTCCGGCCTGCGCCGGAACACAAAAGCAAATTTGGATTTTTGAAAGAAGGAAATATCAATGCCAGTAGCAATTCGGCTGTCGCGCGGTGGCGCCAAGAAGCGGCCTTACTACAAAATCGTAGTCACCGATTCCCGCAAGGCGCGGGACGGCAAGTTCATCGAGCGGATCGGCAGTTATAACCCGCTGCTCGCCAAGGACGATCCCGATCGCGTGAAGCTCGACGAAGACCGCGCCAAGCATTGGCTGTCGGTCGGCGCGCAGCCGTCCGACCGCGTGATGCGTTTCCTCGATGCTGCGGGCATCATGGAGCGCAAGGCGCGCAACAACCCGCAAAAAGCGGAACCGGGCGACAAGGCCAAGGAACGCGCTGAAGAGCGTGCCGAGAAGGAAAAGGCGGCCGCTGAAGCCGCTGCCGCTCCGGCCGAGGAAGCGCCGGCCGAAGACGCCGAAGCTCCGGCTGAGGAAGCTCCGGCTGAGGAAGCTCCTGCAGAGGAAGCCGCCGCAGAAGAAGCACCTGCTGAAGAGGTCAAGGCCGAAGAAGCGGCCGCCGAGGAAGCGCCCGCGGAAGAAGCCAAGGCCGACGAGGCCAAGGCTGACGAAGCGCCTGCCGAGGAAGCCGCTGCAGAAGAGGCTTCCGCTGAGGAAGCGCCCGCAGAAGAAGCTGCTGCGGAAGAAGCGCCTGCTGAAGAAGCCGCCGAGAAAGAAGAAGCCAAGAGCTAAGCCTTGGCCGAAAAGCGCATTACCCTCGCCGCCATCGCCGGAGCGCATGGCATTGGCGGCGAGGTGCGCCTCAAGCTCTTTTCGGAAAGCCTGGACAGCTTCAAACGCCACAAGACGTTCGATGCGGGCGGGCAAGAGCTCACGCTCAAATCCTTACGTCAGACCGGCAAGATGCCGATCGCGCGTTTCGCGGAGGTGTCAGACCGCAATGCCGCCGAGGCGCTGCGCGGCACAGAACTGACCGTGCCCCGCTCGGCTCTCCCGCCGCTCGAGGAGGGCGAATATTACCATGCGGACCTGGTCGGGCTGCCTTGTATCAATGAGAACGGAGTAAAGGTTGGCGAGGTGATCGCGGTAGAAAATTTTGGCGCCGGTGATATCATCGAAATTCGGAAAACCGATGGCTCCGATTTTATGGTGCCAATGAATGCGATAGCAGTGCCGGAGTGGAGTTCGGAAAGACTGGTTGTCTTAAGTTCTTTCACATAACATCGTCGAATGGACTTGGTTGCCCTCATTCTCGTGTTCTTAAGTCCCGTGCTGCCAGCGTACTTCATTACCAAAGCAAATCCTTCAATGCGGCCAACGGCAATTTTTGCAACACTAATCGGGACCGCGCTGATTCCCGTAGCTTTCTTGTTCATCATGTCACAGCAAGCGGACGGCATAACTCGGGCTGTCGCACTTTACGTTGTGCCATCTTTTTTGATCCTCACGTTGATCACTGCTGCAATTGGTATTCATCTGGGCAAAACCAAATGACCTTCGCCGCCACTATCCTCACTCTCTACCCCGAAATGTTTCCGGGGCCGCTCGGCCATTCGATTGCAGGGCGGGCTCGGGACGAGGCGGCATGGGCGCTGGAAACGCTGCAAATCCGGGATTTCGCGACCGACAGGCACCATACGGTGGACGATACGCCGGCAGGTGGCGGCGCGGGCATGGTGATGAAGGCCGATGTGCTGGGGGCCGCTATCGATGCGGCGCTGGAGCGTCAGCCGGATGCGCCCGTGCTGGCCATGTCGCCGCGCGGGGCACCGCTGACCCAGCGACGCGTGCGGAACCTTTCGTCGGGCCCGGGCGTCACTATCCTGTGCGGCCGGTTCGAGGGTTTCGACGAGCGGATTTTCGAAGCCCGCCCGGTTGAGGAAGTCTCGATCGGCGACTATGTGTTGTCCGGCGGAGAAATCGGCGCCTTGGCGCTGCTCGACGCTTGCATAAGGCTGCTTCCCGGGGTAATGGGCGCGGCTTCAAGCGGCGATGAGGAAAGCTTCGAACAGGGGCTTCTCGAATATCCGCATTATACCCGGCCTAAAGAATGGGAAGGGCGCATAATCCCTGAAGTGTTGCGATCGGGGGATCATGCGAAAATCGCTTCGTGGCGGAAACGCCAGGCGGAAGCGGTTACACGGTCACGGCGGCCGGATCTTTGGGAGCGCTATAGTGGCGCTCCGGGTCAGTCGCCCTCTGGCGCGCAACGGGACAAAGCAAAGGACGAATGAGATGAATCTCATCGAAACGCTCGAGGCGGAAGCCATCGAGAGCATTACGAGCGACAAGAAACTCCCCGACTTCAAGGCTGGCGATACGCTGCGCGTCGGCGTGAAAGTCGTCGAGGGTGATCGCACCCGTATTCAGAATTTCGAGGGCGTGTGCATCGCGCGCACCAATCGCGGCATGGGATCGAGCTTCACGGTTCGCAAAATCTCGTTCGGCGAGGGAGTCGAGCGCGTATTCCCGCTGTACAGCCCGAATGTCGACAGCGTGACCGTGCTGAAGCGCGGCATCGTGCGCCGGGCCAAGCTCTACTATCTGCGCGGCCGCACCGGCAAGAGCGCGCGTATCGCCGAAAAGCGCGACGATCGCGAAAAGAACACGATCAAGACCGAAGCGCCGGAAGCCGCCGAGGCAAGCGAGAGCTAAGACCGCGCTGGCGATGTGAAACAGGAAAGGGCCGTCCGATTGGGCGGCCCTTTTTCGTTTATCGAATGGTTTCCCTTACTCAGCCGTATCGCCGCCGACTACGGTCGCCGGGCGAACATCGGCGATACCCAGATAATAGTCGAACCCGAAGATCAGCGCGCGCGACCCCGCATCGATATCCGTGTCGCGCCGCACAAGTGCACGGAGCGGCCTGAGGTCGATCAGCGTCAACGGCGCATCGCCGGCCACCTCGCGGATCAGTGAGCCTTCTTCCAACAGGTAAGACTGGCATGGCCGGGTATCGCCCGACCGCGGATCGCGCATTTCGCCGCCAAGGCAATCGATCATGATGTTCACGACCTCGAAATCGCGCGTCCGGCCCCATTCCGCCAGGAAGTTGCCGAGCGCCGGGACATTGGTGTTGCTCAGCCCGCGCATCATATGGCTTGCGCCGAATTTGAAGAAAACGCGCGGCGGAGCGCCGTCTCGCGCCTCGGTTCGCTCGAAGGTGCGCAGAAAATTATCCTTCATATAGTTTTCGCGGCGGAGATTGGCCGGATAGATCGGCCCGCCGCGCCCGGTAAAGGGCGCGTAGATGCCGTTGGACAACAGGATCGCGTCGACGATTTCCAGCGCGGCTTCGTCCTCGCCGGTGTCGAACGCCGTTCTCAGCGCGGCAAACTCTTCCGGCTGCGCTGCGCCCACCGCCATCGGATTATTTGCCGTAAGCTCGGCGAAATCGGCCACGGCCTGGCGCTGCACTTCAGTCCGTGCCAACTCTTCCAACCGCGCGGCAAGTAGCGGACCGCCCGCGATAAATTCCTGATCGATCCCCCAGAAGATATCGGACGGTGCATCCGAGAGCCTTGCCGTTTCCTCGACGATCGCCAGATCTTCGGAATAGAAGAGAAAGGGGATGACCAGCGTGTTGCCGGGCGTTGCGATATAGTCCCTGAGCGCGCCCTCGCGCTCCGCCAGCATCGCTTCGGCGGCGGCCATGCCATAGGGGCCGACTTCCATCGCCATATAGTCATAGCCATGCCCGTCGAGCGCGCGGTAGATCATGCCCGATATTTCGCCGATATCGGCCGTGGCATGCTGCTCGCCGATCAGGAAGAACTGGGCTTCGGATCCATCGTCGATCAGCCGATCCCAGCCCGCTCCGGACAGGCTGCCGTCGGAATGGCGGACGATTTCGAGGACATTGGCATCAGCCGCCGCTCGCAGCGGGCTTTCCTCGCCGGATTGTTGCGCTGTCGCCGCTGTGCCCGTTGCCATCAGCGCCGCAGCGATCGCGAACTGCTTCATCATCCACTCTCTCCTCTGTATTATCATAGTAATACACGGTAGCGGCAATAGAGAGGGGGTCAAGAGGCTGAGGCGGCCGCCATGCTATGGGTCCGAAATCGTCAGACGCACCGCCCACAGCCGCTTCCGTTTCGCTCTAAGCGAGACTAACGTTGCGTATGCGCTATCTCCTCCTTTGCGGGCTTGCAGCCCTTTCGATCGGCCCGGTGAGCGCCGAACCTCTCACTCTCGAACGCGCTTTCGCGGATCCCGCATTGGACGGACCGTCGCCGCGCGAACTGCAATTGTCGCCCGACGGTGGACTTGCGACGTTCCTGCGCAATCGCGACGACGATGCGCAGCGGTTCGATCTGTGGGCGGTGGATGCCGCGACCGGCCAGTCGCGCATGCTCGTCGATTCCGAGGCGTTGGGCACGGGCGCGGAGCTTTCCGAAGAGGAGCTTATGCGGCGGGAACGCGCGCGGCTCAGCGGCGTGCGCGGCATCGTCAGCTATCAATGGTCGCCCGATGGCGAGACGATCCTCGTGCCGCTGGACGGCGATATCTATCTCGCCGAGCCCGATGGCGATGCGCGCCGGCTGACCGAAACCGAGGCGACGGAACTCGATGCGCAAGTGTCGCAGACCGGCCGTTACGTCTCTTTCGTTCGCGACAGCAACCTGTATCGGATCGATGTGGAGACAGGAGATGAGCTGCGGCTGACACCCGATGGCGGCGAAGCGATCAGCTGGGGCGTGGCGGAATTCGTCGCGCAGGAGGAAATGTCGCGGACCGTTGGCCATTGGTGGTCGCCCGACGATCGCTATCTCGTCGCGGCGCGGGTGGATGAGACACCGGTCGACCTCGTGACGCGCACCGCGATCGGCGCCGAAGGCACCCGGGTGTTCGAACAGCGCTATCCGGTCGCCGGTTCGGCCAATGCGATTGTCGATCTCTTCGTGCTGTCGCCGGATGGCGAGACCCGGACGCCGGTCGATCTGGGCGAAGAGAATGATATTTACGTTGCCCGTGTCGACTGGTCGGCGGATGGCTCCATGATATTCGTCCAGCGGCAAAGCCGGGACCAGCGGCGGCTCGATATGCTGGCCGTCGATCCCGCGACCGGAGCGTCGGAAATCCTCTTCACCGAAACGGCCGACAGCTGGATCAACCTCCACGATAATCTGCGCCCGCTCGCCGATGGCAGCCTGATCTGGTCGTCCCAGCGCGACGGCTTTTCCCATATCTATCACTGGCAGGGCGGCAGATGGCGCCAGCTGACGCGCGGGGAGTGGGAAGTCGAAGATGTCCTCGGCATCGATAGCGAGCGGGGCCGCATCTATTTCACCGGCAACCGCAATGTGCCCATCGAGCAGCATGTCTACTGGGTCGATATGAACGATCCCGGCGATCCCGCGCAGATTACCGAAGACGGCTGGTGGAACGAGGCCGTGATGAACGACAGCGCGACCGGCGCGCTGATCTTCCGGTCCAACAGCGATCAGCCGCGCCAGGTCTATCTCGCCGATGCCGAGGGCCGAACGCTTGCGCAGATCGAGGAGAATGCGCTGGACGGCGACCATCCCTACGCACCCTATCTCGATAGCCACCGGACCCCGGCATTCGGGACGATCGCGGCGCAAGACGGCACGCCGCTCTATTATCGCATGATCACGCCCGAGCTCGAGCCGGGCCGCCGCTATCCTGTGTTCGCGCAGGTATATGGCGGCCCGGGCGTCGGACGTCAGGCGCGCCAGATCTGGGCGAGGCAGACGCCGCTGCAGCAGTATCTGGTGGATCAGGGCTGGATCGTCTTTTCGATCGACAATCGGGGATCGCCCAACCGCGGCAAGGTTTTCGAGGATCATATCAATCGCGCCATGGGAACCGTCGAAGTGACCGACCAGCTGACGGGGCTGGACTGGCTGCAGGCGCAATCGTTCGTCGATCCCGAGCAGATCGGCGTCTATGGCTGGTCCTATGGCGGCTATATGGTGCTGCACATGCTGCAGGCCGCGCCGGGACGTTTCGCGGCAGGCGTGTCGGGCGCGCCGGTGACGCGGTGGGAGCTGTACGATACCCATTATACCGAGCGCTATCTCGGCAATCCGACGATCGACCCGCGCCCCTATGAACGTGGCAACCCGCTCACCAATGCCGAAGCGCTGGCCGACCCGCTATTGCTGATCCACGGGATGGCGGACGATAATGTCATCTTCGACCATTCGACGGTCTATATGGGCCGCCTCCAGGAAGCGGCCATTCCCTTCGAATTGATGGTCTATCCCGGCGCGACGCACCGCGTGAGCGGCGAAGACCGCCAGGTGCATATGTGGCGGACGATCACCGATTTCCTCGATCGTCACGTGCGTGGCGAGCGCTAACCCTTCTCAGTCGATCTTCAGGCGGTTTCGCCTCAGCGCCCCATCGCCGCGATAGCGTCGCGATCCACGAGCCGCGTATAAAGGTGCCAGGTTGCGTAGCCGAGCACCGGTAGCGCCACCGCCAGTCCGATCAGCAGCGGAATGGCCGCGACGGTCAGGATGACGCCGACAATGATGCCCCAACGGATCAACATGGCCGGATTCCGGCGGAAGGCGGCGAGCGAGGTTGCGACCGCGCGTTCCGCACTGACCTTGCGGTCGACCAGCAGCGGCAGCGATACGACGCTGACCGCCAGCACGACGATGGCAAACAGGATGCCCACAAGGTTGCCCACAACGATCATCGACCAGCCGGCCGGCGTCGTCAGCACATTTTGCGCGAAATTCGCAATGCTCCCGGGCGGTTCCAGCCCGAAGAACATCGTGTAGATCAGCGCAGCCGCCGCGAGCCAGGCGCCGAAGATCGCGAGCAGCCCGATCCCGACCGCCGCTATCGACAATATGGACTCGCTCTTCAACACGCTGAAAAAATGCCACCAACTGGAATCCCGGCCGGCATCCCGGCGTTTCGCCAGCTCGTAAAAGCCCGTCGCAACGAGCGGTCCGAGTAGCGACAGCCCGGCGAAAAGCGGAAAGAGCATGGAAATATCGCTGCCGGTCAACACGACCGACGCCACCGCGCCGACCAGTGGATAGAGCAGTCCCACGAAAATCAGGTCCCCGCGCTTGGCCTTGAAATCGGCATAGCCGGCGGCGAGGCTTTCGTTGAGGTCGCCGGCGGTGATGGAGCGGACGGGCAGCGGTACACCGGCCGGGCTGGCATCGAGCGAGGCTTCTTGTGACATAGCGATCTCCCTCGGCAGAGACGCCTGCCGCATGCGGCCCCCGATTATTCGGACATCCAGAGTGTAGTCCGATTCGAGCGGTCAACGCAAATGACGCTACGGAAGATATGCATTTTTGCGATGCAGCAAGGTTCGGCTTGGCGAATGGCGGGACACGCACTAGATGATGCGCCTGCCAACAGGAAAGTATGCAATCATGGGATATCGGGTAGCGGTTGTCGGAGCGACGGGGAATGTCGGGCGCGAAATGCTCGCCTGCCTCGCCGAGCGCGAGTTTCCGGCTGACGAAGTCGCGGCGGTCGCCTCGTCGCGATCGCAGGGCATGGAGGTCGAGTTCGGCGAGACCGGCACGATGCTCAAATGCAAGAATATCGAGCATTTCGATTTTTCGCGCTACGATATCGCGCTCTTTGCGGCCGGTTCGGGCCCGGCGAAGGAGTATGCGCCCAAAGCCGCAAAGGCGGGCTGCACGGTCATCGACAACAGCTCGTTCTTTCGCATGGACCCGGACGTGCCGCTGATCGTACCCGAGGTGAACCCGGAAGCGATAGATGGTTATCGCGCGAAGAATATCATCGCCAATCCGAACTGCTCGACCGCCCAACTCGTTGTCGCGTTGAAACCGCTGCACGACGCGGCGACGATCAAGCGCGTCGTGGTGTCGACCTATCAGTCGACATCGGGCGCCGGGAAAGCGGGCATGGACGAACTTTTCAAGCAATCGCGCGATATCTTCGTCGGCGATTCCGCTGATCCCGAGAAGTTCACCAAGCAGATCGCCTTCAACGTCATTCCGCATATCGATGTCTTCCTCGAGGACGGTTCGACCAAGGAAGAGTGGAAGATGATGGTCGAGACGAAGAAGATCCTCGATCCGAAGATCAAATTGAGCGCGACCTGCGTCCGTGTGCCCGTGTTCGTCGGCCACAGCGAAGCGGTGAATATCGAGCTCGAAAACGAGCTGTCCGCCGAAGAGGCGCAGAATATCCTGCGCGAGGCGCCGGGCATCATGCTCGTCGATAAGCGCGAGGATGGCGGCTATGTGACGCCCGTCGAATGCGTCGGCGACGGCGCGACGTTCATCTCGCGCGTCCGCGAGGACCCGACCGTCGATAATGGCATCGTCCTGTGGTGCGTCTCCGATAATCTGCGCAAGGGCGCCGCGCTGAACGCAGTACAGATCGCGGAGCTGCTCGGCAGGCGGCATTTGCAAAAGGCGGCGTAACTACTCCGCAGGCTTCAATTCGCCGTCCGGTTCCTCGTTGACACTCGCTGTGCCTGTCTTGGGCAGCTTTTTGAGCAGCATGGAGGCGGGGACGGCGATGATGCAGCCCCACATGATCAGCCAGAAATTGTTCACATAGCCGATCATGAGCGCCTGCCGGCTGATCTCGCCCTCGAGCAGTGCGACCACCTGCTCGGGCGGGAGATTCAGCCGCTCCAGCCCGAAGGACGGTATGGTCGACGGTGTGATATTCTCGGCGAGGTCGGCATGGCTTATCTGCAAATTGCGCGCGACATTGCTGGCCGTGATCGAAATGCCGATCGACGCGCCGACGTTGCGGAGCAGGTTCATCAGTGCGGCGCCTTCGGGGCGCAAACTCACGGGCAGCGTCGCGAAGGCTATCACGTTCAGCGGCACGAAGATGAAGCCGATGCCGAGGCCTTGGATCACGCCGACCAGGATGATCGGGCCGGAGTCCATGCCGATCATCCAGTTGGTCATCATATAGCAGGACCAGGCGGTGATCGCCCATCCGACGGCCAGGATCACGCGGGCATCCATGACGTTCATCAGCCGCGCTGCGATGCCCATCGCAACGATCACGCCCAACCCGCGCGGCGCGAGCAGATAGCCGGCGGTAATCACCGGATAATCGAGCACGCCCTGCAGCATCGGCGCGATCAGCGCGATGATAGCGAACACGATGACGCCGACAAAGGCGACGAAAATCAGCGAGCCGACCAGATTCCGGTCGGTGAAGATGGCGGGCGTCAGCAGCGTGTTTTTCCCGGTCAGCATATGAACGATGAACACCCAGAAGCCGATGATGACGCAACCGATGCCGATCCAGATCGATGTGCTGTCGAGCCAGTCGAGTTGCTGTCCGCGATCGAGCACGAGCTGGAGCGCGGCGAGCCCCAGCGCGAACATAGAAAAGCCGAACAGGTCGAAACCGCGCTTTTCGATCTTTCGGCTCGGTAGCAGGAAATAGAGCATCGCGAGGATCACCGCGCCGATCGGCAGGTTGACGTAGAACACCCAGCGCCAGTTATAATATTCGGTGATATAGCCGCCGATCAGCGGCCCCAGGATCGGCCCCATCACGGCCCCCAGGCTCCAGATCGCCATCGCTTGCCCGTGCTTGTGCGACGGATTGATGTCGAGCATCGCGGTCTGCGAGATCGGCCCGATAAAGGCCGCAGCGATGCCTTGCATGATCCGGAACGTCACCATCTGTTCGAGGCTCGTCGCCGCGCCGCACAGCATCGATGTCACGATGAAGAACGCCACCGCCCAGAGGAACAGGTTGCGCGATCCGATCCGGTCGGCGAGCCAGCCGGTGATCGGGATCGCGACCGCCGTCGCCACGATATAGCTGGTCAGCACCCATGCGATCGTGTCGATCGTCGCGCCGAGGCTCGTCTGCATGTGCGGGAGGGCGACATTGGCGATCGTCGTATCGAGGATCTGCATCATCATCGCCATCATGATGGCGAAGGTCAGAAGTCCCTTGTAGCGGACCGGGAGAAGGGCGTCGCCGTCGGGCGTCGCAGCGGCGGAGGGGCTGCTCGCCATAGCTCTTGCTCCGTTAGCCCTGAGCTTGTCGAAGGGCGCCCTTCGACAAGCTCAGGGCTAACGGAGAAATCGGGTTAGCGCTCGCCATCGTCGCGGATATCGACGCGCACATCGGCGCTGAGGCCGGTAATCATCTGCCGCGCGGGTGTGCCCTCGATCTCGATTCGGACGGGCACGCGCTGGGTGACTTTCACCCAGTTGCCGGTCGCGTTCTGCGGCGGCAGAATCGAGAATTCCGCGCCTGTTCCAGCACCGATACTGCCGACCCGGCCCTCAACGACGAGGTCGGGATAGGCATCGAAGGTGATCCGCGCGGGTTGGCCGATCTGCATCCGGTCGAGATCGGTTTCCTTGAAATTGGCCTCGATCCAGGTTTGATCGTCGGCGACAATGCTGACGACCATGGTGCCGGGGCTCGCCATCTGGCCGATCTGCAAACGATCCACTTCGCTGATCGTGCCGCTGACCGGTGCGCGCACGATGGTGCGCTCGAGGTTGAGCTGGGCTTCCTCGCGCCGGGCCATGGCGGCAGCGATGGCCGGAAAGGCGGCGCGCCGCCCGTTGCTGGTCGCATTACCGACTGCTGCGCGGGCATCGAGCTGTGCGGCCCGGGCGGCGTTCAGCCGCGCCTGGGCGTCGGATAATTGGTTCTCGAAGGATTCGACGCGCGCCCGCGTGTTGAAGCCGCGTTCCATCAGTTCGCGCTCGCGGGCCAGGTTGCGCCGGGCGAATTCGACATTGGCCTGGGCCGTCGAGATATCGACGCCGCTGGTCGAGACCGCGGTTTCGGCCTGGCTCAGCGCGAGCTGCGCGTCGCTGATATCGGCTTCGGCCTGCTGGACGGCGATGCGATAGGGTTCGGGATCGATGCGGAAGAGAATATCGCCGGCTTCGACCTGCTGGTTTTCCTCGACGAGGACCCCGACGATGCGTCCGCCGACTTCCGGGCTGATCTCGACGATATCCTGCTGGACATAGGCATTGTCGGTCGAAACGTAGCGGCCGGACGTCATGTACCAATAGACGCCGAACCCGATGACGAGCGCGGGCACGATCAGCATCGCGATCAGCCGGACAGGCGAGCGCTTCTTCGCCGGCTTTTCCTGTTCAGCGCTCATTTCCGCCATTATCTGCGGGTCTCGTTCCGCCACTATGCCCCATCCTCTCAGACGAAATCGAAGATTCGCACAGACTCAGCGCTTTGGCGAGCCGTTTCGAAAAAAGAGGTGGAAAGTGAGTCTTTTGAGTCACAGTGTCCCTATGACGGTTTTGGGCTTATCAGCCGGTTAATCGCAGACGATATGTATCGAATATGGTTGGGGGACGATATCCATGACTTTGCACGCCGATCTCTACTGGTCCTTTCGCAGCCCTTACAGTTATCTCGCGACCGGCCGCTACAGGGATCTGACCGAAAAATATGCGCTCGAGATCGCGCTGAAGCCGGTCTATCCGCTGGCCATCCGCGAACCCGATTTCTTCGAGCGCAACCATCCCAACTGGCTCGGCTATACCTTCACCGATATTTTCCGGGTGTCGCAATATCTCGGCATTCCCATGGCGCCGCCCAATCCCGATCCGATCGTGCAGGATATCGCGACGCGCAAGATCGCCGAGGACCAGCCCTATATCTTCCGCCTGATGCGGACGGGGCAGGCGGCGGCGCGGCGGGGCAAGGGCTTTGCCTATGCGGACGAGGTGTCGCAACTGATCTGGGGCGGCACGGCGGACTGGCATACGGGCGATCATCTCGCCAAGGCGGCCGAACGCGCGGGTCTCGACCTCGCCGAACTCGACGCGGAAGCCGAAGCCGAACCCGAGGCGCTGGATGCGGAAATCGCCGCCAATCAGGAAGCGCTGGAGGCCGCCGGCCATTGGGGCGTGCCGACGCTGGTATTCGAAGGCGAGCCCTTTTTCGGACAGGACCGGATCGATGTCGCGCTCTGGCGGATGAAACAAAAGGGTCTGGAAGAGATATGACCCTGGAGGGCGGATGCCTGTGCGGCGCGGTACGATACCGGCTGAATGCCGAGGCCATGCCGGCTTGCTACGCCTGCCATTGCACCGATTGCCAGACCCAGTCGGGAAGCGCCCTGGGGCTCCAAATGCCGCTATTCGGCGGCATGCTCGCTATCGAAGGCGAGCTTCGCAAGGGAGAGCGGGAGACAGCGGACGGCGTTGCGGTTTCCTATTGGGCCTGCGCGCAATGCGGCAATCGGATCTATGCCGAAAACACCGCGCGCGCCGGTATCGTCGTGCTGCGGGCCGGTACGCTGGATGACAGTAAAACCCTGGTGCCGCGCGCGCATTTGTGGGTGAAGAGCAAACAGCCCTGGATGACAATTCCCGACGATGCGATCGTTTTTGAGAAACAGCCGGAATCGCAACGGGAATGGGCGAAAATTCTCGGACTGGGAGGCGCTGATGACTGAAACGGTGACGGGCGGATGTCAGTGCGGCAGGGTGCGCTATACTGCGACTATTAAGGATCACGACGCCTATCTCTGCCATTGCCGGATGTGCCAGCGCGCCACCGGCGGGGTTTCGATCGCGTTCAAAAATCTGCCCAAGGCTGATATCCGTTGGGAAAGCGAGCCAGACTGGTACGAAAGTTCGCCCGTGGCGCGCCGTCCTTTTTGCGCGCGATGCGGCACGCCGCTGGGCTTCGAATATCCCGATTCCGATCATGCTGACCTGACCGTCGGATCGTTCGACGATCCATCGCCCTATCGGCCTACGCATCACTTCGGCGCCGAACATATCCATGAAGCCTGGCTCGACACGAGCGATCTGCCGCGTAAACGCACGGATGAATATGAGCCGCTGGTCAAACGCTGGAAGGAAAAAGTTGGCAAACTCCCCGATTGATCCGCCCGTCCATCACTTCGCAAGCGATGACGGTCATCGGCTCGCCTATCGCGAGCTGGGCGAAGGGCGGCCGGTCGTTCTCCTGCACGGTTTCTTTTCCAACGCGTTCATCAACTGGTTGCGCTACGGTCATGCGGAGAAAATCGCGGCTAACGGCTATCGCGTCATCATGCCGGACCTGCGCGCCCATGGCGACAGCGCCAAGCCGCACGATCCGGAGGCCTATCCCGCCGATATCCTTGCGCGAGACGGATTGGCGCTGATCGATCATCTCGGGCTGACCGATTATGATCTTGGCGGCTATTCGCTCGGCGCGCGGACGGTCGTGCGGATGCATGTGCTGGGCGCGCGGCCCGCGCGGCTCGTCATATCGGGCATGGGCCTGTCGGGGCTCACCAGCCTGGCCAGCCGCGCCGATCATTTCCGCCATATCCTGACCAATCTCGGCAATCATCCGAAAGGATCGCCCGAATGGATGGCCGAGGCGTTCCTGAAAACGACCAAGGGCGATCCCGAGGCGCTGTTGCAAGTCCTCAACGTGTTCACCAATACACCGGAGGAGGCGATCCGCGCCATATCCGTGCCGACGCTGATCCTTGCCGGAGAGGAGGATCAGGACAATGGCAGCCATGAAGATCTCGCCGCCTTGATCCCGAACGCCTCCCACACGCAAGTGCCCGGCGGCCATATGAGTTGCATCGTCAAACCGGAATTCGGGCAGGCGCTGGCCGACTGGCTGGGCGAAGCGGAATAGGCTTTCGACGAACGGCCTTGCTCCCAGCGCCCGCATTGGCCAAACCCGCGCCATAAAAACGTACACAGGGGAGTATGTCTCATGAAAGTCTTTGCCAGAATCGGCGCGTCTGCGCTCGCGCTCGGAACCGTGCTGGCGGCCGCGCCCGCGCACGCCGATCACCACGAAACCGCGACCACCGAACGGACGCCTGAAGCGGCGCGCGCGTTCGTCGAGGCGGCCAATGCGGAAATGCTGCAGGTCTTCGATATCGCGGCGCGCGCGGCCTGGGTGAATTCGACCTATCTCAATACCGACACCGATAGGCTGAACACCTATTTCGGCACGCAGGTGACCGAGATGATGGTCCGGCTTGCGAACGAAGCGGCGCAGTTCGCCGAGGTGGACGGGCTCGACTATAGCGTGAACCGGCAGCTCGACCAGATGCGTTCGGGCATCAGCATGCCCGCGCCGACGAGCGATGGCGCGGCCGCGGAGCTCAACGAAATCGCGACGGCGCTCAGCACGGCCTATTCGACCGGCCGGGCGACGATGAATGGCGAGGAGATCAACGGCAATGAAGCCGAAGCCCGGATGGGCACGGTGCGCGATCCCGCGCTGCTCGCCGAAATGTGGACGAGCTGGCACGATGACGCGGCCGATATGCGCGACCAATATTCGCGGATCGTGAGCATTGCCAACGAGGGCGCGACCGAGCTGGGCTATGACAATGTCGGCGATCTCTGGCGCTCGGGCTATGACATGACGCCCGACGAGTTCGCGGCGATGACCGAACGGCTGTGGCAGGAAACGCGGCCGCTCTACGAGCAGCTCCATTGCTATGTCCGGGCCGAGCTGAGCGAGGAATATGGCGCCGAGGTGCAGCCCGCGACAGGCCCGATCCGCGCCGACCTGCTCGGCAATATGTGGGCGCAGGAATGGGGCAATATCTACGATATCGTGGCGCCCGAAGGCGCGGGCGATGTCGGTTACGATTTGACGGCCCTGCTCGAAGAGGCGAACTACACGCCCGAACAGATCGTCCGCCAGGGCGAGGCCTTTTTCAGCTCCTTGGGCTTCGCACCTTTGCCCGAAACTTTCTGGGAGCGGTCCCAGATCACCGAGCCGCGCGATCGCAATGTCGTCTGCCATGCCAGCGCCTGGAACCTCGACAATGTCGACGATCTGCGCATCAAAATGTGCACCCGGGTCAATGCCGACGATTTCGTCACCGTCCATCACGAGCTCGGCCACAACTATTATCAGCGCGCCTATAATCAGCTGCCGATGGTCTTCCGCAACAGCGCCAATGATGGCTTCCACGAGGCGATCGGCGACCTGATCGCGCTCAGCGTAACGCCCGAATATCTGGTGCAGGTCGACCTGCTCGACGAAGCCAATGTGCCGGGGCCCGAACAGGATCTCGGCCTGTTGCTGCGCCAGGCGATGGACAAGGTGGCCTTCCTGCCCTTCGGTCTGCTGATCGACCGCTGGCGCTGGGGCGTGTTCGACGGTTCGATCACGCCGGAAAACTACAACGCCGCGTGGAACGAGATGCGGCTGCGCTATCAGGGCATCACGCCGCCGGTCGAGCGCAGCGAGGCCAATTTCGATCCGGGCGCCAAATATCATGTGCCGAACAATGTGTCCTACACGCGCTACTTCCTCGCGCGGATCCTACAGTTCCAATTCTACCAGGCGGCCTGCGAACAGGCGGGCTGGGACGGGCCGCTGCACCGTTGCTCCTTCTACGGCAACGAGGAGGTCGGCGCGCGGCTGAACACGATGCTCGAAATGGGCTCGTCGCGCCCCTGGCCCGAAGCGCTGGAGGCGTTCACCGGAACCCGCGAAATGTCGGCCGAACCGATGCTCGCCTATTTCCAGCCGCTTCAGACCTGGCTGGAGGAACAGAATGAAGGGCGGCAATGCGGCTGGTCTGTGGAGTAGCCAAGGGCAGATAGTCACTCGACTACGGGACAGTAAAAAGGGGCGGCCGCCAATCCGGCGACCGCCCCTTTTGTTTCAGAATGCGTCTGTGGGCTTAGTTCGCCGTCGGCGCGACCTTCGGTTCGTCGCTCGGCGTGTCACCGGCGCGCATCTCGGGCGTGTCGATCGCTTCGACATTGTCCTTCGCGGCCTTGCGCTTGTCGTAATATTTCTTGCCGACCACGGCGCCCGCTGCTGCAGCGGCGACACCGCCCACGACGGCGGCCGTCTTGCCGGGATGCGTCTTGACCGTTTCGACGGCTTTTTTCGCGCCGTCGCCGATCTTGCCCGATGCGGTCTTGGCGCCTTCGCCGACCTTACCGGCCGCGCCTTTCGCGCCGTCGCTGAACTTGCCGACGACGACTTTCGCGCTATCGCCGATCTTGTCGATCGTGCCGGTCTTGGGGCCGGCCGCGGGCGGCGTTTTCGTCGTTTCGACGGGTTTCACTGTCTTATCTGTCATGGCGCTTCCTCCAATATTGTGAATTGCTGTATCTCACCAATGCATGGCTGGGCGCAATGTTCCGGCGGCCACCCTACCGGCTCCGATACAATCCCGGCGGAAGGTGGGCTTAGCGAAAGGGCGGTTCGTCGAAGGCGCGCAGCTTGCGGCTGTGCAGGCGCGAGCCGAAACCGCGCAACTCGTCGACCGCGGCAATGCCGATCTCGATATGCTCGCGCACGGCGCGGTCGTAGAAGAGATTGGCCTGGCCCGGCAGCTTGAGCTCGCCATGGAGCGGCTTGTCGGACACGCAGAGTAGCGTCCCATAAGGCACGCGATAGCGATAGCCCTGGGCGGCAATGGTCGCCGATTCCATATCGATGGCGACGGCGCGCGAAAGCGAAAAACGCAGCGCCGACTGGCTGTACCGCAGCTCCCAGTTGCGGTCGTCGGTGGTGACCAGCGTGCCCGTGCGCATCCGCCGCTTCAGCGCATCGGCCTCTTCGCCGGTCACGCTGCGCGCGGCGGCTTCGAGCGCCTGCTGCACTTCGGCGATCGGCGGGATCGGGATTTCGGGGGGGAGCACCGCATCGAGCACATTATCGTCGCGCAGATAGGCATGGGCGAGCACATAATCGCCGATCCGCTGGCTCGGCCTCAGGCCCCCGCAATGGCCGATCATCAGCCAGGATTCGGGGCGGAGGACGGCGAGATGATCGGTGATCGTCTTCGCATTGGAGGGGCCGACGCCGATATTGACGATGGAGATGCCCGCGCGTCCCTCGGCCCGCAGATGATAGGCGGGCATCTGGTGCTTGCGTGCCGCGGCGGCGGTCTCGAGCGCCGCAGGGTCGGCATTTTCGGCGGTCAGTTCGATCCCGCCCGCGCCCGACAGGCTGGTATAGCCGCTGTCGCCCTTCAGCTGCTCGCAGCCCCAGCGCACGAACTCGTCGACATAGCGCTGATAGTTGGTGAACAGGATATAGCGCTGCACATGTTCGGGCGGAGTGCCGGTATAATGGCGCAGGCGTGCCAGGCTGAAATCGGTGCGCAGCGCATCGAACAACGCGAGAGGATGATATTTGGCGAGGCTGTCGTCCCAGGTGCCGTCGGCCAGCTCGTCGCCGATATGCGAGAGTTCGGTCGCCGGGAAATGGCGCGCCAGTTCCTCGGCCCGCATCGCGCCGAGCTCGATCCCGCTGCCGTCGAGCACGTAAGGGAAGGGGATTTCCTGGTGGCTGGGCGCTACCTCCACCTCCACGCCATAATCGGCGATCAATATGCCGAGTTGTTCGGCCAGATAGTCGCGATAGATTTCGGGCCGGGTTACCGTGATCGCATAGGTGCCGGCCTCGCCGAGCCGGCCATAGGAGCGCGGCGGACGGTCGTCGGCCGGACCCTCGCCGTCATAATGCAGCCGGATTTCAGGATAGGCGAAGCCGCCCGAGCCGCGCATGTCCGGATCGGGCAGCGTGCCCTCGTCGATATAGGCGCGCAGCGCCGCGCGCAGCCGGTCTATGCTCTCGCGATAATGCCGGTCGAGCGTATCGATAACCGCGGCGACGGCGCTGTTTCGGTCGGACTCAGTCAAGCTGACCCAGCATATGTTCGGCCGAGCTGACCTTATATTCGCCCGGTGCTTCGACGTTGAGTTTTTCCACCACGCCGTCATTGACGACCATCGAAAAACGCTGGCCGCGCGTGCCCATGCCGAAGCCGCTGCCGTCCATCGTCAGGCCGATGGCTTCCACGAACTCACCATTGCCGTCCGCAAGCGCCGTCACCTGGTCGGCGTCCTTGGTCCATTCGCCCATGACGAAGGCGTCGTTGACGGCCGTGGTCGCGATCTCGTCGATGCCCTTGGCCTTCAGCTCGTCGGCTTTGTCTACGTAGCTCGGCAGATGCTTGGCCGAACAGGTCGGCGTGAAGGCGCCCGGCACCGAGAACAGCGCGATCTTGCGGCCGCCGAAAAACTGGTCGTGATCGACGGGCTGCGGGCCGCTCTCGGTCATCGTTACGAAATTGGTCCGGGGAAGCTTGTCGCCTTCGCTGATCGTCATCATCGTCTCCTTTTGCTGAGAGGGATATCGGGATTAGTCGCTAGCGATCAACCATGAATGTTTGCGGACGTCCAGCGCAATTCATCGCAAGACACGCATCGTTGCACGCGATCTGATATGACGGCTATGGCGATTCTGTTTTCGGCCGGATGTACTTAGTGGAGAGTATCGCATGCGTATCTTGATCGTGACCCTGATGGCGTTGATGCTGAGCGGGTGCATTGTGCGAACGGCGGCGGATGTCGTCACTGCGCCGGTCCGCGCCGTCGGTCAGGTCGCCGACTGGACCACGACGAGCCAGGACGAGGCCGACCGCAATCGGGGCCGCGAGATCCGTGAAGAGGAAGAGCGGCTGGGCCGCGAATATCGCGAATGTCTCGACGATTATGAGCGCGACTATTGTGAAGAGGTCTATTATCCGCGCGGGCGGCCGGACGGCGAAGAGCGTTAGGGCGCCTTGTCGGACACACCGCCTTTCTACTCCGGCCAGCTTCTGCTCGCGCTCCCGGGCATGGGCGATCCGCGGTTCGAGCGCGCGGTTATCGCCATGTGCGCGCATGACGAGCAGGGCGCGCTGGGCATCGGGATCGGTCATGCGATCGCGAATGTCGGCTTTCACACGCTGCTGAGCCAGCTCGAGATTGAGCCGGGCGAAGCGCCGGATGCGCCCGTGCACATGGGCGGGCCGGTGGAGCCACAGCGCGGTTTCATTTTGCACAGTCTCGATTGGGGCGGCGAGGACAGTGTGCAGGTCGGCGACAAATGGGCGCTGACCGGCACGCTCGACATCCTGCGCGCGATCGCCGAGGGCAGGGGGCCCGAACGCTGGCTCTCCGCGCTCGGCTATGCCGGCTGGTCGCCGGGGCAGCTCGACGAGGAGATGACGCGCCATGGCTGGTTTACGGCGGAAGGCGACATGGAAATCCTGTTCGAGACCGAGGCAGAGCACCGCTGGGCGGAAAGCTATCGCAAGGCCGGCGTCGATCCGGCGCTGCTCGCGCATGATGCGGGTCATGCGTAAGATACACGTTTCATTGCGAATTTTTTCGTGCCGGGTTTTGTTGCGTCTCCGCTCGATAAAAGCCTAAGACAGAAAATCGGCAATTCTTCGGTAAGGACGGGATCGATGGCCGCTGACGCGGAAACGCAGGATCAGGGTAGGCTCTCCAATAATCTCAAATTGTTCGACGTCTATGCCATGGCGACGGGCGCGATATTTTCGTCCGGGCTGCTCCTGCTCCCGGGCATCGTCGCGGCCGATACCGGAAATCAGGTCGCTCGACCGCAGGGTCAGGTCGTCGCGCGCGATGTCTGAGCGCCGGCCCGATGCAATCGAAACCCGGTTGGAGGACGGGGCGGAAATCTGCCTGCGCCCGATCCGCCCATCCGATAAGGGCGCGATAGAGCGCGGTATCCAGGAACTCTCCGACCGGTCCCGCTACATGCGCTTTTTCTCGTCCTTCAAGAGCGCGCCGCCATCGGTCGTCGAACGTCTGTCCGCCGTCGACGGCTTCTGCCATATCGCCTGGGGCGCGGTGATGACCGGCGAACCGGCCGCGCATGCCGTAGCCGCCGCTCATGCGATTCGTAAGGATGATCGTCCCGGCACGGCCGATCTCGCGATTGCCGTACTCGACGAATATCATCATCGCGGCATATCGCGGCTGTTGCTGGCGGCGTTGGTTCTCGATTGCCGCGCGGCCGGCATCGCCGAACTCACATTCGACATTCTCTACGCCAACAAACCCGCGATCACGCTGGTCAAATCGCTAGGCGCGGAGCAGCATTCGAAAGCCTCGACCGTCGTGACCTACAGCTTCGAGGTCGACGCGACCCTTTCACGGCTCAGGGGATCGGACGCGCCGCGTGGCCTGGCCGATGTCTTTGCGGCGTTCGGGGCTGGTTGGCGTCGACCGACTGGATCCGCAGTTCCGAAGACTTGATTTTACATATAAAGAAATCTTTATATGCGCCTTGCCATCGCCGTTCGACCCCGATAAATAGGACGCATAACGGTCGCCGGCTTGTCGCGCGGCCTTTCTTTTTGAACCAGCCCCGACAGGAGCCCTTAATGGCCACCGACACTCTCGAAGCTACCAAGGATTACATTGTAGCCGACATCTCACTTGCCGATTACGGCCGGCGCGAACTCGATATCGCGGAAACCGAAATGCCCGGCCTGATGGCGACGCGTGAGGAATATGGCCAGGAGCAGCCCTTGAAGGGCGCGCGCATCGCGGGCTGCCTGCACATGACGATCCAGACCGCAGCCTTGATCGAAACGCTGACCGCGCTCGGCGCCGAAGTCCGCTGGGCTTCGTGCAACATCTATTCGACGCAGGACCATGCGGCCGCCGTGATCGCGGCTTCGGGCGTGCCGGTCTTTGCCAAGAAGGGTGAGACGCTCGCCGAATATTGGGAATATGTCGATCATATCTTCCAGTGGGGCGACGAGCCCTGCAACATGATCCTCGACGATGGCGGCGATGCCACGATGTACATCATCTGGGGCGCGCGCGTCGAAGAGGGCGAGGAGATGCCTGCGCCGTCGAACGAGGAAGAAGAGGAAATGCAGAAGGTGCTCCAGAAGCGCCTGAAGGAAAGCCCCGGCTTCTTCACCAAGACGCGCGACGCGATAAAGGGCGTCTCGGAAGAGACGACGACCGGCGTCCTGCGCCTCTATGAACTCGCCAAGCAGGCCAAACTGCCTTTCCCGGCGATCAATGTGAATGACAGCGTCACCAAGTCGAAATTCGACAACAAATATGGCTGTAAAGAGTCGCTGGTCGACGGCATCCGCCGCGCGACTGACGTCATGATGGCCGGCAAGACCGCCGTTGTCGCCGGCTATGGCGATGTCGGCAAGGGTTCGGCTGCGTCGCTGCGCGGCGCCGGCGCCCGGGTGATGGTTACCGAGATCGATCCGATCTGCGCGCTGCAGGCCGCAATGGACGGCTTCGAGGTCGTGACGATGGACGAAGCCGCGCCGCGCGCCGACATCTTCGTCACCGCGACCGGCAACAAGGACGTCCTGACGATCGACCATATGCGGGCGATGAAGGACATGGCGATCGTCGGCAATATCGGTCATTTCGATAACGAGATTCAGGTGGGCGCGCTCAAGAATCTGGAGCATGTCGAGGTCAAGCCGCAGGTCGATATGTACACCTTCCCGGATGGCAAGCGCATGCTGCTGCTCTCGCAGGGGCGTTTGCTGAATTTGGGCAATGCCACCGGCCATCCGAGCTTCGTGATGTCCGCGAGCTTCACCAACCAGGTGCTCGCCCAGATCGAACTGTTCAACAATCACGGCACCTATGGCCACCAGGTCTATGTGCTGCCCAAGCATCTGGACGAGAAGGTGGCGAAGCTCCATCTCGATAAGCTCGGCGTGCAGCTTTCCGAGCTGTCGAAAGAGCAGGCCGCCTATATCGGCGTCGAAACGCACGGCCCGTTCAAGACGGACCAGTATCGCTATTAGGCGAAATTCCTTCGCGAAAATTGCCGGGGCCAGGACGATTGCAGTCGTCCTGGCCCTTTTTCTTTTTGCCGTCCCCAGCCTCGATTTGCGCCGGTTCGACTAACGGTGGCGGTTCGTCGACAAAATGCAGCCCCAACATACTTGATATGATGTAACATTCTGCGTAGGACGCTGCCGTTCACGTAAAACGGAAGAGTTTGCAATGCGTCACTATGGAATTCTCGCGGCGAGCGCTGCGCTTATCGCAACCCCTGCCATCGCGCAGGATGAGGAGCGGACTGGCGACCATATCCATGGCGAAGGCCGGGCCGGGATCGTTGTTACCGCCCGCTTCGTCGAAGAACTCGATCTGATCGCGGGCACCTCGACACTGGCCGGCACGGAGCTCGACCAGAGTATCCGCCCGCAGATCGGCGATACGCTGACGGCGCTGCCCGGTGTGTCCGCCACATCCTTTACGCCCGGCGCCTCACGGCCCGTGCTGCGCGGTTTCCAGGGGGAGCGCATTCGCGTCCTGACCGACGGGATCGGCGCGATCGACGCGTCCAACACCTCGGCCGACCATGCCGTGACCATCGATCCGATCACTGCCTATCGCATCGAAGTGTTGCGCGGCCCGGCGGCCTTGCTGTTCGGCAGCCAGGCTATCGGCGGCGCGGTCAACGTGTTCGACCGGCTGATCCCGATCGAAGTGCCGGACGAGCCGGTGCATATCGATGCAGTCACGTCATACGGTTCGGCAGCCGATGAGTGGACGATTGCCGGCGGCGCCGATCTGCCGCTGACCTCGAAGCTCGTGCTGCATGTCGGCGGCAGTTACCGCGAAAGCGACGATCTGGAGATTTCGGGCTTCACGCTTTCACCGACACTGCGCGCCGAGCAGCTGGAAATCGTTGCGGAGGAAACCGAGGAAGGCAATTTGGACGAGGCCGCAGAAGCGCAGGAACTTGCCGATCTGCGCGGGACGGTGCCGAACAGCGCGACCGAAACCTGGACGGCCGGCGCGGGTCTCGCCTGGATCGATAGCTGGGGCAGCATCGGCGCCTCGGTCAGCTTTTACGACACGAATTACGGCATCCCCGCGCGCCCCGGCGCCGAGCATGCGCATGAGGAAGGCGAAGAGGAAGAAGAAGGCGAAGAGGAAGAAGGCCCCGTCACCATCGACCTGCATCAGGTGCGGGCCGATCTGCGCGCTGAAATCCTGACGGGCGGCGGTTTCTTCGAGAGCATCCGCGTGCGCCTCGGCTATTCCGATTACACCCATACCGAGTTCGAGGGCGATGAGGTCGGCACGCTCTTCCTCGTCGAAGGCCTGGAAGGCCGGCTCGAGCTGGTTCAGGCGGACCAGGATGGCTGGCGCGGCGTAATCGGCGGTCAACTGTATGTCCGCGATTTCAACGCGATCGGCGCCGAGGCGTTCGTTCCGCGCAACGATACCGAACAGGTCGGTATCTTTACGCTACAGGAGTTCGATTTCGGCCAGCTCGGACTGGAGCTTGCCGGGCGGTACGAGCATACGAGCGTGTCCGCACCCGACCAGGCGATCGACCGCAGCTTCGACGCATTCTCGATTGCCGGCGGCCTGCACTATGATTTCGAAGAAGAGGTGCGGATCGGCGTGAACCTGTCGCGCTCCGAACGCGCGCCGGCGGCCGAGGAGCTGTTTTCCAACGGCCCGCATATTGCGACCCAGGCGTTCGAGATCGGCAATCCCAACTTCACGACCGAGAAAAGCATCGGCCTCGAAGCCTATGTGCGCGGCGATGTCGGTGGCGTCAGCTTCGCGCTGACCGGCTTTGCCAACTGGTTCGACGATTTCATCTACGACACGGCGACCGGCGAGGAGGAAGACGACCTGCCCGTCTTCCAATATTTCCAGCGCGACGCGACCTATTACGGTTTCGAAGCGGAGATCTCCGCAACGCTCGCCGAAGTCGGGGAATTCCAGATCAATGCGGACGCCGTGGCCGATTATGTCCGCGCGTCGATCGACAATGGCGGCGGCCCCGTGCCGCGCATTCCGCCCTTCCGCCTGCGCGGCGGGCTGGAAGCGCAATCGGACAAGTTCGACGCGCGCGCAGAGATCGAATGGGCGGCCGAGCAGGATCGCGTCGCCGCCTTCGAAACGCCGACCGACGACTTCACCTTCGTCAACGCCTCGGTCGCCTGGCGGCCCTGGGGCCGGGCGAACGGCACGTCGCTCTTCGCGTCGGTGAACAATATCTTCGATGTGAATGCGCGTCGTCATGCGTCCTTCACCAAGGATTTCGTGCCGCTCGCCGGCCGGGACTTCCGGGTCGGCGCGCGCTTCAGCTTCTAGGAGCGTTCTGCCTGAAAAAAGGCGCGATCATTCCCAAGCCGGGGGTGATCGCGTCTTCCCGTAGCCCCCCGCTCCGGTCTAGAAGCGGGGGATGATGCAGGGCGGCTTACGGGCATGATCACCGTTTCGACAACAGCGGCAGTCGTTAGCGGCATGGTGCTGGCCGCCTGGCTCGGCATTGCCGTCTGGGCGACGCTGGCCGGGCTCCGGCGCAAGGCGGCGGGCGAACAGGCGGCCGCGGCCGCGCGGCGCGGCGGCATGCTGCTCGAAAGCGCGCCGACCGTGTTCATGGTCGTCGATGCGAAAGACCGGATCGATGCTGGGCCGGGGCTCGAGGAGTGGCTGGGCCTAAAGACCCCGCCGAAACGGCTCGTCGATTTCAAGGATGTGATGGGCGAGGAACGGTTCGCGGCCTTTTCGAACGCCGTGCGCGATGCGCGCCGCACCGCCAAGCCCTTCGGCATGGAGCTGCGCCTCACATCCTCGGAGCGCATCCTGTTCGCGCGCGGCGGGCCGGCGCCCGATCCGCTGGGCGGCAATCAGGCGGCAATGATCTGGATTTTCGATACGACCGATACGCGCGCCGAGATCGCCGAGCTTACGAGCCAGGCGGACCGCGCGGGCCAGGCGCTGGAATCCCTCTCGCGCCTGATCGAGGCCGCGCCCTTTCCGATGTGGCATCGCGGGCCCGATCTCCGGCTAACGCTCGTCAATCAGGCCTATGTCCGGGCCGTGGAGGCCGAAAACGCCGCCGAAGTTATCGCGCGCGGGCTGGAACTTGTCGAAATGCCGGGCCCGGACAGCGCCCAGGCCGTCGCCGCCCGCGCCCGCGAAGACGAAGCACCGCAAATCCGCACGGTTCCGGCGACCATCGGCGGGGAGCGCCGCGCGACGCGTATCGCCGATATCCCGCTCGGCGATGCCGGGGTCGCGGGCTATGCGGTGGATATCGAGGAGCTGGAACAGGCGCGCGCCGAGCTTTCCCGCTTCGGCCGCGCCCAGCGCGACATGCTCGACCTGCTCTCGGCCGGCGTCGCCCAGTTCGGCCCGGATCGCTCGCTGACTTTCTCGAACCAGCCCTTCGAGCGGCTGTTCGAGATGAAGAGCGAATGGCTGGCGGACCGCCCCGAATTCGATCGCGTGCTGGACCGGATGCGCGAAGTCGACCGCGTCCCCGAATCCCGCGACTTTCCCGAATGGAAGGCTGAGCGGCGCGGCTGGTTCCAGTCCGGCGACGAGCCGATCGAGGAGAATTGGCTGCTGACCGACGGCACGCATCTGCGCGTCGTCGCCCAGCCCATGCCGGACGGCGGGCTGCTGCTGGTCTTCGAGGACCGCACCGAACAGGCGCAGCTCGCCAGCGCGCGCGACATTCTACTGCGCGTGCGCACCGCCACGCTCGACAATCTCTCCGAAGCCATCGGCGTATTCGCCGCCGATGGGCGGCTCCATATCTGGAACCGCCGCTTCCGCGAAATCTGGGGTTTCGACGAAGAGCTGCTGGCCGAGCATCCGCGCGTCGACGCGCTGACCGATGCGATCGCCGACCAGTTTCTCGGCGCGGGCAGCCCGGAAGCGATCCAGGACGCCGTGCGTGTCGCGACCAGCGAGCGGCAGGAGCGGGACGGGCGGCTTGCGCTCCGCGACGGGCGCTATTTCGATTTCGCCGCCGTGCCGCTGCCGGACGGCAATGCGCTGTTCACACTGCTCGATATTTCGGACAGCAAGCGGATCGAAGCCGCCCTGCTCGAGCGCAACGAGGCGCTGGAAGCCGCCGACCGGCTCAAGACCGCCTTCGTCTCGAACATCAGCTATGAACTGCGCACGCCGCTGACCTCGATCGCCGGGTTCGCGGAGATGCTCGACGGCGGCTATGCGGGCGAGCTGCCCGACCAAGCGGCCGACTATGTCAAATCCATCCTCGATTCCGTGGCCACGCTGCGCGTGCAGATCGACGAGGTGCTGGACCTGACGCAAGGCGAGGCCGAGGATTTGCCGATGGAGCAGGCCGAGGTCGATCTCCAATTGCTCTGCGAAGAGGCCGCCGCCGACGCGCGCCAGCGCGCGGCCGCGCGCAACCATGAATTCGTCGCCGAGATCGACTGGTCGGTCGGCAGCGTGACCGGCGACGCCCGCCGCCTGCGCCAGTCGCTCGATCACCTGCTCCGCAACGCAATCCGCTACACCCCCGAAAGCGGCCGCATCCTGCTCCATGCCGAAGGCACGACGACCGAGGCGCGGATCACCGTCTCCGACAATGGCGCGGGTATCAGCGAAGACGAGCAGGCCCGCGTCTTCGACCGCTTCCACCGCGGCGCCGGCGAACAACAATCGCGCGCACTGGGATTGGGCCTGCCGCTAACGAAACAGTTCGTGGAAGCGCATGGCGGTACGCTGGAGCTCAAAAGCGAGCCGGGCGAAGGGACGTTTGTGACGGTGGTGTTGCCGCGGGAAAGGGCGATGTGAAGGCTTCCGAACCTCGTCATTGCGAATGGGCAATTATCTGCACGTTGATTGGGTAATGTCCACTATGGCTGCATAGTGAGTTTCGAGACGCAGGATGGTGCCTAGCTCTCTACCATCGGTATATGATGATCTCAGAACGTTGATACCTCGATGGTCAACTCTCAGCATATGAATATGGCCATCTGCAAATCGCAACTGCAAGGGAAAGCCGCTATCCGTTGCCGGATGCTTTGAAAAGCCGATTTCGCTATTCTGCTCTTCGACATAGTCTTCAATAGCAGAGACTAAGGCGGCCTGTTTGTCGACAACGTCGCATTGTACAAACTCGCTTTCGGGAAAAATGCTTGCCTGATCTCGAGAGCATCCAATAGCGAATGCGCTTGCAAGTAAGAATGTTAGTCGAGGATTTTTGCTCAAAAGCATTTACTCCGGCGCGATCGATTTCCGTGGTGCAGGATGAGCATATCCAATCTTAACGTCCAGTCACCATTATGTGGAAAGCCGTTGTCATGCTCTGACTTGTTATAGCCGAAACAGGCTTCCGCCGCGCGTTCATTGTCTTTATCGGAAAGGGCATGGGAGAGGGGCTGATACTGGCGGACGAAAAAGCGACTCTCGCCCTCGGCGCCCGCATCGCCTCTATCTTCCACCCCGGCGATGCTATCGCTCTCTATGGCGATCTCGGCGCGGGCAAGACCACATTGGCGCGCGGGATTTTGCAGGCGCTTGGCCTCGAGACCGAAGCGCCGAGCCCGACTTTCGCCATCGTCCAGCCCTATGAGCCGCCCGAAACGCGCATTCCCGTCTGGCATATCGATCTCTATCGGCTCGACGATCCCGAAGAGGCCCTGGAACTTGGGCTGGACGAGGCGCGGCGGGAGGTCGCGATGTTGATCGAATGGCCCGAACGGCTCGGCGCGGGGCTGTGGGAGGATGCGTTGCGGCTGCACCTGTCCATCGCGCATAAGCAGGGCGAAGGCGGGGAAGGGCGGTCCGCCGCTCGGCGCTTGACAGCGACGGTTCCGCCCGCTTGGGAGACGCGATGGCCACCAGCATGAAAAACCCCGAGTCCGCGCCCGATTTTCTCACCGCCAATGGCTGGGGCGATGGCGCGCTGCTGCCGCTCGCGGGCGATGCCTCGTTCCGCCGCTATTTCCGCGTCGTCGCGCCCGGGCGGACCGCCGTCCTCATGCATGCGCCATCCGATGTCGAGGACAGCCGGCCGTTCATCGACGTCGCCGAACATCTCAACCGGCTCGGCTTTGCCGCGCCGAAGGTCATGGCAAGCGATCTGGAGCAGGGCCTGATCCTGCTCGAGGATTTCGGCGATGCGCGGATGCGTGAGGTCGTCGATGCCGCGCCGGAGAGCGAGGCGCGAATCTATCGCGATGCGGTGACGCTGCTGGGCGTGCTGCACCGGTCCGGATCGGGCGACCTGCCCGCCTATACGATGAACGAATATCTGCGCGAAGCGCGGCTGTTTACCGAATGGTATGCCCCGGCGCTGAGCCTGAACGTGGACGAAACCGGGTTCGACGCGGCGTGGCAGAAGGTGCTCGAGCCGCTTGTCGATCTCGATGATCCGGTGACGGTGCTGCGCGATTATCATGCGGAGAATCTGATGCTGCTCGAGGGGCGGCATGGGATCGGATCGCTGGGCCTGCTCGATTTCCAGGACGCGCTGGCCGGGCACCCGGCTTACGATCTCGTCTCGCTGCTGCAGGATGCACGGCGCGACGTGACGCGCGAGCTGGAGGAGAATATGCTCACCCATTACCGCGTGACCAATCCGGTCGAGGACAGCAAAGCGTTCGAGGCCGCCTATGCGATCCTCGGTGCGCAGCGCAATGTGAAGATTCTCGGCATCTTCACGAGACTTTGGAAGCGGGACGGGAAGTCGCGCTACCTATCGTACCAGGCCCGCGTCTGGCGCTATCTGGAGCGCGACCTGCGGCATCCCGCGCTCGCGCCCGTCGCCGCATGGTTCTCGGCTAATGTGCCGAACGGCAAGCGCGCCGAGGCCTGGCAGGGAGGATCGCCGCGATGAACAGCTATAGCGCGCCGCTTGCCATTCGCCCGGCCGCCGAGGGACCGAAGATCGACACCGCGATGGTGATGGCGGCCGGGCTCGGCAAGCGGATGCGCCCGCTCACGGCCACCACGCCCAAGCCGCTGATCCAGGTGCAGGGCCGCGCGCTGCTCGATCATGTGCTGGACCGGCTGCGCGATGCAGGCGTCGCGAAGGCGATCGTCAACGTCCATTATCTGGCCGATGCGGTCGAAGCCCATGTCGCGCGCCGCGCCGGCGATATCGCGATCACCGTATCCGACGAACGCGCCGAGCTGCTCGAGACCGGTGGCGGCGTCGCCAAGGCGCTGCCGCTGATCGAGGCCGATCCGTTTTTCGTGATGAATTCCGACGTGCTCTGGGTGGATGGGCCGAGCGATACGCTGCGCCTGCTCGCAGCGCGCTGGGACCCTGACAAGATGGACGCGCTGCTCCTGCTTATCCCGCAGGCGCGCGCGCATTGCCATGGCGGGCGCGGCGATTTCCATATGGACAGCCATGGCCGGATCACGCGGCGCGGGCGCGGCAAAATCGCGCCTTTCGTCTATTCGGGCATCCAGCTCGTCTCCAAAAAGCTGTTCGAGGATGCCCCGACGGGACCGTTTTCGACCAATATCCTGTGGGACCGCGCGATCGAGCAGGGCCGCGCATTCGGCCTCGCGCATCAGGGGCTGTGGTTCGATATCGGAACGCCGCCCGCGATCAGGAAGGCCGAGGCGCTGCTCGTGGATGGCTGAGGCCGTCCGCCCACGCGTTTACACGATCCCGCCCCACCGGGCCTTTGCCGACGCGCTCGCGGCGGGGCTCATCCGCAGGTACGGAAAAGACCCGCTCGGCCTTGCGCGCGGCATTATCCTCGTGCCGACCAACCGCACGGCGCGCGCGATCCAGGACGCGTTCGTCCGCCGCGCCGAGACCGGCCTGCTGCTCCCGCGCCTTGTGCCCATCGGCGATCCCGAAATTGCCGAGACGCTGGGCAGCGCTCTCGATCCGATCGGGCAGGGCCTATCCGTCCCGCCCGCGATCCCCCCCCTCGAACGCACCATGCGGCTCGCGACGATCGTCCAGCGCGTGCGGAGCCGGATGGGCGAACCCGTCGATGCCGGCGAAGCCGTGCGCCTCGCCCGCGATCTCGGCACGACGCTCGACCAGCTGCTGATCGGACAGGTCGATCCGCGCAAATTGCCGGAGAGCGTCGAGTCCGATCTGTCCGCCCATTGGCAGGTGTCGCTCGACCAGCTCGATGTGATCCTGACCGAATGGCCGGCCGAACTCGAAAAGCTCGGCAAGATCGACATGGCCGAGCGCCGCAACCGGCTGCTCGATCATGTCGCCAGGCGCTGGAAAGACGCGCCGCCGCCCGGTTTCGTCGTCGCCGCCGGTATCGCCTCGACCTCGCCTGCCGTTGCGGGCGTACTGCGCACCGTTTCGCGCATGGAAAACGGCATGGTCGTGCTGCCTGCGCTCGATATCACCATGCCGGGCGAGGAGTGGGAGGCGCTCGGCCCGCATGAGCCCGATCCCGAAACCGGATTCCGCAAACGCTCGATCGAAACCCATCCGCAATTCGCGCTTAAACTGCTGCTCGACCGGATCGGCGTGGCGCGCGGCGAAGTGACCCGCTGGCGCTGGGGCGGCGGACGCGACTCCCCGGCGGTGCGCACCAAGGCGATCGGCAATGCGATGGCCCCGGCCAGTTTCACCGGCAAATGGAACGACCTCCCGCCACGCGAACGGCGTCTGTCCGGCGTCCGCGGCCTCGAACTGGCGACACCGGCCGAGGAGGCGCAGGTCATCGCCATCGCCATGCGCGAAGCGCTGGAAGAGCCGGGGCGGACAGCCGCGCTCGTCACGCCGGATCGCCCACTCGCCCGGCGCGTATCGGCGCACCTCAAGCGTTGGGGCATCGAGGCCGATGATTCCGCGGGACGCCCGTTGTCCGAAGAACCGCCCGGCACGCTGCTCATCGCCTTGGCCGAGGCGGCGGCGGAGCGGTTCGCGCCGGTGCCGTTGCTCGCCTTGCTCAAACATCCGCTCGTGCGCGCGGGCGAGGAGCGGGGCGCGTGGCTCAACGCCGTGCGCCGCTTCGATATCTCTATGCGCGGGCCGCGCCCGAGGCCCGGCCTCGATGCGATTACCGGCCATCTTGCGACGATGCTCGCCAATGCGCGGGACCAAGCCAAACCGGCCATCACCGCCGCGCTGCAATGGTGGAAAGAAGCCGTGGAACTGCTCGCGCCGCTCGAACAGGCGGCCGGCCGAACCAGGGACCTGCCGGGTCTCGTCACGGCGATCCGCGAGGCCGCGACGCGCTTGGCTGGCTATGCCGTCTGGTCCGGACCGGACGGGCGCGAAGCCGCGCATTTTATCGCCGATTGTGAAACGCAATCCGCGCTCGGCCCGGCCGATGCGACGATCGCCGATCTGCCGCCGCTGCTCACCCATTTGATGGCCGATATCGCGATCCGCCCGCCGCAGGGCGGGCATCCGCGCCTGTTCATCTGGGGCGTGCTCGAGGCGCGGTTGCAACAGGCCGATCTGATGATCCTGGGCGGGCTCAACGAAGGCACATGGCCGAACCTGCCCACGCCCGATCCCTGGCTCGCGCCGTGCCTGCGCGCCGAACTCGGGCTGCCGGGGCTCGAACGCCGGATCGGGCTGGCCGCGCATGATTTCGCGAGCGCGCTGGGCGGGCGGCAGGTGCTCGTCACGCGCGCCCGGCGCGATGCGAGTGCACCCGCCATCGCCAGCCGCTTCTGGCTGCGGCTCGAAGCCATGACCGGCGGGCTGACCCGCGCACCCCGCTTCAAGGCCTGGGCGCAGTCGATCGATCGCGCCGATCATGCGGCGCAGCTTGCCGAGCGCCCGGCCCCGCGTCCGCCGCTTGCGGATCGCCCCCGGCAGATATCCGTAACCAAGGTCGATCGGTTGAAGGCCGATCCGTTCTCTTTCTACGCCCAAACCATGCTGAAGCTCTCGCAGCTCGATCCCGTCGATGCCGAACCGAGTCCTGCGTGGCGCGGCTCGGCGGTGCATGAGATTCTCGAAGACTGGTTTCGCGAGGATCAGTGCGATCCCGACAAGCTGGTCGCGCGCGCGGAAACGCTGCTGGATGCGAGCGATGCGCATCCGCTGATGCGCGCGCTGTGGCGGCCGCGCCTGATCGAACCGATCCGCTGGATGGCCGAACGGGTGCGGGCGCAGATCGCAGCCGGGCGCGTTCCGGTGGCGGCCGAGGTCGAGGGTAGGACCGAAATCTCGGGCGTGACGCTGACCGGAAAGGTCGACCGGATCGACAGGCTCGACGGCGGCGGCCTCGCGATTATCGATTACAAGACCGGCCAGCCGCCGAGCCCCGCGGCGGTCGAGGCAGGTTTTGCCATGCAGCTCGGCCTGCTCGGCCTGCTGGCCGAACGCGGCGCGTTCGCCGACCTCGAAGGCAAGGCGGCGGTCTTCGAATATTGGTCGCTCGGCAAGGATGGCGACGGGTTCGGTTACGTCAAGGAGCCGTTCCGCAAGCGCGGCGATATCGAGATCACGCCGGAAAATTTCGTCGCCCATGCGGCTTCGGTCTTCGCCAGCGCCGCCGAGCAATGGCTGATCGGCGATGAACCCTTCACCGCCAAGCTCCATCCCGAATATGCGCCCTATGGCGAATATGACCAGCTGATGCGGCTTCAGGAATGGTATGGGCGCGGTGATGGCTAAACGCGGATTCACAATCCTCCCCGGTACGGGGAGGTGGCAGTCCGCAGGACTGACGGAGGGGGCGCGCCAATGGTGTCTCGTCTATGGCAGGGCCCCTTCCACCGCTTCGCGGTCCCCCTCCCCGTACCGGGGAGGATTTTGCAATGCCTAAACGCCTGTCCCCTCTCTATCCGCTGACCGGCGAGCAGCGGGATGCGTCCGATCCGGATGCGCTGGCTTGGCTCTCCGCCTCGGCAGGCACGGGCAAGACGCAGGTGCTGACGGCGCGGGTGATGCGGCTGCTGCTCTCCGGAGTCGATCCCGCATCGATCCTGTGCCTGACCTTCACCAAGGCCGGCGCGGCGGAGATGGCGGACCGCATCCATGCCCGGCTCGCTTATTGGGTGCGGCTGAAAAGCCCGTTGCTGGCGACCGAGCTGCGGGCGCTGGGCGAGGCGCACGATCCGGATTCCGTTGCCAAAGCCCGCCAGCTCTTCGCGCGCGTGCTCGACGCGACGGGTGGCGGGCTGCGCATTCAGACGATCCATGCCTTCGCCCAGAGCCTGCTCGCCGCTTTTCCGGCCGAAGCGCGGATCGTGCCGGGGTTTCGGCCGATCGAAGGGCGCGAACAATCGCTGCTGATGCGCGAAACGCTGGCCGCGATGCTGGTGGCTGCGGAGGAGCGCGGCGACAATGCGTTGATCGCCGATGTGCAGCAATTGAGCCGGAGGCTGGGCGAGCAGGGCGCGGAGGGTTTTCTCCAGCGCTGCGCCCATGGCTTCGGGGCGATGATGGGCCTTGGCCCGCCCGAACTGTTCGGCGATGTGCTGCGGCGAGCATTGGACGTTCCGCCGGGCGATGTGGATACGGCGATCGTCGAAGGATGCACCGATGACGCGTTCGACATGGTTGTGCTGCGCCGCGTCGCCAAAGCCAATATCGCCTGGACCAGCAAGACGGGCCTGGCGAACGCGGATTTCATCGCGGAATGGACGGCGTCGGATCCGGAAACGCGCGCCGGGCGATTGGAGGAACTGCGCAATGTCTGGGCGACGAAGGCTGGCGATTTGCGCAAATTCAGCGCGAAGCTGATAGATGCCGATCCCGGCTATGCTGAGCTTTGCGCCGCGCTCGATGCCGATGTGGCGGGGCTGCTCGGCCTGCGCGTCAAGGCGGAATTCGCCGATTTCGCCGCGGCGGCTCTGCGGGCCGGGCGGATGTTCGCCGAGGATTATGCGCTCGCCAAGCGCCGGGCCGGCGCGCTCGATTTCGACGATATGATCCGGCTCACGCGCTACCTGCTCGGGCAGGAGGGTATCGGCGAGTGGGTTCGCTACAAGCTCGATCGCTCGATCGATCATGTCCTGGTCGACGAGGCGCAGGATACGAACGCCGCGCAATGGTCGATTATCGAGGGGCTGAGCGCGGAATTTTTCGAGGTCGATCCGGACAGCGCGGACGCCGTGCATCGCACGATCTTCGCGGTCGGCGATTTCAAACAGGCGATTTTCGGGTTCCAGGGGACCAATCCCCGCGCGTTCGAGGACGCGAAACAGGGTTTTGCAGCGCATATCGCCGAACGCGAGCGCGAGCTGCGCGATCTCAGCCTCGACAAGAGCTATCGGTCCTCGCCTGCGATCCTCGAACTGGTCGATGCGGTGATGACGGGCGTGGGCGGGGAAGCAATCGGGCTGCCCGGTGGGCTGCGCGGGCATGTCAGCGCGCATGCGGGGCGGCCGGGGCGGGTGACTTTGCTCCAGCCGGTGCGCGGCGAGGCTGTCGACGATGCCGATCCGGGCGAAGAGGGCTGGCTTGCCGACGCCAAGCTCGCGCTGGCGCGCAAGATGGCGCGGCAGGTTAAAACATGGATTGCCGAGGGACCGGACCAGATGTGGCTCGCGGGCCGGGGCAGGGCGCTGCGCCCCGAAGACGTGCTGATCCTGGTCCGCAGTCGTGGCGAGCTGGCCTCGCTGCTGGTTGCGCGGCTGCACGAGGAAGGCGTGCCGGTCGCCGGAGTCGACCGGCTGATGCTCACCGATCCGCTCGCCATCCAGGATTTGCTGGCGGCTCTCCGCTTCGCGCTCCAGCCCGAGGACGATCTCAATTTCGCTAACCTGCTAGTGTCCCCACTGATCGGTTGGCCGCAGGACCAGCTTTACGCGCTCGCGAAGAACAGAAAAACAAGCCTTTGGAGTGCTTTTCGCGACAAAATTGAGAATGATTCTCAATCCGATACGCAATTCGGCGATACCCTCTTGAGTGTAAACGAAATACTCAACCAAGCCGATTTCGTCACGCCCTACCAGCTTCTCGAATCCATCCTCTCGGGCCCGATCCGAGGTCGCAAGAAACTGCTCGCCCGGCTCGGGGAAGAGGCCCGCGATCCGATCGAGGAACTGCTCAACGCCGCCTTGCTGTTCGAGGCCGAAAATCCGCCGTCGCTCCAGCATTTTTTGGACTGGTTCGATCGCGGCGACGCCGAGATCAAGCGCGATCCCGCCGCCCCGCTCGATGCGGTGCGCGTGATGACGGTCCATGGCGCAAAAGGCCTGCAGGCGCCGCTGGTCATCCTCGCTGACGCTACCTTCGATCCGGATCGCATGCGCAGCAGTACCGTGGATTTTGTCGTGGAGGAGGGCAGTCCAGCGATCCCGCTACCGCATCCCCGGAAAGTCGAGCAGATCGACGGCCTTGCGGACGCGGTCGAACGCGCGAAAACCGCGGACCGCGAGGAACATTGGCGATTGCTCTATGTCGCACTGACCCGGGCCGAGGAACAGCTCGTAATCGGCGGTTCGCTGGGGCCACGCAATCGCGATGGCGCGCCGCAGGACAGCTGGTACGGCGCGGTCGAACGCGCGATGCAGGGTTTCGATGCCGAGTGGCAGGACAGCGAGACGTGGGCCGCCGTTCAACGGTTCGCGGGTAGCGAAAGCGCTACGCCGGTATCGGCGAGGGCCGCAGCGCGCCGGTCGCCTGCGCCCGATCTGGAAAAGCCGCGGTGGCTCGATATGCCGGCCCCGCGGGAAGAGCGCCCCCCGCGCCCGCTTGCGCCGTCGTCTCTCGGGGACGACCGGGTTCCCGATCCGCCGCCCGATACGGCCATGCGCGAGGCCGCCGAACGCGGGCGTCTGCTGCACAGCCTGTTCGAGAGACTGCCGGATATCGCGCTCGAGCAAAGGCGTGATGCAGCGCTGGCCTGGCTCGAGCGATCCGCCGGCATTGCGGAGTCCGGCCGGCGGGAAGATCTTGTGTCGGATGCACTTGCCGTCATCGAGCATCCGGACCTTGCCGATATCTTCGCGCCGGACACCATGGCGGAAGCGCCGATAGCGGCGGTTGTCGGCGAAATCGTCGTTTCGGGCACCGTGGATCGTCTGAGCGTCACCGACGATCTGGTGCAGGTGATCGATTTCAAGACCGGCAGTTTCGTGCCGGATGACGCGGACCTGGCGCCCATCGCCCATGTGCGGCAAATGGCGGCCTATGCGGCAGCACTCGCAGTGATCTTTCCCGGCCGAGCGATCGAAGCCGTTCTGCTTTACACGTCCGGCCCGCGGCTCATTTCGCTGTCCGATCAGCATATAGCGGCGAACAAGCCCGGCTTGCCCCGCACAGAGCAAAGTTTGTCGCCAGCCGGTTGAGGCGGCGCGGGGTGCGCCCTACATGGTGCTCAACCCATAAGGAGATTCAGATCATGGCGACCAAGCCCGTTACCGACGGAAGTTTCGAACAGGATGTTCTCAATGCCGATGGCCCGGTGCTCGTGGATTTCTGGGCCGAATGGTGCGGCCCGTGCAAGATGATCGGCCCGGCTCTGGAAGAACTCTCGGACGAAATGGCCGATCAGGTCACGATCGCCAAGATCAATATCGACGAAAACCCCGAAGCCGCGGCCAAATATGGCGTGCGCAGCATTCCGACTATGCTGATCTTCAGTGGCGGCGAGAAGCAGGCCGAAAAAGTCGGCGCTGCGCCGAAGATGCAGCTCAAGCAGTGGATCGAAAGCGCCGTCGCGGCGTAGTTCCTGGTTTTCAGAAACTTCATAGCGGAAGTTCGGGCCGGTGCCGCGATTTCCCGATAGGGAAATTCTGACAAATGAATCCGGTGCTGCGCTCGAATGTCAGTTCGATTCTGACATAGAGAATCCGGTATCGCGGCTTGAGTCTATTAACCGAACAGTATCTCGGCCGCCCGATCCCATAGCTGCGGCGTGGCGGCCGCCAGCAGATCGGGGTCGCGACGCGTCACGCGATATCCATTGCCGTCGGGCCATGCTGTCTTCCCGCCTGCTTCTTCTAAAAACAGCGCGCCCGCGGCATGGTCATAGGGTTGCGATTTGGCAAACAGCGCCACGTCGTTGACGCTGAGCACCACGCGCGGATATTGCTCGCCGGCGCAGCGGGGTATCGGAACGATATTGAGCTTTTCGTCGGCGCGTGCTGCGAATGCCCGCTGCCTTTCCTCGCTCATGAAATGCAGACCCAGCGCGGCGAGTGGCAGAGCGTGCGGGCTGGCTTGCGACGTAATGCGCTCTCCGTTCAGATAGGCGCCACGGCTGCGCGCGGCATAGCAGATGCGCGGCGTTACCGGATCGAGTATCCAGCCTGCCTGGGTCTCTCCATCGGCGATCAATGCGATCATGATTGCGAAGGGTAGTTTTCCTTCGGCAAAATTTGTTGTGCCGTCGAGCGGATCGACAAGCCAGACCATGTCCCGATCCAGTGAATCGAGGAGCGCCGGGTTTTCGGCGGCATCTTCCTCGCCGACGATCCGCGCCTCGGGCAGGAGTTTGGCGAGACCTTCCGCGATCCGTTCTTCGCTCTCGTGATCGACCACGGTGACGAGATCACCGGGCGATTTTTCGGCGATATCCTCGCGTGCCAGCTTCTGGAAACGCGGCAGTACGACCTCCTTCGCAACCGAGCGCATCAACATCGTGACCTGCTCGGCCAGGATCGGGCTCATGTGCGGTAATCCGCGTTGATCGAAATATAACCATGGGTGAGATCGCAGGTCCAAACCGTCGCCCGGCCGTCGCCGATGCCGAGATCGATGCCGATTTCGATATCGTCGCCCTTGAGATGCGCTGCAACCGGGGCTTCATCATAGCCTTCGACGGCAAGCCCGTTTTCCGCTACCTGCGTCGCGCCGAACCGTATTGCGAGCCGGTCGCGATCGGCCGGTTCGCCGGCCTTGCCGACCGCCATGACCACGCGGCCCCAATTGGCGTCTTCGCCCGCAATCGCGGTTTTCACGAGCGGTGAGTTGGCGACGGATAGCGCTACACGGCGCGCGCTCTCGTCGCTTTCGCCGCCGCCGACACGGATTTCGATAAATTTGCTCGCGCCTTCGCCATCGCGCACGACAAGCTGGGCGAGGTCGAGACAGACGGCCTCCAGCGCCGCCATGAAGGCGTTCGCGCCCGCATCCTCTTCGGTTGAAAGGATCGCATTTCCGGCCGCGCCGGTTGCGAACAGCAGCACCGTGTCCGATGTCGAGGTGTCGCTATCGACGGTGATGCAGTTGAAGGTCTTGGCCACGGCGCGGTTCAGCATCGCCTGCAACAGGGGCGCATCGATAGCCGCATCGGTGAAGATGAAACCCAGCATCGTCGCCATGTCCGGCGCGATCATGCCCGATCCCTTGACGATGCCGCTGATATGGACGGTCGTGTCGCCGATCACGGCGCTGGCCGTTGCACCCTTGGGAAAGGTGTCGGTCGTGCCGATCGCGCGCGCTGCATCCTCCCAGTTTGCCTCGTCAGTCGCAAACGCCGCCTCGAGCCCGGCTTCCGCCTTGTCGATGGGCAGGGGCTCGCCGATCACGCCGGTCGAGGCGATAAACACTTCGTGCGGTTCGCAATCGAGATGATCGGACACCTTGGCCGCAATCGCCTCGACCGCTGCGCGTCCGCGGTTGCCAGTAAAGGCGTTCGCATTCCCCGCATTGACGATCAGCGCGCGGGCTGTGCCGTTCGGGAGTCCGTCCCGGCACCATTCGACTTCGGGGGAGGGGCAGCGCGATTGGGTCGTGACACCGGCGACAGCGGTGCCGGCGGCTAGCTCTGCCACCGTCAGGTCGCAGCGATCCCATTGTTTGTAGCGCGCTCGCGCCACTCGGATGGTCACACCACCGACGGCATTCGGCACGCGAAATTCAGCTGGAGCGAGAGGGGATTCAGCGATGTCCATGGTTTCATATCCCAGATTCAGGCCCGCCTTACCGGCTCATCCTCCAATTGACTATCCTCCGCCCGATGCCTACATCGCGCGCCTAGGTTTTTCGGGGATTTCGGGCCGTTTTTCGCGGCCTTCCCAGCACAATAAACGTCAGGAACGCCCATGTTTGGCGGCATTGCCAAATCGATATTCGGATCGAGCAACGATCGGTATATCAAGAAACTCGAAAAGATCGTCGCGCAGATCAATGCGCTGGAGCCGGACATCCAGGCTTTGGACGACGGGCAGCTCAGGGCACAGACTCCCAAGCTCAAGGATCGGCTCGCGGCCGGCGAAACACTCGACGATATCCTACCCGAAGCATTCGCGACCGTGCGCGAGGCGGCGATGCGCAAGCTCGGCCAGCGGCATTATGACGTGCAGATGCTCGGCGGGATCGTTCTCCATCGCGGCGAGATTGCCGAAATGGCGACCGGCGAGGGCAAGACGCTTGCCGCGACACTGCCCGTCTATCTGAACGCGCTCGAAGGACGGGGCGTCCATGTCGTGACGGTCAACGACTATCTGGCCCGCCGCGATGCGGAATGGATGGGCGAAGTCTATCGCTTCCTCGGTCTCGAAGTCGGCGTGATCGTGCCGAACCTGCCCGAGGAACAGCGGCGCGCGGCCTATGCGGCCGATATCACCTATGGCACGAACAACGAGTTCGGCTTCGATTATCTGCGCGACAATATGAAATATTCGCGCGCGCAGATGGTCCACCGGCCGTTCGCCTATGCGATCGTCGATGAAGTGGACTCGATCCTGATCGACGAAGCGCGCACGCCGCTGATCATTTCCGGCCCGACCGAGGACAAGTCCGAGCTCTATATGGGCGTCGATGCGGTCGTGAAGCAGTTCGAAGAGGACGATTACGAACTCGACGAGAAGCAGCGCGCCGTCACGCTGACGGAGGACGGCACCGAGAAGGCCGAGCGGATGCTCGAGCAAGCGGGGCTGCTCGAGGGCGCCAATCTCTACGATTACGAAAATACGCTTGTCGTCCATCACCTCCAACAGGCGCTGCGCGCGAATACGCTGCAGAAGCGCGACAAGGATTATCTCGTCAAGAATGACGAGATCGTCATCATCGACGAGTTTACCGGCCGCATGATGGAAGGACGCCGCTGGTCGGACGGTCTCCACCAGGCGGTCGAGGCCAAGGAAGGCGTGCCGATCAAGCCGGAAAACCAGACGCTGGCCTCGATCACCTTCCAGAATTATTTCCGCATGTACCCCAAGCTTGCCGGCATGACCGGCACGGCGCTGACCGAAGCACCGGAATTCTACGACATCTACAAGATGAACGTGACGACCATTCCGACCAATGTGCCGATCCAGCGGATCGACGATACGGACGAATTCTACAAGGACGAGTTGGACAAATTCGCGGCTATCGCCAAGGCGATCGGCGAAGCCAGCAGCAACGGTCAGCCCGTGCTGGTCGGCACCGTGTCGATCGAGAAATCCGAACTGCTCTCCGAATTCCTGAACAAGGAAAAAGTCGAGCATGCGGTGCTCAATGCGCGGCATCATGAGCGCGAGGCGCATATCGTGGCGCAGGCCGGCCGGCTCGGCACGGTGACGATTGCGACCAACATGGCCGGTCGCGGCACGGATATTCAGCTCGGCGGCAATGTCGAATTCCGGATCGAAGACGAACTGTCCGAGATGGACGAGGGCCCCGAGCGCGATAAGGCGGTCGAACGGATCAAGGCGGAGGTCGCGGAAGAGAAGGAAAAGGTGAAGGCAGCGGGCGGCCTGTTCGTCCTCGCCACCGAACGGCATGAAAGCCGGCGGATCGATAACCAGCTGCGTGGCCGGTCGGGCCGCCAGGGCGATCCGGGGCTGTCCCGCTTCTACCTGTCGCTCGACGACGATCTGCTCCGCATATTCGGGCCGCAGACGATGTTCGCCAAGATGGTGCGCAGCAATCTGGAAGAGGGCGAAGCGATTGTCAGCCCCTGGGTCGCGAAGGCGATCGAAACCGCACAGAAAAAGGTCGAGGCGCGCAATTACGATATCCGCAAACAGGTCGTCGAATATGACGATGTCATGAACGACCAGCGCAAGGTCATCTACGAGCAGCGCGGCGATATCATGGATGCCGAAGAAGTCGACGATATCGTCGTCGATATGCGCCAGGAAACGGTCAACGGCATCGTCGCCGATCATTGCCCGCACGGCACCTATCCCGAGCAATGGGATGTAGACGGGCTGAAAAAGGCGACCGACGAGATACTGGGCGTTCAGCCGCCGATCGACGACTGGATGAAAGAGGACCAGATCGAACCGGAATTGCTCGAAGAGCGGCTGCTCGAACTGGCCGATCGCACCGTGGCAGAGAAATCGGCGGATATTCCGGCGCCGGACTGGGTCGATGTCGAAAAGAGCATCCTGCTTCAGAATCTCGACGTCCAGTGGAAAGAGCATCTCTCGACGCTCGACGCGCTGCGCCAGGTCGTGAATCTGCGCTCCTATGCGCAGAAAAAGCCGATCGACGAATATAAGCGCGAAGCCTTCACGATGTTCCAGCAGATGCTGGTGAATATCCGCGAAGAGGTGACGAAGACGCTCGCCTTTGCGACCTTTACGCGGGCCGAACCGCCGCCATTGCCGGACCTGCCGGACTTCATCACGACGCATATCGATCCGCTGACCGGCGAGGACAACAGCGCCGATATCGATGCCGGGGATCTGGGTCTGGTCAAAACGAAACTGCCGCCGCGCCAGGCAAGCGGCCCGCGTCTCGACGAACTGTCCGCCGGCAATCCCGAGGAATGGGCCGGCAAGGTCAGCCGCAACGCGCCGTGCCCATGCGGTTCCGGCCGGAAATACAAACATTGCCACGGGGCGCTGAAATAGCCGTCCGTGCTATGCGGCGAACGGGGGGCTGACAATGGACGCGGCCGCCCATCCGCTCGTTCTGGCGCGGGAAGCGCGCACCAACGGCGATTTTCTGGCCGCCTACGACATCGTCATGACCGCCAAGGCGGACGGGCTCTCGCACCCCAAACTCGATTACTTCGCCGCGCTGGCACTCGCCGATATGGGCGAGACCGAACGCGCCGCGGAGCTCTATGCATCGGCGGGGCTTGGCGATGAGCAGGACAGCGATATCCGCGCGCTCAACGGCCGTCTGAAAAAGGAGCTGGCGCTGCGCACGCCCGGCGACGAGCAGGCGCGGCTCTTTGCCGAATCCAGCCGGGCCTATCGTGCGCTCTATGACGAGACGCATGCTTATTTTCCGGGGATCAACGCCGCCACGATGGCATTGCTGGCAGGGCAGGAGGAAGAGGCGAAAAACCTGGCGCGCGAAATTCTCGCACATCCGGAGATCGCAGAGCCCGACGGCTATTACGCCATGGTCACCGCGGCCGAAGCGCATATCATATTGGACGATGGTCCGGCGGCGCTCGATGCGATGGCGCAGATAGCCGGGCTGAGCGGCGTCCAGGCTGGACAAAGCGTTTCGACGCTGCGCCAGATGCGGCTGATCCAGCGCGTCGTGCCGGAGCGGGAAGCCGCGGTTGCGCCGCTTCTCGATCTGCTCCGGCCTGCACCCGTACTTTATTATTCCGGGCATATGTTCGTCGAAGATGCCGATGCTGAAGCGCGGCTAGCGGACGAGATTTCGAGGGCGTTCGACGAAATCCGGCCCGACTTCGCCTATGGCGCACTCGCCTGCGGCGCGGACATCATGATCGCCGAAGAGGCGCTGAAGCGCGGCTGCGAACTCAACCTCGTCTTTCCGTTCGGCGCCGACGATTTCATCGAACAATCGGTCGTGCCCGGCGGGCCCGGATGGCTGGGCCGCTTCAACCGTTGCCGCGAGCAGGCCAAGCGCGAGAGCTTCGCCACCGATTCCGAATATATCGGCGATCCCAAGCTGTTCACATACGGATCGCATATTGCGATGGGGCTTGCGCGCATGCGAGCCCGGCACCTGCATACGGAAGCCGTTCAGCTGGCGGTCCTGCAGAAGGATGCGGAGAAAAAGGCCGCAGGAACCTTGCGCGATGTCGAGAAATGGCAAAGCTTCGGCCAGCGGGTCAGGATTGTCGATCCCGGTGCAATCGATCGCAATCTGCAGCGTCCGCCGGCTATCGAGGTGCCCGCCGAAGTATCTCGCGGCGCTTATTCGCTGATATTTGCCGATTTCGCCGGTTTTTCGAGCCTAAACGAGAGCATATTACCGCTATTCAACCGGACCGTTCTCGGCCGGATGGGGCTCGTCCTCGACGAACATGCGGACAAAATACTCTATCGGAACAGCTGGGGCGATGCGCTTTACGCCGTTGTCACCGAGCCCGAATATGCGGCCAGCATAGCGCTCGAACTCCAGCAGCGGCTTGGCGATCTGCCTCAGGAACTGCGCGATTGCGCCGGCGAGCATTGCGGGATGCGCGTCGGCGTCCATCATGGCCCAATCTACCGGGCGTTCGACGCCGTCATGCAGCGCGAATCCTTTTTCGGCACCGAAGTCACCCGAACGGCGCGGATAGAACCGGTCACGCCGACCGGCGAAGTCTATGTTACCGAAGCATTTGCCGCGATGCTGGCTGTACAGGCTGACCAGCCCTTTGCGTGCCAATATGTCGGCCAGGTCCAGCTTGCGAAAGGCTATGGCGCGCTTGCGATGTACAAGCTCGATCGCCGCGACAATATTCTCGATGGGTAAGTGGCTCCCCGGGTCTGATTCGAACAGACGACCGATCGGTTAACAGCCGATTGCTCTACCGCTGAGCTACCGGGGAATGCCCTTGAAATCTGCCGAATGACTTACGGTTCGTTCGGCAGACGCGCGCCTATAGCAACGCTTTATGGGGCGATGCAAGCGTCTCAAACAATGAATTGTTCGCGCGCTATCCGCTCGTCGAGCGCATGCTCGGGGTCGAACATCAGGGATAGCGTCAGGCTTGTGTCGAGACGTACCTCCACGGTTGCCACATCGCGTACCTCCCGTTGATCGGCGACGGCGCTGACCGGCCGTTTTAGCGGTTCGAGCACGCGGAACGCGATCTGCGTCTTGTCCGGCAATATGGCGCCGCGCCAGCGCCGCGGCCGAAACGGGCTGATCGGCGTGAGCGCGACTAGGTTCGATCCCATCGGCAGGATGGGGCCGCGCGCGGAGAGATTATAGGCGGTCGAACCGGCCGGAGTCGCGACGATCACCCCGTCGCACACCAATTCCTCGATCACGACATTGCCGTCGGCCGTGACTTCCAGCTTCGCCGTCTGCCGGGTTTCCCTGAGCAGCGAAACCTCGTTGATTGCCGGACTGGAGACAGTTTGGCCTTCGACAGTCACCGCGTCCATGCGCAACGGCGTCACGGAAAACGTCTTCGCTTTGGCGAGCCGCTTTTCGAGGCCGTCTTCTCGCCATTCGTTCATCAGGAAACCGACGGTACCAAGATTCATGCCGAACACCGGCTTTATGAGATGGTCGGCCAGCATCTGGTGCAGCGTTTGCAGCATGAATCCGTCGCCGCCCAGCGCGATAACCCCTTCCGCATCCTTCAGGTCGACGAATTCATGGCGCTCGCGAAGTAGCGCGTCCGCTGCCTGGGCCTCCTCGGTCGGCGACGCGACGAGCGCATATTTCCCATCGATCGTCATCCGCCCGTAACGCTCATATGGCGCGCCACGGCAGGCCCTGTTTCCCCCGCTGTGATCCTGAAGTCATGACGCCGCGGTTTGCGTATCATCGCTTCGTCGAGCGCGCGGTCGAGGGCAGGGCGGCCGCCTTCGCGCAATGCAGATTTGAGATCGAGATGGTCGTCATGCCCGAGGCACATATAGATTTTGCCCGATACGGTGATCCGGACACGGTTGCACCCGTCGCAGAAATTGTTCGTGAGCGGCGTGATCAGGCCGAGCTTGAGGCCGAGCTGTTCCACGTTCCAGTAACGCGCCGGCCCGCCGGTACGCTCGGTGAGCGGGATCAGGTTGAATTGCCGCTCAAGATCGCGCTTGACGGTATCGAGCGGCAGATAACGGTCGCTCCGATCGTCTTCGATCTGGCCGAGCGGCATGGTTTCGATGAGCGTCAGATCGTGACCCTCGCTCGCGCACCAGCGCATCATCGGTACGATATGATCGTCGTTAAGCCCCGCTAGCGCGACCATGTTGATCTTGACGCGCAGGCCGGCTGTGCGTGCGGCTGCAATGCCCTCCAGCGTCTTGTCCAGATCGCCCCATCGTGTGACGTAGCGGAACACGTCCGGGTCGAGCGTGTCCAGGCTGACATTGACCCGTTCGATACCGGCGTCGGCCAACGCCTTCGCATGATCCGCGAGGCGGGTCGCATTGGTGGTCATCGTAAGCTCGTCGAGCTTGCCGCTCCGCAAGTGGCGGCCCAGCCGCGCGGCGAGTTCCGTCACGCCTGTGCGAACCAAGGGTTCGCCACCGCTCAGCCGGATCTTGCGCACGCCGCGTTCGACGAACGCCTCGGCAATCGTGTCGATCTCTTCGAAGGACAGTATCTCGCGGCGCGGCAGAAATTGCATTTTCTCGGCCATACAGTAACGGCACCGAAGATCGCACCGATCCGTCACCGATATGCGCAAATAGCTGATCCGCCGCCCGAAGCCGTCGGTCAGCGGTCGTGCATCTGAGATCGCATCGCAAGCCATTGCCCAAAGCCCTAAGACGGGGCCGGTACGGGGGCAAGTGTGGAACGGTTCGTTGCGCAAAGTAGGATGCGCAGTACAGTGTCGTCGAGAACCGCCAGATCGTTCGCGCAGCGGAGCCGGAACCATATCGACCTTTGCATCATCGACCGGAAATCCGTTATTCCTGATTTCGTTCCGCCAGCGGAATGAAATGGCCGCGATCGTCGAACGGGCAGGCTGGACGCCGATTGCGGCCCGGCGTGTTGAAAAGGCCGAGCGGCGGTTTATTCTGTCGGGGTCCCGTATTGCGCTGGTCGATGCGCGCGGGGCGTTCGACGATGGGCTGGATGCGATCGCGGTTCTGGCAGAGCCGGTCGAAGCGAATGCGGCGGCGCTCGTCGTGCTGATTTCGAAGAAGGACGTGGCGCGCGTCGATTCCGTTTTCGCCGCGGGCGCCACCCACTATCTGGCCAGTCCGTTCGGCGAACAGGAATTGATCCAGGCCCTGCGGTTCGCCGACCGCTTCACCGTGCGCCTCGGCGGTCGGTTCCGGCATGCGGGCGAGTTGTCTGGCGACGGCACGGATACGTTGGGGTGGAGATTCGATCGCGATAGCGACCGGGTAACGCTCGATCCGGCGCTCACGCATCTGCTCGGTCTTTCGCCGAAAGACGCCGGAACATCCTCCTGGGCCGATTTCGCAGCGCTGTTGGGCGGTGCCGCAACGGAGGAGGGCGACCGCGCGCTCGACAAGCTCTCCGAAACCGCCGAGCCAACGGCTTTTGCGCACGATGTGCCCGGTTTGGCCGGTCAGCGGATGGTTCATCACCTCACTCTGGATGAGGCGACGGGCGAAGTCCGCGGGCTGGTTGAGTTGCCCGACGAGGAGGCTGGTGGCCCGGCGGTCACCGAACATGACTATCTGACCGGCCTGGGCGATGTGCGGGGCGCCTATCGATGGATCGACAGGCAGCTCGGTGAAGACACGGGCGGTTTCGCGCTCCTCCTGATTTCGCTGCATCGTTTCGAACGGATCAATCAGGCCTATGGGACCGCGATCGGCGATGCGGCACTTAAAGGCATGGCGCGGCGGATCGAACGGCTTGTTCTGGATATGCCCGTCGCCAGGAAACTGGTGGCCCGACTGGCCGGCGCCGAGTTCGCCGTAGGGCTCGCGCCAGGCGTGACCCTTGAAGATGCCGAATTTGCGGCGCGCCAGCTCGTCAGTGTCATCGAACAGCCCTTTATCACGGACGGTCAGGTTATTCGGCTCAAGACGCGGTGCGGGATCGTCACGAACAGCGAAGACGATGCGGATTCGGCGGCCGTCATGCGCCGCGCGAGCGTTGCGCTGGCCGAAGCGCGCGATAGCGACAGCGATCCGATCCGTATCTTCGGCGAGGAAGAGAAGGTCGCGGCGGTCCGCGACAGCCGGCTCGAGATCGATCTTCGGCTCGCACTCGACCGGGACGAAATCGATATCCTGTTCCAGCCCCAAGTGTCCGTAACGTCGGGCGCGATAGTCGGCGTCGAAGCGCTCGCCCGCTGGCGGCATCCGCAATTCGGGGAATTGGGTGCGGTCGCACTGTTCGCAGCCGCCGAACGATCCGACTATGTCACCGAACTGTCCAAGCATGTGCAGGCAAAGGCCGTACAGATGGCCTCGGCCTGGGGCGGGGCGCTGAATGGACTGCGGCTATCGATCAACGTCACCGCCGCGGACATGGCCGAAGCCGATTTTGTGGACCGTTTTGTCGAAATGGTCGATAATTCGGGTTTCGATCGCGGCCGCGTGACGGCGGAGGTTACCGAAAGCGGCCTCATCGAGGACCTGGGCGTAGCCGGCGATCGCCTCGCCCAGCTCCGGGCCGACGGTTTCCGCGTGGCCATAGACGATTTCGGCACCGGCTATTCGAGCCTTGCCTATCTCAAATCCCTGCCGCTCGATTATCTGAAGATCGACCGCCGGTTAAGCCAGGACATTACGGGCAGCTCCCGCGACCGGATCGTCGTGACCGGCGTCATCGAAATGGCCCGGTCGCTTGGGCTGTCGGTGATTGCGGAAGGCGTTGAGACGCAGCAACAGCTCGAACTGCTGGCCGAGCAGGGGTGCGAACTCTATCAGGGCTTTTTGTGCGCGCCGCCTTTACCAGCCGAGGAACTGGCTACGCTTGTCGAGCGTCGACCGTAACGCTCCGTGGCCATTACACTCAGTCGGCGCTGGGCATCTCGTCGGCAATCTGCGCGAGCATTGGGGTATCGGAGGAGCCGCCGGTCGGCAGCTGCAGCCGCAGCCGGCGGTTGGCAAAGTCGATCAGCACGCGATCGAACACCCGCAGCGCATTCATGCCGAGCAGCACGGCCGGCCGGTCAAGCAGGTCGAGCTGGCGAAACAATTCGGTATCGGCAAAGGCGACCGGCACATTGTTGAGCCGGACACCGCCAATCCTGAGTTCGTCCACGAACGCATAATTGATATCCATGGTCGATCCGGTCACGGACGTGATCGTGAAAAACTGCTCCGGGTCCATGCGGCCGCGCCGGATCAGCCGTTCCCGGAGCGCATTATTGCCGATCGTGACGGCCGATCCGGTGTCGACGATCGCGTGGATGCGCGTGCCCTCGACATTGGCCCGCGCCAGCACGAGCCTGCCCGATCGTTGCCGTGCGCGCACGACGATGACATCGCCTTCCGACCATTCGCTCTCCTCGATCCGGGCCTGGCTGAACGTCATTCTATTCCGCTCGAAATCGAACAATACCTGCTGGTCTTCCAGGGCGTCGATACCGAGCACGCCCGCAGCGCCCAGATCGGTGCGCGCCAGCGCCGGGGCCTGGATATCGTCGACCGTACGTCGCCCTGCGCCGAGCTGCGGGATGATAACGGTCGGGACCTGTTCAACATTCAGGATTGTTGTCAGCCAGACATCGTCGCTTGCGTGAAGCTCGAGCGTATCGGCGAGCTCGCGGGAGATGACCGTGCGTTCGGAGCCGGTATCGACGATGAAGTCGAACGGTCCCTGGCCGTCGACGCTCACGGGAATCGTCACGCGATTGTCGATCGTGTTTTCGGATTCGATCGTTTCGGAGTCTTGAGGCGGTATCTCCGGGGTCGAACCGATCGCTATCCCGGCCGTAGCGGCGGCCATGCTGGCGAACCCGATCAAAGCCAATTTCATTACGTTCTCTCCTCGTCCGGATGCCAGTATACACGGTGGTACGGATAGTACGAAATGTGGCGGTTTATTGCGCCTTGCGCAACGTCCCGCCTTACCGCGCCGCCTTGGCCAATCCTTTGGACAGCTGGAGCGCCCCGTTGAGGCGCGCCTGAGGATCGCCCCAGTTACGGGTAATCACCAGCTTGTGATCGGGCCGCAACTTGGCCGTGCCCTTGAGGCGTTCGACATAGTCGATGAGGCCAGCGGGATTGGGGAAACTGTCCTTGAAGAAGCTGACCAGTCCGCCGCGCGGACCGACATCGATCTTCGAGACATGGGCCGCTTTGGCGTTGAGCTTGGCTTCGATCACCTTGAGGAGATTGGTGGTCGGTGCGGGGATGTCGCCGAACCTGTCGATCAGTTCCGCAGCGAAGGCCTCGACCTCCTGCCGGTTCTCCAGCGCGTTCATGCGGCGGTAGAGGCCCATGCGCAGGTCGAGATCGGGGACGTAATCGTCGGGAATGAGGATCGGCGCATCGACCGTGATCTGCGGCGAGAAATCGCGCTTGTCGTCTTCGAGACCGATATCCCCGGCCTTGGCGGCGACGATCGCGTCTTCCAGCATCGACTGGTAGAGTTCGAAGCCGACTTCCTTGATATGGCCGGATTGCTCATCGCCGAGCAGATTTCCGGCGCCGCGCTGATCGAGATCATGGCTGGCCAGCTGGAAACCGGCCCCCAGCGATTCCAGATCGGACAGCACGCCTAGCCGTTTCTCCGCCGCTTCGGTGACGATCCGGTTAGCCGGGGTCGTCAGATAGGCATAGGCGCGTTCCTTCGACCGCCCGACGCGCCCGCGGAGCTGATAGAGCTGGGCAAGGCCGAACTGGTTGGCGCGGTGCACGATCAGCGTGTTGGCGGACGGGATATCGAGTCCGCTTTCGACGATCGTCGTCGAGAGCAGCACGTCATATTTCTTGTCGTAGAAAGCACTCATCCGCTCTTCGACCGTGGTCGGCGACATCTGGCCGTGCGCGGTGACAAAGCTGATTTCGGGTATTTCTTCGCGCAGAAATTCTTCGAGATCGGGCAGGTCTGCGATGCGTGGCGCGACGAAAAAGCTCTGCCCCCCGCGATAATGTTCGCGCAACAGCGCCTCGCGCAGCACGACCGGATCCCAGGGCATGACATAGGTGCGCACGGCCAGGCGATCGATCGGCGGCGTCTGGATGACCGAAAGTTCACGCAGACCCGACATCGCCATTTGCAGTGTCCGCGGGATCGGCGTCGCGGTCAGCGTCAGCACATGGACGTCGGCCTTGAGCGCCTTGAGTCGCTCCTTGTGGACGACGCCGAAATGCTGTTCTTCGTCGACGATAACCAGTCCGAGCCGTTTGAACTCGACCGATTTCGCGAGCAGGGCATGGGTGCCGATCACGATATCGATCGAGCCATCGGCCACGCCTTCGCGCGTCGCTTTCGCCTCGGCGCTGGGAACGAGTCTGGAGAGTCGGCCGATCTTCATCAGGAAGCCGGAAAAGCGCTCCGAGAAACTGCTGAAATGCTGTCGGGCGAGCAGTGTAGTCGGGCAGACGAGCGCGACTTGCATACCGGCCATTGCGGCGACATAGGCCGCGCGCAGCGCCACTTCTGTTTTGCCGAACCCGACATCGCCACACACCAGCCGGTCCATCGGCGTACCCTTGCCGAGATCGGCGACGACCTGGTCGATCGCCCGGTCCTGATCCTCGGTTTCGGCGTAGGGGAAGCGATCGACGAAGCTCGCATAGCTGGAATCGGGTTCGGCAATATCGGCCTTGCGCAAGGCGCGCGCTGCGGCCGTTTCGATGAGATCGCCGGCGATCGCGCGGATGCGATCCTTCATCCGCGCCTTGCGCCGCTGCCAGCCTTCGCCGCCCAGCTTGTCGAGCGTCACACCCTCGGTCTGCGCGCCATAGCGCGACAAGACGTCGAGATTTTCTACCGGGACATAGAGCTTGTCACCGCCCGCATATTCGAGCGCGACGCAATCGTGAGGCGCATTGCCGACCGGAATCGAGGTCAGCCCCTCATAGCGCCCGATCCCATGCTCGCTATGGACGACGAGATCGCCGGGCGAGAGCGTCGCCAGCTCGTTGAAAAAGGCGTCGGCGTCCTTTTTGCGCCGCGTGCGTCGTCGCAACCGGTCGCCGAGCATGTCCTGTTCGGTGAGGACGGCGACGTCCTTCGCGGTAAATCCGTGATCGAGCGGGATGACGGAGAGGGCGACATCGCCGCCGAGCGCCGTCTCCGTCATCCCGCTCGATCACGGATTTACCGCGAAGGACGTCGCCGTCCTCACCGAACAGGACATGCTCGGCGACCGGTTGCGACGACGCACGCGGCGCAAAAAGGACGCCGAC
>JBCBSD010000027.1:0-53213 GCA_039819365.1 Pseudomonadota bacterium
GCGGCATCGAACAGCGGCGACTACGGCGCGGCATCGAACAGCGGCGACTACGGCGCGGCATCGAACAGCGGCACCCAAGGCGCGGCATCGAACAGCGGCACCCAAGGCGCGGCATCGAACAGCGGCTTCCGAGGCGCGGCATCGAACAGCGGCTACCAAGGCGCGGCATCGAACAGCGGCACCCAAGGCGCGGCATCGAACAGCGGCAACCAAGGCGCGGCATCGAACAGCGGCACCCAAGGCGCGGCATTCTCTCACGCCCCCGGCGGCAAGGTTATGGCCGAAGGTGACGGGCAGGCCCTCTACTGCACTGAATTTGCGCGCGATGGCTCAATCAAGTCGGTAGCCAAGGGCATCACCGGAAAGGGCGGTATCAAGGCTGGCGTCTGGTACACCGCTCGCAACGGTAGACTGGTAAAAGCCGATGCCTAGCTGCCCCCACCAAGACGAAACAGTCGATGAAACGGGCAAGTGCATATCCTGCCGGTGCGATGACATGGGGGCGGCGTTGTCTCGCACGTTCGGCGATGCCCTGCATGAATTTATCGATCTCGGCGAGCAGTGTCTTGAGATCGGCTTACACAAATTTGAAGCGCCAAAACCAATCGACGAGCTGCCCAGGATGCTCAATCTGAAAGCATGGCCTCCCTGCCCTGTGTGCGGACGGTCAGCGGATTGCGGACACACGCCGGATGAAATGGAAGCGGCGCTAGATGCAAAATATGGAGAGCGAGCATGAGGCTTTACAGGACGGCTGATGGAGAATGGATTGGTACCCAAGCTGATGCTCGCAGTGCTGCCGAGGGTCGGGGCTGGGAGCAAGTTGAAGTGCCAACCGATAAGGCTGGGCTGCTCGGCTTCCTGAACGATATGGAAGCGAAAAATCCGCGCCGCGAAGCTTCGTCCATATTGCAAGCACCAGAAGAAGCGGAGGCCGTCAAGCAAAGCAATCGGGATTTGCAGCGCAGCATCGACATCGACGAAGAGATCGCCGCCGCCGACTTTCCGACAACAATTCGGTTGGCTGAGCATATTCACGGCAGGCTTGAAGAGCATCGCCAGCTAATCGTTCATCAGGCCAGGGAGAGGCGAGCATGAACTACCGAGATCACCGCCCCGAGCCATACGGCGAGCCGCTGTGGCAGCGCGCTATCGTGATGGCGAACGTAAGCATTTTCATCGGGCTTTTGATAGCTTTCATGGGAGTTATGGCATGATATTAGAGAAAAGCGAAGCGCTGGATAAAATCGCGCCTGCCATAATCAAGGTGCAGCAAGCCGTTTCCGGCGTCGAGAAGAACGGAACCAACCCGCATTTCAAGAGCCGGTACAGCGATCTTACGGCAGCCAATGCCGCTTCACGCGATCCGCTGACGGAAAACGGCCTGTCGGTCACCCAATGGCCCGGCGCGTACAATGGCGAAGACCGGACGATGGGCATGACCACCTTGCTGCTTCATGCGTCGGGCCAATTCCTGTGCGGGACGCTCACTATACCGCTCTCCAAAGTGGACCCGCAAGGGTACGGGGCGTGTGTCACATATGCTCGTCGGTACGCTCTTATGGCGGCCTTGGGGCTCTCCCCCGAAGACGATGATGGCAATCTCGCCTCGCAGAAAACGCCTGCCAACGAACAATCGGTAGGCACAATCAGCGAGCGCGAGCGATCAGCGCTTCTCGGCTTGCTGGAAGCCGCCCCCGTGTCGGCCGGGGACATTTGCCAAGCCTACAAAATCAAAGACCTTCGCGAGCTTCCCGCAACTGCGTTCGGGGCCGTGAAGAAGCGCATCGAAGAGAAAATGAAGGAGGCGGCATAATGGAACAGCGTTCACCGGAATGGTTTGAAGCTCGGCTCGGCAAGGCGACGGCCAGCAAGATCAGCGATATCATCGCCAAGACGCGCAACGGATGGGGCGTAAGCAGGAAGAACTACGCTGCGCAACTGGTTGCTGAAAGGCTTTCAGGGCAGGCGGCCGACAGCTTTACCAATGCTGCAATGCAGTGGGGAGCCGATACCGAACCGATGGCGCGCGAGGCCTATGAGCGCGCTCAACTGGTTAGTGTGACCGAGGTCGGCTTTCTTGACCACCCGGTCGTAGATATGTCCGGGGCATCGCCAGACGGGCTTGTCGGAGACGACGGGCTTGTCGAGATCAAGTGCCCGAACACCGCGACGCATATTGATACCCTTCAGGGCTCGGCTATCCCGACCAAATATTTCGCGCAGATGCAATGGCAGATGGCTTGCTGTGAGCGCGATTGGTGCGACTTTGCCAGCTTCGACCCCCGTCTGCCGTTGGAGCTTCAACTGCACATTCGGCGCGTCGAGCGGGACTCCAAATGGCTGGCCGAAACCGAAGAGATGGTCGCCGAATTTCTCGCCGAAGTCGCGGGCACCGTCGAACAACTCACCGCCATGATGAATAAGGAGGCAGCATAATGCAGTCACTCACAATAGCGGGCCGGATCGGCAAAGACGCCGAACTCCGTTCAACCCAAAGTAGCCAGGTGTGCGGTTTTTCCGTCGCCGTCGATCAGGGGTTTGGGGATAGCAAGAAAACGAACTGGTATCGCTGCTCCCTGTGGGGCAATCGCGGTGAGAAGCTCTCCCGCTATTTGCTGAAAGGCGTTCCCGTTACAGTGTCGGGGCAGCTCGCCATCGGCGAATATGAGGGCAAGCCGCAATTCGATATCCGTGTCGATGAAATCACCCTGCAAGGCAAGCGCGAAGGCGGTCAGCAATCAGGCGGCGGCGGCCATGCCGAGCAACAGCATGACGAACTGTCAGACGACGTGCCATTCATTCTCGCCATCTCCGATACGCACGAAAGGCGGTGTCGGTGATGCGAGAATGGGACAAAAGATATTTAGAGCGGGTTGCAGCCGCAGTGGCGGAAGCTGAGCGCTTTGCCAAGGCTGGCAGGCTCGCAATGCGGGACATCAAATCTGATGGATATTGCTCGCACCACAGCCCGGCTTGCGCTGCGGCGAAGCGGGCGAGCATGGACTTGACGCGAGCATTGGTGGCGGTGCGAGGGCCTAAACACTAATGAACGCCATCCCCAAACCCGGCGCTCACCATCGGCGCATGAAGCCCCGGACAGTCAACCCGACTGCCGAGCAGCTTCGCTACGCCGCGTTCATTCGCAGCAAGCCGTGCATCGTCTGTGGCGACGAGTCAGTACCCCACCATTTGATGGCGGGTGGGCGCTCGCATGACAGACTGATTCCGTTGTGCCCGCGCCATCATAACATGGGCGATTTGAGCGTTCACTTGCTCGGCAGCGAAGCGAAATTCAACCGCGTCCACAACGTGTCCTGTGAGCGCGAATATGAGCGCCTGCGCCGGGAATATATGGAGACGGAGTGTGCCTGACAAGCCACCGCTTTTAGTTCGTCGCGCGTTCGGTGCTTTGCGCCCGACGAACAGCGTCACGGAGAGCGCGATTCTAGCCTATCCCGAGGATGCTGTGCTGCGCGTCAAGATCACGAAAGCATCGGGCAACACGAAGCGGAACGCGCTCTATTGGGTTGTGCTGGCCGTGTTCTGCGAACACATGGCCGAGCGCCTGCCGGGGGCCACCCCCGCCGCGATGCACCGCAAGCTGAAACGCGATCTCGGCCTGGCCGCGCCCATTGTCAGCGCGAAAACCGGCGAGATCATCGACTACGATTATGAAAGCATCTCGTTCAATTCCATGCCCGAGCATGAGCGATCTGAATACGTCAATGCAGCCTTTGACAAGCTGGCAAGTTGGCTGGGGTGCACCGTTCAGGAACTTACACAGGAGGGCATGGCAGCATGACCGATAAAACCGAAGCGTTGAAGCCGTGCCCGTTTTGCGACGGCTCGGCAAAAGTGGACAGGCCACAATACTGTTACCCGCCGCGCTATTTTGCAATCTGCACCTTTTGCGGCGCTTCGACGGCGAACTATTCCAATCGCGAGGCCGCAGCAAGCAACTGGAACCGCCGTCACAACGCGCCCTCCGAACCCCTCCCCGACGAACTACTGGCCATGCGCCGCGCGGGCGCACCCGAGGAATATGTGACTGACATCGTGCATGAGAGGAGCGAGTAATGACGGATATTGAGCGAGCGCGGGAGATAGCCGGGCGGACGTTAGAAGAGTGGGCCGAGCACGCCAAGCGCGATGACTGCCTTGATCGCATGGTGCCGAGCGATTTGCGGCAAATAATAGGGGCCGCCCTCCGCGCCGCGCCTGCAAGCGATGCCGGGCTACTACGCCATTTCCGTGAAATGCAGGACATGTGTGCTCGATGGTTACAACCCGAACCCTACAAAGATCGTGACGGCGTAGTTTGGCCGCACGGGAGCCACGAGGCGTTTGTTAATGACATGATTTGGATGCTGGACGGCCCCGAACAGCGAGCTGCCGAACAAGCCCTATCCACCCCAGCCGACACCGAAAAGGAGAACCGCGATGCCGACTAGCTCGCCGCTGATCAAAGAAGCACGGGAAATCTTCGCCACCTACGTCGAAAACGAGCCGGTCGATAATAGGTCATCGTTTGCCGAGTTTTGCGGCAGGAGGGCCGCGAACATTCGTCGGGGTGAATGCGACGAGGATGAAGAAATCTATCTGATCGTTAAGGCGCTTGAAACCCGCGACACCGAGATAGCCCGGCTCAAGGCGCTGATTGCGGAATTGCGGGAGGGGATAGCGAAGGCTCTGCCGGAATTTCGTCGGGCAGCGGGGCAGGTGATTATCCGCTCGAATAAAACACGAGGGCTCAACGCTGCCGACAAACTTGAAGCCCTCCTCGCCAAAATCGACACCTCGGCCTCCCCTACGCCGCGAGGCGAGGTTGAGTAGTTCGCGCTTCATCCGGGGCGTAACCGCGCCCGTCCACGCCCGGCAGGCCTTGCCGGAGTATGTTCTTCGCAGCGTTGATGTCGGCGTTTTCAGCATGGCCGCAGTGCTGACAGACGAAACGCGCTTGGCTCTCACGGCTCCGTTTGTCGATTGTGCCACAGGCCGAACAGGTCTGCGATGTGTAGGCGGGGTTGATCTTGATGAGTGCCCCGCCGCGCTCTTCGAGTTTATAGGCCAGCATTTCTTCGATAGCATACCAGCCAATATTGAGGATCGATCGGTTGAGTCCGCGTTTCTGCGCAGCGCCTTTGTCATGCGCGCGAGCCGTCATGTTCTTGGTTTTCAGGTCTTCGATGATGACCACCCCAAACTGGCGGGCAATGTCAGTTGTCGCCTTGTGCTGCCAGTCACGCCGTATTCGGGCGGCCTTTGCTTTGATGTTGTTGGTGACGCGACGCTGTTTCGCATAACGGTTCGAACCGCGCCTTCGCTGGGACAGAACTCGCTGCGCCTTTCGGGCGCGTCTGTCGAGGGCGCGAAGCTCATTCGGGGCGGTCACGCACTTACCATCGGATTGAGCCAGAGCCAGCGTGACTCCACGATCGATACCCACGGCCGGCAGATTGCTGGCGGGGGCCTCATGCTCGCTGCGGACGCCGATGCAGGCGTACCACTTGCCTTGCTGGCAGACGATGCGGATCGAGCGCAGCTCACCATCTATCGGCCTGGTGTCGCGAAACTTGATCCATCCGATCTTCGGAACGCGAGTGGCGGACCACTTGGCGTTCAGGCGCCTCAGCTTTGCCACGTCCGCCTTAACCTCAAAGCCGTCATTGAGACCCGCTTTTCGGAACTTTGGGAACCCGCCCCCTTTGTAAAAGGCAGAGAAAGCTCGATCCAAATCTTGCAATGCGCCGTGGAGCGCTCTCGAACAGCAATCGCCAATCCAATCAACTTCACTGCGAAGTTCTGTCAATTGCCGCCCCTGAGATACGTAGTTCAGCGTGCTGCCAGTATTCTGCTGAAATTGCCGCCAAAAGTCGCGCCGTTGCTCAAGCGCCAGATTGTAGACGAACCGAACAGTTCCGGCGAACTGGCCCAGCTTCTCTGCTTGTTCAGGTGTGGGGGAAAGGCGGTACTTTTGGGTGCGGAAAAACACTTTCAAACCATAGCAAATCTTACAAAATACGCAAGGGAACCCCGCCCATGACCCAACCCGATACACTGCGCGAGGCGCTTCCATTTTGGTTTGAGCAACTAATTCGATCCTGCGTCCGGGATGGCAGTGCCGCAGAAATTAGTGAGGAGCAGTGCGGCGAACTCAAGCGCTGTATCGATGGCCTCTCAACGCCCACCACAGCGCCAGAGCCACGAGCAGCGGATGAAAAAACGGCACTGCGTTTTAATCCGACCGGGCAAAAATACGCGATCCCCGGCATGACCGAACCAGTGTGGCGGCTGCAATTTGCCGACCCCGACGCAGGCCACAATATTTACAGTTCCGAAGAAGAGGCATGGGCAGGATGGAACCAATATGCGCCAAGCTGGAACTGTTGGTTATTTGCACCCGCTGAATTTGATCGATCCACTCCCCAGCCCGAAGCAGCCCCTCCCGAAGATGATGCGCTGGCGATGTACTGGGATGGGGCCACGACAGAATGTGATCTGCCAGACGACGCGGCCACAAAGGCTGGTTTCGAGCAAGGGTGGCTTTCGGCGATTGCTCATTATCGGGACCTAACCGGCGAAGATATTGATCTTAGGATTTTTATTGCTCGTGCCAAGCAGCACGAGAACTTGGCGACGAAGCTGACTAGGGAGAACGCCGCCATCACCGCCGAGTGCGCACGATACGATAGGCTAGTCGAGGACATGGCTTACATCGAAGGGCAGGCGCGCATCGCGGCAGAGGATCGTCCTGAGAACTCTCCGAGCGGCAGGCTAGTCCTTACAATGATTTCAAAGCGGGCCGCACGAGCCCTATCCTACCCCACACAGGAAGGTGAAGCATGAAGGACATTAAACCTGCTGAATTGAACGACAGGTTGCGCGCCCGCATCCATGACGCAGCCAGTCTGCTTTATATTCACGGATATATTCCAAAATCTCGTCGCGACAAAATAGCGGCTAGGCTTGTGAAGAACATCAATAGCCGAAGACAAGACCAACGCGCCGAAAAAGGAGGCGTTTGATGCGGACACGGGCACAAAAAATCGCACGGTTTTTGGAGCAGCGGGACAACGAATTGTTGGCAAGTGACGGCCCGTGCAGGGACACGCTTGAGGGCTGCGAAAAGGCACTGCGCGCAGTCTATTTGATCGCAACAACAGGCTCGCCAGCCGAACCCGGCGGCACTGACCGGGATGGAGATGTATGATGGGGTATGACCCTGGCACCATGATCGAATTGAACGACGGCTGCATATTTCAAGCCATTCTGATGGCCGGCGTCGTCGCCGCGCTTGTCTTGGGCATCATAGGGGTGAGCCAATGAGCCTATTCACAGCAGACCAGATTGTCGCCCATTTGGTCGGCGATTACATCATCCAGAGCGACTGGATGGCGAACGAGAAGACCAAGCAGAGCCTTGCTGCGGGCATTCACGCTGTCACCTACACGCTGCCGTTTTTGTTCATCACGCAGAGCCTAGCGGCTTTGGCCGTGATTGCGGGCACCCATTTCGTCATCGATCGCTGGCGGCTCGCTCGTTTCGTGATCTGGCTCAAAGAGCGCCCGTGGCCCGGATCGCTGCCATTCAAGGAAATGGGGCCGACCGGATACCCCGCTGACAAGCCCGCGTGGCTTGCGGTCTGGCTGCTAATTCTTGCCGACAACACCATGCACCTGATCTGCAACGGCATTGCTATCGCGGTGTTCGCATGACCTCCCGCTCCCGCCGTAAGTCAGCCCTTCACAAACAGGCCATGCAGGCCCGAGCCTTCGACGAATGCGAGGGGCGGACAAAGTTTGCGCCACCAGGCGAGCCACAGCCCTACCAGCGGCACATGCGCAAAGCCGATAACTGGGAGCGGCATTTGGACGGAGAGATTCACCATGGCCGATAGAGAAGAGACGGCAATCCGCAATTGCGATATGTGCGGGAAGGTATGCCAGAAGTATTGGACGCGCTGCCGTAATTGCCGGGGGAAAGCCAAATTCGACGCCGCGAAAGAGATCGGGGATGATGGTGGGCCATACTTCGTGTTCGGCGGCGACCAATATTATTGGGACATCGCAGACGCCATAGATGATGGCGTAGAATGGCTTGCCCCGTGCATAAAGACATATCCCCGAATAGTCGCCGACAACGTCCTAGATTGCGTGCTGGACGACATGCATGAAGATGCCAGCGTAGATGACCTCAATGAGGTTGAGGCATTTCATGAGGCTGTTGCAGCTTTCAATGAGGCGCAGACAGCGCGCAGCTACTGGCCGGACGAAACCCGTAAAATCCGCGTCCCCCTCCCCTCCTATCCCGAGAGCCGGGGATGACGCAGCGGGCCGCCTTGCCGGACTGGCCTAGGCTAATGGGCGCGCCACTCGCCGCTCAGTACGTCGGACTGAGCGAGACGACGCTGCGCAAGTGCGGCCCGGCTCCGAAAGAGCATGGCAGGCGAAAGCTATATGATCGCCGGGACCTGGACCGCTGGGCCGACCGACTTGGGGATCAGCCCATGGACGAACCGGACAGATTGTTGGAAGCTGAGAACGTCGAAAGGCGATTCTTGGAGAACCGGAATGCCCATGGCTAAGCTCCCTTTTACCTATGTCGTGCGCAAAAAGAGCGGCCGCGAATATTGGTATCACCGCACCATGGGCCGGATTACTGGCGAGCCGGGCAGCCCCGAGTTTCATGCTGATTACGCCACAAAGGAAAAGGCGCGCAAGTCCAAAGACCCTGAGCCTGAGCGCGGATCGTTCGACGAACTGATTGCGCGCTTCCTGAAAAGCCAAGAATATATTGGGCTGGCAGAAGAAACGCAGGCCGATTATGCCGCGACATGCGAGCTGTTACGCGCTGAGCTGATCGACGAAAACGACAAGAGCCTTCCCTACCTCTACACGACCCGCAAGATGATTAAGGCGGTGCGAGACGGCCATGCCCAGACCCCGCGCAAGGCTCACAAGATCAAGCAGATGGTATCCCGACTCTATACCTGGGCGGACGAAAACGATCTTGTTCCTGAGGGTATGAATCCCGCTCGCGGCATCAAGCGTCTCAGGGACGCCAGCAAGGGCGAAAGGGAGTTAGTGGTATGGTCTGACTACGAGATCGAGCTATTCATGCGCCACGCGCGTCCTGTGGTGCGCACGCCCGCCATGCTCGCCCTCTACACAGGCCAGCGGGCCAAGAACATCGCGGCGATGACATGGAATGATTATCAGGGCGACATCATCCGAGTTCGACAATCGAAGACCGGCGCCCGGCTAGATATTGCCTGTCACCCTGATCTGCGATCCTATCTCGACGCCCTGCCCCGCGACAACGTGGTCATCGCGACGACGGCAACCGGACGCCCCTTCAATAGCAATAGCCTTTCGACGGCGATCTATCGCGAGCGCGAGATGATTGAGGGAATGCCCGACCGATCGCTGCACGGTCTGCGCTATGCGGCCGGAAGCCGGCTGTCAGAAGCCGGATGCGAGGTTGCCGAGATTGAGGCGGTTCTAGGCCATGAGACGTTCAAGATGGCGATGAAATATGCCGGTCAGCGGATACGCGCCCGCTCGGCAATCAGCCGCCTGGACAGCAGGGGCAAAGCGTGAACGTGCGAACTACACCGGATCGCAGTGCTAACTCTCTATTGACAGGGAGCGGAAAAGCGCACAAACGCGCGCCTTCGGCCCGATGGCGGAGTGGTGACGCAGCGGATTGCAAATCCGTGTACGCCGGTTCGATTCCGGCTCGGGCCTCCACAGCTCCGCGATGAACTCCTGGTTCGAATTCATCCCTTCGGCGGCCAGGGGAAGAAGCCGCTGGTGCGGCGGATATAATCCTCATATTCGGGTTTGGCGCGCTTGAGCCGGCGTTCGAGAAGCGCCGCGCCGCTCCATTTCACAAGCAGATAGGTCATTACCGCCGGGCCGATGAAACTGGCGATGCCCGGCGTCGTTTCGGCCGCGATCAGATAGAGCCCCCACCAGACGCAGGTGTCGCCGAAATAGTTGGGGTGACGCGTGTAGCGCCACAGGCCCTGGTCCATCACGCCGCCGGTTCCACGCGCCTTGAATCGCGCAAGCTGCCAATCGCCGATTGTTTCGAACAGAATGCCGATAATGGCTAGCCCCGCGCCGAACCATCCGAGCGCGCCGACCGATGCCGGCTCGGCCGGGATCGAGCCAAGCTGGATCGGCAGCGATACGATCAGCAGCAAGATGCCCTGCAGCATGAACACCATCCGGAAGCTGAAACGGTGCGGATGCGGCTCGGCCTTGCCGAGCATCGCAAGATAGCGCTTGTCCGGCCCCTCCTTGCGCCAGCGCCAGAAGAGATAGCCGGCAAGCCGCGTGCCCCACACGGTCGCGATGCACAGGATCAGCAGCCGCCGCTCCTCCGATCCGCCCTCGGTCAGCAGATAGGTGACCGCCGCGATGATGACAAAGCTGAAACCCCAAAAGGCGTCGATGAAGCTCACATCCTTGATCGCGACGCTAATCGCCCAGAGCACAACCAGGATGGCGAGAATGACGGCGGCATTCACGCCGAAAAGTGTGAGAAAAGCGTCCATGAATCCTGCGCCCCCAATGTAGTTTCTGCCGATATGCTGCGCAGCATGGCGCTTGGCCATAGCTTTTTCTGCTGACCTAGGCAGCGCGCCGCAGTTCGGATACCCATGGGGAAAGTCCGGATGGGAAAGGGATCGCAAGCATGAAAGCCAAGGTCGTCAACCGCGTGGAGCCGACGCTGGAGGATGACGGCCATCCCTATATCGGCGGCGCGTGGACGCCCAATTTCGAGGAAGTCGATGCACACGATCTCGATGCGATCGGGGAGATTCCAACCGACATTTCCGGCGTCTATGTCCGCAACACCGAAAACCCAGTCCATCAGGCGATCGGCACCTATCACCCGTTCGATGGCGACGGGATGCTGCATGCGATCCATATCGATGACGGCAAGGCGAGCTATCGCAACCGGTTCGTCAAAACCAAGGGCTTTCTCGCCGAACAGGAAGCGGGCCGCTCGCTATGGGCCGGGATCGCGGCGAACCCGAAGCTATCCGAACGGCCGGGCTGGGGCGCGCAGGGATCGCTGAAGGATTCATCCTCGACCGATGTCGTTATCCATGCGGGCAATGTGGTCTCCACCTTCTATCAATGCGGCGAACCCTATCTGCTCGACCCGGTGACGCTGGAGGACAAGGGCATTGCCGATTGGGGCCCGGACGACGGCATTTCCGCCCATCCCAAGGTCGATCTCGCAACCGGCGAGCTGCTCTTCTTCAATTACTCGAAGAAAGCGCCGTACATGCATTATGGCATCGTGGATCGCGACAATAAGCTCACCCACTACGTCCCGATCCCCCTGCCCGGTCCGCGCCTGCCGCACGATATGGCGATCACCGAGAATTACACGATCTTCAACGACCTACCGCTGTTCTGGGACCCCGAACTGCTCGAGCGCGATTTGCACGCGGCGCGCTTCTATCCCGAACTCGGCACGCGTTTCGCGATCATTCCGCGCTATGGCGGCGAAGAGGATATCCGCTGGTTCAAGGCCGATCCCACTTTCGTACTCCACTGGATGAATGCGTACGAAGACGGCGACGAGATCGTCCTCGAGGGTTATTTTCAGGAAGACCCGCAGCCCAAGCCGCTAAAAGACGCTCCCCAGCAATGGGCGCAGATGATGGCCTATCTCGACGAGCATTCGATGAAGCCCAAGCTCCATCGCTGGCGCTTCAACCTGAAGACCGGCGAAACGCAGGAAGAACATCTGGACGAGCGCATCCTCGAGTTCGGCTGTTTCAACCGCAATTTCCAGGGCAAGAAAACGCGCTATCTCTACAGCACGACCGCCAAGCCCGGCTGGTTCGTCTTTACCGGCATCGTCAAGCATGATTTCGAAACGGGCGAGTCGGTGGAGCTGCAATTCCCGGACGGCGAATATCTGAGCGAACCCTGTTTCGTGCCGCGTATCGGATCGACGGAGGAGGATGACGGCTATCTCATCACCTTCACCATCGATACGAATACCGACCGTTCCGAATGCGTGTTGCTCGATGCTCGGGATATCGAGGCTGGGCCGGTCTGCCGGATCGCCCTGCCCCATCGGATCAGCAGCGGCACCCATGCGATCTGGGCGAATAGCGACGAACTTTAGGCGAACCGATATGACCACACCCGTTTTCATCCTTGGCGGCTATCAGACCGATTTCGCGCGCAACTGGCATCGCGAAGGCGAAGACCTGTTCGGCCTGTTCAAGGCGACACTCGAAGGCGGCCTCGCGGATACTGACCTCGACCCCGAAGAGATCGAATCCGCCCATGTCGGCAATTTCACCGCCGAGCTGTTCTGCAACCAGGGCCAGCTCGGCGGGTTCTTCGCGGCCGTCGACGACCGCTTTTCCGGCATGCCCGCCCAGCGCCACGAGGCCGCGTGCGCCTCGGGCAGCATGGCGATCCTCTCCGCAATGGCCGAGATCGAGGCCGGTAGATACGACTGCGTCTGCGTGCTCGGCATCGAGATGATGCGGAACGTGCCTGGCGATACCGCCGCGCAATATATCGGCGGCCCGGCGATGTTCTCCGGCAAGGAATGCGAGGGCGTCAAATATCCCTGGCCGCACATGTTCTCAGAGCTGGGCGACGAATATGAGCGGCGCTTCGGGCTGGAACAGGCGCACCTCGCAGAGATCGCGCGCACGAATTTCGCCAATGGCCGCCGCAATCCCAATTCGCAGACGCGTCAATGGACATTCGGCAATGCGAGCTTCGAAGAAGATGACGCGGCCAATCCGGTCATCGACGGCCGCATCCGGCGGCAGGATTGCGGGCAGATTACCGATGGCGGGGCCGTGATCTTCCTCGCCGGGGAAACCAAGGCGCGCGACTATGCAAAGGCGCACGGTACATCGCTCGACGATCTGGCGCGGATCGACGGCTGGGGCCATCGCACGGCGCATATCGGCTATCAGCCCAAGATCGAGGCGAGCAAGGCCGAGGATTATGTCTTCCCGCATGTCCGCAAGGCGGTCTCCGATGCGCTGGAGCGGGCCGGGGTTGGTTCTGCGACAGACCTCGACGCGATCGAAGTCCATGATTGCTTCACCACCACCGAATATATGGCGATCGACCATCTCGGTCTGACCGCACCCGGCGAAAGCTGGAAGATCATCGAAAATGGCGGGATCGCGATAGACGGCGCGCACCCGATCAACCCGAGCGGCGGCCTGATCGGCTCCGGCCACCCCGTCGGCGCAACCGGCGTCCGCATGATGCTCGACTGCGCGAAGCAGGTAACGGGCCGTGCCGGCGACTATCAGGTCGATGGCGCGGTGAGAGCCGGGATGCTCAATATCGGCGGCAGCACGACGACCGTGGCGAGTTTTGTAGTGGGTGGCGGCAGAGCGTAACGAGCCACTGGCTTAGCGCACTACATCCGCTATAGCCGCCAGCCCGATGATCAATTTCAGCAATCTCAAGGTGCGGCTTGGCGGCACGGTCATTCTTGACGGCGCGACAGCGGCGCTGCCGCCGGGCGGGAAGATCGGGCTGATCGGGCGGAACGGTGCGGGAAAATCGACGCTGATGCGCGCGCTTACCGGGCAGATCGAAGCCGATGACGGCACGATCGACATGCCCAAGGATATGCGGATCGGCTATCTGGCGCAGGAAGCGCCGGCCGGGCAACAATCGCCGCTCGATACGGTACTGGCCGCCAATAGCGAGCGCACCGAACTGCTCGCCGAAGCCGAAGCGGCAACCGACCCGCAGCGCATCAGCGACATTCACGAACGCCTCAATGCGATGGACGCGCATGCCGAACCGGCCCGGGCCGCGCGCATCCTGAGCGGCCTCGGCTTCGACGAAGAGATGCAGGCGCAGCCGCTGGAGAGTTTTTCGGGCGGGTGGCGCATGCGGGTGGCGCTGGCCGCCCTCCTGTTCACAGCGCCCGACATGCTGATGCTCGACGAGCCGTCCAACCATCTCGATCTCGAGGCGACGCTGTGGCTCGAAAATTTCCTGCGCGACTATCGCGGGACAATGCTCGTCATCAGCCATGAGCGCGATCTCTTGAACAACGTCGTCGATCATATTTTGCACCTGAAAGGCGGCCGGACAAAGCTCTATCCGGGCGGCTATGACGCATTCGAAAAGCAGGCGGCGGAACAGGCGGCGCAGGCGGCGTCGGTGCGCGCGAAACAGCTGGCGGAGCGCGAGAAGCTGCAGGCGTTCGTCGATCGGTGGCGGGCCAAGGCACATGCGGCGAAACAGGCGCAGAGCCGGATGAAGGCGCTCGCGCGGATGGCCCCGGTCGAAGCGGCGGTCGAAGATCCCAGCCTCGTCTTCGGTTTTCCCAGCCCGGGCGAGATGAAGCCGCCGATGATCGTCCTCGACGATGCGGCGGTCGGCTATGAGGATGATAACCCCGTCCTGTCGCGCGTATCCTTGCGGATCGATCCGGAAGACCGGCTCGCCTTTCTCGGCCGCAACGGCAATGGCAAGACGACGCTCGCGCGGCTGCTGGCCCGGCAGCTCGAACCGATGGATGGCGATATCGCGATCCATGGCAAGACGCGGGTCGGCTATTTCACCCAGTACCAGGTCGAGGAACTGGACGGCGACGATACGCCGCTCGACCATATGACGCGCGCGATGCCCGAGGCGAAGCCCGGCGCCGTGCGCGCGCAGCTCGGCCGGTTCGGCTTTTCGGGCGACAAGGCGACGATCGAAGTCCGCAAGCTATCGGGCGGCGAGCGCGCGCGGTTGGCGCTGGCGCTCATCACGCGCGATGCGCCGCATCTTCTCATACTCGACGAACCGACCAACCACTTGGACGTCGACGCGCGCGAGGCGCTGGTCCAGGCGCTGACCGATTATTCGGGCGCGGTCGTGATCGTCAGCCATGACCGGCATATGCTGGAGCTGACCGCCGACCGGCTCATCCTGATCGACGACGGCACGGCGACCGAGTTCGACGGCTCGATCGACGATTATACCGATCTCGTACTCGGCAAGAACGAACCGCCGCCCGAGGCGAAAAGCGGCGCGCGCAAGAATGCCAAACAGGCCCGCAAGGATGCCGCCGAGGCCCGCAGACAATCGCAAGAGCTGCGCAAAAAGGCCAAGGAGGCCGAAGCGCGGATCGCGCAACTGGAGAAGCAGCGTTCGGCCGTCGACCAGGCAATGTTCGCGCCCGATGACGCCAAAGGCGACCTCGCCGGTGCGACGATGACCGACCTGATGATGCGACGGGCAAAACTCGAGGATCGAATCGCCGAGCAGGAGGCCATCTGGACCGAGGCCGCCGAAGCGCTGGAGGAGGTTTCGGCTGCATGAAAGCCGCGATCACGATCGTCGTGGCGACCTATCACCGGCCGGCGGCATTGCGAAATGCGATACGCTCGGCGCGCGCCCAAACGATGCCCGATTGGCGGATGATCGTGATCGGCGATTGCTGTTCGGACGAAACGGAATCCGTGGTGCGGGAATTCGATGATGCGCGCATCCGCTTCGCCAATCTGCCCGAACGCTTCGGCGAACAGGCGGGGCCCAACTCCGTCGGCATGGCGCTCGCCGACACCGATTATCTCGCATTTCTGAACCAGGACGATCTATGGCTCCCCCATCATCTGGACCATGCGCTCGGGGCGATGGCAAAAGCCGATCTCTACTGGGCGCGCGCCGCATTCTTCGATAATCGCGGCCCGCGCGCCGATGCCGCGATCTTCACAGAGGCGCATCCCAAAGAACGGTCTCTGGAAGAAGCCTGTAACAGCCCCCGCTGGTACATCGAACCGATGAGCGGATGGGTCATGCGAACCGCCCTTGCCCAGGAAATCGGGCCGATGGGCCTGTCCTCCAAGCTCGCGACCGTCCCCATCGACGATTACGTCCTTCGTCTCTGGCAAGCGGCGCCGCGCTTCACAAGCGGATCGGAAATCGCGCTGCTGAAAGAAAAAATGAACATGCGAAAAATCGGCGGAAAGGATGTCGACCCGCATTACGCCATCGCGCCGCTCTATGCCGAAAGCTGGCTGGACAAAATGGAAGCCGGATCGACCGATCTCCTCCTTGAGGAGATCGAGGAAGACATCTGGCTTGCGGCGCATTTGGGTCTATCCCGAACATGGGCCAGGGCGGACGGTACGGGCGGCCTGTCGCGAACTCGCTTTTACGAGAAGACCGGGATCGATACGGTCGACGCATCTCTGCTCGCCGCCGGATCATCCGACGAACCCGGGTTCGTCATAAGCCAGTCGCTCCGCAATCGGACCGGCGAAACGCTCGCATCGCAACCGCCGTTGGAACAGGCGATCAACGCGGCGAGGACTCAACTTCGTGTCCGATAGCCTTTCCCTCGACAACTGGCTCGAGGCGGCGCGTTCGCGAAGCGCACTCGTCGCAAGACCCGTTTCCCTCTCCGAGTGCGAGACCTGGGCGGTCTCGGATGGCGCGATACGCCACGACACCGGTGGGTTTTTCGCCGTACGGAACGTTGCCTCGATCCCTCAGCAGGCCGAAATCGGTTCGCCGCGCGTCATGATCGATCAGCAGGAGATCGGGTGGCTCGGCTTTTGCGTCCGTCGCCGAAACGACGGAATGTGGGACTGGCTTTTGCACGCGAAGACCGAGCCCGGAAGTATCGACGGGACGCAGATTGGCCCCACATTGCAGGCCACCCGCAGCAATTACCGGCGGCTGCATGGCGGCAAGCCGTCTCCATATATCCGCATATTCAGGGACAGATCGTCGATCATTTCCGACGGCCCTCATTCCGAACAGGGCGATCGCTTTCTCTGGAAATTCAACCGTAATCTCGTCGCTTTGGCACCGCGTGAGACGGAGCCGGAAGATCATCGCTGGCGCTGGTCTTCTGCAAAAGAGCTGCGCTTGGCGCTTGGCCGCCCCTTTCAGGTCAATACCGACGCACGTTCGGTATTCGCAACTGCGCCCTGGTTCTTGCTGTCGGGAGACGGACCATTATTCACTGCCCCGGTTTTGCAGCGGTCCTACTCGCGGCTGCGCGTGGCTCGGCATAGTGCGCGTCGGCGCCCGCCTGCGCTCCGAATGCATGACCGCATGGAATGGCGCTTCGAGGATATCGGGGACTTGGCGGGCTGGGAGCCGGATGGCCGGGGCATCTCGGCTACACCATCCGGCTATGGCGTGCGCTTTTTCGACGTTCGGGCTGCCGATCGTGAAGTCTCGCGATGGTGCCAGCCCCTGATGACGCAAGATCGCGAGAAAGAGATCGTTCTGCTCATGCGGGTACGGGACGGCGCAGCCCAGTTCCTGGTCCGCCCGGCCCACGAACTCGGCCACGGAAATCGCATGGAATTTTCTGCAAGCGCGGGGCCAGGCGAAACCGAGCTCGACGCCCTGCGCGACTGCGACCCGCAAGAGATAATTTCGCTTCGGCAGAGCGATGAGGGCGGACGTTTCTTCGAATGCATCTGCCGGTACAGCGTCCAACTGTTGCATGGCGAGGATGCAACGCCGGCATTGGGCCGAAATGGTCGATGGCTTTTTCTCGCCGATCTCGCGCGCCTTGCCGCTGCTCCGTGCACGACGACCAACGAATTGCGCACACTGGTTTCGCTCCTTCTGAGCGAGCAGTTCGATACCAAGATGCGTGAAATCTAATTGTCGGCCAAAAGCGCCAATACCGCGAAACTCGCCAGCCAATGCTCGCCCATATAGTCGCCCTCGACATGCGGCAGCGCCAGATCGAGATGGCGCTCGGCGGTCTGCGTGGCGCGATCTGCAAGGTCGACCGGCAGCGCATCGGCAATGCTTCGCCAGCACCAGGCGCGCGCCAGGTTGAAGCCGTCGAGATGCGCGATCTTGCCGTCGCTGCGGTCGCTGGGTTGAGCGGGCGTGAACAGGCTCGCGGGCTCGCCGATATCGAGCCGCGGCAGAAAGGCGGCGAACCACTCCGCAAAATTTGCCTTGCCGAGTATGATCCGCATGAGCAGCGCTTCGATCATCGCCGAGGACAGGAACTCGTCCCCGCCCGGTTCCCAGGCCTGGCAGTCGCGATCCGTGCCGTAATAGAAACCGGCGCGTTCGCGGATCAGGCCGAGCAGGTCCGGATCATGCACGTCGGCCCAGCCATGGGCGAGCACCAGTGCGAAAGCCGTGTTGTAATGCGTGCCCGTCCGGATCGGATAGCCTTGCTTGGGCAGGAACAGCTTGAACCGTTCGGCGAATTCGCGCGCCAGTGGCTCAAGATTCGCGCCCCAGTCGCGATCCGCCTGCCGCGCCGCTTCCCCGTGCAGCGCCAGCAGCCAGGCCCAGCCATAGGGCCGCTCGAAGCCGCCCGAATATTCGCGCTCCAGATAGGCGAGCTCCCCGCCCACCTTCTCTTCGGTCAGCATCCGGTCCGCCAGCGCTTCGACCTCCTTCGCGAACGGCGTATCGGGATAGAGCCGCCGCAGGGTCAGCAGCATCCAATAGCCATGGACGCAGCTATGCCAATCGAAACTGCCAAAGAAGATCGGGTGCAGCGCCTTGGGCTCGCGCGCATCCTCCGGCCCGTTCATCACATGATCGAGCTTGTGCGGATATTGCTGCGTGACATGGCCGAGCGCGATGCGCGCGAATTTTGCGGCGAGATCTTCTGTCAGTTCCATAGGAGATAGGCTCCCACATAGATGATTGCGACATTGCAGAACCAGAGCGGGATGGCCGTACCGATCTGTTGCCGGATGACGCCATTCTGATCTTTGAGCTCGAGCAGCGCGGCCGGGACGATGTTAAAGTTCGCGGCCATCGGCGTCATCAGCGTTCCGCAAAAACCGGCGAGCATGCCGACCGCGCCGATCACCGCCGGATTGCCGCCATAATCCTCGACCAGCAACGGAATGCCGATCGCCGCCGCCATCACCGGAAAGGCGGCGAAGGCGTTGCCCATGATCATCGTGAAAATCGCCATGCCCAGACAGAAGACGATAACCCCAACAAGGATATTGTTCTCCGGTATCAGCGTTCCCGCGAGGCCGCCGATTACATCGCCCACTCCCGCCAGCGCGAAGACCGCGCCGAGCGCCGCGAGCATCTGCGGCAGTATCGCGGCCCAACCGATCGAATCGAGCAAGCGGCGCCCCTCCTCTGCCGGAGCCAGCAGCGGCGGCTTCAGCCAGATCATCGCCGCCACCAAAGCGAAAACCACGCCGACGCCGAAAAGGATCAGCGTCTCGCGGCGTTCCTCGAAAAGGGCGGTTTCGAACAGCGGCGTATAGTTATAGAGCAAAGTCCCCGCGACGGCCGTAACCGGCACGATCAGGGCCGGCAGGAAGAGCCGGTTGCCGAGCAGCTTCGAGAAATCGAAACGCTGTTCGACCGTCGTTGTTTTCGGTTCACTCCGACCGAGGCCGCCGATTCCGGCAATCCCGACCATCACAAGCACCAGCACGCCATTGGCAAAATCGGACAGGTGGCTGCCAAGCAGAAAGCTTGCGGCGAGCAGGCCCCAAAAGGCGGCATTGCCAAAACGCTTCCCGTTTGCGCGGTCGAGCAAGCTCAGCAGCGACCAGAGGGCAAAGAAGGATCCGGCGAGGATATAGAGCCATTCATAGGTGATCATCGCGGCAACCTCCCCGCTGCTCGGCCCAACCGCCGGTCAAAGGCGAGGATACGTCCGCCATGGATGAAGAAGGCGCAGATTGCGGTCGGGATCGCCCAGACCGACAATTGCAGCGGCGTCAACGGATAGCCGGCGCTCTCGAAGACACCCTGGATCAGCAGGATAGAGGCGATTGCGAAGAAAATATCTTCCCCGAAGAACAGCCCGACATTGTCGGTCGCCGCCGACATGGCGAGGACTTTCTGCCGTTCGTCCTCGGCCAGTTCGCCATGCGATTTTTCGGCCGCGGCTTCGGCCATCGGCGCGACGAGCGGACGGACCGCCTGCGGATGGCCGCCGACATCCTTCATCCCGATAGCGGCCGTCACCTGGCGGAAGAGCAGATAGACGACGAGCAGCTTGCCCATGGTTGCGCCCCGCACGCTCTCGATCACGGCGCGGGCGCGCTGTTGGAGCCCATAGCGCTCCAAAAGCCCGATCACGGGTAGGATGATCCAGGTTACGGAAATGTACCGGTTGTCGTTGAACGCTTTGCCGAGCGCTTCGATTACCGCGATCATTCCCAGATCAGCCAACAACCCGGTCGTGATGGCCGCTACAACCACCACCAGCAGCGGATTGAAGCGAAGTGCAAAGCCGACGACCACCACAAGAATGCCGGAGAGGACGAGATAGTCAGCCATCCTATACTCCGTCATTCCCGCGGAGGCGGGAATCCAGTCCCGAACCATCAGCGACAGAACTGGATTCCCGCCTTCGCGGGAATGATGCGATGCAATTCATTCAAGCTCCCCATATCCGCCGCCGCCGGGCGTTTCGACAATGTACACATCGCCCGGCGCAAGCGCGCTCGAAGCCGTGGCGGGCAGCTCTTCCCGGCTGCCGTCCGTTCGTTCCACGATATTGCGCCCCGGCTTCGCATCCCGGCCGCCCCTGATCCCTTTGGGAGATATCTTGCGCCGGTTGGCGAGCATATTCGCCTGCATGGCTTCGAGGAAACGCACGCGGCGCACCGTGCCGTCGCCGCCTTTGTGTCGCCCTGCCCCACCCGAACCATGTCGGATCGCGAAGCTTTCGAGCAGCACCGGTAGCCGCGTTTCCAAAATTTCCGGATCGGTCAGCCGGCTGTTCGTCATATGCGTCTGGACTGCGCTCGTCCCGTCATGATCGGGGCCTGCGCCCGAGCCGCCGGCGATGGTTTCGTAATATTGGTGGCGATCATTGCCGAAGGTGAAATTGTTCATCGTGCCCGCCGAGGGTGCAAGTCGGCCGGTCGCCGCGAACAGCGCGTCGGTGACGACCTGGCTCGTCTCGACATTGCCCGCGACGACCGCAGCCGGATATTGGGGATTGAGCATCGATCCCTCGGGTACGACCAGCTCGATCGGCCGGAGGCAACCGTCATTCATCGGGATCGCGTCGTCGATCAAGGTGCGCACGACGTAGAGCGTCGCGGCGCGGGTGATCGAATGGGGCGCGTTGAAATTATCGGACTGCTGATCGCTCGTGCCGGTGAAATCGATAGTTGCCGACCGCGCCTCGCGATCGACGGTGATCGCCACGGACACCTGCGCGCCATTATCCATCGCATAGGTGAAAGCCCCGTCGTCGAGCTTCTCGATCAGGCGGCGCACCGCTTCTTCGGCATTGGCGAGGACATGGTCCATATAGGCCGCCACGACATCGCGGCCATAATCCGACGCGATCCGCACCAGCTCCTCCGCGCCGCGCGTGCAGGCTGCGAGCTGGGCCTTGAGATCGGAGATATTGCGGTCCGGACTGCGCGCCGGATGCTCGCCAGCGCCGAGGATCGCGCGCATCTCGGCTTCGAGGAAGCGGCCCTTATCGACCATCAGCACATTGTCGAGCAGCACGCCCTCTTCGGTGATCGAACGGCTGTCCGACGGCATCGAACCCGGTGCGATCCCGCCGATATCGGCATGATGGCCGCGCGCCGCGACAAAGGCGGCAGGCTCGTCGTCGCCCTTATGGAAGACCGGCACGATGACGGTGATATCGGGCAGATGCGTTCCGCCACGATAGGGTGCGTTGAGGACATAGGCATCGCCGGGCCGGATACCGCGCCCGTCCGCTGCTTTCCCGTCTTCATTCGGGCCGCGCGCCTCGATGATCGTGCGGATGCTGTCGCCCATCGAGCCCAGATGGACCGGGATATGCGGCGCATTGGCGATCAGCGCGCCGGTCGGATCGAACAGCGCGCAGGAGAAATCGAGACGTTCCTTGATGTTCACCGAACTCGCCGTGCTCTGCAGCGCGACGCCCATTTCCTCGGCGATCGCCATGAACAGATTGTTGAAGATTTCGAGCATCACCGGATCGACATCCGTGCCGATCGCATGATGCTCCGCGCGCGGAACGGCTCGTGTCAGGATAAGATTGCCATGCGCATCCGCCTCGGCCTGCCAGCCTGGCTCGACATAGGTGGTCGCCGTCTCCTCGGCGATCATCGCCGGGCCGAGGATGGTTTCGTCTTGAGCGATGGCATCCCTGTGGATCACATCTCCGTGCTCCTGCGCAGGCAGGAGCCTAGTCCATTGAGTTTGGGCCTGGGCTCCTGCCTGCGCAGGAGCACTGACATTTTCGGTGCGTCCGACCGCTTCGGCGATCAGCGTTTCGACGATGACCTCCGCTAGTTCATCGACATAACCGTAGCGCGTTTTGTGCAGCGCCTCGAATGCCGTCCGCATCGCCTCGGGCGTATCGCACGCGACTTCGAGCGCGCTGTCGCTCCCGGCATAGCGCAGCGCGACGCGGCGATCGCTGTCGATGGCTGCATCGTCAACGCCCTGTTCGCACACGGCCGCTTCCGCCTCATCGGCAAGCGCTGCGATCTCCGCGTCGAAATCCGTGCCCAGCGCCTTGCCGAACGTCATTTCGCGCAGCACCGTTACATCCGCGAGGCCGATGCCATAGGCGGACAGCACGCCCGCGAGCGGGTGGATCTGGATCCGGTCGATCCCCAGTGCATCGGCGACGAGGCAGGCATGCTGGCCGCCCGCCCCGCCGAAACAGGCGAGCGTGTAACGGGTCACGTCATGGCCGCGCGCGATCGATATCTTCTTGATCGCATTCGCCATATTGTCGACGGCGATGCGCAGGAAACCCTCGGCGATCTCCTTGGGCGTCATGCGATTGCCGGTCGCCGCCTCGATATCCCCGGCCATTTCCTCAAGTTTTTCCACAGGGACACCCACATCGATGGGCTGGTCGCCATCGGGACCGAAGACATGCGGGAAATGCTCGGGATCGATCTTGCCGAGCGCAACATTGCAATCGGTGACGGTCAGCGGTCCGCCCCGGCGATAACAGGCCGGCCCGGGCACCGCGCCCGCACTGTCCGGCCCGACCCGGAACCGGCTGCCGTCGAAATGGCAGATCGAGCCGCCGCCCGCCGCCACTGTATGGATTTGCAGCATCGGAGCGCGAATACGCACGCCGGCGACGACGGTTTCAAGCGTGCGTTCGTAACGGCCGGCATAGTGCGAAACATCGGTCGAGGTGCCGCCCATATCGAACCCGATAATACGCTCGAACCCGGCCTGCTCCGCCGTCTTCGCCATGCCGACGATGCCGCCGGCCGGGCCGGACAGGATCGCATCCTTGCCGCGAAACGCCTGCGCGTCGGCGAGGCCGCCATTGGATTGCATGAATTGCAACCGGACGTTTTCCCCAATTCCGTCCACAACCTTGTCCACATACCGGCGCAGTACGGGCGAGAGATAGGCGTCGACCACGGTCGTATCGCCGCGCCCGACCAGCTTGATCAGCGGCGCGACTTCGTGGCTGACCGAAATCTGGGTGAAACCCGCATCGCGCGCGATGGCCGCGAGCCGCCCTTCATGCGCGGTATGCTGCCAGCCATGCATGAGCAGGATCGCGATGGCGCGAAAGCCATCGGCATACGCCTCTTCGAACGCCGCCCGCGCGGCGTCCTCGTCGAGCGCCGTCTCGACCGTGCCGTCGACCTGGACACGCTCGTCGATCTCGATCACGCGCTCGTACAGCTGGCCGGGGAGCCGGATATGCCGCGCAAAAATTTCGGGCCGCGCCTGATAGCCGATCCTGAGCGCGTCGCCGAAACCGCGCGTCACCGCCAGCGCGACCCGCTCGCCCTTGCGCTCGAGCAGTGCATTGGTGGCGACGGTCGTGCCCATTTTGACACTGGCGATAGGCTCCTCGCCATGCCGCGCTAGCAACCGTTCGATGGCTGCGACGGCGGCATCCTCATACTGTTCGGGATTTTCGGACAGCAGTTTCTCGACATGGAGCGATCCATCGGGCGCGATCGCGACCACATCGGTAAATGTCCCGCCGCGATCGATCGCGAAACGCCAAGCCCTCTCCATGCGCGCGTTCAAACAGGGTCGCCCTGCGAATACAAGCGCGGACCGTCAGTAAAGCTGACTCAGCCCGTCGAAAAAGGCGCTGGACGAAAAGCGCTGTTCGGCCTGCTCTACCGCCCTTCGCGACGCCGCATCGCGCCATTCGGTATCCCGCAGCAATGCGAGACTGCGTTCGGCGAGGCTCGCAATATCGTCGGGCGGAACGAGGATGCCCGTCTCGCCGTCGATGAACGTTTCGCCGATCCCGCCGACATCGAAGGCCGCGATGGGCACGCCGGAAAACTGCGCTTCGATCAGCACATTGGGCAGCCCCTCCGTCCGCGAGGTCAGCCAGAACAGATCCATCGCCGCCAGATAGTCGGCCACATTCTCGACCTGCCCCGGCATGTGCACGGACGCAGCCAGCCCGGCTTCGGCGAAACGATCCGCCACGGCGGCGCGCAACGGCCCGTCGCCGACCAACAGGAACTGGGTGTCCGGCGCATCCTGCGCCAGGGCGATCGCCGCATCGGCCCAGAGCAGCGGTTGCTTGACCTCGGAGAAGCGCAATACGGTTCCGATCACCGGTCGATCCCCCGCAAGCCCGATCGCCCGTTTTGCTTCCGCCGTATCTGTTTCCGGCGATTGCCAGTCAAAGCCATTGTAGAGGACGCGAAACCGCTCGTCCTCGGGCACGCGCCACCAATCGGCATAGCCGCGCGCAGCCGCCTCCGCGCAGAAAACCGTCGCGATATCGCGCCGCGTCCGCAACGTCCGATAGACCGCCGGATAGCAGGCGATGGGCTCCGCGCGTCCCGATAGCGGCACGTTCGGCGTGTGATGGAAATGGACGACGATCTTCGGGCAACTGGCGACAAGGCCGGCAAAGGCGGCGAGCAATCCGGTCAGATCGTTCCAGGCATGAATGACGCGCGGCCGGGTCTTGCGGATATGCGCGTGCAGCTTGTGGGTGCGCACATTCCAGCTCGGCGGCAGGAGCGCGAAGGGCATCTGCGCCTCGCCGTCCGGGCCAAGCAGCACGATATCGCGCGCACTCACACCCGCTTCCTCCGCATAAAAGGCGGACGGCGCGTCATCGGCATAGTCGAGCAAGGCGAGATCGACCTGCTCGAAATCGTCGCCGTCAGCAAAATGGCGATAGGCGCGCGCCATCATCCGCTCCATCCCGCCGCATGCCAGCGTGTTGCCGACCATGAGCAGGCGGTTATCCGGCACATAGGATTGAACCGAGTCCAGTCCGCGCTCGAACAGCCAGTCGAAAGCGAGTTCGACCGGCTCGGCGACACGTGGGGGCGACGCTTCGTCATCGCTGCGGACATAATCGAGCAAGGCCGCACGCGCCGGAACCGGGGTAGCAAAATCCGCGGCCGACAGTATCGCGCTATCGTCGAGCCAGCGCCCGCGCTCAGCCGCCAGACTGGCCAGACGGCGACGGATCGCCGCACGCGTCTTCGCGCGTTTCGACACGGTCAGCGCCCGCCGCAAAAGGATTCGCGCGAAACCCGGATAGCCGAGTGCCCGCGAAAGCCGTGCATCGGCGATAGCGCGTTGGTCGGGCGCCATATCCTGCGCGGCGAACATGTCCATCGCGCGATCGAACAGCGCGTCGCCGATGCCGACGCCAAGCTTGTACAGTCCGACAATCGCCCAATGCAGATCGGCTGCGGAAGCGCTGCGCTCTAACAGCTTTGTCGCATATTCTCGCAAGCCGGCCTCATCGCCCCGTTTCCGGAACGCATCGACGGCTGCCTGCGTTTTTCTCGGATTGCCGCCGAAAATCCGACCGAGCACGGACTTCCGCTTCGAAGATGTCGGTGACGTCGAATTCAGCGCGGCCGGAACCAGATTGCCCATCGGATGATCTGACCGAAACGCCGATACGTCGTGCTCCATGTCCCCGCGATAATCGTCGAGCGAACCGGATGGCTGAGCCACCGCGCCGTCCATATCCATCGACGCCAGATGGTGCGGTACAGGATCGAGCTGGGCGAGCATATGATCGGCCAGCCCCCTGTGCCCGATCTGCAAAGCCGCCTCGGCGGCACAGGCCGCGGCGAGCCGGTCATGGTCGCCCGCGCGCGAAATGTCGCGCCACAGGGTAATCGCTTCGGCCCAGAAGCCCCGGCGGCTGGCGACGATGGCGGCCGCGAGCGGCCCGTCCGGCGGCAGCGGATAACGGCGCACGGCTATTTGCCGAACAGGCGCGTCAACCGCGCCCGCCACCTTCCCCGCCATCCCGCCGCGCGATGCAATCGATCGATCTCCCGGCGACTGCGCTCCGCCTGCCGCGTCAGATCCCGCTCATGTCGCGCTGCAAGCGCTTTTTCGCGCCCGGCCCGCACACGCTTCTCGCTGCGCAGCCGGTCGATCTCCGACCATGCCGCTGCCGTCCGCGCCCGCCACACCGCCGCCTCACGCTCCGCGCCGGTCAAAACCGGGATTTCGTCGGCGGTCAGATAGCAGGCCCCGGCAATCAGCTTCGTTTCCGCGCAGTCGAGCGTTTCGATCAACTCTGCGACCGCGGCTTTCAGCGCCGCGATATCGGCAATGTCCTTACCGGCCAGCGCATCGCGGATCGCGGCGGACGGTATCCATGTCCGCTCGGGGAGATCCGCTGCTGACTGCTCGCTATCGTACGGCCCGATGGCGAGCATATCGGTGCAAAGCGCCCTGCGCTGCAACGCCTGCAATCGCTCGCTAACCAGATCGAGCGCCGGCCTGAAATCCTCGATGGCGCGAAAGGCGAACTGCAAATGGCGCGCCATTTCGCGATCGAGTTCGGCCGCCAGAATGTCCGATAACCGTCCCGGCTCGCAGGCATCGACAAGGCGCACATTCTCGTCGTCTGCCAGAACATTGCGCAAGGCTCCATGGCTCTCCTCATCGAGGCAAAAGACCGTGACCGGCAGATCACCGGCCTCCCATTCCGGCGGATCCTCCGCGTCGCGAATGGCAGCCAGCGCGGCAGAGTCCGCGAACCAGTAGCGCCGCGCGACGGGCCCCAGCGCGCCGCTCACCCTGTCTCTCCAAGCAGCGCCCGGTGATAGAGCGCACTGTTTTTGGCCGCATCGAAATGGGTCTCTGCAAACGCGAGAGCCTGTCGGCGGCTGGTTTCGAACGCAGCGGGATCGTCATGCCAGCTTGTGATCGCATCGGCGATCGCGCGGGGATCATACTCGACCAGCGTCACGCCATCCTCCGCCCCGAAATCCTCGGAAAAGAGGACTCGGGAGAGAATGGCCGGCAGTCCGGTCGTCATCGCCTCCATCACGACCTGCGGAAATCCTTCGGACCGCGCGGGGAGGAGCAAGACATGGTGATCGCGATACAGACCGGGAAGCGCAGCATAATCGTGGAAGCCCAGATAGCGCCGATTGCCATCCTCGCGTTCGGCGAAATCGCCGGCGATGGTAAATCCAATGCCCGGCCGTTCTTCGGCCAGCATATCCGCTGCCGCCTCGATCAGGTCGATACCTTTTTCCGCGCTGTCGCGCCCGACGAACAGGATCTTTTCGCATCGCGCCGCTGGCCGTTCGGGTGGCGCAAAATGATCGCGATCCACCCCACGTCGGCAAATCTGGATTTTCCCCGGATCGCTCGTGAGCTCCGCAGCCCGCGCCCGCTCGGTGCCGCCCATTACGATCGCCGTACGGGCGACCTCCACCGCGTACCGCTCCTGCGCCGCGAGATTCGCGAGAAAAGCCGTGCCCTGCATCGGCCTGCCGGCGGTTTCATGCACGGCGGTCTGGGTCGCAATATCGTTGCCGGCGATCCGATAGACATAGTCGCAACCCGCACGATGCGCCGCCTGCGCCAGCGCGAAATTATGGCCGATCATCCGTCCGTTCAGCGTGCTGACGATATCGGGAGCGTGTTCGGCAATCGCCGACGCATAATCCTCGGCCAAAGCCTCCGCAGCATGCTGGCCGGCATCGTCGGCCGTGTCGAGCGTTGCGAAACGGACGCCATAATCGGCGGCCAACCGCTGGCGGTGCGCATCGTCTTCGGGCGGCAGATCGCGCATCAGCACGGTAATCGTCGCCCGTTCCTGCAGATCGCCGAGCAGGCTCGGATATTTGTAGCTGCCGCGAATTTCCCAGTCGCGCGCATCATGCGCGACCCAGGACGGTTCGAAAAAAGCGATATGCGTCACGATGGCTCGACTGTGCGGAAAAGATGCGATGGAAACAAGTTAGAGGGCGAGCCGCTCGCGATTATCGACAAACCAGCGCCATGTCTCTTCCAGACCGTCGCGGAGTGCGGTCTGCGGGTCGTAGCCAAGTGTCGTGCGCGCATGGCCGATATCGCACCAGGTATGGACGATCTCACCCTCGCGGAACGGGGCATAGTCGACGGCGATATCCTGTCCGCTAATCTCGCGCAGCATGTCGATGATCGCGTTGAGCGGCGTTCCGATACCGGTGCCGAGTTGGATCGGCCCGCTCGCATCGGATTTCAGCGCCGCGACAATGCCATCGGAGAGATCGCGCGCATGAACATAATCGCGCGTCTGCCCGCCATCGCCATAGACTGTCAGCGTCTCGCCCCGCAGTATCTGCTTGATGAAAAGCGCAACAACGCTGCCCTTGTGCCAGGATCGCGGGCCGTACACGTTCGAGAAACGCAAGGAGGCGGCCGTCATCCCGTAGCTCGCGGCATAGGCGGAGCAATAGCCTTCGACCGCCAGTTTGGACGCGCCATAGGGCGATAGCGGCGCGGCAACCATCGCCTCGTTGACCGGCGGCTCGGCCTCGCCGATGATCGCCCCGCCCGTCGATGCGTTGACGATCCGGTTTATACCCAGACAGCGCATCGCCTCGAGCACGACAAGGCTGCCGCCGACATTCACATCGAAATTGAACTTCGGCTCGGAAATCGATGGAATTACGCGGGTATCCGCCGCCAGATGGACGACGGCGTCGACGCCGTCCAGTGCAGCTTCGACCGCCGCCGAATCGCGGATATCGCCATGATGGAATGCGACATCGCAATCGGCAATCGCATCGCGCGATCCAAGGACTTCATTGTCCAGCACAACGATCTCGTAACCGCCCAGCGTATCGAGCCGCGCGATCAGGTTGCTGCCGACAAATCCGGCGCCGCCGGTTACCAATATTTTCATTGCTGCATTCACTGTTCCGTTCGCGCTGTCCGCTATCGCGTGTTGCACCTGATGGCTAGTCCAGAGCAAACGCCATGCTGCGTAAGATGCGTCGAGGCTGGCGGCATGGGATGATGTGCGGCTAAGAGAGCGCCATGACGGAATCTCGCTCCATCGATGCGGCCCCCGACCGCCCCGGACTGCTGACTCGCATCGGCAGCTGGCTGCGCTCCATCCGGCAATCCGGCAAAGAACCGCCCGCACAGCCGCAATTCGGTTCGGGCGAACAGGCGCGGCGCGATTTCCGGGCGGGCCTGCCACGGATGATCGATCAGGTCGAAACCGCTATCGAAAATGGAGACGAAGCGGCCGCCGAAGCGGCGATCGACTGGTTCAAAGGCCATGCGAAGACGCTCGACAATATACGCTGGAACGATTGCGGCGACGCGGCAAAAGCCGCCTATTTCGCCTTTTCGTCTTCGAACAGCCATGCCTGCCACAATTACAACGCGCATCTGATCGAGAAATCCGCCGAATTCGATTATATCGGCTGGCCCCGCGAAATTGGCGAGTATATCCGCGGCCGCCGGGTCCTCGATGTCGGCTGCGGCTTTGGCGCATTCGGTACCGGTTTCCTGATCGCCGGCGCGCATAGCTATGTCGGGGTCGACCCGAAGATGAAGCTCGATTCACAGCGGGCGAAGAACAAACGCAAACGAGAGCGCGCCGATTTAGGGATGACGCCGCGCCAGATCATGACCGCCTGTCCGAATATCGAATATTTGGCTAGCAGCTACGAAGAGCTCGAACATGGACGGCGGTTCGACGTTATCTCGATGCACAATGTGACCGAGCATCTGCTCGGCATTCGCGAGGTCCTGCCGGACATGAAGGGCCTGTTGGACGATGAGGGGCTGCTCATCTTCCATCATCATAACTTCTATTGCTGGAACGGACATCATCTCCCGCCCAGAACCCCCGAACGCTATGACGAGACATCCGCCGAACAGGCGCAATTCGCAGATTGGAACCACATACTGGTCGCCGCCAATCAGCCGCCGAATCACTATTTCAACACAAGCCTCAACCAGATACGGCTCGATGAGATCAAGACGCTCACCGCGGACAATTTCGAGATACTCGCTTGGGACGAACGCGAATCGCCGCCGTCGACCCTTGCGCGGCTGGACGACGCGATATTGGCGAAGGTCCGGGCCTTCGACCCGAGCCTCACGCGGCGCGATCTCGTCATAAACGCGGTTTTCTGCGTGGCGCGGCGGCGTTAGGATCCCGATGATTTCGGGCTGGGAAATGGCGCCGCACGGGCTAAGGAGAAGCGATGCAGCGCGATGACTTCACGGTAGCCGAGTTTCCGTCACTCGAAGCCTTTCAGAGCGATGCGCCCGGGAAGTTGCGCGTCCTCATCGCCACCGAAGAAATCGTCGGCCCGGTGCGCAACGGCGGTATCGCGTCCACCTATTATCACCTTGCGCGCGGCCTTGCCGCCGAAGGCCACGATGTCACCGTCTGTTATCTCAAGGGCCAGGAGGTCGAGAATGAAACGGCCGGTCATTGGGTCGAGTTCTACGCCAGGTTCGGCATCGCTTTCGTTCCCCTGCCCGATCTCGGCGAGCCGCTGGCCGGGGCCAGCGCTGCATGGCAGGCGCGTTGGCTGTCCTTCTATCGCTGGTTGCGCGACGGCGAACGGTTCGATGTCGTGCACAGTTCGGAATGGCGCGGCGGCGCTTTCTATGCGCTCCAGGCCAAGCGGCTCGGCCTCGCCTTTCAGGACACGCTGTTCGTCACCAAGACATCCTCGCCCTATCTCTGGAACCGGCATTACCAGATGCAGCCGATCGACGATGTCGATTTGCTGATCGCGAGTTTTGCCGAACAGAAATGCGTCGAATGGGCGGATATGGTGGTCGGCGGGAGCGCGCATCTCCTGAGCTTCATGGACCATATCGGCTATGCGCTCCCCGAAGGGCGCACCTTTGTGCAGCCCAATATCGTCGATTTTGCGGAAGTGACGGTGGAGGACAAACGGCCCCAGCGCGAATTCGGCGAAAGCGTTCAGACCCGCGAACTCGTCTTTTTCGGGCGGCTCGAGCCGCGCAAGGGGCTCGACCTGTTCGTGCTCGCGCTCGATATGCTCGTGGTGCAGGGCGTCGCCATCGACCGCGTCACCTTTCTCGGCAAGCCCGGCGAACCGCTCGCGAACCAGCAGGGCGCGCGGCCGCTCGATTTCATCCGCGATCATGCCCAGCATTGGCCGTTTCCCGCCGATATCGTCACCGATCTGAACCAGCCCGAAGCGCTGAGCCTGATGTGTTCGCGCGACATGATCGCGGCCATGCCGTCGCTGATCGAGAATTCGACGATGGCGGTTTACGAGGCGCTGGTTCACAAGATCCCGTTCGTTGCGACCGCGGTCGGCGGCACGCCCGAACTGATCGATCCGGCCGACCATGCTGCGACGCTGGTGCCGCCCGATATCGAAGCGCTTGCGCTGCGCCTGAAAGGCGCGCTCGAAGACGGGCAGGTCGTAGCCCGCCCGGCCTTCGATAACGATACGAATCTGGCGACCTGGTACGGCTTCCACCGCTATGTGGCGGCCAACGGTCCCGCCTCGCTCGCGCCCGCGATCGCCGCCCACGCCGAACGGGAAACCGTTGCGCTTGTCATCCATGCGGCGAGCGCAGCCGCGCTCGATCAGGCCGTGGAACAGGCGCTGGACACACAGGATACCGATGCAGTGGCGATCTATTCGGCGGTTCCGGTAGACCAATCGCTGCGCAACGAACTGGCGGAGCTCAAGGCCAACTATATCGACATCCGCGAAGCGATCGGAACGGCGGCGGGCGCGTGCTTCAATCACGCTCTCGAAACGATGGATCATGACATTTTCGTCTTTCAGGCCGCCGCAAACACATATTGCAAAAGCGGCTTCGAGGACGCGCTGCGCAAAGCCTGCGTGGCACAGCCCGATGCGCTGTTCACCAGCCTGTTCGCTTTCACCGCCGATACCGAACGCGAAGACCCCGACACGATTTTCGCGCCGCTCGGCGCCGATCCGGCCAGCCAGGCGCTGACCGGCGCGGCCTATGGCATCGAACTTATTGCCGGGCGGCGTTCGACGTTCCGCGAGCTGGGCGATTTCGAAGCCTATCGCGTCCCGAAAGGCGCGACCCATGAATATGTCACGCGCGCCGCGCAGCAGGGCCGCGACATGCTCGTATTCCCCGAGGTCCTTTTGGATCATCGCGGCGATTATACCCAGATTACCGAGCAGTCCGGCCATGGCGCCTATCTCGCCCAGAAAGCCTTGGTCGATGCGGGCTCGCTGGCGACGAAAAAGCTTTTGCTGCACAAGCCGGAGGCCGCCCGCGCGCCGGGCAATGCCGGACGCATCATTCTCGGCCGGGCGCATCGCGCGGACGGCGAAACGGCCTGGCTCACCAATGTCGAGAAGCTGGGCCGGATTTCCGATGACCCGCCCAACCGCGATCACGTGCTGCTCGGCTTCGACCGGGAAACGGCGCGGCTCGATTTTGCCGTGCTGGACGCGGGCGCATTGACGATCCGCGCGAATGGCGCGCCGATCCGCGAAGATGCGGCGTTCGGACGCGGCGGCGCGTTTACGCGCGACCGGATCGAATTGCTGCCGCTGCTCGACGATAGCGACCGGCTCCGGCTGCGGATCGAATTTAACCGGAACGGGCGCGAACGCTTCGCCTCCATCCTCGCCCAGCGGATCGAGGACAGCATCTATTTTCTGAGCGCGCGCGGCCCGATCTATTGGGACGGCGATTTCGAGGAGGCGCTGGCATTGCTCGGCGGCGAGCGGTCTTCGCCTCCCGTGCCGCCCCTGCGGCGCCTACCGGAAAAGCGGCTGTCGCTGACCGCGCGGTTGCGCCGCGAGCTGCGCCGAACCGGAAACTGAACCGGCCTCCGGTCCCGCCCAAAGCCTGATGGACGCTGGATTCGCCGCGTCGGCGCGCTATAGGTGTGATCGGTCGCATAATTTGCCCGGCTGAACGGCGCTAAGACCGACAGCGAGCATCTGTTGAGTGCGGAGGGGAATATGCGTTGGTCAGGCCTTTCAGGGCGCGTGGTGGCGGTTGCCGCGGCAATGGCAGCGACACAGGCACCGGCTCAGGACCTGAGACCAAGTCTGGAGGATAGCTTCCGGCTGGGTTCGGGCACAGGTTTGCTGTGCCGCGTCCAGTCCCGCCTCACCGATCCCGCTTTGGCGACGATGTTCGACCGGGCCTATTCGATCGTCTGCCGCGATGCCGCAGAGCCGGTCGGCCATATCTATGCATTGCGCACGAGCACGGATGCCCTCGCGCGCCTTGCCCGATTGCGGGCCGAGCGGGTCGCTTGCGCATCCGGAGAAGCAACGGACAGTCTCGAAACCATCGGCGCGGCGCGGCGGCAGGATTGCACGCTCGCCAGCGCGCCGGTCGGCTACACCATCTACCAGCACGACGGCAGCGATACAGTCTATGTCGCCGAAGGACTGGCCGGTTACGATTCCGCGCTGCGGCTCGGCCTCAGGAGCATTGTCGCCGACCAGATCCTGCCCGGCACGCTGACCATCGCGACGACCGGCATGGGCGATGCCGCGGCCTTCGCGCGGGTACAGGCGGGCACGCTCGATTCCGATCAGGCGCTGGCCGAGGGCTATCGCCGGAACAATAGCGGCGATTATGCCGAGGCCGCCGAATTCTTCGAAACGCTGTTTCGCCGCAATGCGGACGAAGGCGGGCCGGAGGCCGCCGAACGCGCGGGCGAATATCTGATCAACCAGGCGCTGCAGCAATCCAATCTCGGCGCCTTCGAAACCGCCGATGCGACCTATGCGCGGGCTTTGGCGATTCCAAGCGCGAGCCCGACCCAGCTGCGCCTGCGCCGCAATTTCCAGGTCCTGCATCTGCTGAACCAGCAACGATCGGACGACGCGCTCGCCATTCTCGACCAGGATTTGTCCGCCCTGATGACGCCGGGCGACGGAAGCGATCCGGCGACGATCAGCGAATCCACGTCGCAGCAGATCAACAGCGGGTCCGAATTTGCGCGCCAGCTTGGCGGCGAGGAAAGCGAGCGGCTGACGGTGGCCGAACGCACGATCATTCTCGATGCGCAGGCCGAACAATTGCGCGGTTCGATCATGCGCATGCGCGGCCAGTATGACGCGGCAACGGAGGCCCTGACCGGCTCGCTGACTGCCATCGCCTCCGTGCGGGACGGCAGGGTGCGGTCCACGGCCCGGTTGCGCGCGCAGGCGTTGACCGAACTGGCCGCCATCTCCGAAACACAGGGCGATATGGGCTCCGCCGAGGCGCGTCTGCGCCGGGCGCTTGAACTGCTCGAAATCCAGTATCCGTTGGCGATCGCGACGAGCGCGGCCAAGGCGCGGCTGGCGGCGTTTCTCGCGCGCAGCGGCGATACTGAGACGGCGCTCGCCCTGTTCAGCGAGGTCGTCTCCGAAAGCCGGGGCCGTGCAACTCCGCGCACCAGCCTTGAAAACCAGCTTGCACCCTATTTCGAGCTGTTGCTCGAGCGGATGGCGGCCAACCCGTCCGCGGTCGCGGATTTCTTCCTTGCCAGCGAAACGCTCGTCCGGCCGGGCGTCGCCAATACGCAGGCCGTGCTCGCGCGCGAGCTGAGTAACGGCAATGACGAGGCCGCCCGCCTGTTCCGCCAATCGGTGACGCTTACGCGCGCCGTGGAGAGTGCGCGCATCGAACTGGGGCGGCTGCGCGCGACGGACGATGCCGACGACACGGTCGAGCTGCGGATCGTCGCGCTTCAGACCGAGCTCGACGAGCTCACCGCGGAGCAGGCCGCGACCCAGGCCGCGCTGTCCAGCTTTCCGCGCTATCAGGCGGTATCGACCGAAGCGATGACATTGGCCGATCTGCAGGCGGCGCTTGCGCCCGGCGAGGCCTATCTCAAGATCAGCGAGGTTGCCGGGCAGGTGTACGCAGTGTTTGCGACGCCCGACTCGGCAACCGCCTATCGCGCCGGCATCGACGCCGACATGCTAGACCAGCGGGTTACCGGGCTGCGGGAGACCATATCGACGGTCGAAAATGGTGTGCGCCTTACCTATCCGTTCGACGTGCGGCTCGCGCACCAGCTCTTCGTCGATCTTGTCGGCCCGGTATCGGCGCGCGTGACCGGCGTCGAACATCTGATATTCGAACCCGACGGTGCGATGCTGCGGCTGCCGGTCAATCTGCTCGTCACCGACGATAGCGGCGTCGATGCCTATGAGCAGCGCGTCGAGAATGCGGGCGGCGACCCGTTCGACTTTTCCGGTATCGCCTGGTTCGGCCGCGAGCGTGCGATCAGCACGGCCCTGTCCGCGCGCGGCTTTCGCGATGTCCGCAACCTTCCGCCATCGGGCGCCTCGCGCCAATATCTGGGCCTGGGCGAGAATGCAGCGCCGACCGCGCGCCTGCAACGGGCGAGCTTCGACAGCGGACCGATCGATCCGCGCTGTGGCTGGCCGCTGGCCCTGTGGCGCGCGCCGATTTCGGCGAGCGAGCTCGTGACGGCGCGAGGGCTGATCGGGCGCGGCCAGTCGGAGATCCTCACCGGGCAGGAATTTACCGACAATGCCGTAATGGAGCGTTCCGATCTCAGCGATTTCCGCATTCTGCATTTCGCGACCCATGGGCTCGTCACCCAGCCGCGGCCCGATTGCCCGCCACGGCCGTCGCTCGTCACCTCGTTCGCCGATAGCGAAACATCGGACGGGCTTCTCGAATTCGGTGAGATTTTCGATCTGAAACTGGATGCCGATATCGTCATTCTCTCGGCCTGCGATACGGCAAGCGCGGCCGGCTCAACGGTGTCCGAAGCGGCCGGCGTGAGCGGCGGCTCGTCCGCGCTCGACGGTCTCGTACGCGCCTTTGTCGGCGCGGGAAGCCGCACCGTCATCGCGAGCCACTGGCCCGCGCCCGACGATTTTTCGGCTACGGAGCGCCTGATCACCGGCCTGTTCGAAGCCGGACCCGGTAGCTCGATCGGCACGGCGATGCTCAGCGCGCAGCAACGGCTGATGGCCGATCCGGCCACGTCACACCCCTATTACTGGTCGGGCTTTGCGATCATCGGTGACGGCGCGCAGGATGTGGTCAGCGCCGAATGATGCGATTCCGGACACTATGGGGATGATCGCGATTTATGGCTGACGCGACCCTTTCCGATGCGGAAACCGAAGCCGATCGCGGTTCGCTGCGCGAGCGCTGGCGGCGCGCCTGGCGCGAGATCGGGCCGCTGCGCATGGGATCCACGCTCGTCCTGCTCGCGGTCGCGATCTTTATCGCGCGGTACAGCTGGGCTATGCCGTTTACCGACGAGATCGAGCGCGTGTTGTTCGACGTTCGCGCAAGTTACGCCATGGAGCAGGTCGAGGAAGACGAGCGGATCGTCATCATCGTCTATGACGAGGATACGCTGCTCGACACCGGCGTCCGCTCTCCGCTCGACCGGGAAATTCTCGCCCAGGCGCTGACGAATATCGATGCGCTCGAGCCCGAAGCCATCGCGATCGATATATTGATCGATCAGGCGACGCCGAACGACGCGCTGCTGATCGACGCGCTGCGCGGTATGACGACACGCACCTATGTGCCGCGCGTTTCGCCCGCACACAGTCCGCAGCTCGCGCTCCAGCCGCGCCAGATGGATTTCCTTGCCGAATTTCTGAGACAGACGGATACCGAGGCCGTCGACGAGACCAGCGTTGTGCTCACCGCCGACGAAGACAATGTCGCGCGACGCTGGCCGGCGCAGCCCGACGATCTGCCGCCGCTGATGTCCAACTCGCTGGCACCCGGCAACGACGCCTATCGCAGCTATCAAGGCAGTATCGCTTATCGCGTCCCTCTGTACGAGGACGGCGCGGTCTTCCTCAAACTGCCGATCGGATTCTTCGCCGATCCCGAAATGGCCCCGGCCTTCGCCGAATTCGTGACGGGACGGCATGTCCTGATCGGTACCGATCTCAATGATCGCGACCGGTTCGAAACGCCCCTCTCACGCCTCACCGACGGCGCAACCATTCCAGGCGTAGAGGTCCATGCGCATATGCTCGCCCAGATTCTGGACGGCGTGATGTTCACCCAAATCGAGCCTTGGATGCTGTGGCTCACCGCGCTGATCGTGATATTCTGCGCGGTACTGACCAGCCTGTCCGATTTCCGCCTGTGGAAACTGGCGCTGCTCATCCTGATCCAGGCGGCATTCATCATCGTGATCCCCTTCACGCTGCATCGCACCGGTTACGATACGCAGAACCTTCCCGTTTTCGGCTGGATCGGCGGCTGGATTATCGCGTTCGTGACGGTCGGCGCGGCGGCCCGCTCGGTGGGAGCCGAGAAGCGCCAATATGTGCAGGGCGCGCTCAACAAATATCTGCCGGGCGATGTGGCGACGCAGATCATGGACGATCCCGAGCGGCTGACCTTGCGCGGCGAGAAACGCGCGATCTACGCGGTATTCACCGACCTGGAAGGCTTTACCAAGCTCAGCCACGCCATCGAGCCGGAAATGGTGGCAAAACTGCTCAACAATTATCTCGACAAGATGAGCGAGATCGTCCTCGAATATGGCGGAACGATCGACAAATTCGTCGGCGATGCGGTGGTTGCATTCTGGGGTGCGCCGATCGCGCGGCCCGACGATGCGGATCGCGCCGCCCAATGCGGCATCGCCATGTGGCGTTTTGGCGAGGAATTCCGCAACAATGTGCCCGAAGGCGTGCCGCCGATTGGCAGAACGCGGGTCGGGCTGCACTATGGCGAGGCGATCGTCGGCAATTTCGGCGGCGAAGAACGCATCCAGTACACGGCGCTGGGCGATGCGATGAATACGGCGGCGCGCCTGGAAAGCGCGAACAAGCAGACTGATACAGTGATGCTGGCGAGCTATGAGGCGGTGGAAACGGTGACACGGGCCGATTTCCGCTGTCTGGGCCGCGTTACGCTGTCCGGACGGGCGACGCCGGTGAAAATCTACGAACCTGTGTTCGATATCACGGCAGGTTCAGCTGCGATGGTGGATAGTCTGTATCGGAAATTCGAAGAAGGCGATGAACAGGCCCGCGAAAAGATAGCCGAGTTGGCGGCCCAAAACCCCGACGATGCGGCTTTGCAAAACTTCGCGGAACGCCTGATCAAAACCGAACCAGGAGGGACTTATGTTCTACAAGGCAAGTAAATCGGCGCTCTATGCGGTGGCGGGCATTGCGCTCGCATCGATGGGCGGAACCGCCATGGCGGACGTTCTCGTGACGCAATCGAGCGGCGCCATCGGGCGCGAGCTGCCGCGCGGCACCCGGCTTCCGGACGACCGGATCATCACGCTACGCGCCGGAGACTCGGTGACTGTACTGACCAGCAACGGCACGCGTCGCTTTACGGAGCCGGGCCGATACCGTGTAAGCGGTCCACGGCAGGTCGCATCCGGCGGACTGAACAGGCAGGGTCGCAACGGTATCGCACGGGCCGGGATCAGCCGCGGCGTCCCGGGACTTGCGCCGATCCAGGCTGCGAACCGCACCCATTGGCAGGTCGATATCGATCAATCGGGTACGTTCTGCATCGCGGAAGATCGACCGGTCTCGCTCTGGCGGTCCAACGCATCGCAGGCCGCAGCCGTTATCATCACCCGCGCCAGCACGGGCGCAAGCATGACGGTCACGTTGCCCGAGGGCGATTTCTCGCAAAGTTGGCCGGGCGGCATGGCGATGGAAGCAGGAATCTATACAATACAGGTCACCGGCGATCCTGTTGAACGGCAACTCGAATTTGTCACCGTCGAAGGCGATGTCAGTGATCCCATCGTCTTGGGGAGTGCGCTTATGGAGCATGAGTGCAACGTGCAGCTCGAAGCGATGACGGCCAATTTCGAGACTGTCGAGCCGGGCGAAGACGGAGGTTGAGACGGCGGCAGCCGCCAGGCGCCACAACGGGAGAATGCCGCGATAATGCAACCGGGGGAAACTGCATGGCGATAAGAATCTGGGGACTTTCAGTGCTGACCGGGATCGCCGCAGTGCTGCCCCATGCAGTTCATGCCCAGGTCGGCGTCGCGCCGACGCGCGAGGAAATCCAGCCCGACGAGCTGGCGCCGGTACAGGAAGAGCGGCCCGAAAGCCTGGCCGTCGAGGGCGGTATCGAACGCGCGCCCTGCCCGCTCGCCCAGCCGCAATTCGCCAATATCCGCTTCCGCCTGACCGGCGCGACTTTCGCCAGCCTGCGCGGCCTGCCCGAAGCCGAGCTGCGGCCGGCATTCGCGGAATATGTCGGGCAAGAGGTGCCGATTGCGATCGTCTGCGAAATCCGGGACCGGGCGGCGTCCATATTGCGATCCGCGGGCTATCTCGCCGCCGTGCAGGTGCCGCCGCAGCAGATCGGCGACGACGGCGTAGTGCGGTTCGATGTGTTGATGGCCGAAATGTCCCGGATCCAGGTGCGCGGCGATGCGGGCAATTCGGAAAGCCTGATCGCCTCCTATCTCGAACCGCTGACCGAGATGGACGTGTTCAACCAGCGCGAAGCCGAGCGCAACCTGCTGCTCGCACGCAACCTGCCCGGTTTCGATACGCGGCTGACTCTGCGCCCGGCGGATGGCGCGCCGGGCCAGGTGGTCGGCGATGTGCGCGTGGAACGCAGGCCCTTCGTTCTTGAGGCCAATGTCCAGAATTACGCCTCGCGCTCGACCGGCCGGCGGGGCGGCCAGATCCGGGCGCAGATCAACGATGTGACGGGGCTCGGCGACAGCACGACGCTCGCGGTTTTCTCGAGCGCCGATTTCGACGAACAGTTCGTGCTGAATGCCGCGCACAGCTTCGCGCTCGGCAGCGACGGGCTGCGGTTCGGCGCGCAATTCACCTATGCCTGGAACGATCCCACGATCGGCGGCGCGAGCCCGTTCGACACCGAGACGCTCGTGACCGGTTTCAGTCTCAGCTATCCGTTCATTCTCGATCAGGGCACGAGCCTGACCGGTACGACCGGCTTCGACTTTATCGAGCAGGATATCCGCTTCAGCGGGGCGCCGCTCAATCGCGACAAGCTGCGCGTCGCCTTTGCCGGCCTGTCGCTGTTCGCAACCGACCGGGACAGCATCGACGGGCGCGGCGGTTACAGCGCGGCGGAACCGCGCTGGCGCGTCGGCATTGCCGGCGAGGTGCGGCAGGGTCTCGATATTTTCGATGCGACGGAGCCGGGATTGCCGCCCGCGATAGCGGTGCCACAGGCGCGCGCGGCGGGAGAAGCCGATGCGTTCGTGCTCCGGCTTAACGGGTTGGCGGAATTCCGGCCGACGCCCAACCTCGCTTTCGTCCTCGAGCCGCGCGTTCAATGGACGAACGATCCGCTGCTCTCCTACGAAGAATTTTCAGGCGGCAACTATACGATCGGGCGCGGCTACGATCCGGGCTCGGTAATCGGCGACCGGGGTTTCGGCTTCCGCTACGAAGTCCGCTACGGGACCGCCCTGCCCCGCACGCGCGAAAGCTGGGCCGTGCAGCCCTATGGCTTTTTCGACGCCGACTGGGTCGACAATGAAGACCCGCCCGCCTTTGGCGGCGGCAGCGACGAGCTGTTTTCGACCGGCGTGGGTGTGCGCGCCAATTGGGGCGACCGTGCGCGCCTCGACGCGACATTCGCGATCCCGCTGCGCCGCACCGACTTCCAGACCAGCACGCCGGACCCGAGACTGTTGCTGTCCTTGCTCGTGCGGTTCGCACGCTAGCATGGCATGATTGCGGGATGCGAGAGGATGAGACGAGGATGACCAGGACCAGACCAGCCACACGCAGCACCCGCACCTCCGCCAAGGCCGCCTTCCGTTACGGCTGCGCCACTGCCGCCCTGATCGCGGCGGCAGGCGTTGCCGCTCCGGCCCATGCGCAAATGCCTCCGCGCGGCGGCATGATCGTGGAAAACGTACCGCACATGCGGCCCGGAATGATCGTCGAGAATGTTCCGCATGCACCGCCGCCGACGATGATCGTCGAGAATATTCCGCACGCGCCGCCCCCCGGGCTGGGACTGGAGAATATCCGGATCAGCACGCCGGCGCTGGTGCCCGGCCTCAATCAGCCGCAGGCAATCGCTCCACCCGTATCCGGCACCCAAGCGTTTCAGGCCGATCTCGCTTCGGTTCCAGCGGGCGTTTTGCACACGAAGAGCGGCAGCATGGATACTGTGAGCGTGGGCGGCGCCGAAACCATTCTCAACTGGTCCCCGCTGGACACGGCGAACGGCAACGATGCTATCAATATCCTCGACAGTGGGACGTCGCTCACATTTGTCGGACCTACCGCGGGATATACCGTTCTGAACCGTATCGTACCCGCCGGTGTCGATTCTGCCGGCAATTCGCGCGCCATAGCTTTTGGTGGGAACGTATCGAGCCGTATCGGCAGTAACACCGGACCGGTTGGCGGCAATCTGTGGTTCTACAGCCCCGGTGGCATAATTATCGGCGCGACCGGCCAGTTTGACGTCGGCGGACTTTTGCTGACGACCAGCGATATCGATACCAGCGGCGGGCTCGATTTCGGGGGCGGCGTATCGTTCACCGGAGTGAGCAATCCGAATTCCGAAATCGTGATCGAACCGGGCGCGGCGATCAATGCCCTCGCCGACGGCAGCTATGTCGCGATGGTCGCGCCGCGCGTCGTGCAGGGCGGCACTGTGACCGTGAACGGATCGGTCGCCTATGTCGCGGCCGAGGAAGTCGTGATGACGATCAACAGCGGGCTATTCGATATCCAGGTCAGCGTCGGCACCGAAGACGGCAGCGACACGCCGACGAACGTCAATGACGATAACGGCATCGTCCATACCGGCACGACAACCGGACCGGCCTCTGCTCCGGTAGAAGACATAACGACCGGCGCGATCCTGAATCCCGACGCACAGGCCATCTATATGGTCGCGGTTCCGAAGAACGATGCGATAACGATGCTCGTGTCCGGCAACATAGGGTATGATCCGGCAGCCGATGCGCGCTTTGTGAACGGCAATGTGGTGCTGAGCGCCGGCCATAATGTGAGTGTCGGCGGGTCCACTTCCGCGCCAACGCCATTTGTCTCCCAGACACCGGTCAACACCGAATGGGCGAGCATCCGCCTTGGGGACCTGGTCGGCATCAATGCCGACACGACATTCAGGGCGGACACAACGATCGTCGCCAGTGCGCAGGTTTTTGCGCAGGCCCGGGCAGCGGAGACGATTACGACGGACCTCGATTACGACCTCAACCTGACTGGCGGCGCGCTGCTGGGTAGCGGCAACGAAGCCGTGGTGTTCGGCAATTTCCTCGGCGGTACCGTCAATATCGGCGGCGACGTCAATCTTTCAACGCCCTCGGACGTCGGCAACAATTTCATCCGCGTTTCCGCCGATGCGGCCAACCCGGGCAGCGTATCGATCGGCGGCGACCTGACCGCAACCGTCAGCACGATCGGCCAGGATACATTCACGCCGGGCGATCCGGGCGGGGATATCTCAGGCAGCAGCATAATCATCGATATCACGCAGGGCGGATCGCTCGATGTAACCGGATCGGTCTTCCTCAATGCGAACGCCGAATCCGGCGAAGGCGATGGCGGACGCGGAATGGTAACCGGGGGCGGTGTTTCGATCACTGTTTCAGGCGTATCCTCGCTATTTTCGGTCGGCGACGCGCTGTCGATCAACGCCGTTTCGGACGGCATCGTCGATTTCTTCAACGAGAGCCAGGCCCGTATCAACGTAACGAACGGCGGCACGATCGACATCACCAACAATATCACCGTCGATGTCGGATCGATCGACGGAGCGCCGGATTCGACCAATTACGGTGGCCGGTTCGACCTGACCGCCGACAATGGTTCGATCAGCTTCGACAATATCTCCGTCTTTGCCATCAGCGAGCCGGCCGGAGGCCCCAGCGGACCGGACGGTAATGGCAGCGTCCGCGAAGGCGGCCGGATCGATATCACGGCGACCAATGGCGGCTCGATCAGCGGCAACACCGGCGGATTCGACGCCAGCGCGTCTTCCACCAATGTCGGCGGAACATCCGCATTTGGCGGCGAAGTAACGCTGACGGCGGACGGCGGAACCATCGATTTCGCCAATTTCCTGTCGATCAACGCGAACGGCCTCGGCAATGGCGACCTCGATCCGACGGCAGCCTTTTTCGACACCGGAGGCTTCGGCGGGATCATCACGGTCACGGTCGATGGGACGGGCGTGATGAACCTCGGCGATGTCTTTTTCAGCGGCGACGGGCGCGTGGATCTGGGCATCGAGGGCGATCCCTTTGTCGGCGACGGCACGAACGGCCGCGGCGGCAGCATCATATTCAACCTGCTCGGCGGCACGTTTACCGCGAACAGCCTGAACGTCAGTGCGGACGGCGAAGGCGGGCGCGGCGGCGGTTTGGCGGGCGGCGCGCCACCGCCGGTCACCTTCGCAACGCCCGCGCCGGCCTTTGCGGCCTTCGCCGCGCCACTGATCCCCGGCGGCGTCAATGCGCCCTTCATGACCGGCGTCTCGGCAGGCGATGGCGGAGACGGCACCGGCGGCGATGTCACCTTCAATCTCAACGGCGGCAGCGCCACAGTCGCCAATCTCAGCGTAACGGCCAATGGCTTTGGCGGGAGCGGTGCGTTCGGCGATATCGCGGCCGGAACGTTCGGCGGAAACGGTGGAGACGGGTTCGGCGGAAATGCAACGTTCAATGCTATTTCCGGAACGCTGACCGTCACCAACACGCTGACCGTGGCCGCGACCGGAAACAGTCAGTTCAGCGGCAGCGATGGCGGCAACGCTTCGGGCAACTCGGCCGGCGATGCAGGCAATGGTACGGGCGGTACTGCGACCTTCAACCTCGATGGCATCGCGACCATCTCCGCCACCGACGTCATCGTCAGTACGGAAGGGTTCGGCGGCGACGGCGGGGACGCATCCTTGGCTTTCGGCCCGCTGACCCCGGGCGGCACGCCGGGCCTAGGCGGTGACGGCACCGGCGGCAACGCCGTTTTCAACAACACCCAAGGCACGCTGACCTTCTCCGATCTTACCGTATCCGCGAACGGCAGCGGCGGCGACGGCGGTTCCAATTTCGGTGTCACCATCGGCGACGCACGCGAAGACGGCGCGGATGGCGGCGATGGTTTCGGCGGCGCGGCGACGATCAACCTCAACCAGGACGATCTCACCAATCCCGTCTATATCGTTACCGCTTCGGCGACGGGCGGGACCGGCGGAGACGGCATCGACGGCGGCACCGGCGGCAACGCGACCGGCGGCACCGCGGCGATCAACATCAACGATGCCCAGGTCGATCTCGACGATCCCACGATCCAGGCCAATGCGCTCGGCGGCAATGGCGGCTTCGCGGATGCCGATACAGGCAATGGCGGCGATGGCGGCGATGCGCAGGGCGGCACCGCGCGTCTCCAGGTCAGCGGCCCGAATGGTAGCATTCCGCTCGGTTTCATCATTCTCGAATCGAACGGTCAGGGCGGCGACGGCAGCGGCGGTTTCAGCAATTTCACGGGCGGCGTCGCGGGCAATGGCGGCGATGGCGGCGACGGCGCGGGCGGCAGCTCTGAAATCGTCGCGCGGACCGGCGGCACGGTGGCGATTACGGGCGCGACATTCGATATCTCCAGTAACGGCATCGGCGGCAGTGGCGGCGACGGCGGCGATATCGACATGCTGGCCGGCGGCGTAGCGGGCGATGGCGGCGACGGCGGCATCGGTGTCGGTGGTTCGCCGACCCTGTTCGCCCAGGGTGGAACGATCACCGCGACCGACGTCAATTTCTTCGGCACCGGCACCGGCGGCAATGGCGGCGCGGGCGGCACCGACTTGACGGTAACGCTCGGCCTCGATGGAAATGGCGGTGACGGCTTTGGCGGCGGGCCGATAATCGAGATACAGGACGGCAGTCCCGGCATCATCACGCTCGCCGATGTCATCATGGACGCAGACGGCGTCGGCGGAATCGGCAGCCTCGGCGGTAGCAGTTTCGGCGGGCGCGCCGATATCATCGACACCTCGCCCGACCCACTCGGCCTGATAACGATGGGCAATCTGACGGTGACTGCCGGTGCCAGCCTGCCGCCCCCAGGCTCGCCGATCACGCCCGGCTTCTTCGTAACCGGCAATAGCGGCGCAATCACGGTATCGGGCGATCTCACCGTCAACGTCGCCGGCAATATCGAATATGATTTCGACGGCACCGGTCAGATGACGGTCGGCGGCAATGCCGATCTCGACAGCACCGCCGGGTCGATCCTCGTGACCCATACGAACAATGCATCCGATACGCTGTCGATCGACGTAGTTGGTACGTTCGATGCCAATGCCGCGATCGATTTCGACAGCGCCACGGGCTCGATAATCAACGCCGGCCCGAGCATTGCAATTCGCGCCGAACAGAATGCCTCGGCCGCCGATCTGCGCGCCGTCACCAATATCGAGCTTTCCGCCGGGCAGGATGCGACGCTTGACGACGGGCTGACGACCGGGCCGCCACTGACCTTCGTCGGCGGCGCCGGCACCATCGTGTTATCCGGTATCACGATCCGCGCCGGGTTCGACGCTTCCGCGACGGTAGCGCCTTTCTACGATCCGAACTTCAACGCGCTGGTCACCGGCAACGTTACCTCCTCCGGTGGGGTAAACGTTTTCGCGGGCGGCAATGCGACGTTCCAGTCCGGCAGCAATACGGCGTCCGCGAACGGGATACTCGTACAGACGGGCGACGATATCATCGTGGAAAGCGGGGCGTCGCTGACGGCTGCTACCAATCCGGTGGATTCGCCCAATCCCGGCTCGCCGTTCATCAGTCCCAACAATCTGATTTTCCAGGCCGGAGAGCTGGTGCCGCAGCTGAACGCGGCGCCATTGACCCCGATCGCCTCAATCGTTTCGGCCGGCGATCTCGACGCCGGTACCTTCGCGGTCGTGATGACGGCAAATGCCATCGACGGGCTGGGCGGCACGATCTCGGCGAGTTCGATGAGCGTAGACATTAACGACGCGCCGCCCAACGGTGTCGTGCCGTCTGACGACGCCGGGCTGCTCAGCGCCGCCTGTGTCCAGGGCAATGTGTGCCTCGGCACGCTCGTCGCCGACAATCAGGTTCTGGTCGGGCAGGCGAGCAACAACGATGTTATCGACGCAACCATCGAAGGCGGCGCGGTTACGGCCAACACCGTTCGGGTCACGACACGCAACGGTATACGCATCGGCACCGGCGGCGTGGCGTCGAGCTTCGACGCGGCAACAGAGCTGCTTCTCGAGAGCCTCGAAGGCGATATCGATCTGACCAATGCGTCGCTGTCGAGCCCGCTTCTCCAGATCAGCGCCGTCAATGGCAGCCTGTTCGGATCGGGTTCCCTCATCAGCGCCAACGATATCGGTATCACCGTGGGCCAGGATATTTCGGCCGCGGTAATCGATACCGGCGGCGAACTGACGACCGTCGCGGATATCGGCGGTGCGCTCGAAGGCTTTTACAGCGTGCCCGGCAGCATGGACGTCGGCGATCTTTCGGTGGGCGTGGGCGACGTCAATTATGATGCCGGGGGCGATCTGCTGTTCGGGTCGATCACGGTTCCCGGCACCGATATCATCCTCGTTGCGCCGCAAACGGTCTCCATCGACTTCACGTCATCGGCGGTGAATGTCGATATCGACGGCGGCGAAATCCTGCTCGGCTTCGTTTCGGCGGGCAGCGATGTCACGCTCGTCTCCGGCAGCATCATCGACATGACCTTTGTCGATGCCGGCAGTTCGATCGGCGCCGATGCCGTCGACGACATATTTTTCGGCGATGCGTTCAGCGGCGGCGATATCGTCATGACGGCCGGCGGCGGCATTTTCGGCGGCAACCTGGACGCGGCCGGAACCCTCTCTTTGGCCGGCGGCACGATCGAAATCGGCGACGCCTTTGGCGACTTTATCGATTTTACGAGCGGGCTCGATATCCTGTTCGACAGCATCACATCGCCCAATGCCGTCGATCTCAACGCCGCGAACGGCACGATCGGCGCCAATACGGGCAATGGCGATATCGACAGCGGCGGGGATGTCACGCTGCTCGCCCAGGATATCGCGCTCGGCGATGTCACGTCGAGCGGATCGGTGGATGCGGACGCCACGATCGGCGATGCGAGCTTCGGCACGATCGATGCGGCCAACGACATCACCGTGGTCGCCGCCGCCAATCCGAGCCTGCAAAACGCGATCAGCGGCGGCAATACCAGCATTACCGGCGCGGCTATCGCCTTCCAGAACGGCACGATCGGCGGCACGCTGACGCTCAATGCCCTGGCCGGCGATATCGACGGCAACGGCACGATCACGGTCGTAGCCGGAGTCGATCTCGACGCGACGGGCAATATCGGCTTCGGCTCGCTGGACGCGCAGGGCGGCGACTTCACGGCGGATGCCGGCGGCGATATCGATTTCACGTCCGCCGATAGCGGCGCGAACATCCTCTTCGATGCTGGCGGCGCGATTACAGGCAGCGATATCGCTGCAGCGAACGATATCGACCTGCAAGCGAATGACGATCTCGAGACGGACACAGCAGCGGCGGGCGGCGATGCGGCGCTGCGCTCTGCGAACGGCGCGGTCATCGTCAACACCGATATTTCCGCGGGCGGCACGGTTCTCGCCAGCGGCGGAGCGATCCTCCTCAACGGTCTCGGCAATCTCGCAGTGTCGGACGCGCGCGCCACAAATGGCGATGTCGACATCATTGTCGCGGGAGACTTGGACGTCGCGGCCGCCCAGTCGGTCGGCAACATAAACCTCTCAAGCAGCGGCGGTTCGGTGAGCGCCGGGAATCTCCAGGCCGGGCTGTCCATGGTCGCGCCGGCCTCGACAGGCCCGGTCGTGACGCCGTTCGGCCGTGTGGTCGGTGCGCCGGGGCCGGGCGACATTTCGATCACCGCAGCCACGGACGCCGTGATTACCGCCGACGCGGTGGCGACCAACCTGTTGGCGATCTCCGCCGGCGGGCTGATCGATATCCAGGCGCTCCTGACCGGCCTGACCGTATCGACGAACAGCGCCGATATGAACATCGCCAGCACCGGCCAGCTGGGCACGTCCGACCGCACCCAGGCGTTGGAGATATTCAGCAATGGCACGAACGTCATGGTGCTCGGTGGCAGCGGCACTGCGGGCGCTTTCAGCCTCGATGCCGACGAGTTCACCCGGATGTTCTCCGGCGGTGATCTGAGTATCTTCGCAACACTCGCCGGTGCGGGCGCGCCGTCGCTGGTGATCGAAGACCTTACGGTGCAAGTGGCAACCGGCGCGGGCGGCCCGCAGGACGGTAATGTCGGCACGGCCGGAACGCTCAGCATCGCAACCGAAGGCGATATGCGGATCGATGGCGCCCTCGCGCTCACCGGCGCGAATGCCGCCAACAGACTCGATATGTTCGCCGACCAGAATATCCGGCTCGACGCGGCAACCGGCAATGTCGCGGTGACCGATGCAAATGGCGCGCTCGCCGGACAACTCTCGCTGTCCGCCGGAACCATCACCGCGGCGACCGATGCGGCGGCGGCCGATATCGCGGGAGCGAGCGTCGCGGATATCGATGTGCGGCTTGCCAATAATGACGGCATCGTTCGTAATGACGGCTTCTTCCAGGCCGATGCGATCGCGTTCGCGGTCGACAATGGCCTCTACATCCAGAACAGCGCATCGGGCACCGATTTCGACGATCGGCGCGGTTTCCTTGTCGGCGACGGCGGTCTTTCGATCGCCGGCGGCGCGACCGGCATTCCCGTCGGCATCGTGATCAACGGTATCCAGCGGCTGAGTAGCGGTACGACGATCACGGGCATCGACATGATCGCGCAAACGACGCTGACCGTCGGCTTCGATCCGGCGTCGACAATTAACGGCTGCCTGATCGGCGCGCCAGCAACCTGCGGCGCGCCACCGCCGCCACCACCACCTCCGCCGCCGCCTCCACCGCCTCCGCCGCCTCCGCCGCCGCCGAATATTCCGGACGAGCCCGGCGATCCGGTGCAGGATCTGGTCGAAGAGGAGATCGAGGAGGAAGGCGAAGCCGGCACGCCGACGACGCCGCTGATCGAAACGGTCGATATCTTCCCGAACCGCGAAGGCCCGGTCATCGACGATCCGGTCACCGGATCGGGCAACGAGGATCTCTGGATTCGAAATCCGTCGGGAAGCGGCTCGGACGACTAGCCCGGCAGCGCGCAATGCGCGCGCGAAACGATTGACCTTGCCGCGCCGTGTCGGCATCGCTTTCGGCCATGACCGATAGTGTGCTGACCCTGTTCAACAGCCTGACCCGGCAACCGGAGGAGTTCCGGCCGGTGCATGCGGGCGAGGCGCGCGTCTATACCTGCGGGCCGACCGTCTACAACTACCAGCATATCGGCAATATGCGCGCTTTCATCTTCGCCGATACGCTGGGGCGCGTGCTGAGCTGGAAAGGCTATGACCTTACCCATATCATCAACATCACCGATGTCGGCCATCTGACTTCGGACGCCGATGCCGGCGACGACAAGATGGAGAAGGCGGCCAGCGAAAGCGGCAAATCGGCCTGGGATATCGCGAAATATTACACGGATGCCTATTGGCGGGATATCAAGCGGCTCAACATCCGGCAGCCCGCCAAATGGTCGATCGCCACCGAGCATGTCGAACAGATGATCGATTTCGCGAAGAGCATCGCGGACAAGCATTGCTACGAACTCGACAGCGGCCTCTATTTCGATACCTCGACCGTGCCCGACTATGGCCGCCTCGCGCGCGCCGCCACGGACGAAGGCGAGAGCCGGATCGATCCGGTCGAGGGCAAGCGCCATGCCACCGATTTCGCGATCTGGCGCAAGACGCCCGAGGGCGAAACGCGGCAGATGGAATGGGATTCGCCCTGGGGGCGCGGCGCGCCGGGCTGGCATCTCGAATGTTCGGTGATGAGCAAGATGTATCTGGGCGAGACGTTCGACATCCATACCGGCGGCATCGACCATCGCGAAATCCATCACCCGAACGAGATCGCGCAGAACCAGGCGCATAGCCGCTCGGCCGATACCGGCGCGACCATCTGGATGCACAATAATTTCCTCGTCGATCGCGGCGGGAAGATGAGCAAATCGGCGGGCGGTTTTCTGACGCTGCAAGTGCTCGTCGACAAGGGCGTGCACCCCCTCGCCTACCGGCTGATGTGCCTGCAGGCCCATTACCGCAGCGAGCTGGAATTTACCTTCGAGAATCTGCTGGCCGCGCTGACGCGATTGAAGCGGATGGTGATGAGCGTTGAGGATCTGCAATCAGCTGACAGCCAACATGCAAGGACAGTTTCGGGCCGGCTGGCGGATATTTCAAGTCCGCAAGTGCTCTTCCAAGTCGATGAATTTTCAGCCGCGATGTGCGATGATCTCAACTCCGTCAGAGGTCTAACGCATCTTGAAACTGTGCTGAACGCGAAAGGCATGAAGAAGGTCGATCCGTTCGAAAGACTTAGCGCCATCCAATTTATGGACGAAGTTCTCGGCCTGAACCTGCTCACGCTCGAGCGCGAGGATATGCGCATACGTCCGATCGATGCCGATATCGAAGAGGCCGAGGTGGAGCGCCAACTCGATCTGCGCGCCGAAGCCAAGTCCAACAAGAATTTCCCCGCCGCCGATGCGATCCGCGATGAACTCGCCGCCAAGGGCGTCGAGATCATGGATGGCGATCCGCTGCGCTGGGAATGGAGAATAGACGCATGACGAAAGCCGCCATCGCCTCGCTGATCCGCCCGCTTGTCGAAAAGCATATCGACGGGCTGGACGTCACCTGGTTCGAGAGCGGCGATCAGGCGCTCGAGATCGCGGACAGCGTCGAAATCGGGTGGTTCGACATGTACGACAAACCCAAGATGGCGGAGATCATTACCGGCGCGACGAATCTCAAATGGCTGAATTCCATCTATGCCGGGATCGATCATTTCCCGGTCGAGGTCCTGCGCGAGCGCGGCACCATCGTCACCAACGGCACCGGCATCAACGCGATCCCGATCGCCGAATATGTGGTGATGGGCATGCTCGCGGCAGCGAAGCGCGTCGACAAGCTGCTCGAATCGCAGGCAAACAAGGACTGGCTGAACGGCCCTCCCGGCAATACCGAGCTGTTCGAGAGCAAGGTGCTGATCATCGGCTATGGCGCGATCGGGCAGCAGGTCGCGAAAACGCTGTCCGGTTTCCAAGCGGATATCACCGCCGTCCGCCGTACGCCGGTTGACGATGACAGCATTATCGGCCCGGACGAGTGGCGACCCCGGCTCGGCGAATTCGACTGGGTGATTGTCGCGGCCCCGGCGACCGACGAGACGCAGCAGATGATCGGCGCGGAGGAGCTTGCCGCGATGAAAAACAGCGCCTGGCTCGTCAATGTCGCGCGCGGATCGCTCGTCGATCAGGGCGCGTTGATCGCCGCGCTCGACGCCAAATCCATAGGCGGCGCCTTTCTCGATACGGTGACCCCCGAACCCTTGCCGTCGGACGATCCGCTCTGGAGCGCGCCCAACATCTTCATCACCTCGCACATGTCCGGCAATGCGACGACGCGCATGTTCGAGCGCGCTGCCGCACGCTTCGTCGAAAACCTCAAACGCTATCGCGCGGGCGAAGACATGATCTCCGTCGTCGATCTCGATCTCGGCTATTGACGGGTGACGCGCGCCGCTCGCGCGTGTAACCTATTCCCGGGTTTGCCGAATTGAGTTGCTGAGAGGGGATAAGCGCGATGACCAAGGCGTCTGATCTATTCATCCAATGCCTGGAAGAAGAAGGCGTCGAATATGTCTTCGGCGTCCCCGGCGAGGAAAATCTCGATTTCCTCGAAAGCCTGTCCAAATCCGATATCGAGCTCATCCTGACCCGCCACGAACAGGGCGCGGGCTTCATGGCGGCGACCTATGGACGGCATACCGGCAAGGTCGGCGTATGCCTCGCGACGCTCGGCCCCGGCGCGACGAATTTCGTCACGGCGGCGGCCTATGCGCAGCTCGGCGGCATGCCGATCCTCATGATCACCGGGCAGAAGCCGATCAAATCCTCCAAACAGGGGCGCTTTCAAATACTCGACGTCGTCGACATGATGGGACCGATCACCAAGTTCACGCACCAGCTGGCCTCGGGCGACAATATCCCCTCGCGCGTCCGTGAAGCGTTTCGCATCGCGACGACCGAGAAACCCGGCGCGACGCATCTCGAATTTCCCGAGGATATCGCCGAGGAACAAAGCGATATGACGCCGATCCCGCCGAGCCTCAGCCGGCGGCCGATTGCCGAGGAAAAGGCGATCCGCGCGGCGCGCCAGAAGCTCGAGGCCGCGAAATCGCCGATCCTCGTGATCGGCGGCGGGGCCAACCGGACGATGACGTGCCGCACGCTGACGCAATTTGTCGAGAAAACCGGAATCCCTTTCGTCACCACCCAGCTCGGCAAGGGCGTCATCGACGAGATGAGCGACAAATATCTCGGCACGGCCGCGCTATCGGCCGGCGATTTCGTCCATCGCGCGATCGAATCGGCGGACCTCATCGTCAATATCGGCCATGACGTGATCGAAAAGCCGCCCTTTTTCATGCAGCGCGGCGGCGCGGAGGTGATCCATGTCAGCTGCATCCCGGCCGAAGTCGACCCCGTCTATTTTCCGCAGGTCGAGGTGATCGGCGATATCGCCAACGCCATCTGGCAGATCAAGGAGGACATCCTTCCGCAGGGCCATTGGAATTTCGACAAGATGATGAAGGCGCGCGCCGCCGAGGAAGAGCATACCGACAGCCTCGACGACGATATGCGCTTCCCCGTCTATCCGCCCCACCTCGTGAAAGCGGTGCGCGAGGCGATGCCCGCGGACGGGATCATCACGCTCGACAATGGCGTCTACAAACTCTGGTTCGCGCGCAACTATCCGGCGCGCCAGCAGAATACGGTGCTGCTCGACAATGCACTCGCCACGATGGGCGCCGGACTGCCCTCGGCCATGGGATCGGCGATGGTTTATCCCGGTCGCAAGGTGATGGCGATCTGCGGCGATGGCGGCTTCATGATGAACAGCCAGGAAATGGAGACCGCC
>JBCBSD010000028.1:0-51442 GCA_039819365.1 Pseudomonadota bacterium
ATCGGTGCGGATTTTGAGCGCATTATAAAGCTCGAAGCTCTGCCCGGCATCGACGCGCGGATCGTCCTCGCCATGCAGGATCAGCGTAGGGGTTTGCGATTGCCCGGCATGGAAGATCGGGCTGACCTCGAGCATGTTCTGCCAATCGTCCCACGGCCAGGCACGCGAATGGACGAGATACATTTCGCGCGGGATATCGCCGGTGCCGAACTTCGAAATCTGGTTCGAAATGCCGACGAACATCACGCTGGCGGCGAAATGTTCGGTCAGCGCGGTGGCACCCCAGGCCGAGGCATAGCCGCCATAGCTGCCGCCGGTGATACCGACGCGCTCCAGATCGACAAGGCCTTCGGCGCCGAGCGCCTGAATACCGTCGACGAGATCGTTGAACTCGCCGCCCGCATAATCGCCCTGGTGAAGCTTGGAAAAGTCCGTGCCATAGGCGGTGCTGCCGCGATAATTGGGATAGAAGACCGCATAGCCGCTGCCCGCGCCGACCTGCCCGGCCATCGAATAGCGGGTGAGCCAGCCATTGGAATAATGGGCTTCCGGCCCGCCATGGACGGTGAGGATCGTCGGGGCCCCGCCCGCGGGCGCGCCGCCGACCGGTTCGATCACAATGCCTTCGATCGTATGGCCGTCGCGCGACTGATAGGTCATCGTCCGCTGCGTGCCCATGTCGATATCGGCGAGCCACGGGTTATGGCTCGTCCAGCGGGCAAAGCTGTTGCCGTCGAGCAGGAACAGCTCGTTCGGATGCTGCGGCGCATCGGCGACGGCGGCCAGCCGGTTGCCGGCCACATCGATGCGGCGCAGGATCAGCGCGCCCGGATCGATGGTGGCCGTCACCGTACCGCTCGCATCATAGTAACGCAGCTCGCTCCGCGCGCCGACATGCACGGCGGCGGCGAGCCGGCCATCGGCCAGCCACTCGGTATCGACCACGGCCTCGGCCGCGCCGGCATTGACGGCGGTAAAGGTGCCCGTCGCCGGATTGACCATATGCAGCGTCGTCGGCGCGGGGTCGTGCTGGTCGACCGCCGCGATCAGCGCCATCACCGATCCGTCGGGCGAGATTTCGAAATCGTCGATCTTGCCCGGGGTTTCGATCGTCGTGCGGACATCGCCATCGTCGCTGTCGACGATCACGACGCGCTGCCGGGTAAAGCTGTCGTCGATCAGCGTCGTCGGCGCGCGGCGCAGCGCGAGCCAGCTGCCGTCCGGCGCGACCTGCAGCTGGGTCACATGCCCGTCGACGGAAATTTCGCGCGGCTCGGTGCCCTCGGGCGCATTGGGCGTCAGCGCGAAGAGCCGGTTGAAGCGCTGCTCTTCCTGATAGATCACCGCATTGAACCCGGCCTCGTTTTCGCGCGTGCGCGCCGCATCTTCGGCGGCGGCCACGATCGCATAGACGGTCCGCCCGTCCGGCGCCCATTCATAGCTGCGGATATCCGCGCCCTCGACAGCGGCCAGCTCGCGATGGCTGCCGCCCGCGACCGGGATGCCGTAGAGCGCGGTGTGCGTATCCTCGCCCTCGGGCTTCCACAGGAAGGTCACCATCCGCCCGTCCGGCGAAAAGCGGATGCCGCTCACGTCCATGCCCTCGGGCAGGAATTCCTGCGCGACATTGGCGGCGGTCGCGACGTGCAGCGTCGTATCGGTCGTCCCGTTCTCCTCGCCCGCCAGAATATCCGGCAGCTGGTTCGCCCCGAAGGCGATGCGCGTCCCGTCCGGCGACACGGCGATCCCGCCGACATCGACGAGCCGGGTGACATCTTCGGGCGTCATCGGCCGGGCGAGCGCGGGCGCGGTCGCAAGGGCGGCGGCACTGACGGCAGTAACACTGGCGAAAAGGGCGATCGATTTCTTCAACGGACATTCTCCTGTCATAATTCTGTCTATCGGGCGCTTGTGCACAGCCTTTTGGCATCCGTCACATCGAAAATCCATGACAGCGGCATTTGTTTCGCCTATCATTCGCCGATCCCCGGGGGACCGCACCGCATGCGGTTGAGAGGCGAGAGTTAGAGGGCTCGCGACCCGCAGAACCTGATCCGGTTGACACCGGCGGAGGGAGGGAGCGTGGTTTTTCCCGAACGCCCGCACACCCTCTCCGAACATTTGGAGAGACGACCCATGGCAGACATTCCCGCAAAGACCGAAATCGGCGTCACGACCGGCCCGATCCGCGGCTCGAAGAAAATCCACGTCGCCGCCCAGACCGGCAGCGGCGTGCGCGTCGCGATGCGCGAAATCCATCTCGAAGAGGGCGAGGACCCGGTCCGCGTCTACGACACCTCCGGCCCCTATACCGACCCCGAAGCGCATATCGATATCATGGCCGGGCTTCCATCGCTTCGCCGCGACTGGATCGTCGGGCGCGGCGATGTCGAGAGCTATGACGCGCGCGAGACCAGGCCCGAGGATAACGGCCAGCTCGGCCCCGATCGCTCGGGCGGCGTCGACCCCTTCCCGAACGTCGTCAAGCGGCCCCTGCGCGCGAAGCCCGGGCAGAATGTCACGCAGATGCATTATGCCCGCAAAGGCATCATCACGCCCGAAATGGAATATGTCGCCGAGCGCGAAAATCTCGGCCGGGCGTTCAACGCCGAACAGGCCCGCACCAAGCTCGGCGAGGGCGAAAGCTTCGGCGCCTCCCTCCCCGAATATGTCACGCCGGAGTTCGTTAGAGACGAAGTCGCCCGGGGCCGCGCGATCATCCCCAACAATATCAACCATCCCGAGAGCGAACCGATGGCGATCGGCCGCAATTTTCTGGTGAAGGTCAACGCGAACATAGGCAACTCCGCCGTCGCCTCCGACGTCGCGAACGAGGTCGACAAGATGGTCTGGGCGATCCGCTGGGGCGCCGACACCGTCATGGACCTCTCGACCGGCCGCAATATCCACGACACCCGCGAATGGATCATTCGCAACGCTCCCGTCCCCATCGGCACCGTCCCCATCTACCAGGCGCTCGAAAAGACCGGCGGCGTGGCCGAGGACCTGACCTGGGAAATTTTCGCCGACACGCTGATCGAACAGGCCGAACAGGGCGTCGACTATTTCACCATCCATGCCGGCGTGCGGCTTCCGTACGTTCCGATGGCCGCCAAGCGCATGACGGGCATCGTTTCGCGCGGCGGATCGATCATGGCGAAATGGTGCCTCGCGCATCACAAGGAGAGTTTCTTGTACGAGAAATTCCCCGAAATCTGCGAGATCATGAAGGCGTACGACATCGCCTTCAGCCTCGGCGACGGCCTGCGGCCCGGCTCGATCTACGACGCAAACGACGAAGCCCAGTTCGCCGAACTCTACACGCTGGGCGAGCTCACCAAGGTCGCCTGGGAGCAGGATGTGCAGGTGATGATCGAGGGCCCCGGCCATGTGCCGATGCACAAGATCAAGGAAAATATGGAAAAGCAGCTCGAAGCCTGCGGCGAAGCGCCCTTCTACACGCTCGGCCCGTTAACGACGGACATCGCCCCCGGCTACGACCATATCACGAGCGGCATCGGTGCCGCCCAGATCGGCTGGTACGGCACGGCGATGCTCTGCTACGTGACGCCGAAAGAACATCTCGGCCTGCCCGACCGCGACGATGTGAAAGTCGGCGTCGTAACGTATAAATTGGCCGCCCACGCCGCCGATTTGGCGAAAGGCCACCCCGCCGCGCAGGTGCGGGACGACGCGCTCTCCAAGGCGCGCTTCGAGTTTAGATGGCGCGACCAGTTCAACCTGTCGCTGGACCCCGACACAGCCGAGGATTTCCACGACCAGACTCTGCCGGCAGAAGGCGCGAAAACCGCGCATTTCTGCAGCATGTGCGGGCCGAAATTCTGCTCGATGAAGATTTCGCAGGAGGTCAGAGAATTTGCGGCGAATAACCCAAATGGGGTTTTGCTGGGTGACTCACACGAAGACGCAAAGGCGCAAAGTGAGGATGGGGCCTTGTCCGCCGAAGCCTCGGCGAAGGCCGGAATGGAGGAGATGAGCGAGAAGTTTCGTGAGGAAGGCGGCGAGTTATATTTGAAAGCGGAATAGATCCTCGCTAGAAATAGCTGTCCCTAGAAAATTTACCGTCGAGTTTGCGTAACACGCGAGCGCTTAACTCTCAGTTCTTCGCGACGAGCTCGTAAAATCTGGCAGAAGACGAAGCTGCATTTTCCATAACCGATATCGTGTTAGCATTCTGATCGAGAATCATTGAAAACTTCGTTTTGTTATCAAAACCGCCAAGTGCTGTTGAAAGCAGACCTCTAATACCGTTACCCGTTTATCCCCTTGACGCACGTGTAGATTGGCTGTATAACGTGGGTTATGGAAAAGAAGAAAAGCCCCTCTGCCTCACCCGAATTTAGCGTTCGCGAGTTTTTCCAGCGCTTCCCGGATGACGATGCCTGTCTCGATCATATCATGCAGGTTCGCTACGGCGGCACTCGTTTCGATTGTCCGTCCTGCGGCACGGTAGGGGCTACCTTCCACAAGCTGGAAAAGCGCCCGGCCTATAGCTGCTCGGCTTGCGGGCACCATGTCTATCCGTGCGCCGGGACGGTCCTGCATCGCACCCGGACGCCTCTCGTTTCGTGGTTCTATGCGATCTATCTGTTCTGCACGACGCGCCACGGCGTTTCGGGCAAGGAACTGCAACGCCAGCTTGGCGTGACCTATAAGACGGCATGGCGCATGGGGCAGCAAATTCGCCAGCTTACCGAGCAAGCCGACGTCGCTGCGCTCCTGTCTGGCCATGTCGAGCTTGACGAGGCCTATGTAGGCGGCAAGCGGTCGGGCGGTAAGCGCGGACGCGGTGCGCCGGGCAAAACGATTGTCATGGGGCTTGTCGAGCGTGGCGGCGCTATGAAAGCCAAGGTGATCCCGAACGTGAAGAAAGACACGCTCCGCAAGGTGACGCTGGAAAATGTTGAGCCGGGTTCAACTGTCTCGACGGACGAACTGTACAGCTACAACTTACTCACGAAAGACGGCTACCGGCATGGCGTGGTGAAGCACGGCAAGCGCGAATATGCCTACTATGATTATCAGACTGGCGAGAACCACCACGTCAATTCGGTTGAAGGCTTCTGGCGGCTGTTCAAAGCGTCGGTTCGGTCAACGCACGTCCATATCAGCGAGAAACATATGAGCCGCTATCTAAGCGAGTTCACTTTTCGGGCGAACCATCGGGATCGGGTGAACGGGATGTTCGATCTTCTGGTTGGGGCGCTTTGACGACGCGCCCTAATCGGGCCTTAAATTCGTCGCGGTCCACCGGGCCGACACCTTCAGCTTCGGCTTGTGCGGCAAACTCATCCAATCGGCCCTCGGCCAAAGCATCTGACAGTTTCATCATAGGCCCCTTATAAAGGATTGCGGGACATATTCCCATACCACTGGGGCTGTGGCACGCTGGTCGAAACTGTGGGGCGAAAAGTTGACTTTTAACTCAACTTCCATACATTCAAAGTATTTGAAGGACGCAGGGTTCGTTGAGCGGACCCCGCGAAAGCCGCGAGGTCCGACGAAACGACAAATGTTTGTGAATCCAGCACTTTTGCCCGAATGGGACGGCCAAGAGTTGACGGGATTCCCCGTTACCGGCTTTGAGGAGCAGCTCGCCGTTTTTTGCGCCGGATGGCAGTCAACGATCACCCGTAATCCCAGGAAAAAGAGTGATTTCAAGCTGCTAAAGGACGTAGATGAGATTTGGGCGTTTGCATGTCGGAAGCCAGGTAATGGCTGGCGGATATTCGGGCGCTTCGTTGATAAGGATTTGTTTGTCTCGCTGACAGCGCATAGCCGCAACGATCTCGCCGACTTCGAGAACTACACCGCTTTGGCGAAGGCCGCTGGTGAGCTTTGGGACAAACTTCTGCCGGATTGCACGCCGCTAAGGGCAGCGAGTAATGCGGCATACATGACTAACGCATGGGATTTTGATGAAGGGTAAACAAATGGACGAACGGAATGTCGATCGCGAGATTCATCGCGGTGTGGTGCGCTCAATGTTTCTGAGTCTCTTTGGCGTCATTGCACAGCACCAAAAGAAACGTGATCGACTGAATCAGCAAGAGATTGCTGATCGAATGCATGTAGATAAATCGCAGATATCTCGTTGGTTTCGTGATCCGCCGAATTGGCAGCTCAACACGATTGCTGATCTTGAAACGGCTCTCAAAGTTAGGCTTGAGATATCTGCCGTCGATATGATCGACGGCACCGTTTACAAGCCGTCTGGCGTTGAACCCCGACCGGCGGTGACAACATCAAAGATTGATCGGACTAACCCGAGTGACAGTCCAATCAGCGGCAGTTCCTTTTACCAAAGCGAGGACCGCCCACGTCTTGTGCGAATGACGCCATGATTGTCGGCCCAGAACTACCGAGCGGTTACAGCATATTTTGCGATGATGTGCGTGAGGAGAGGCACGGTAAACTGACGTATGTCGGAGTGTATACAGGCGAACTCACGGCTTATGGGGCTACGCCGCTACTACTCCCTCAATTGCACGTCGTGATAGTGTTCCGAGACGACCCCACGACTTTGCCTAAGACTTTGAACTTCAGAGTTTGGATGGTTCTTGATGAAGAAGATGGGGACAACGAAACTGAATTGTTTGACGCAAATATAAACATCGAAGCACCGGAAGGTGACCTAGTCTTTGGTAAGCCGCCGGAAGAGGGTGAAATAAGATTGGCTGAGATTCGCGTAATGGCCCGCGTGTCGCCGTTTGAAGTGAAAGGGCCGGGGAGAATTAAGGTTCGGGCCTATGACGGCGAAAAGGAAGTCCGCTTAGGGCAACTAGACATTAAAACCGCTTCAAGCCCACGGCCTGAGTAAGCCGCCAAAGCGGTCTTTCCTAGCTTTGCAGCTACCGTAACCTGCGTTAAAGGGATAAACGGGTACCGTTATTGTCTATGTTCTTCCGCTCAACAAAACCATCTATTCGTGTACCTGTGACTTTTCCGGAATATTCAAGTCTATAGCGCGTTTTGGTGGTGAGGCCTGACAGGGCGTTCCCTTTCGTCTCATATTCGCCTGAAGCAGAAAACTCTCCCTCATGAATTGAGGCTTCCAAATCGCAATTCGGCCCAGACCAAGCCCGTGGAATCTCGCGGACATTCGGCTTAGTTACGGCTTTCCCGAGCTGTCGGAAGAAGAATATCTTCTCCTGCGCAGCTTCCAAAGTTTCCTTTTCCTTTTCCGACTCTTTTTCAGGCAACCCACGGAGGATCGAGACTCCTTCTCCAACGTTCTTGTGATAATCTTCGATTGCAAGCGCTCGATCAAACTCTTGCCGCGCTTCATCAACGAATCCGGCATTCATGAGCTGATAACCTAAATTGCTCATCGCAAGCGTTTCACCATTTTCAGCCGCCCTTTGGTACGCAAAAACAGCCTTTGCCGGCATCGAAAAATGTTGAAAGCTGACACCAAGATTATTCCAAGCAATCGCTGAGCGCTCATCAAATGGGATCTTTAAATAGTGATGCAGAGCTAATGCCTCATGTTCCAATTGCGAATGCTTGTATGCCAAAGAGAAACGAGAATGATGATCGTCCGGCTTTAATTCTACCAATCTTTCCATTGCTTCAACCTCTAGATCATCGTCGCTCAGGACGGATGCCACAGTACGAAGCGTGTGAAGAAGTTGAATTTCTATCGATTCGTCCTTCAACGCCAACTGTCGTTGGCGATCCAATATCTCTTCTGCCTCCCTGCTTTCGCCTGCGTGGAGGAACTGTATTGCAGCGCGGCCCAACAACCGGCTCCGGTCAAGCGAATCTTCGTCGAAGGTATTAGCCGCAGTTTGATAGTGGTGAGCCGCCTCAAGGTTATTTCCAAACCGAGAAATCGAAAGTGCCAAATTCTCGATAACCTTGCTGTTTTCGGGAAACGCTTCAGCTAATTCCTTCAAGCGGTCGAGCGAACCACCGCTGCCGAAACTCAGCTTTGCGCTTTGGGTCATTGAATCCCATTCGGCTTCATCTAACTTCGACTTCATGTGAGGCGATTCACGGAACGCTGCATCTATCTCCGCCGCTCCATCATCATCCTTGGATATGACTTTCCAGAAATATGCACTCTCATATTTCTGTGCATCCCATGTTCCGTCAGGCTTTGCGTCCTCATCCGAAGCCGGAACGTCGGCAACCTTATCTTCCTCTTCGCTTGGCCCCACGGTTTTTGAAGCATCGGTTTTCTTGTCAGATGGTGCCAGCGCCTTCAGCATCTCAAGTATAGGACCAAATGCTTTCTCGGGCGCGTCTCGATCGAAGGGAATGAACTCGACCGTGCCCTGCAATCCACCGGGCGGCCTACATCCGTTCTCTAACAGCAGTACCAAGTCCATTTCTCGGGCAATGGCGAAACCGATCTCTGAAATGATCCAATCGGAGGTTTTCCATTCAAGTTTATCTTCTGATACCTGTAGTCGGCCTGTGCTAAACCAAGGTTTCATCGCATTCGTCGGATCAAAGGCTCTTTCACGTTTAGTACAAACCCCAATGAATACATTCCGATCCGCCATGAGCGCTATGACCTTCTTCGCAAGCTCCTCTGGCCTCGCCTCTCTCGCATTCACCCAGTCAAAGGATGGTAGCGCTTCCTGTAGTTGATCGAAGTACTTCAGAATTACTCCGACCACCTGCTCATCAACTTCAAGGAAGCTATGGCCTACGAATGCACGAATTTCTGACATGACAAGGATCGCCGATCACAATTATGGCCCATTTGAAAAAATCTGATGCCCGAATTGTGGTTACCTGTCGAGAATTGCTCCGACAACTTGCAATGTAGGACCCGACATGATGCTCTCCGCACATGAAACGCCCCACCCCAGCCTCCGCTAAAGCTCCGGCCGACAAGCCACACCCTCGCTCCGCCGCCATCCAATCCCGACGCATCTCCCGCGTCCCGACTTTCACGCCCGTGCCCGTCCGCGCGCGTCGCGACGGGTGGACGCCGGTGCGGCAGGCGGAATTTATCGGGTGGCTGGCGGAGACGCGCTGTGTGAAGCGGGCGGCGGCGCGGGTCGGGATGAGCCGGGAGAGTGCGTATCGGCTGCGGCGGCGCACGGGCGCGGAGGGGTTTTGCGACGCCTGGGATGCGATACTCGGCGTGCCCCTGGAAAACGGAAAGCGCGCGCTGCGGCCGAAGGTCACACTCGATGCGCTGTTTCACCGGATCGCCCATGGCAGCTACCGCCCCGTGCTGCGCGATGGCCGCTATGCCGGGACGCTCCATAAACCGGACAATGCCGCGCTTCTGAGCGCCTTGGGCCGGCTCGATCGCCTGACCGCCGACCCGCCTGCGCGGTACGATCCGGCCAAAGGTCACAGAAAAGAAAAACCGCGTTCGATGTGACGTACAAGCGCCCCGGCGCGCCAAGACGCGCTCCGGGCATCGCGGCAGAGAGGTTTTGACGGTGGCGGCGCGGCGCCGTATCCGGCGCGGGCCGCTATCGGCGGCGCGACGAAGGAAGACAGTTGACCGATTCCAGCACCTATTGGGAACAGCGCTATCTGAGCGGCCGGAATTCGGGAGACGGCTCCTATGGGCGGCTGGCCACGTTCAAGGCGCAGGTCATCAACGCGTTCGTCGCCAAGCAGGCCGTCCGGTCCGTCATCGAATTCGGCTGCGGCGACGGCAATCAGCTCTCGCTCGCCGAATATCCCGACTATATCGGCTATGACGTCAGCCCGACCGCTATCGCGCAATGCCGGGCGCGTTTCGCCGATGACGCAACCAAAGCCTTTCATCCCTATGCCGACCATGACGGCGAAACGGCGGAGCTGGCGCTGTCGCTCGACGTGATTTTCCACCTGACCGAGGATGACGTTTTCGCCGATCATATGAAAACGCTGTTCGCCGCGGCCGACCGGTTCGCGATCGTCTATTCCAGCGATCATGAGGAGGACTGGTCCGAAATCGCCCCGCATGTCCGCCATCACAATTTCAGCGCATGGGTCGCCAAGAACCGGCCCGATTTCGAACTGGTCGAGCGGATCGCCAATCCCTGGCCCTTCGAGATGGGCAGGAGCGGCACGTCCTTTGCGGATTTTTTCATCTATCGGAGGGTCGTATGATCCGGGCCGAACGCCGCGCCGTCATCGCCGACATCCCCGCTGAGGTGAAGCCATGCCCATGACCCTGCCCGATAAGGCCGCCCTGCTCGCCCGTGCAAAGCCCTATCGCGACAATTGGGACAAGACGTTCCGGCCGCCGGGCCTGGAGCCGGCGGGCGAGGGCGAGGAATCGGTGTGGGACTATCCGCGCCCGCCGATCATCGCGCCCGTGCCCGGCCCCGTCCGCGTGATGCTGGGCGATGTCATGATTGCCGAGAGCGATTGCGCGCTGGAAGTGAAGGAGACGGCCGGGGCGCCCGTGCCCTATATCCGGCCCGAAGATGTGCGGACGGAGTGGCTCGAAGAGACGGGCCGGCTCACCGTGTGCGAATGGAAGGGCGCGACGCTCTATTACGATCTGGCGGTGCCGGATGGGAATAAGATCGGGGAGGCGGCGTGGAACTATCCCGATCCGTTCGACGATTTGCCCGAAGGCTATGCCGAGATCGCCGGCTGGTACGGCTTTTACGCGGGCAAGCTCGATTGCTTTATCGGCGACGAACGGGCGCGGCCACAGCCCGGCGGTTTCTACGGCGGCTGGGTGACGGACCGGGTCAAAGGGCCGATCAAGGGCGGGCCGGGAACCGGCGGCTGGTGAAGCCCGCGCGCGTTCAGGGCGCGGCGCGCTCCAGCCGGACCAGTGTCTCGTCCAGCGCCTGGAGGAAGCGCGAGCGATCGGCTTTGGCGAAGGGCGGCGGGCCGCCGGTAATGCCGTCGGCGCCCGCGCGCAGGTCCGCCATGATCGCGCGGGTGGCAATCGCGCCGCCGATCGATGCGCTCGTGAAAGGCTTGCCGGTCGGCGCGAGCACCGCCGCCCCCGCCTTGAGGCAGCGATCGGCGAGCAGGATATCGGCGGTGACGACCACCGCGCGTGCATCGGCCCGGGCCGCGATCCAGTCGTCCGCCGCGTCGAAACTCTCGTCGACCACCACGCGGCGGACGAGCGGATGATCGGGCACGCGAAACGGCGAATTGCTGACGATGGCGACCGGCACGTCGCGGCGAAAGGCGACCTTGTAAATCTCGTCCTTTACCGGACAGGCATCGGCATCGACGAGGATATGGGGCTTGGTCATGATGCGGCCGCGATCATCGCCTTCAGCCGTTCGGCCTGCCGCCGCCAGGCCGCTTCGCCCGGCGCCTCGGCATGCGCTTCATTGGCACGAGCCGCATCGGCCAGCGCATCGACCGTCATGTCGACCCAGGCCGTCCATTGCGCGGGCGGGATGTCGCCGTAATTGCGATGGAGATCGACGAAATTTTCGATCGTCGTCTCGACCCACCACGCGTCTTCGGCCAGCCCGAGCAGGGCCTCGAGCGTCTCGTTGACCATCCGCCCGGCGGCGGCCTCGACATGGGGGAAGAGGGTGCGCGCATCGGGAAAGGCGGCGAAGAAGCGCTCGAAGACGATCGGCACGATATCGACGCCCGCTTCGCCCGCCGCTTCGAGCAGCGCCGTCATCGCGGCTGCATCGTCCACGGGCTCAGTCGAACTCGAAACCGGCCGCTTTGGCTTCGGCAATTACTTCGGCCCCTGTCTTCTTCGGCGTGTCCTGCGCGAAATCATACCAGCCGGGCTTCTCGTCGATGAAAATCTGTTCGACCAAGGCCAGATCGCCCGTATCGGCGAACAGGCCGGCAAGCAGCGAATAATTGTCGGCGGGCACGAAGCGGTAGAAGAGATTGGTGCCGCATTTGCTGCAAAAGCCGCGCTCGGCCCAGTCGGACGAGGCGTAGCGCGCGATATGGTCTTCGCCGGTGAAGGCGACATTTTGGCCGCACTGCACCCCGACAAAGGCTATCCCGCCCCAGCGGCGGCACATATCGCAATGGCACGCCTCGATATGCGGCCGTTCGGGCGTCGCGGTTACCGTCACCGCACCGCACAGGCATTGGCCCTGCAACTCGCTCGTTTCCGACGCTTCGCCCATGGTTGCTGTCTCCCGATCCGTGCCGATACTGGTGCGGATATCGCGCGCCGCATTGATGCGCGTCAACTGACAATATCCTTTCCCGCTGCGCCACCCGCAGATGGGCCGAAAGCGCGTTACCCGATCAGCGGTTCGAGCGCCTTCCATTCGCGCTCCACCGCCGCACGGCCGGCGGCAATGGCTTCGCGGATCTTGGCGGGATCGAATTCGAGCGTACCGGAAAATTCCTGGGCCGGCTCGATCACGCGGATCGGAGCGAAGCAATAATCGGCGATCTGCATGTCGAGCGGGCGGAGGATGGCCGCCGCCGCCTCGCCGCCGATGCCGTGCGCCTCCAGTTCCTTGAACTGCGCCTCGCGCGCGGCGATCAGGTCATTGATAAGCGTCGCGATCGCCGTGTCGTTGATCGAGACTTCGGACTGCAGGATGTCGACTGCGCGCAGCCCGATGCGGATCAGGTCCGAAAAGATGCGCGGCTCCCCCACCCCGGGCTTGGGCGAGGCGCGGACGACGATCACGCCGCGCGGCTTCTGCGCGAGCGCGGCGGAGAGCGGCGTCACATCGCGCACCCCGCCATCGACCCATTGCTCCTTCGTGCCGTCCTCGGCCTGCGTGATCAACGGCTCGAAAAAGACGGGCATGGCCGAACTCGCATAGACCCAGTTGGCGATGCCCGGCACCGTCTCGTCGATCGTGCGGAACTGGCCGGTGCCAAGATTGACGACGCCGAGCAGCATGTTGATGCCGCTCGCGCGCAATTTCTCTTCGTCGGCGAAATTCTCGATCAGCCGGCGCAGCGGCTTGGCATTGTAGAGCGAGTCCGCGCCGAAAATCCCGCCGACCACGCCGAGGAATTTCTTGCGATAGATATCGCGATTGCCGCGGATCCCGAGCCATTGATCGACCATTCCCGGCACATCGTCCTGCGCCGTGCCGAGCGCCTGGATCGCGCCGGTCGACACCCCGACGACGATATCGGGCCGCACGCCGCAATGGACGATCAGCTCCTCAAGCACGCCGACCTGGAACGCGCCCTTGGCGCCGCCGCCGGAAAGCACAAGGGCGAGACCGCCGGACATGAGCGGAGGATATCATGGCAGAGCCGAGTCGGCCTAACGCCGCCAGCGCGCCGCCAGACCGTTTCGTCTCTAGAATATCCCCGGCGAATGGATTTGCGCGGCGTTGGGCCGACCGGGCATCAGCATCGTGCGCTGGCGCAGCTGCAGCGCTTCGGCCTGGCCCGCTTCGGTACCCGTGGCGCTGCTTGTCGCCGTAATCGGCTGGCAGCTGCGCCCGGCGAGGAAATCGAGCGCGCGGGCCACGGAATTCTCGCGCGGATCGCCGAGCGGAAAGGCGATGTCGTCGCCCGCCGCGCAGGTCGCGCCGACGCTGCCCGCAAGCCCGTCGAAATAATCGGCATTGCCCGCCGAATTCTCCGTGGCGAAGGCGACGATCCGCAGCCGGTCATCACACTGAGCCCGGTCTTCGGCAATCTGGCCGACCGGCTTGCCGAACGTATCGCTCCCGACCAGCGCGAGATCGGGGCCGAGAAACGGAATGAACGCGTTGATTACAAGCTCGCTGGCGGACGCGGTCGCACCGGTCCCGATAAAGGCGATACGTGTCGGTGCCACCGATTCCCGTCGCGGCGAGAAGCGGGTAACGGAATTGGATTGCGACTTGCTCGGACGAAAGGCGAGTCGGGCGAAGATCTCGTTCGCCCGGTTGCGCGCCAGCAGATCGCCCATTAGCTCCGCCGTGCTCACCAGCCCGCCGCCATTATAGCGGAAATCGATGATAAGCTCGGTAATGCCCCGCGCCCGGAAATCGTCGAATGCAGAAGTGAGCGCGGGATCGGCCGTCTCGATAAATGTGCGCAGGTTCAGATAGCCGACCTCGCGGCCGCCATCCGCAATCACCTGCGCGCCGTAACGGGGCGATACGGGGTCGAGATCGAAATCGGCCTTGGTGATGGACAGTGTCCGCGTGCCATTCGCACTGTCCGTAACCTGCAGGGCGCGGCTGATGCCCGCGGACGACGGGCCGAGCGCCTCGGTCAGCGCGGCCGAGCCGCCCGATGCGGCGATATCGCTGACGCTGCGCAAGTCCGAGCTGTTGGTCCCGATGGCGAGGATTTCCGTTCCGCGATCGATGCCCGCGGCCAGTGCCGGGGCGCCTTCGAACGCTTCCGATACGAACAGGCGGCGATTGGCGCTGTCATAGGCGAGGCGAATACCGAAGCCGGCATTGGAACCCTGCTGGAAAAAGGCGTTCTCCTCGGCAATCGATGTCAGGAAGGTAAAAAATCGGTCGCGGCCCTGGGCGCGCGCCGTCGCGGTGAGACTGTCGATATAGGCGGTGACGGTTGCGAAGCCGGACGGATCGCGATTCGCGGGCAGCGTCTCGGGGAACAGATACCATTCGTCGATTTGTTCTTCGGCCCATCGCTGGCGCTCGCTGATCGAACAGGCGCTGTTGGCCGGCGGTGGCGGAGGAGGCGCCGGGCCGGCAATGGGCGGCGCCGGCGTCGAACCGCTTCCGCCACCGCCGCCTCCATCGCCGCCGCAAGAGACCAGCAGCGCCAATACGCTCAACGCCGCACCGATTTTTCCCGGTTTCCGGATCGCCCGCTCCCGCTTCGCCATGCAATAGCCGTGTCGCTTAGTCATGGTAATTTGAACAGGAGATGCACGGCGCGCAAGAATAAGATTGCGGCGGGGCCATATTTGGCCGTGTCTCCGCGGCATCGCTGCGGTAAGGCGCGGGCAACACATAAGGAGACGACCGATGGCCGATAAACAGCTCCACCCCGAAACGCTGGCGCTGCACTCCGGATGGCGCGCAGACCCCGGCACCGGATCGGTCGCGCCGCCCATCTTCCAGACGACGAGCTACCAGTTCGACAGCACCGATCACGCGGCCAATCTCTTCGCACTGTCCGAACTCGGCAATATCTATACGCGCATCGGCAATCCGACGATCGCGATCCTCGAAGAGCGGATGGCCGCGATCGAGGGCGGCGCGGCGGCGCTGGCCGTTGCCTCGGGCCAGGCGGCCTCGGCCTATGCCGTGCAGAACCTCGCGCGTTCCGGCGACAATATCGTCTCGGGCACCGATCTTTACGGGGGCACCTACAATCTCTTCGCCAACACGCTGAAGGATCTCGGCATCGAGACGCGCTTTGTCGATCCGGCCGATCCGCAAGCCTTTGTCGATGCGAGCGACGACAGGACCCGTGCCTGGTATGTCGAAACGCTGCCCAACCCCAAGCTGGTGGTCTGCCCGATGGCGGATATCGCCGCCGCCGGGCGGCCGATGGGCATCCCGTTGATCGTCGACAATACGGCTGCGCCGCTGATCGCCCGGCCCTTCGATCATGGCGCGGCGATCATCGTCTATTCGACGACCAAATATATCGGCGGGCACGGCACCTCGATCGGGGGGTTGATCGTCGATGGCGGCAATTTCGACTGGGCCGCGCATGCCGAACGCCAACCGCTGCTCAACACCGCCGATCCCAGCTATCACGGCGCCGTGTGGACCGAAGCCGCCGCGCCATTGGGGCCGATTGCCTATATATTGCGCGCGCGCACCGTGCTGCTGCGCGATCTCGGCGCGGCGATGAGTCCGATGAACGCCTTCCAGTTCCTCCAGGGGCTCGAAACACTAGCGCTACGGATGCCGAGGCATTGCGAAAACACCCAGAAAGTGACTGACTGGCTCAGGGGCCGCGACGGCGTCACCCGCGTCATCCATCCCTCTCTACTGGAGGGCGAGCAGAAGGCGCGCGCCGAGGCGGTGCTGACCGGCGGGCTGGGCGGGCTGCTCGGCTTCGAGCTTGCGGGCGGGATGGAGGCCGGCAAGGCGTTTATCGACTCGCTCGAACTGCTCTATCATGTCGCCAATATCGGCGATGCGCGCAGCCTCGCCATCCATCCGGCCTCGACGACGCACAGCCAGCTCGCCGCCGAAGAGCAGATCGCGACCGGCGTGTCGCCGGGCTATGTCCGCCTGTCTATAGGCCTCGAACATATCGACGACATCATCGCCGATATCGACCAGGCGCTGACGGCGGCGGGAGCCTGATCCGATGGGACGCAAAAGCCACCACGCCCATGATTTCGCGCAGAGCGTCGATACGGTCTATGCCGCCTTCACCGACCCGGCCTTCGTTCGCGCCAAGCTCGAGGCGCTGGGATCGCGCGATATCGAGATCGATGTCAGCGAAGCGGACGGCGAAACTGTCGTCACGATCGAGCGCACCGTGCCGGTCAAGGTTTCCGGCCCGCTCCAGGCGGCTGTCGGCGACAGCCAGCGCGTACGCCAGATCGAGCGCTGGCGGGGCGAAGCGGGCGGACGGTACACGGCCGACGTCTCGGTCGAGCCGGTCGGCATGCCGGCCTCGATGCAGGGCGAAACAGTGCTCAGCCCGAACGGTTCGGGCTGCCGCTGCGATGCCACGATGGAAGCGCGCTGCGCCATCCCGCTGATGGGCGGCAAGATCGAGAAACTGATGATCACCGATTCCGACGCGAAGATCGCCGCCGAATTCGCTTATATCGCCGAAAATCGCTGAGCGCTTGCGCTAGACCGGGTCGGTCCCCGGTCCGCGCTTGCCAAGCATATCGCCGTAAAATGCGAAGGCGGGCGCCATGTCCGCTTCGTAATCGCCGGTCGGCATGATTACCGGCCCGATCCCTGCGCGCTTGCGCTTGTAATCCATGAAGCCGCAGACGATCGGCACGCCCGCGCCATGCGCGATCCGGTAAAAACCGGTGCGCCAGCCGGCCACTTTCTGCCGCGTGCCTTCGGGCGCGACGGTCAGCACGAACTCGTCGCGCCGCGCGAACTCGTCGACCATCTGCTGCACCATATCGCGACTGGCGCTGCGCTCGACCGGCACCCCGCCGACCTGCCGCATGAACCGCCCCATCGGCCATTTGAACAGCGTGTCCTTCGCCATGAAATGCGTGTCGAGGCCCAGCTCGTGCGTCAGCCCGACATAGTTGGGAAAATCCCAGTTGCTCGTATGCGGCACGGCGATGATGACGAACCGCTTTTCCTCGGGCGGCGTGCCCATCGCCGTGAATTTGTGACGGCGATAGATGAACAGGAGGATCGCGCGAACGAACCGGGCGAGCAGGCCCATCGGCGGCGGATCATCTCGGCTGCTCGGCTCCATCGCCATCCGCTCTGCACGAAAGCGGCGGCCTTGGCCACGGACTTTTCGCCGCGCTTCTGCTATGTGCCGGGGGACTGTCGGAAGAAGCCGGGGAGACGCCGATGCGCCTGATACCGATCCTGATCGCCATCGCCTGCGCTGCAATCCCGCTCACAGCAGCGGCGGGACAGGAGGTCACCGATCCCGATATGGAGGTCGATTCCATCGCGCTCGTGCCGGGCGAGGGCGTCGTCTTCGGTTTCGGCGCGGGCTATTCGCACCAGCTTCTCCTCGTCCGGCATCGCGGCGAAGCGGCGCTGGCGACCCCGCTCGCTCCCGGCGAGGTCCGCGCGGTGCTCTACACCGATGCCGGCGAGACCTGGCTGGAGATGGAAAACGGCACCGACGAGACGCTCTATTTCGACGCGCTGGCCGACCGCAACGGCAATGGCGGCTATGGCAGCGTGCCCTCCAGCGCGGTGCCGGTCGGCGAGCGGATTATTGCCGGACGCTGGGCCTTCGACATCGCCAGCCTCGTCATCGGCGAATTCTCCTATGGGCCCCATGGCGATCACGATCATTGAGCGCTAGGCTCTGGCCATGCTGAAACTGACCTATTGCCTGACCCGCCGCGCCGATCTCACGCGCGACGCCTTTCAAACCTATTGGCGCGAAACCCATGCGCCGCTCGTCCATGCGGCGGCCGAAGCGCTCGGCATCCGCCGCTATGTCCAGTCGCACAGCGTCGACACGCCGCTCGACGCATCCGTGCGCGAGACGCGCGGGCTCGACCCGGCCGATTATGATGGCGTGGCCGAGCTCTGGTATGACAGCGTCGAGGCGCTGGTAGCCGCCACGCAGACGGAGGAGGGCGCGCGGCACGGCGCGATCCTCGCCGAGGACGAAGCGAACTTCATCGATTTCAGCCGCTCGCGCCTCTTTTTCGGCCACGAAAATATCGTGGTCGGGGGATGAGCGAAACACCCACTATCTGCATCATCGGCGCGGGCTGTTCGGGCTTTACGATGGCCAAGCGCCTGAAAGATCATGGCCTCACATACGATCAGTTCGAGGCGTCGGACGATATCGGCGGCAACTGGTATTACAAGAATCCCAACGGTATGTCGGCCTGTTATCAGAGCCTCCATATCGATACGTCCAAATACCGGCTGGCGTTCGAGGATTATCCGGTGCCCGAGGACTGGCCGGATTTCCCGCACCATGCCCAGATGCTCCAATATTTTCACGACTATGTCGATCATTTCGGGCTGCGCGACGCGATCACCTTCAACACGCGCGTCGAGACGGCCGAACGGCAGGCGGACGGGAGATGGCGGGTCACACTCTCAACCGGCGAGAGCCGCACCTATGACGCACTGATCGTCGCCAATGGCCATCACTGGGACCCGCGCACGCCCGATTATCCGGGCGAATTCCACGGCCATCAGATGCATAGCCATGGTTATAGCGATCCGTTCGAGCCGTACGACTTTCGCGGCAAGCGCGTGATGGTGGTCGGCGGCGGCAATTCGGCGATGGATATCGCATCCGAGCTGTCGCAAAAGCCGATTGCGGAAAAACTGTTCGTTTCGATGCGGCGCGGCGTCTGGGTATTGTCGAAATACGCCAACGGCCAGCCGGCGGACAAGGCCGTGCTGCCCAGCTGGATGCCGCAAAAACTCGGCCGCAAGCTCGCCCAGCGCATGATCAAGAAACGGTTGGGCCGGATGGAGGATTACGGCCTCCCCAAGCCCGATCATGAACCGCTGGAAGGCCATCCGACCGTCTCGGAGGAATTTCTCGCGCGGGTCGGCTGTGGCGATGTGATCCCCAAGGGCGCGCTAGACCGGCTGGATGGCGACGGCGTGATCTTCGCCGACGGCAGCCGCGAGCAACTCGACGCGATCATCTGGGCCACCGGCTACAAGATCAGCTTTCCGTTTTTCTCGGATCCCGAACTCCAGCCCAAGGGCAACGCCTATCCGCTCTACAAGCGCATGGTGAAGCCGGGCTTCGAGAATCTCTTCTTCCTCGGCCTCGCCCAGCCCCTGCCGACGCTGGTCAACCTGGCCGAACAGCAGAGCAAACTGGTCGCCGCCGCGCTAACGGGCGATTATGCCTTTCCGGAAGCAGCGGAGATGGAGCGCGTGATCGTCGCGGACGAGCAAATCCATCTCGGGCATTTCTACGCGTCCAAGCGCCATACGATCCAGGTCGATTTCGGGACGTATGTGAGGGATTTGGCGAAGGAGATAGGGCGGGGCGGGGTCAGGGCCTAAGGGTTCGCCTATTCAGCTCTTTGTCCGCACGAAGACTATCTTCTTGTCCGAGCTTTTTTCAGCACGATAACCGGCCCATGCCATATGTTCCTCAAGGCCTTCACGATCGCAGATGAGATGATCGACTTTTCGAAAATGGCCGAATTGACCAAGTCGAAAACGATTATAGCCAAGTGCGTGATCGTCGGTAATCTCAACGTTCGAAAGAGTCGCTTGGCCGAAGTTAGCTAAAGCCAGCACAGCGAAAGAGAACCGATTCAGCGTGAGTGCCGATGCGTAGGGGGGCTGCCCAGGGACAGGCAAATGTAGCTCGGGCGCGCCGGGAACGCCGATGGACATCACCGGCGTTGTCGAAGTCCATAAAGGTACCTTGGACCGACAAATGAGAAGTTGCACGCGCTCATGATGTTCAGCCAAACCACCGAGTGTCGCAGACATTCTCGCTTGGAACAGTGCACGATAGTCCGGATCACGAAGAGCGGCGTACATTTCGAGTTCTTCGCTATCGAACCTCTCAGGATGCTGCTCGGCCATGTCGATCAGCTCCAACATGGTTTGCAGGGCATGGGGCGTCCGACGCTCCAAATGACGAATGAGAGTAAAAATTGTCGAACCGTCATCAGGCCCTAAATCTTCAGCCTGATTCTTCGAGATTTTGTCCCAAGTAGAACTCTGTGTGATCGGATTTTCAATGTGTCTGTTGATTTCATCTTCAACGGAAAAATGAACGCCTTCAACAGTCGATGAATATAGATCCTCTTCGTTACCAATGTACTCTATCGACCGCTCTTGCCAGATCGCTCGATCCCCATACTTAGCTAAGGAATGAACCTTCTTTCGAGCTGCGTCCGAACTGAAATTTCTCAAGTAGAATTGAGGTGCAAAATGATGATTCCGAGGTTCTTGCGGCGTGGCCATCTACTTACCCCTCGCCCGGCAAAGCCCAATCGATAGGCTCCCTGCCCACACTCTCCAGAAACGCATTCGCCTTCGAAAAATGCTTGCATCCGAAAAACCCGTTATGCGCCGATAGCGGGCTTGGGTGCGGGGCTTTCAGGACGCAGTGGCGCCCGCCCTGTTCGACGCTTTGCACAAACGCCGCTTTCTTCTGCGCGTAGCTGCCCCAGAGGAGGAACACGACGGGCTCCTCTTTCTCCGCCACCAGCCGGACGATCGCATCGGTAAACTGTTCCCAGCCGCGGCCGCGATGGCTGGCGGCCTGGTGCTGCTCGACCGTCAGCACGCTGTTGAGGAGCAGCACGCCCTGCTGCGCCCAATGTTCGAGATGGCCATGGTTTGCGCGCGCTATGCCGAGATCGCTCTCCATCTCCTTGTAGATATTGACGAGGCTGGGCGGCGGGCGGATGCCGGGGCGAACGGAGAAACACAACCCATGCGCCTGGCCGGGGCCGTGATAGGGGTCCTGCCCGAGGATCACGGCGCGGACTTTGTCGAGCGGCGTCGCGTCGAGCGCGTGGAACCAGAGCGATCCGGCCGGGAAGATACGCTTGCCGTTTTCCTTTTCGCCGACGAGAAAGGCGCGCAGGTCCTGCATATATTGCGCGTCGAACTCGCCCTTGAGCGGTTCTTTCCAGCTATCGTGGAGTTTGATCTGCCCGACCATGGAACGGTTATGCCGGGGCGGGGCGGGGTGGGCAATCGGCGATCTCACAGGATCGGCAGCGATGGCCTCTGTATCGCCGATCCGCCTGCGATACTGCGGATCGGCCGAATGAATATCGGGGTGGCGCGCCCTAGTTGGCGGCCCAGCCGATCAGCAGATAGGCAAGGATCGCGATCGGGCCGAGAGCGAAGAGCGTAAGGGCCAGCAGGCCGACGCGGATCGCCAACACGTTCCACCCGGTCCAGCGGGCGAAGCCGGCGCATACGCCCATGATCTTGGCGTTGCTGTGGTCGAGGGCGAAATTCTGCGTCATTATCGTGTCTTTCGTAAAAGGGGTTGGGTTGGCGTTACGGGTTAGGCGACCGGAAGAACCGGGCCGACGGCGGCGCTGATGCAGACGGCACTGACGATGAGGGCGGCGACTGCGGAAAATGCGGCACTGTAAAAATTGTTGGTCATGATTGTCTCTTTCGATGGAAGTTGCGGGAGGTCGGTCTCCCCGCGGCCTGTTAGGCGACGGGAAGGACCGGACCGACTGCGGCGCTGATGCACAGAGCGCTGACGACGAAGGCAGCGATGGCCGAGAGGGCCGTGGTCTGAAGGTTGCTGATCGTATTCGGCATGGTGTGTCTCCTGTTAGTCCCCGGTGGACCATTCCGCCGGTTCGTCCCATACTAAGCAGGAGGCGTGCCAAAAACGGAAAGACGTTATTTTTCAGATATATGGGCGGAAATCGCCGTTTGGCGACATATTATTGCGCCCGGACTGTTGGGGAATTTCACCAACTAATAGCGGGAAAATTGGCCAAATGCCGGGCGCAGGCGAAAAATGCTATTCGCTGCCCCAGGCGGGTGGCGGCGTATCGACCGGCTCGCTCAGGTCGAATTCGACGCGGAAAAAGCGCTCATTCTCGCCTTCCGGACGACGCAGTTCATAGGCGAAGCGCGCATCGTCCACCTCCATCGCCCAGACATTGGTGACGGATGCGCTCAGCCCCTCGCGTTCGAACAGGGCGATGGACTCATCGTCGACCGGAAATTCCTGCCGCATCGCCGTACCCGGCGCGGCTGTCTCGCCGCCATATTGGGTGATGACGTCTTCGCTCCCGTCCTCATGCCGGTGATCGTGCTTGAGGAGAATGCCGGTGCCCGTATCGGTCAGCACCCAGGTCCGCGAGCGATCTTCGCCGACATGGAAGGGAATGCGAATCCGGTCCGGCGCGCAGTCCGCGACATGCATCACGAGCGGCTGGCCCGCGATATCGGCATCGGCCTCATCGTCCGACACGAGCTCGCCGGCAAAGGACTGGCCGCACAATTCGGAGAGCCGCTCCATGAACGCGACCTGCGGATCGGGATCGGCCTCGAGCGGCGTGCCTTCGGTTTCCGGCGAAGAACAGGCGGCGAGCATTGCGGTGGCCGCGAGCAGGCAGATAGGGATGGTACGGACCATGGGCCGTTCTTACCATGATGTGCGCTCCAGACCAGCCTGTCGAAGCGCGGCGCTTTGCCTTTCCTACACGCGCCGCTTCATGGCATAAGCCGATGCAAATCTCCGTAAGCCCATTCGAGACGCGCGATGAAACCGGTTTCGGGATTAATGGGTGTGGCCTTTGTGACTTTTGAATGAGGAGAAAGCCGCCAATGGCAAAGCATAGTATACTGACCCGCGACGCGGCGCTGTAAATGGGCGCCCAATCGAAAATCCGTATCGGGATCGGCGGCTGGACCTACAAGCCGTGGCGCGGCACCTTCTATCCGAAAGGCCTGCGTCAGGCCGACGAGCTCGAATATGCCGCCGGCCGGCTCGGCGCGATCGAGATCAACGGCACCTATTACCGGCTGCAGAAACCAGAAAGTTTCGCCAAATGGCGGGATGCCGCGCTGGACGGCTTTCAGTTCACGATCAAGGCCTCGCGCTATTGCACGAACCGCAAGGATCTGCGCGAGACGGGCGAGAGCATCGAAAAATTCTGCAATCAGGGGATCGCCGAGCTGGGGGACAAGCTCGGCCCCATATTCTGGCAGTTCATGGCGACCAAGAAATTCGACGCAGACGAGTTCGACGCCTTTCTCGAGATGCTGCCCGCGAAATGGGAGGGCGTGGCGCTGCGCCATGCACTCGATGTGCGGCACGAAAGCTTTCAGTGTGCGGAATTCGTCGCGCTGATGCGCAAACATGGAGCCGCGATCGTCTGTGCGGACAGCGACAAATATCCGCAGCTTGCCGACCAGACCGCCGATTTCGCCTATGCCCGCCTGATGCGGTCGCGCGAAGAGGTGGAGACCGGCTATCCGGATAGCGAGCTCGACGACTGGGCAGACACGGCGCAGGCATGGCGCGACGGACAACAGCCGGACGGCTTGAACTACGCGTCGCCGGAGACGCCGTCTCTCGACGGCGGCCGGGACGCCTATATCTTCTTCATCAGCGGCGCGAAGGTCCGCGCGCCCGCCGCCGCCCAAGCCTTGATCGCGCGAACCGCCGGATAAGGAGATCGCCATGTACCGTATCGCGACAGCCGCCGCCCTTCTCGCGCTCGCTGCCTGTTCGGGCGGCAGCGAGCCGGCGGCCGAGGAACAGGCTCCCATGTCAGGGGATACCGAAGCACCGGTGGAGGCGGCCACACTCGACGCGATCCCGGCCCGGTTCCGGGGGCGCTGGGATTTCTCGGAGGAAACCTGCGCGGACCCGGCGAGCGAGATGCGCCTCGATGTCGAGGCGGGCCGCATCACCTATTATGAAAGCGCCGCGGTGCCTGTCACGATCACCGAGACCGAACAAGCGACATTGACGGTCGTTCATCGCTTTTCCGGCGAGGGCGAGGAATGGGAAGAAACGCTGGCCTACGAGCTGAGCGAGGATGGCGACCGGCTTACGGTCCATTCTCCCGATGGCAGCATGTCGATCCGGATGCGCTGCCCCGCATAATGGTGCGAATATAAGTGGTTTCGGCGTTTAACCTATTGTTATCCATCAATTTCGGGAACCGTTCGGCCATTTGATGGTTGTCTTCGCGTCGCTGGCGGCAATGCTCTTGTGCGGCACTATGGAGATGGGAATGAGTACCGAGACATCGTTCAGGCTGTCGCAGGCGCTTGCCGGCGGACGTTTCGCGGAAAACCGCCCGGTCAGCCGCGAGACGGTGCTCGCAAGGCTGCTCGCGAAGCGTGCCGCCGCCCATCGTGCGGGCATGGACGATCTGGAAGACATTTTGCGCGCGCAGATCGAATGGGCCTTGCCAATGCGAAAGATCGAAGGCAGTGCGGCCCCGACCAAGACTTCCTGACGCAACGCATCGCGCCGCAACGCCCGACCCCATTTTACGACATTTGTCGAAAATTATCTGTCGCCGGTCGTAAAGGACCCTCCCGGCACTGGATGAAGGCACGGTATTGCTGAATTGACGCTGCATTCTCTGGGAGGGGACAATGATTATGCGGCGTACTTCCTGGCTGCTCGCATCGGGCTCTTTGCTCGCTGTGCCGGCCTATGCGCAGATTGACGATAGTGCGGAGACTGCGCCCGCAGAAAATGTCGAAGCTCCGGCGGACGGACAGAATTATGCGCCCGACTATTTCGCGCGATTCTCGCCCAATACCGCGCTCGACATGGTGCAGCAGATTCCGGGCTTCACAATCCAGCAGGGCGACGAACGGCGCGGCCTGGGCCAGGGCGGCGACAATGTGCTCATCAACGGCGAACGCGTATCGGGCAAATCCAACGATGCGGTGACGACGCTGAGCCGGATTTCGGCGAGCAACGTTATCCGGATCGAGGTGCGCGACGCGGCCTCGCTCGATATTCCGGGCCTGTCGGGTCAGGTCGTCAACATCATCGCGGAAACGACGGGTATTAGTGGCAACTTCGCCTGGAACCCGCAATTTCGTGCCCGGATCACCGAGCCGCGCGTCACCAACGCGGAAATCTCGGTCAGCGGCAGCCAGGGCGCGTTCGACTATACCGTCAGCCTGTCCAATACCGATAATTCCTTTCGCGGCGGCGCGGAAGGGCCGGAGCTGGTGCTCGATGCGGACGGCCAGATCATCGGACGGCACGAAGAGGTCGCGACTTTTAACGGCGATCGGCCCCAGCTCGCCGGCACTTTTCGCTATGACGGCCCGGGCAGCTCGATCGGCAATCTGAACCTTTCCTATGAGCGCTGGTACAACCGCGTTCGCGAGGATTCCGTCCGCACCGGTTCCGGCCTGCCGGACCGCACCCGGTTTTTCCGGGACCGGGAGGATGAGTGGAATTTCGAGATTGGCGGCGATTTCGAGTTCGCGCTGGGGCCGGGACGGCTCAAGCTGATCGGGCTCAGGCGATTCGAACGCAGTCCTTTCGAGACCAGCCTGATCACCGAGTTCGTCGACGACACGCCGACGATCGGCGATCTCTTCGTCCGCACGCTGGACGAAGGCGAATGGATCGCGCGTGCGGAATATGGCTGGGCCATGGGCGGCGACTGGCAGGTCGCCGTCGAAGGCGCGCTTAACACGCTCGACGTGCGCTCGCAGCTTTCCACGCTCGATCCCAATGGCGATTTCCAGCCGGTCATACTGCCGAATTCGAATTCCGAGGTCGAGGAAGAGCGCGCGGAAATCAATATCACCTATGGCACGCCGCTAACGGACTCGCTGACGCTCCAGGCGTCGATCGGCGGCGAATATTCGACGATCACGCAAAGCGGCGCGATCGGCCTGACGCGTTCCTTCTATCGGCCCAAGGGCTTCCTGTCGTTCGCCTGGCAGGCGAACGACACGCTCGACATCCGCGCCCGCGTGGAGCGCGAGGTCGGCCAGCTCGATTTTTCCGATTTCGTCGCCTCGACCAATATCGGCGCGGACAGCGCGGATGCGGGCAACCCCAATCTCGTCCCGCCGCAAAGCTGGAACTACGAGATAGAAGCGACCCAGCAACTCGGTGCGTTCGGATCGATCACCGCCCGCGTCTATTACGAACAGATAAGCGATATCGTCGACCAGGTGCCGCTGGGTCCGACCGCCGAGGCGCCGGGCAATCTGGACAGCGCCAAACGCTATGGCATCGAATGGAACAGTACGTTCAACTTCGATCCGCTCGGCTGGCGCGGCGGGCGGCTCGATATCGAGCTCGAGCTGCAACGCAGTCGGGTCACCGATCCGCTGACCGGCGAACGCCGATCGATATCGAACGACATGTTGCGCGATATCGAGATCGAACTGCGACACGACATTCCCGGGACCGACTGGGCCTGGGGCCTCGAATATGAAGAGTATCTCGAAGCTGTCGGTTTCCGGTTGAGCCAGCTCAACGACTTTGTCGCAACACCGGCCTTTGTCGGCGCCTATATCGAGCATAAGGATGTGTTCGGCCTGCGCGTACGCGGCGGCGTCTACAATATCCTCGACCGCGACGAAAACTTCACGCGGACATTCTTCGTCGACCGCCGCGATGGCCCGATCGCCTTCATCGAAGACCGGTCCCGCGAATTCGGGCCGATTTTTTCCTTCCAGATTGCGGGCAGTTTCTAGCCCACATCCTTTTCAGTCAATTCGGCCCCACTATCGTCAGCACCGGCGGCAGCGAATCCCTCGAGCAGCTGCCACGCGCCGAGCGCAATGAACGCGGCGGCGACCGCGACGATCGCCATCCGCCACCGTTCAGCGGATGGTGCGAACCGTCGGCCCTTCGGCACATCCGCGGGCGCCTCCTCCGCTTCGACCCTTTCGCGATCCGCAGGCGTATCGAAATGGACGGCATACGCGCCTTTGGGAATATGGATCCGCAATGCTTTGCGCGAACCACCCTCGTCGTAGACATCGTCGAGAAGTTTGCGCAGCCGGCCGACCTGAACGCGCGGATAGCTGTCCTGCGCGGCATCGAAATCGGCGTCCCGGCCTAGCCCGTCGACGGCAACCGTATAGGCTTTGAGCCGATCACCATTACCGGCAAGCGTTTGATCGACAAGATAGGATAGAAGCCGACGCATCACGGGCGCGCGCGCGAATTGCGGCGCAGAGAGCAACCGGGCTGTTTCCGCCCGAACCGCGGCCATTGCGGAAGAATCCGGACCGCTTTCTTCGATTATCGACATTCAGGCCTCACGCATTCGCGCCCCCGGCCGCATATGGAGTAGCCCAGAAACCTTATGTAACGGTTAAACCGGACGTGCCGAATTCACGCCGTAAATCGCAGAAATGCTAAGGCTGGAAGCAATGTTACCCCCGGATAACACTGTCGAGCGTCCCCGATGCCGTGCAACAAACGCCGCCGCCGAACGTCGGTAGTGCATGAACAGTCGCAACGATATCGATAAAACGCTTCGGCGGGGCCTGGTGTGGCTCGCAGCACTATCCCTGCCTTTCGGGCTTGGCGGAGCGGCCTATGCTGCCGATGGAGCTGATACCGCTCGCGGCGCATCCTCGGTCGGACATGCGAGCGCGACAATATTGCATCCGACGGCCCTTCGCACCGATGCGCTGTTCAATAGCGATACCAATTTCGCCGATGTCGCCGGGCTGCCCGTAGCGCCGGCCGCAATCGTGCGCCGGGATTGCCAGACCGAACAGTCTCGCCAGCGATGCAACCTGATCATTCTCGATATGCCGTAGGAGGCGGGCGGGGCTAGCCCTCGCTATCGCCCCAAAATGCCGCGACCTGCGCGGAGACGTCCTGGCATTGCGCGACAAGCATCGGATAGGGCCGGTAGCTCGCGCGGATCAGGGCGTCTTCCGTCTCTGCTAAACAAGCCGCTTCGGTGCGAAATACACGATCTTCGCGCATAAGGGGTTCGCATTCGACGGCCGCGTCGCCGCAGCCCATGATCGCCAAAACGTAAAAAGCCGGACCCATCGTCTTTCCTTCCTTTCGATGGATCAATGAATAGCGGCGGAAGGTAGTTCCATGCTGTGTCGGGGGTCACAGGCTAGCCGTTTGAGCAAAATACCCTATCTAGGGCAGCGCATGCCGCCCGATCTCCCCAAAGACGCAACTCTCAAGCAGCCCGGCTGGGCCTTGCTGCGCCGGTTCCTGCCCTATTTATGGCCGAAAGGTCAGCCGGGGCTGAAGGCGCGGGTCATCGGCGCCTTCGCCTTCGTGCTGTGCGCCAAGGCCGTCATCCTGATCATGCCCTTTGCCTACAAGGCCGTGATCGACAGCATGGACGGCGAGGCCGATCCGGCCGTCATGCTCGCGATCGCGCTGGTCGTCGCCTATGCCGGCGCCCGGTTCGGCGGCGTATTGTTCGACAATCTGCGCAACGTGATCTTCGAAAAAGTCGGCCAGACGGCGGCCCGCGCGCTCACCGAAAATGTCTTCGCCCATCTCCATGCACTCTCGCTGCGCTTCCATCTCGAGCGCAAGACCGGCGGCGTCACCAAGATCATCGAGCGCGGCACGAAGAGCATCGACACCATGCTCTATTTCCTGCTGTTCAACATCGCGCCGACCGCGATCGAGCTGCTCGCCGTCTGCATCATCTTCTATGTGAAATTCGGCCCGACGCTGGTCGCCGTTACGCTCGGCGTAATCGCGCTCTACATTGCCTTTACCTGGCTGGTCACCGCCTGGCGCACCAAGCTCCGCCGCGACATGGTCGATCTCGACACGACCGCCTACAGCCATGCCGTCGATTCGCTGCTCAATTTCGAGACCGTCAAATATTTCAACGCCGAAGCGCGCGAGGCGCGACGTTTCAGCCATGCTGTATCCAGCTGGGCGAACGCCGCGGTCAAGAGCGAGAACAGCCTTGCGATCCTGAATGTCGGCCAGGCCCTGCTCACCAATGCGATGATGGCCGGCGCGATGGGCTATACCGTATGGGGCTGGAGCGAAGGGCTGTTCACGATCGGCGATGTCGTGCTCGTCAATGCGCTGCTCATGCAGCTCTTCCGCCCGCTCGATTTCCTCGGCACCGTCTATCGCACGATCCAGCAGGGCATGATCGATATGGAGGCGATGTTCGACCTGATCGACACGCCCGCCGAGATCGTCGATCGCGACAACGCCCCGCCGCTGGCCGTGGCCAAGGGCGCGGTCCGCTTCGAGGCGGTCGGGTTCGGCTATGACGCAGACCGGCGGATTCTCCAGGACCTCGACCTCGCAATCGCGCCGGGCAGCAAGCTCGCCATTGTCGGCCCGTCGGGCGCGGGCAAATCGACCATCGCCCGGCTGCTCTTCCGCTTCTACGACACGACCAGCGGCCGCATCCTGATCGACGGCCAGGATATCGCGGCCGTCCGGCAGGAAACGCTGCGCGCGGCCATCGGCATCGTCCCGCAGGATACCGTGCTGTTCAACGATACGATCGGCTATAATATCGCCTATGGCCGCGAAGGCGCGAGCCAGGCCGAGATCGAGGCGGCGGCACAAGGCGCGGCGATCCATGACTTCATCCTCAGCCTTGCGCACGGCTATGACACGCGGGTCGGCGAACGGGGCCTCAAACTGTCCGGCGGCGAGAAGCAGCGCGTCGCCGTGGCGCGCGCTCTCCTGAAAGACCCGCCGATCCTGATCCTCGACGAGGCGACAAGCGCGCTCGATTCGCGCACCGAAGCGGAAATCCAGGCGACGCTCGACCGCGCCGGTCGCGGCCGCACGACCATCGTCATCGCCCATCGCCTCTCCACCATCGTCGATGCCGACGAGATCGTCGTGCTCGACGCCGGCCGCATCGCCGAACGCGGCAGCCATGCCGCGCTGATCGCGAAACGGGGGCTATACGCCGAAATGTGGGCGCGGCAGCAGGAGGAGCGGGAGGCGGTTTCCTGATGCTGCCGATATGGGCGCATCGAACGTCCGCTTTGCGCCCATAGCTGCCCCAAGAGTTGATGTCCGCTACTGGGGTGTAAGCTGACCGGCCGCTCTCGGCAATCAATCACACCTTAGGTTCGGTGCTCATGCCGCTGCTATACTACTCTCGGCGTCTTCGCCATTCTTCTCGATGAGCTCTTCCACCAATAGTTCGACCGCTGCAGAGGCGTGCGTACGCGATGCTTCGAAGCGTTCGTCACCGAATTCCTGATACTCGATCCCGATATGGTGGAATTCTTCCACTCCCAGGTATTTTGAAGCGGTCCGCACATGCGGTGTCAGGCTGTCATGGCCTTCGTTGTGCTCGCCCGGGCCGAAGCCGAACTCGCCCCATGAGGTAAGCAGAACGAGAGTCTTGCCGGACAGCACCGGTTTGAGCGGAACGTCCCCGCGAGCAAGGTCGAAGGTAAAGGTCTTGTCGATCCTGACGACCTGATCAAACCAAGCTTTGAGCGCGGCTGGCATTCCATAATTGTACATCGGCGTAGCGAGGACGATCATTTGCGCCTCTCTCACTTCGGCAATGAGTTTTTCGGAAAGGGCGAGGAGCCGCTCCTGCTCTTGCGAGCGTGTCTTGGCAAAGGCGGCGACAATCCAATCCTCGGATATGATGGGGGGCGGGTTGCGACCAACGTCGCGCTGGACGATATCGGCTTGCGGACGCCGGGACATCCAGTTGTCGATGAATGTGTTCGCCAGGGTGCGGGTAAGAGACCGTGAGGTCCGCGCGCTGGCGTCGATACGAAGCAGTTTGGTCATTTCATGATCTCCTTGATATGCAGTGGATCGTCATGTGGCCCTAATGGATGAACAAAACTTTCTCTTGGCTTGGTCCTAGCCGACGCGACGTTGCGCTGATTACCTCTGTAATCTACTTTCCCTCCGCTGGATCGACAAAAGGTAAGATTTCATCTAAGAACGAATATTCTTCATCTATAGGAGCCACTCCTTGTACGGCTTGTCGATTTCGCTTCCTGCGCTCCGATCCTTCGATGCGGCGGCGCGGACGGGCAGTTTCAAGGATGCCGCGAGTGAATTGGGCGTTACGCCGACAGCGGTTTCGCATCAGATCCGCACGCTCGAGGGCCAATTGGGCGTTGCGCTTTTTGTTAGGCAGATTCGCAAGATCGTCCTCACACGCGAAGGAAGCCGGCTCGCCGGTGCCACTTCACGGGGCTTTCGCGAAATCTACGACGTTCTCGAAGAGATGAGGGAAGTGTCAACGCGCCTGACGATCACGACGACGCCGGCCTTCGCAGCGCTGTGGCTTGTACCTCGCCTGGCCGATTTCGAAGCCAAACACCCAGCCACCAATGTCCAAATCGAAACTTCGACCAAGCCTCTGGATCTCGAGCGTGACAGGCGGGTCGATTTGGCCATCCGCTACGGGACTGGAGAGTATCCTAGCCTGGAGACCTTCTCTTTCGCAGAGGAGACATTTGGCGCTTTCGCCAATCCAGAGTGGCTGCAGTCGGGCACGCGGATCGAGGACGCGGTCTTGATCGAAACGCGATGGCGCTCGCATTCGCTCAGGCCGGTTGGCTGGAACGACTGGCTTGGCGCGCAACAGCTTGACCCCGCAAAGTTCAAGCGGCGCCGTAGCTTCGATCAGGAGCAGCATTCACTTCAGGCGGCATTGGCAGGGCAAGGCCTGGTTCTTGCGAGCAGCCTGCTAGCCGGTGACATGCTCGGGCGAGGTTGGCTCAAGGAATACCGTCCCGAGAAGCGGATTCCAGGCTTTCGCTACACAGCGGTCTCGCGAGTTGGTCACTCGGAGACGCAAAAGGTGCTTCAATTCTTGGCTTGGCTAAAGGAAGAAGCCAGCCCTTAATCCTCACTATTGCGAGCGCAGGGTGAGCTTGAAGGATGAAGTTCTGGCGCGGATGATTTGGCTCTTGATTGCCTCTGCGGGACTGCGAGCTAAACCAGCTACACCTAGACTCTGCTAACCGCTTTGCTCACAGTTCGAACCATCGCCAAATGTCTTAAACTGGGTCGATTGCGGAAGGTCTGCTTCGCTGGGCTTGTGCGTTGGAAGCAGACAGTCACCTCACGGCCATAAGCTGACTCGGCAATTCGGGCGCTCCCGCCGTCTGGCCGACTATTGCCCCAATATCTGTTTCGCTTTCTGTTCAGCGAAGGCGTGACGAACACAGCCGAAAAATATACTCAGCCCGATATGCCTTCCCCCGAATCCATCCTCCACAGCGTCTTCGGCTTCGAGAGTTTCCGCGGCTCGCAACGCGCGGTGATCGACCGGGTGATGGCCGGCGCGCATAGCCTGGCCGTCATGCCGACGGGCGCGGGCAAATCGCTCTGCTACCAGATCCCCGCGCTCGCCCGGCCCGGCACCGCCCTCGTCATTTCGCCTTTGATCGCGCTGATGCACGATCAGGTGCGCGCCGCGAAAGCCGTGGGCATCGAGGCGGCGACGCTGACCTCGGCGGATGGCGATCGCGCGGAGACCATGGCGCGCTTCCGCGATGGCGCGCTCGACCTGCTCTATGTCGCACCCGAACGGGCGAGCGGATCGGGTTTCCAGGAAATGCTGCATGAGACGCCGCTGGCGCTGATCGCCATCGACGAGGCGCATTGCGTATCCGAATGGGGGCATGATTTCCGGCCCGATTACCGCTTGCTGCGCCCGCTGCTCGATCGCTTTCCCGAGGTGCCGCGCCTCGCACTGACCGCCACGGCCGACCGCCACACGCGCGCGGACATTCTCGAACAGCTCGGCATTCCCGAAGATGGCGCGATCGTGGCCGGGTTCGATCGGCCCAATATCCGCTACATGATCCAGCCGCGCGCCGGGATCGGGCGGCAGGTCAAGGCGCTGATCGGCGAGCAGCCGGGCGCGGGCATCGTCTATGCGACGAGCCGCGCCGCGACCGAGAAGCTGGCCGCGCAGATTGCCGCCACCGGCCGTTCCGCGGGCGTCTATCATGCCGGGTTGCCGCCCCAAGAACGCGCCGCCAACCAGGCCGCGTTCGTCGCGTCCGAAGAGATGGTGATGTGCGCGACCATCGCCTTCGGCATGGGGATCGACAAGCCCGACGTGCGCTTCGTCGCCCATGCCGGCATCCCCAAGTCTCTGGAAGCCTATTACCAGGAAACCGGGCGCGCGGGCCGCGATGGCGATCCGGCCGAGGCGCATCTTTTCTGGGGCGCGGAGGATTTCGTCCGCGCGCGGCGGCGGATCGAGACCGAGATCGAGGATCATCGGAAGAGTGGTGAGCGCACGCGGTTGAACGCGCTGGGCGCGCTGGTCGAAACCGCCGGGTGCCGCCGCGCGATCCTGCTTAAACATTTCGGCGAGAACCCGCCCGAGAATTGCGGCAATTGCGACAATTGCCTCAATCCGCCCAAGGCCGTGGATGCGACCGAGACCGCGCGCAAATTCCTGTCCGCCGTCTACCGGACCGGTCAGCGCTTCGGCATGGGCCATGTCGGCGAAGTGCTGGCGGGGCGCGAGAATGAGCGGATCATCAGCCTCGGCCATGACCGGCTGTCGGTCTTCGGGATCGTCGCGGAGGAGGAAGAACCGATGGTGAAGCCCGTCGCCCGCGCGCTCCAGACGCGCGATGCGCTGGTGCAGACCGAACATGGCGGGCTCGCGCTCGGGCCCGAGGCGCGGCCGATCCTGAAGGGCGAAACCGAAGTCGCGCTCGTGCTGCCGCCGCGCAAACAACGTAAGCGCCGCGCCAATCGCGACGCCAACCCGGTCGGCGATCCGCTGTTCGATGCGCTGCGCGAAAAACGGCGCGTGATCGCGGCCGAAAATGCCGTGCCGCCCTATGTCGTCTTTCATGACGCCACCTTGCGCGAAATGGCGAGCGTGAGGCCCGGCACCCTCTCGGCCATGGCGCGGATATCGGGTATCGGGGAGCGCAAGCTGGCGACCTATGGCGAGGATTTTCTGGCCGTAATCGCGGACCACAGCTAGCCCGCACGGCTTGCGCGGCAGGACCATCTGGCCATATGAGCAGGGCCAAGAGGAGACCATCATGTTTCGCACTGTCACCGATACCTTTCTGGCCTCGCCGCAGATTTCGACCGACGATGTCGCCGAGGCGGCGAAACTCGGCGTGAAGCTGATCGTCAACAATCGTCCCGATGACGAAGACCCGGGCCAGCCCGCCGGCGCGACGATCGCCGCCGCGGCGCAGGATGCCGGGATCGCCTATGTCACGATTCCGGTGACCCATGCGGGATTCTCGGTGCCGCAGGTCGAAGCGATGCGCGAGGCGCTCGACGGCAATGACGGCAAGACGCTCGCTTTTTGCCGGTCGGGCACGCGCTCGACGCTGCTTTGGGCGCTGGCCGAAGCGCATGACGGGCGCGATCCGGAAACGGTCGCGGGCGAAGCCGCGAATGCGGGCTATGACGTCTCGCCGATCCGCTCGATCATGGATGCCTTCGCCGCGGCCAAATGAGCCCGCTGATCCTCATCGGTTCGCTGGCGGCGGTGTTTGCCGTGGCGGCCATCGCCTGGCTACTCGGCATGGGGCGAACGCCGCGCATCGCCGATGCGGCGCAAGCCGAGCGGCTGGCGCGCGATGCGCATAGCGGCTTTGCGCCTGTAGATGCGGCCGTCAGCCGGGACGGCAAGGCCGCGCTGGTCGCCGGACGGGACGGGGATTTCGTATTGCTACGCGAGCATGGCGCCAATGTCGTCGCGCGCGTGCTGCGCGAGCCGCCGGATGTCGCCCTCAACCAAGCCGTAATGACGGTGAAGACGGGCGAACGCCTGTTCGGCGATTTGCACCTCGACCTCGGCGAAGCGGAAGCCGCGCGCTGGTCGGAAACGCTTAGCGGCAAGAAAGCGGTGGCGAACCCGTGAACGAGCTGCCCGATCCCGTCCAATATGCGATCCCCGCCTTCGTCATCCTCATTCTCGTGGAGATGCTGATCGCGCGGCGCGTCGATCCGGGCCGCTACGAACCGAAGGATACGCTGACCTCGCTGCTGCTCGGCACGGGCAGCACGGTGGCGGGCGCGCTGACCGGATCGGCGGTTATCGCGCTCTCGGTCTGGCTGTCGCAGTTCCGGCTATTCGATATCGGCTTTGTCTGGTGGGCCTGGATCCTCGTCTTCCTGCTCGACGATCTGGCTTATTATGTCTTCCACCGGATGGCGCATCGCGTGCGCTGGTTCTGGGCCAGCCATGTCATCCATCATTCGAGCCAGCATTATAATCTCTCGACCGCGCTGCGGCAGACCTGGACCGGCTTTTTCAGCCTCTCCTTCGCCTTCAGCCTGCCGATCGTGCTGATCGGCTTTCCGGTCGAAATGCTGCTGTTCGCGAGCGGTGTGAACCTCATCTACCAGTTCTGGATCCATACCGAGGCGATCGACCGCATGCCGCGCTGGTTCGAGGCGATATTCAACACCCCCTCGCACCACCGCGTCCATCACGCGACCAATCCGCGCTATCTCGACAAGAATTATGCCGGCATGCTGATCATCTGGGACCAGATGTTCGGCACTTTCGAACCCGAACGCGAGGATGACCGGCCGCGCTACGGCATCATCAAGAATCTCGGGAGCTTCAACCTGTTATGGGCCGCCTTCCACGAGTGGATCGGCATCGCGAGAGATGTCGCGACCGTGCCGGGCCTCAGGAACAAGCTCGGCTATATCCTCCGCCCGCCCGGCTGGAGCCATGACGGCTCGCGCGACACCAGCGACACGATCAAGGCGCGGTGGCGGGAACGTGGAGCAGAGGAACAGGAAAAGGCGACAGCCGAGAGCCGTGCTCCTGCGGAGGCAGGAGCCTAGAGCGGTCAAACGATTGCGCCTGCGGCCCTGGGCTCCTGCCTCCGCAGGAGCACATGACGATCACAAAAAATGGGCCGGCGGATTGCTCCGCCGGCCCAGTGATTCGCGGGAACGAACCTCTTGATGCAACAGCCCGGTCAGGCTCTTGCAAATTCCGGATAGGCTTCCACGCCGACCTCGGCATGGTCCATGCCGCCCATCTCGATTTCCTCGGTCGGACGGACGCCTATCGTAAGCTTCAGCGCAAACCACACGACCGCGCTGGCCGCGAAGGCGAAGGCGCCGATCGACACGACGCCGAGCGCCTGGACGCCATAGGTCGCGTCGCTATTGGTGAGCGGAACGATCATCGTGCCCCAGATGCCGGCCAGGAGGTGGACCGGAATGGCGCCGACGACATCGTCGATCTTCAGCTTGTCGAGCATCGGCACGGCGAAGACGACGATCGCGCCGCCGATACCGCCGATCAGCAGCGCCATCGGCACGCTCGGCGTCAGCGGTTCGGCGGTAATCGCGACGAGACCGGCCAGTGCGCCGTTGAGCGCCATGGTGATGTCGATCTTCTTGTACAGAAGCTGTGTCATGGCGATCGCGACGACCACGCCCGCCGCGGCGGCCATGTTGGTGTTGACGAAGATCTTGGAGACGTCGCTGACATCGGTGATCGTGCCCATGGCAAGCTGCGACGCGCCGTTAAAGCCGAACCAGCCGAGCCAGAGGATGAATGTACCCAGCGTTGCGAGCGGAATGCTCGAGCCCGGGAAGACATTGACCTTGCCATCGGCATAGCGGCCGAGCCGCGGGCCGATGATGAGCGCGCCCGCGAGCGCCGCCCAGCCGCCCACCGAGTGGACGAGCGTCGAGCCGGCGAAATCGGAGAAGCCGCGCTGATCGAGCCAGCCCGCGCCCCATTCCCAGCTGCCGGTGATCGGATAGATGAACCCGGTCAGCACGACGACAAAGATCAGGAACGGCCAGATTTTCACGCGCTCGGCGATCGTGCCGGACACGATCGAGGCGGTCGTGGCGCAGAACACCATCTGGAAGAACCAGTCCGATGCGACCGAATAGCCGGTATCGAGATCGGCCTCGCCGACCCCTTGCATCGCATAGGGTCCGAAGGTCCCGATCCAGCTCGCGACATCGGTGTACATGAGATTGTAGCCGGTGACCCAGAACATGATCCCGGCGGTCGAGTAGAGGCCGATATTTTTGAGGCACTGCATCGATACGTTTTTCGAGCGGACGAGCCCCGCCTCGAGCATCGCGAAACCCGCCGCCATCCACATGACGAGGAAACCGCCGATCATGAAGAGCAATGTGTTCAGGATATAGGCGGTACCGCCGGACACTACGGACGCCGGATCGACGGCCTCGGCCGCGGCCTCCGCCGCCTCCTGCGCAAAGGCCGGTTCGGCGAGTGCAAGCGCTGCAAAACCGATGGCCGGAATGGTAAATTTGTTCATCATATCCCCCTTGGGCCCTACAGGGCTGTCTCGTCGGTTTCGCCAGTGCGAATTCGCAGTGCAGCACCCACATCCAGTGTGAAAATCTTGCCGTCGCCGATCGATTCCGTGTTCGCCGCAGCGGCGATCGTTTCGACCACGCGCGGTGCGAGATCGTCGCTGACGACCGTCTCTATCCGGATTTTCGGAACCATGTTGGTGGCATATTCCGCGCCCCGATACACTTCGGTCTGGCCCTTTTGCCGGCCAAAGCCCTTGGCCTCGACAGCGGTCATGCCCTGGACGCCGACTTCGGATAAGGCCTCGCGCACCTCATCCAGTTTGAACGGCTTGATGATAGCTATAATGAGTTTCATATCGCCTCCCTGTTCGCCCAAGGTTGCTGCATCGCAACAAAAGTGTCAAATCATAAAAGCTATAGAAACACGGTTTACGCTGTAATATAGTTGCGAGAATAGCCGAAAATGGCTGATTTTCGCGCAGTTCGCATCTGCAAAAAAATTTTGTTAAGCCTGTATCAGTCGCTCGATTTGTGGCAGCGCCTCGGCCGTGGAGCGCTTTCCGATCTCGATCAGATCCTCCGCCCGTGTGAAATTGGACGTATCGATATGGCCGACAGGGAGCGCCAGCTCGAGATCGGGCGGATCGCTGTCGATCGACAGCCGCGCCAGCTTGGAGAGCATCAGGCCGGTCGCGCTGCGCACCACCGACAGCGTCGTCAGCTTCGCATTCTCCGCATCGCTGAGGCCCACTGCCGAACGCCGCGCCGCATAGTTTCCCTGCAGGTTGATCGCGACGATCGGCCGGCCATTGGCCAGCGCCCGGGCAGGCGTCACGGGCACCGGCATCACCGCCCCGCCATCCGACAGGATCATCCCGTCGCGCACGACGGGCTGAAAGATGCCGGGCAGCGCGATGGTGGCATGGATCGCATCGCCGACCGGGCCCGAATCGAGCACCACCGCCTCGCCGGAGAGGAGATCGGCCGCGACGACGGCGGTCGGTATCGATAGCGTCTCGAAAGTCAGGTCGCCGAGATGTTCCTCGATCAATTTGGCGATGGCCTTGCCGCTCAGCACCGATCCGGGCCGCCAGTTCGGCCCCAGATAGCGGAGCACCGAGCGCATCGAGGACGCTGAATATGCAAGCTCCTCGAGCGTTTCGAGGCGGCCCGAGGCAAAGGCGATCGAAACCACCCCGCCAATCGACGTGCCGGTCAGCGCCTCGATTTCGATGCCCGCCGCTTCGAGCTCGCGCAACACGCCGATATGGGCCCAGCCCAGCCCGGCGCCGCCGCCGAGAACCAGCGCTATGCTCACCCCGCCTCCGCTTCGCGGATCACGGCGCGCGCCGCGTCCAGATCGTCCTTATCGACCATCAGCCGCACCGGAATCATGATGCCGACGCTCTCGGCGATATTCATGCCGGTATCGAAACACACCGATTCGATGCCGTCGGCCCGCAACCGGCCATGGACGATCGCCGCCTCGGCGCCGCTCGAAAATTTGGCAAGTTCAACCAGCGCCATCGAGCTTCATCTCGCGATCGCCAAAATATTCGGTCGTCGGCCGGGTCGGCAGTCCGTCGATACTTTCCGTGCGCCCGGCCACCTTGTCGAGCCACGCCTCTTCATCCAACTGGCGATGCGCTTTTTGCAGCGTCGCGCGATCATGTTTGTGCTCCATCATCGGCACGCCCCAGCCGCAGCTTTCCTGGACGGTATCGACCGCGATATCGAAAATCTGGCGGGTGCCCGGCAGCAGATCGAACTCGTCGGCGAGATCGTCCCAGCCGTCATCCTGCGGCAGCACCGCTTGGCCATGGCCATAGATGCGGAAGATCAACGCCGGATTCTCGAAGGCGCAGAACATCAGCGTGATCCGGCCGTCGGCCGCGAGATGCGCATGGGTCTCGTTGCCCGATCCGCCGAGATCGAGATAGGCGACGCGATTCGGCCCGAGCACGCGAAAACTGTCATAGCCTTTGGGCGAAAGATTGATCCGCCCGTCGGCCGCTGCGGTCGCGACGAAGAACATCGGCTGCTTTTCGACAAAGGCGATATGATTGTCGGTCAGTGCGTCGAAAAAATCGGCCATTGTTCGTCTCCGCTTCGATTGTCCCTAAGCCGCCGTCCCGCCGACGGTCAGTCCGTCAACCAGCAATGTCGGTTGCCCGACGCCTGCCGGGATCGACTGGCCCGCCTTGCCGCAAATGCCGATGCCTTCGTCGAGCGCCAGATCGTTGCCGATCGCGGCGACCTTGGTGAGTACGGTGGGCCCGTCGCCGATCAGCGTCGCGCCCTTGATCGGCGCGCCGATCTTGCCGTTTTTCACGCGATAGGCCTCGGTGCAGCTGAACACGAATTTGCCGCTCGTAATATCGACCTGCCCGCCGCCGAAACTCTTGGCGAAAATCCCGTCCTTCACCCGGCTCATGATTTCCTGCGGATCGTCTTCGCCCGCGCGCATGAACGTATTGGTCATGCGCGGCATCGGGGCATGGGCGAAGCTTTCGCGGCGGCCGTTACCGGTCGCCGGGACGCCCATCAGCCGCGCATTCATCCGGTCCTGCATATAGCCGGCGAGAATGCCGTCCTCGATCAGTACGGTTTCCTGGGTCGGCGTGCCCTCATCGTCGATCGACAGCGAACCGCGCCGATCTGCCATCGATCCATCATCGACCACGGTCACGCCGGGTGCCGCGACGCGCTCGCCGATCCGGCCCGAAAAAGCCGACGTGCCCTTGCGATTGAAATCGCCTTCCAACCCATGGCCGATCGCTTCGTGGAGCAGCACGCCCGGCCAGCCGGGGCCGAGCACGACCGTCATTTCGCCGGCGGGCGCCGGTTCCGATCCGAGATTGACGACCGCCTGGGCGAGCGCCTCGTCGATGGCCCGGTTCCAGTTCGCCGGTTCGAACAGGCGCTCGTACAGATAACGCCCGCCCATGCCGAAAAATCCCGACTCGCGCCGCCCATTTTCCTCGACGACGATGGAGACGTTCAAGCGCACGAGCGGCCGGATATCGGTCGCGACATAGCCGTCGGGCCGGACGATCTCGACGACGCTCCACGAACCCGACAGCCCCGCCGTCACCTGCACGACGCGCGGATCGCGCGCCCGGGCGGCGGCGTCGATCTGTTCGCACAGCGCCACCTTGTCGGCGAAGGGGATCAGCGTCAGCGGGTCGGCATCGGTGTAGAGATGCCGGTTGGTCGGCCGTGGGGGCGGTTGACGCGATTGCGTGGTCGGATCGAGCAGCCGCATCGTTTCGCCGGCGCGGCGGATCGCGGCCTCGCTGATCTCGTTGGCATGCGCGAAAGCCGTGGTCTCGCCCGATACGCCGCGCAGCCCGAAGCCGGCTTCGGTGCTGTAATCGGCGGTTTTCAAGCGCCCGTCGTCGAAAGCGAAGGCTTCGCTCGCGCTATATTGGAGATAAAGCTCGCCATCGTCGGCGGTTTTCAGGATCTCGGCCGTAAGCGATTGGGCGCGATCGGGATCGAGCGCATCGGCGCGGTAGAGAAGCGAACGGGGGTCGGAAGCTGTTGTCATGCTGTCCGATATAAGGCGATTAGCCGCCGGATACACCCTTGTCGGCATCCGGCTGTGCCGCCGCAACATCGGCAGGCCCGCCGACCAGCACGAAACGCCGGTCGCAATAGCCGCAATCGACGAAACCGGCCTCGTCGATCTCCAGCCAGACGCGCGGATGGCCGAGCGCCGCGCCGCCGGGGATGTCATCCGCACCGTCGCAGGCGACGCGCGATTCGGTAACGCGAACGGTTTCGGGCTGGTCGGTCATTGCGGCGCTGCGCATAGCAATGCGCCGGTTGCCGCGCAATCGACTTCGCAAGAACTAACCAAGGGTAAAAGGATGGAGCGCGCGCGGCGCGACGCGCCGCAGCCGGATCAAAAGGATCCGGACTGAAAGGTCTGCGCGACGAGCGATATTGAATCGCCGAATTCCGCGACGATTTTGCGCCAGGCGCCGAGGATAGATTGCCATGTCATGGATCCGGATTAGGCGCCGACCCGTTAAGCCCATCCTGACAAACAGGCTTAAGCAATGCTTTACCGCGATCCGCTAGTGTGGAGCCTGTTAACCATAAGGTTTGACCGGATCTTGAGGATGATAGGCGACAAGCGACGATCAAATCCGGGGGGATTTATGAAACGCGCTACATTATGGGCCGCATCGGCCCTGGCGCTGGCTTTTGGCCAGCATGCCATGGCCTTGGCCGCAGACCAGGCCGCCGATTCCGAAGCGGTGATCGTAACGCCGCTGTCGCTCGTCAACACGACCGATCTGGAATTCGGCACTTTGCTCGCCGGATCGACGGCCGGCACCGTCGTCATCAATCCCAACAACGATGCGCGCTCGACCACGGGCGGCGTGACGGCGGCCGGTTCGGGGGGGCAGGCCGCTCAGTTCTGGACCTATGGCGGACCGCGCCAGTTCATCTACGTTACGCGCGGGCCGCTACCGGTGCTCGATCGCGTGGGCGGCGGCGGCAGCATGAATGTCAGCCGCCTGACCTTGAACGGCTCGGTATTCCGTTATCTGAACAGCGCCGGCCTGCTCGATCTGCGCGTGGGGGGCACGTTGCAGGTCGGCGCCGACCAGGCGCCGGGCACCTATGAAGGCGATTTCCAGATCACCGTCACCTATTTCTAAGCTCTGTATTGCCGAGACAAAGTCGGCCCGGCCGTATGCGGCGGGCTCTATCGGCGCGCAGAATCGAAACAGGCCGGGGGCATGGCGTTGCCCCATGTCCCCGGCCCCTTAAGCGCTCTATTTCAGCTGTTTATCGGTAATCAACGGTGACGTCGAATGTACCGTCGTAAACGCCCGGATCCTGATTGGCGCCGACCTGCAGCCGGCCGCTGACGTAAAAGGTCCGCCGCCCCGCAGCGTTGAGCCGCTTGTTGCGGTTTCCGTTGATCCGGACGCGGTCCATCACCATCGTCGCCGTCCCGCTTTGCTGGGTGAGCGTGATCGGGGCCGATGCGAGCGTGATACGCACGCGCTGGCGCGAGGGGCCGGTAATCAGGAATTCGCCGCGCTGGCAATCGGTGCCGACCTGCGTCACCCCGCCGCGTGCGACGCAGTTATTGTTGTTGCGACGGACAACAATGCGTCCAGCCGTGCTGCTCGGGATGATCGTGCCGAAATCGAGACTCGAAACCTGGGTCAGCGCGATCTGCTCCAGAATGCGCGCCTCGGCATCGCCATCGCGTTCCGCGGCAGAAACCGGGCTGGCGGCCAGCAAGGCCGGTATCGCAACGGCCCAGAGCGCGCCCCGGCGCGCAAGAACAGGTGTTCTGGTCATGTATAATCTTCCCCCGACGCACGCTCTGCACCGGAATGGCGAATATGTGCCGAACAAGATTGGTTAAGGGCATGGAAAGCATAAACGGGCCCGCGGCGCTTTGCGCTGCCCGTGCGACACGCTATGCGCTGCGGGCATGAGTGAAGCAGCGATCCGGGTCGAAAACGTCACGAAAATCTATGAGGGCGAGACCAGGGCGCTCGACAGCGTGAACCTTAGCGTGCCGCGCGGCTCGATCTTCGGCCTGCTCGGGCCCAATGGCGCGGGCAAATCGACGCTGATCAATATTCTCGCCGGCCTGGTGAACAAGACCGCGGGTTCAGCCTCGATCTGGGGCTTCGATATCGACCGGGATCCGCGCAACGCCAAGGCGAGCATCGGCATCGTCAACCAGGAGATCACCTTCGATCCCTTTTTCACGCCCGCCGAAACGCTCGACATCCAGGCCGGGCTGTACGGCGTTTCGGGGAGGAAGAGGCGCACGGCCGAACTGCTCAGGGCGGTGCGACTCGAGGACAAGGCCGATGCCTATGCGCGCACCCTGTCCGGCGGGATGAAACGGCGGCTGATGGTCGCCAAGGCCATGGTCCATGAGCCGCCCGTGCTCGTGCTCGACGAACCGACCGCCGGCGTCGATATCGATCTCAGGCGCCAGCTCTGGGACTATGTCCGCGAGCTGCATGCCGGCGGGGTGACGGTCGTTCTGACGACCCATTATCTCGAAGAGGCCGAAGAGCTGTGCGACCGCATCGCCATCATCAATCACGGCAAACTGATCGCCGACAAGCCGACGCGCGAGCTGGTCGATATGGCGCAGGAAAAGGCCGTCGTCGTCACGGTCGAAAACGACATTGCGACGCCGCCGGACAAGGCCGCGTTCGAAAAGGTCGAAAAGCTCGACGCGCGCACCCTTTCGATCACCTATCGCAAGGACAAGGTGAATGCCGGCGACGTGCTGACCGCGCTGAGCGAGGCCGGGCACAATATCATCGACGTTTCGACCAAAGAGGCCGATCTCGAAGACGTCTTTCTCAACCTGACGCGGGACGCGGCGTGAGCAGAATATCGGCACATCGTTATTCCCCTCCCGCTTGCGGGAGGGGTTAGGGGTGGGCCAGTTCAAACCCCGAAATACAGAACGCGCCCGCGCACTGCGCAACACTGCCACACCTGCAGAACGCAAACTTTGGCGATATCTGAGCAGACGCCAACTCGCCGGGCGCAAATTCAGCCGGCAAATGCCAATTGGCCCCTATTTTTGCGATTTTCTCTGTCGATCGGAAAATCTCGCGATCGAAATTGACGGATTCTCCCACGATCTAAGGCAGAGAGAGGATAGGCGGAGGACGCGTTATCTCGAAGGAAAAGGCCTGACCATTCTAAGGTTCAGCAATGCCGAAATACGCAACAATATCGGGGGCGCTCTGATCGCTATCGAAAGTGCATTTCAAGCCCACCCCCAACCCCTCCCGCAAGCGGGAGGGGAGTCATGAGTTACGACATCCTGATTATCGGTTCGGGCGCGGCGGGGTTGACCGCCGCCATTACGCTCGCCGAGCGGTTCAAGGTGCTCGTGCTGGCCAAGGGCGACATATCGGGCGGATCGACGGCCTGGGCGCAGGGCGGCATCGCGGCCGTCCTCGAACCGGGCGATACGTTCGAGAGCCATATCGCCGACACGATGGATGCGGGCGCAGGGCTCAATCGGGAGGAAACGGTGGAGTTCGTCGTGGAAAATGCGCCCCAGGCGATCCAGCGGCTCGTCGAACTCGGCGTGCCGTTCAATCTCGAAGATGATGGCGACCTGCATCTGACGCGCGAAGGCGGCCACAGCCATCGCCGGATCGTCCATGTCGACGATGCGACGGGCTGGGCGGTGCAGGAGGCGCTGGAACGCGCGGCGGACGCCAATCCCAATATCACGATGCTGCCCGACATGGTCGCGATCGACCTGATCACCGACCGGCATGCCGAGGCGCCGACCGAAACCGACCATGTCTGGGGCGCCTATGCGTTCAACAAGGCAAGCGGCCATGTCGAAACCTTCGCCGCGCGCGCGACGATCCTCGCCACCGGCGGGGCTGGGCGCACCTATCTGTTCAGTACCGCGCCGCGCGGCGCGACCGGCGACGGCATCGCCATGGCCTGGCGCGCCGGATGCAGCATTTCCAACATGGAATTCATGCAGTTCCACCCGACCTGCCTCTACAATCTCGAGGTCAAGAATTTCCTGATCACCGAGGCCGTGCGCGGCGAAGGCGGGCATCTGAAACTGCCCCATGACGCGCCGGACCCGGGCAAGCGTTTCATGCCCGAATTCGACCGTCGCGAGGAACTGGCCCCGCGCGATATCGTCGCCCGCGCCATCGATCATGAGATCAAGCGCTTCGGGCTCGACTATGTCCATCTCGATATCAGCCATCGCGAACCGGAGTTCGTGAAAGAGCATTTTCCGAATATCTATGGGAAGCTGATCGGCCTCGGCATCGATATGACGGTAGAGCCGATTCCCGTCGTCCCCGCCCAGCATTATACCTGCGGCGGCGTGCGCATCGATCTCGATGGGCGTACTGACCTGCCCGGCCTCTATGCCGCGGGCGAGGTCAGCGAGAGCGGGCTGCACGGGGCTAACCGGCTGGCCTCCAACAGCCTGCTCGAATGTTTCGTATTCGGCGAGGCGGCGGCCAACCATATCGGCGCGAACTGGGACGACCTGCCCGAACCGCCGTCCATCCAGCCCTGGGACGAAAGCCGGGTGACGGATTCGGACGAGGAAGTCGTCGTCCAGCATAACTGGCGCGAAATCCGCCGCTTCATGTGGGACTATGTCGGGATCGTGCGCACCACGAAGCGGCTCGAACGCGCCCAGCATCGCGTGGAATTGCTGCGCCAGGAAGTCGACGACTATTACGGCAATTTCCGGGTCACGCCCGACCTGATCGAGCTGCGCAACCTGATCGAAGTCGCCGCGCTGATCGTGCGGTCCGCACTCGCGCGCAAGGAAAGCCGCGGGCTGCACTATACGACCGACTATCCGGACCGCGCGAAAAATGCTGTGGATACCGTCCTCAAACCATAGTATCGGGCTGTCATGTCCAGCGGATATGAAATGACCTGACCGTGGCGGGCGGACCTGTGCCGCCTTCTTCCTACAGCCACGCCCCATGGCCGTGCGCGTGCCAGAGCGCCGCCATGTGCCCGAGCCTCATTTCCTTGCCTTGATCCGTTCGCCGCTGGAGCGCCCGATGCCCCTCCCCCGATTTCTGCGTGCCTATTACGCTTATGTTTTCCTGATCGATTTCATTCTCGGCTATGCGATCTACACGGCCTATTTTTCGCTCTCCGGACTCGATGTCTGGAATATCGCGCTGCTATTCATCATCTGGTCGGTGATGGCGGCGATTTTCGAGGTGCCGTCCGGCGCTTTGTCCGACCATCTCGACCGGCGCTGGCTGCTTGTCGCAGCACCGCTGATCAAATCCTGCACCTTCGCCGTCTGGGCGCTAGGCGGCGGCGATTTCTGGATGACGGCGGCGGGTTTCCTCATCTGGAGCTTTTCAGGCTCGCTGATTTCGGGATCGAAGGAGGCGCTCCTCTACGAGCATATGGAGGCGGCGGGCGCCGCCGAGGATTATGATCGCGTGCTGGGTCGAGACCGGGCACTGCAGGAAGTGGCGGCCGGCATAGCCATGGTGCTCGGCGGGTTGGTCGGGCATTTCTCGATGGTCGCAGCGCTCTGGCTGGCCCTGCCGCCGCTGTTCGCCGCTGCGATCATCGCGATCTGGCTACCCGATATCCGCGAGCGCCCCGACGGTGCCGAGGCGCCGCATTACTTCACCCATTTCATCACCGCCGCGCGCGAATATCGGGCGAGCGCGAACTTGCGCTTCCTCACCGCCTATCTCGTGCTCGGCGTCATGCTGTTCTGGGTGCTCGATGAATTCGATCCACTTTACTATCTCGCCGTAGGCATGCCGATCTGGAGCTTCGGGCTGATCGGCGCGGCGGCGATCGCGGTTCTCGCCGCGGCCAATATATTCGCCCACCGCCTCGCCGGCTTTCGCGCGGGCGGATGGCTGCTGCCGCTGGTTTCGGGACTGCTGCTGCTCGCATCGGGGCTTTACAACTCGGCCTGGCTGCTGATCCCGCTGATGATGGCCTATGTCGTGGCCGCGCCCGTCCGTATCCTCGGCGAAGCGAAGTTTCAGCGACTGCTCGAAGGGAGCAGCCGGGCGACAACCGTCTCCGCGCTGTATTTCTTCCATTGCCTTGCCAGCGTCGCGATGTGCCTGGCGATCGGTTTCGTCGCATCGCAGCTCGGCGTCGTCGCGGCCTATGGCTGGTGCGGCGCATATCTCTGCGCCATCGCGCTATGGGGATGGTGGCGCGACCGGCACGGGCAAAGTGCGATCTGAACGGAGCGTCCAGAGTCCCTTTGCCGCGCGCATTCCATCGGCTAGACCCGCCCGATGCCCGAGGGGAAGCATCTCTATCTCGTCGACGGATCGAGCTATATTTTTCGCGCCTATCACCGGCTGCCGCCGCTGACCAATGTGCGCGGTGAGCCGGTCGGCGCGGTCTATGGCTATACGACGATGCTGTGGAAGCTGGTCGAGCAGCTCGATGCCGAGGACGGCCCGACCCATCTTGCCGTGATCCTCGATGCGAGTGCGGAAACCTTCCGCAACGAAATCTACGATCAGTACAAGGCCAACCGGCCCGAACCGCCCGAGGATCTCGTCCCGCAATTCCCGATGATCCGGGATGCGACGCGCGCCTTCTCGCTGCCCTGTATCGAAGAGCTCGGTTTCGAGGCCGACGATCTGATCGCCTCCTATGCCAAGGTCGCGCTCAAGGATGGTTGGAAAGTCACCATCGTCAGCTCGGACAAGGATCTGATGCAGCTGATCGAGGAGCCTTTGGAAGGAAAAGGGGGCCTCGATCTCTACGACACGATGAACGACCGCAAGCTCGGGCGCGATCATGTGCTCGACAAGTTCGGCGTCGAACCCGACAAGCTCGGCGAAGTGCTCGCGCTGATGGGCGATACTTCGGACAATATCCCCGGCGTCACGGGGATCGGGCCGAAGACGGCATCGAAGCTGATCAACGAATATGGGACGGTGGACGCCGTACTCGAAGCCGCGCCGGACATGAAAAAGTCCAAGATGCGCGAGAACCTGATCGAGCAGGCGGACAATGCGCGCATGTCGCGCGTGCTGGTGACGTTGAAAGACGATGTGCCGCTGCCCGAACCGCTGGACGATTTCATGCTCGACGGCATTCCCGAAGACCCGTTGCGCGAGTTTCTCACCCATCACGGTTTCAAGTCGCTGCTGACGCGGATCGGTGGCGCGGCGGCCAATGCCGAGATGGCGCAGCATAGCGAGACCGGCGCCGAGGAGGCGGAGGACGAACCGCCGATCGACCGCAGCGCCTATGAAACCGTGACCGACGAGGCGGCACTGGACCGCTGGATCGAAGAGGCGCGGCGTATCGGCCATGTCGCGGTCGATACCGAAACGGACAGCCTCGAATCCGTCACCGCGCGCCTGGTCGGCGTGTGTCTCGCGACCGAACCGGGCAAGGCCTGTTACATTCCGCTCGGCCATGGCGGCGGCGACCTGCTCGGCGAAAATCCCGACCAGATCGATTTCAATACCGCGATCGCCAAGCTCAAGCCGCTGTTCGAGGACCCGGCCGTCCTCAAGATCGGGCATAATCTCAAATACGACATGGGGGTGCTTACCCAGCACGATATCGCGCTAACGCCGATCGACGACACCATCGTGATGAGCTTCGATCTCGAAGCCGGTATGCACGGCCATGGCATGGACGAGATCGCGCAGCTGTTCCTCGGCCATGAGTGCATCAAGTTCAAAGACCTGGTCGGTACGGGCAAGAAGCAGATTTCCTTTGCCGAAGTGCCGCTCGACAAGGCGACCGAGTACGCCGCCGAAGATGCCGATGTGACGCTGCGCCTCTGGAAACGGCTGAAGCCGCGCCTCGCTTCGGACCGCGTAACGCGCGTCTATGAGCTGGTCGACCGGCCGCTCGTTCCGGTGATTGCTGAGATGGAATGCAATGGCGTCAAGGTGGATCGCGAGGAACTCGCGCGACTTTCGGCCGATTTCGCCGCGCAAATGGAAACGACCGAGAAAGAGGTGCACGACATTGCCGGCGAGCCATTCGCTATCGGCAGCCCCAAACAGCTGGGCGAAATCCTGTTCGACAAGATGGGCCTCAAAGGCGGGCGCAAGGGCAAGTCCGGCGTCTGGTCGACCGATGTCAACGAGATGGAGCGGCTCGCGCGCGATGGCGAACCTATCGCGCAGAAGATACTCGATTGGCGGCAGCTATCGAAGCTCAAAAGCACCTATACCGATGCGCTGCAGGCGGAGATCAATCCCAAGACGGGCCGCGTGCATACGAGTTACAGCCTGACCGGCGCGCAGACCGGGCGGTTATCCTCGACCGAACCCAATCTGCAGAACATCCCGATCCGCACCGAAATGGGCCGCAAGATCCGTTACGCCTTCGTCGCCGAGCCCGGCAATGTGCTGCTCGCCGCCGATTACAGCCAGATCGAGCTAAGGCTGGCCGCGCATATGGCCGATGTCGCGACGCTCAAACAGGCGTTCGAGGCGGGCGAGGACATTCACAACCGCACGGCGCAGGAACTGTTCGGCGAGGTCGATCGCGACACGCGCGGCAAGGCGAAAACGATCAATTTCGCCATTCTCTACGGCATTTCGCGCTGGGGCCTGGCCGGCCGGCTCGAAATCACGCCGGACGAAGCGCAGGATATGATCGATACCTATTTCGAGCGTTTCCCGGGCATCAACCAATATATCACACAGACGCTGACCGCCGCGCGCGAGAACGGCTTCACCGAAACGCTGTTCGGCCGCAAGACGCATTTCCCGCGCCTCAAGAGCAAGACCCAGCATGAGCGGCAGGGCAGCGAGCGCGCGGCGATCAACGCCCCGATCCAGGGCACGAGCGCCGATATCATCAAGCGCGCCATGGCGCGGATGGGCCCGGCGCTGGCCAAGGAAGGGCTGGATGACGTCAGGATGCTGCTGCAGGTGCATGACGAGCTGGTCTTCGAACTGCCTGAAAATAAGATCGAAAATGCGTCGGCGGTTATAAGCGACGTCATGGCGTCAGCCGCGGAGCCGCTGGTGAAGATCGATGTGCCGCTCGCGGTGGATATCGGCACCGGCGATAGCTGGGGCGCCGCGCATTGATCCTATGTGATCGAAACTGACGATGGCGGACACCAAGAAACCGCCGCCGCCCGATCTCTCGGCGCTCGCCAAGGGCGGTCGCACGAATTTCTTCGGCTTCCTCCTGCGGCTGGCCGCGCGCATCCCGTTCCTGTTTATCGCCGGCCGCTGGTATGGCGCGGAGGCGCTGGGCATCTTCGCCTATGCGGTTATCGTCGTCGAGTTCGCGGCCCAGCTTTCGACACTCGGACTCAAACGCGGGCTTGCGGAACAGCTTTCGAAAACCGAACGACCGCATGCCCATGTCGTCTGGGATGCCATGCTGGCCGGTTTCGTCGCCTCGGCGATCGCCGTGCTGCTGCTCGTCGCCTTTCCGCAGGCGATGTTCCCGAACAGCGAAATCCAGGGGCTGGAACGGCTGTTACCGCTGACGATTTTCGCGCTGGCCGCTTCGGACATTGCGCTCGCCGCACTCGCCTATCGTCACGATATCGGCGCCACGGTGCGCGCCCGGGCGATCGTCGAGCCCTGGACGATCAGCATCGCGGCGTTCTTCCTCGCCTTCTATTCGCTCCGCGATGGCCTGATCCTCGCCTATGTCCTCTCGATGATCGCGGCGCTGGTTGCCTCGCTCTGGCCGCTCTTCCGTAGTTACGGCATTCCCACCGGCTGGCGACCGAATCCCGTACGGCTGATGCGGCTCGCCTGGGCGAACCTGCCCATGGCGGGCGCCGACGCGATCGAATGGGTGTCGCGCCGGCTCGACATAGCGATACTCGGTCTGTTCTTCTCGCCGGTGATCGTCGGCATCTATTATGTCGCCCAACAGCTCGCATCGTTGCCGCAGAAGCTCAAGACCAGCTTCGACCCGATCCTCGGCCCGGTGATCACGCAGAATCTGCGCGACGGCAATCGTGCGGCGGTGGCCAAACAGGTGCGTCAGGCCGGTTTCTGGATCATCGCGGCGCAGGCCGGGGTCGCGCTCGCGCTCGGCATTCCGGGCGAAGCATGGATGGGACTGGTCGGCGCGGCCTTTGTCGGCGGCACCGGGATACTCGCCTTTTTGCTGGCCGCCGAAGTCGTCGCGGCAACCGCCGCCGTGTCCGAAGCCGCGCTCGTCTATGTCGCGCGCCATCGCAACCTGATGATCTCCTGCTTCATGCTGACCGTGCAGGCCGGGCTGACCGTGGCGATCATCCTCATCATGCGCAGCTACGATCTTCCCATTCTGTATCAGGCGACCGGCCCGGCGATCGCCCTCATGCTCGCGCTGGGCATGGCCTCGGTCATGAAAGCCCGGCTATTGTCCCGCCTTCTGGAAGCGCCGGTCAGCCCGTGGCGCTGGGCCCTGGTCTGGGCCGCCGCGACAGCCACCGTGATCGGCTATGTCGCGACATTCACGCCGGAGTGGGTGGAGCTGGTGATCGGCGTACCGGCCGTGCTCGGGATCTACGGCCTCGTGATCTGGTATCGCGGCTTCGGCCCGGAAGACCGGCTTCTCTTCAAGATGGGCAAGAAGGAAACGGCGTAACTTGTCAGAATTTTCCTCGCGGAAAATCGCGGCACCAGCCCACTCCCCCTCCCGGCCTCCCATTAAGTGTACCCTGTGGGAGGCCGGGAGGGGGAGTGGGCTGGTGCCGCGATTTTCCGCGAGGAAAATTCTGACAAGTTACGCCGTTTCCTTCTTGCCCATCTTGAAGAGAAGCCGGTCTTCCGGGCCGAAG
>JBCBSD010000029.1:0-47611 GCA_039819365.1 Pseudomonadota bacterium
ACGAAAGATGCTGAGAACACTACATCGAAAAGAATTCGATAGATCACGATCATATCGGGTTCTACCGACATCATGTCAACGGCGAGCTGGCGCGCCTTCTGCAATAGCACTTCCGCAGCAACTACAAGATTGACGAGGCCCCAGCGCTCGGCCCGCTCCGCCGACAGGAAATTGCCAGTCAGCGACAATTCCTTGGCGCGCGAAATGCCGATGGCGCGGCTCAGCTTCTGGCTCAGGCCCCAGCCGGGCATGATGCCGACCCGCGCATGGGTGTCGGCGAACCGAGCATTCTCGCTCGCAATCAGCACATCGCAGGCCAGCGCCAGTTCGAACCCGCCGGTGATCGCGACCCCGTTGATCGCACCGATCACCGGCCCGGAAAAGCGACCCAACGCGGTCACCGGATCCTCGACATCCACCGCATCGCCGATAGTCGACGCACCGGACCCCAGTTCCTTGAGATCGAGGCCGGCTGTAAAGGCCCGCTCCCCGGCCCCGGTCAGGATCAGGACGCGGATATCGGGATCGGCCTCCATATCGAGTACGGTGCGCGCCAGTTCGGATCGCAAGGCGGCGGATAGCGCGTTCATCGCCTCGGGCCGATTGAGGGTCAGTATAGCATAGCCATCGCAGCGTTCGATTTGGACAAGCGCCATTGCCTATTTCCCCCGTGTGTAGCGGCCGACAAAATCATCCGCGAAAGCCGCGAAACTCCCTTCGGCGATCGCGGCCCGCATGTTCGCCATCAGCGACTGATAGAAATTGATATTGTGCTCAGTCATCAGCATCGCGCCCAGAATCTCTCCCGAGCGAACGAGATGGTGGAGATAGGCGCGCGACCATTGCCCGCAGACCGGGCAACCGCAATCGGCATCGAGCGGCCCTGTATCCTCGCCGAAGCGCGCATTCTTGATGTTGATCGGCCCGCAAGCGGTGAAGGCTTGGCCCGTCCGCCCGCTGCGCGTCGGCAGCACGCAATCGAACATGTCGACGCCCCGCGCCACCGCGCCGACCAGATCGTCGGGCTTGCCGACGCCCATCAGGTAACGGGGCCGATCTTCGGGAAACTGGCCGGGCGCGAAATCGAGACAGCCGAACATCGCTTCCTGCCCCTCGCCGACCGCCAGCCCGCCGACCGCATAGCCATCGAAGCCGATATCCCGGAGCGCATCGGCGGATGCCTTGCGCAAGTCTTCATCGAGCCCGCCCTGCTGGATACCGAATAGCGCGCCTGTATTGCCGAGATCGTCGAACGCGTCGCGCGACCGCTTCGCCCAGCGCATCGAGCGTTCCATGGCTTCGGCCTGGGCCTCGGGCGTATCGGTGGTCTTCACCAGCTGGTCGAACGCCATGACGATATCCGAACCGAGCAGGGTCTGGATCTCCATCGAGCGTTCGGGGCTGAGCATATGGCGCGAGCCGTCGATATGGCTGGCAAAAGCGACCCCCTCTTCGCTCACCTTGGTAAGGTCCGACAGGCTCATCACCTGATAACCGCCGCTGTCGGTGAGGATCGGCCGGTCCCAGCCCATGAACGCGTGCAACCCGCCGAGTTTCGCGATCCGTTCGGCGCCGGGCCGCAACATCAGGTGATAGGTATTGCCGAGAATGATGTCTGCGCCCGCCGCCCGAACATCGGCCGGCTTCATCGCCTTGATCGTCGCCGCTGTACCGACCGGCATGAAGGCCGGCGTACGGATCTCGCCGCGCTTCATGCGGATCGCGCCGGTGCGCGCCGCGCCATCGGTTGCGGCAATCGAAAAGGCGAAGCGGGGTTTCGTCATCTGTTCTCGGCTATCATCTGTCGCAGGCGCGATAGAGCCAAGCTAGCGCAAGCGCCACAGCGGAAAAAGCGCGAAGCACAGTTGGCCGGCCAAACCCGCCAGCCCGAGCGGAGCAGCGAGACGCGCGACATATGCGCTGATCGATTCCCCGAACAGCAGCGTGGCCAGCGCCAGTTCGGCGATCATCAGGAGCGCGAACGCGATTGCGCCCATCGTCGCGCGGCCGCCGAGAGCCGGCTCGACCGCGTAACGCCGGATCGCCCATCCGCAGACGAACCAGCAAATCGTGAGTATAATCGGCAGCTCGATCAGATTTGCCGGCCATTCACCCACCGCCGGTACGAGGATCAGCACGCGTATCGTTCCAAGTACGAAGCCCGCAGCGAACACGCAGAGAAAATAGACGATTCCGGCCTTTGCAGCGCGTGTCATGCCGGCCCCGACGGCGATGAGGCGTGGCCCGCCGGAAGCAACAGGCTCGCATCCCCATAGCTGTAGAATCGATAGCCCTGTTCGATCGCATGCTTATAGGCCTCGAGCATCCTTTCGCGGCCCATCAGCGCGCTGACGAGCATGAACAGCGTCGAGCGCGGCAGGTGGAAATTGGTCATCAGTCCGTCGATCGCCCTGAAGCGATAGCCCGGCGTGATGAAGATCGCGGTATCGTCCTCGAAGGGATGGATGATCCCGTCCGCATCCGCAGCGCTCTCTAGCAGGCGCAGGCTCGTCGTGCCGACGGCAATGATCCGCCCGCCCGCCGCGCGCGCCGCATTCAGCCGCTCGGCCGTCGCCGCGTCGATCCTGCCCCATTCGGAGTGCATCTGATGATCGTCGCTATCCTCGGCCTTGACCGGCAGGAACGTCCCCGCGCCGACATGCAGCGTCAGCGTGACATGGCCGATCCCGGCGGCTTCGAGCCGGTCGATCAGTTCCGGCGTGAAATGGAGCGCGGCGGTCGGGGCGGCGACGGCGCCCTTTTCCCGCGCGAACATGGTCTGATAATCTTCGGCATCTCGCGCATCGGTCGGCCGCTTCCCCGCGATATAGGGCGGCAGCGGCATGGTGCCCGCGCGTTCGAGCAGCAATTCGACGGGCTCCTCGCCCTCGAAGCTGAGCAGGAAGCTGCCGTCCGTGCCGCGGTCCGAGGCAATAGCGGCTACACCTCCGCCGAATTCGATCCGGTCGCCCTCGCGCATCCGCTTGGCATTGCGGATAAAGGCGCGCCATTGCCGCAGGCTTTCGCGCTTGTGCAGAGTCGCACCGATTTTGGCTTCCCCGCGCCGGCCTTCCAATTGCGCCGGGATGACCTTGGTATCGTTGAACACCAGGATATCGCCCGGCCGCAGACAGTCCGGCAGGTCGCGCGCCAGCCGGTCATGCGTCGCGTCGCCCTCGATAACCAGCATGCGCGCGCTGTCGCGCGGATTGGCCGGGCGCAGCGCTATGCGGTCTTCGGGAAGCGCGAAATCGAAAAGATCGACGCGCACCGGGCGATTATTGCGGCGTCTCGTCCGCCAGCTCGCCGAGCGCCGCTTCGAGCGCGGCGGCCTGATCATTGGCGGCGGGCTGCGTCATCGCCGCGATCTCGGCAGCGGTCGGCGGCGGGACATTGTCGGCGGCAATCGATGCACGAATAATGCGCGCCGGGTTCGCCGGCGGTTCGCCGCGCGGAATCGCGTCGACATATTCCATGCCGTCCGTCACCCGGCCGAACGCCGTATAGTTCCGGTCTAGCCCCAGATTGGGCATGAACATGATGTAAAACTGGCTGTTCGCGCTGTTCTGGTCGGTAGCGCGGGCCATCGAGACGGTACCGCGGACATGCGGCAGGGTCGTGAACTCCGCATTCAGATCGGGCAGTTGCGAACCGCCCTGCCCGGTACCGGTCGGATCGCCGGTCTGCGCCATGAAGCCGTCGATCACGCGGTGGAATATGACGCCGTTGTAGAAACCCTGGCGCGCCAGGGCCTTGACCCGCTCGACATGGTTCGGAGCCGCATCAGGGCGCAGGCGGATCGTCACTCGTCCGCCGGTCGACAGATCGAGCACCAGCGTATTCTCCGGATCGGCCTCTGGTGTCGCGCCCGACGCATAGGTCACGTCCGGCGTCGCGCTCACATCGGTAACGCCGCTCTCATCGGTCGGGGCATCGTCCTGAGCATGGGCCGGACTGCCCATGGCCAGCGCCAGCAGGGAAAACAGGAATATCTTCAAACGCATACTATCCTCGTAAATGCCATAATCCGCTCGATTCATCTATCGGCGGATCGATTTTTCGATGCTTTAGCCCAACCAGCTTCCGGCTGAAAGGAGGATGAACGATGAGCCGTTAATCGCCCTTCCGCCCGATCTTGTCGACGCGCGCCTTCATCTCGGCTTCGACCGCCGGGGTCACGAACTTATGGATATCGCCGCCATACATGGCGATCTCCTTCACCAGCCGCGATGCAATCGGCTGCAGCGCGACATCGGCCATCAGGAACAACGTCTCTATATCCTCGTTGAGCTGCTGGTTCATCCCCGCCATCTGGAACTCATATTCGAAATCGGCAACGGCGCGCAGGCCGCGCACGATGACGGTCGCGCCCTCGCGCTCTGCAAAGTCCATCAGCAGCGAATTGAAATGCACGACGCGGATATCGCCCTCGCAGGCCGCCACCTCGCGCTTGACGGTTTCCAGCCGCTCGTCGTCCGTGAACATCGGCGATTTGCTAGGATTGGTCGTCACGCCGATGATCAGCGTATCGACGAGCTTAGCCCCGCGCCGGATGATGTCCATATGCCCGAGCGTAATCGGATCGAACGTTCCGGGATACACCCCTACCCTGTCGGCGCCCATCAATGTGTCCTCTCAATGGAAAATCGCGCGATCGCGCGCAGCATGTCGGCTTCCTCACCATAATCGCGCAAGTGATCGATCGCCTGGTCGACGAGCATTTGCGCCTGCTGCCGCGCCCGCTCCACGCCGAGCAGCGACACGAAGGTCGCCTTGCCGGCCTCCGCATCCTTGCCGACGCGCTTGCCCGTGACCTCCTCGTCGCCTTCGACATCGAGCAGATCGTCCGCAATCTGGAAAGCGAGCCCCAGATCGCGCGCATAGCCGCGCAGATGGGTACGGTTTTCAGGCGGTATATGCCCCATGATGCAGGCCGCTTCGAGGCAGAAGCCCATCAGCGCGCCGGTCTTCAGGCGCTGCAACCGGGTGACGGCCGGCAGGTCGAGCTGGCGATGCTCGGCCTCGAGGTCCATCATTTGCCCGCCGCCCATGCCGGACGGTCCGCTCGCCTGCGCAAGCGCCGCCATCAGCTCTGCCCGCACGAACGGATCAGAATGGGTCGCCTCGTCGCCGAGGATTTCGAACGCCAGCGCGAGCAGGCAGTCTCCGGCCAGAACGGCCGTCGCCTCATCGAACTGTTTATGCACGGTCGGCTTGCCGCGGCGCATATCGTCATCGTCCATGCACGGCAGATCGTCATGGATCAGCGAATAGACATGGATGCATTCGACCGCGAACCCGGCTCGCATGGCGCTGTCGCGATCGACGTTGAACACTTCGGACGCCGCGACGACCAGCATCGGGCGCAGCCGCTTGCCGCCGCCGATCCCGGCATAGCGCATCGCTTCATAGAGCTTCGCGCGCGAATCATTGGGTACCGGCAGCCAGGTGTCGAACAGGATATCGACATCCTTGGCCATGCGTTCCAGCGCCGGCTTCAGTCCGAGGGAAACAACCGGCACGGCTATGCGGGATCGAGCGGCTCGACGCCGGTCGGCTTGCCGTCCGAATCGAGCTGAATCTTGTCTATCCGCGCCTTTGCGGCCTTCAACCGCGCCTCGCACTGGGCGCGCAGCTTGTCCCCGCGGGTGTAGAGATCGATCGATTCGTCGAGCGGCGCCTCGCCCGCTTCGAGCTTGCGGACGATCGCTTCGAGCTCCTCGAGAGCGGCCTCGAACGAGAGTGAACCGATATCGGTGGCGCTTTCGTCTGTCATGCAGTCGCTATGGGCGAGCGAGCGAGCTATGGTCAAGCAAGAGCCGCACGCTATATGCGATTCGACAGGCTCAGCGGTCGCCGGTCAGCAATCGAAGGAGGGAAAAGATGCCCACACAAGTCAATCCGGCCACAGGCGAAGAGGGCAAATCCTTTCCCGCATTGAGCGACGAGCAGATCGAGGCGAAGCTGGCAAAGGCGGCCGAGACTTTCCGGCAGTGGCGCGTCACGGACATGGCCACACGCACGGATCTTTTGTCGAGAATCGCCGACGAATTCGCGCGGCGCAAAGACGAGCTTGCGGCCATTATCACGACGGAGATGGGCAAACCCGTCACCCAGGCGCGAGCCGAGGTCGACAAATGCGAAAAGGCGTTTCGCTTCTACGCGGAAAAAGGTCCGACCATGCTCGAACCGGTCGAACGGGAACTCGTCAGCGGCCGCTCGGTCTCGCACTGGCTGCCTCAGGGCCCCGTGCTGGCCGTCATGCCCTGGAATTACCCGCTCTGGCAGGTCGTGCGATTCATGGCGCCGACGATCATGGCCGGCAATGTCGGCGTGCTGAAGCATGCAAGTTCCACTCCGGGCTGCGGGGCAGCGCTGGAGGAAATCGTCATCGATGCCGGTGGGCCCGAAGGACTGTTCCAGAATTTGCATATCAGCGCGTCGAAAGTCGCAGGGATCATCGCCGACGACAGGGTCGTCGCTGTGACAATCACCGGCAGCGAGGGTGCGGGCATCAAGGTTGCCGAGGCAGCCGGGCATAACCTCAAGAAGGTCGTGCTCGAACTGGGCGGCTCCGATCCGTTCATCGTGATGCCGAGCGCCGACGTGAAAAAGGCCGCGGAAACCGCGGTCACGGCGCGTCTGCAAAATGCAGGGCAAAGCTGCATCTGCGGGAAGCGCATGGTGGTCCATGAAGATGTCTATGACGAATTCATGGAAACATTTGTCGAAGGCGTGAAGACGATTCGGATCGGCGACCCAACCAATGACGATACCGAAATGGGCCCGCTATCGAGCGAAGACGCGCGCAACGACATCGCCGAACAGCTCGAAAAGGCCGTCCAGTCCGGCGCGAACAAGCTCTATGGCGGCGATATCCCGGACAAGCCCGGCGCCTGGATGACGCCCGCGATCCTGACCGATATTCCCGAGGATGCGCCGGTTGCGCGCGAAGAGTTTTTCGGACCCGTCGCCATGGTGTTCAAGGTCAAGGATATCGACGAAGCGATCCAGGTCGCGAACGATATCCCGTTCGGGCTCGGGTCGAGCGCCTGGACGAACGACGAGAGCGAAAAGGAACGCTTTATCCGCGATATCGAGGCGGGAATGACGGCGATCAACCAGATGCTGGCCTCCGATCCCTATGCGCCGTTCGGCGGGGTCAAACGGTCTGGCCATGGCCGGGAGCTCGGCTCGCACGGCCTGCACGAATTCATGAACCTCAAAAATGTGATGCTGCCTGAATGAGCGAAGACAAGCTCAGCGCCCCGATCACCCTGCCCTGCGGCGCGACGCTGCCCAATCGCATTGCCAAAGCCGCGATGACGGAGGGGCTGGCAAGTCCAGACGGTCTCCCGACCGAAGCGCTCGAACGGCTCTATGGCATCTGGTCCGATGGCGGGGCCGGCATGCTGCTTTCGGGCAATATCCAGGTCGATCGCGACCATCTGGAGCGGCCCGGTAACGTCGTCATCCATGGCGAGCCGAGCGCCGATCTGATGGCCCGCCTCAGCGATTGGGCCAAGTCGGCGACGCGGGGCGGCAATCATTTCTGGGCGCAGCTCAGCCATGGCGGGCGGCAGACCCAGGCGATGGTCAATCCGCATCCCAAGGCGCCGTCGGCAGTCAAGCTCGGCCTGCCGGGCGGGCAATTCGGCGAGCCGGTGGCGCTGACCATCCCCGAGATCGCCGGCATCCGCAGCCAGTTCGCCATAGCGGCGAAAGCGGCCAAGGATGCAGGATTTACCGGCGTGCAGATTCACGCGGCCCATGGTTATCTGCTCTCCTCCTTCCTGTCGCCGCGCGCCAACCAGCGCGACGATGCGTATGGCGGATCGCTCGAAAACCGGGCGCGTTTCCTGATTGAAACGGTCGCGGAAGTGCGCGAGGCCGTGGGCCCCGATTTTCCGATCTCGGTGAAACTCAACAGCGCCGATTTCCAGCGCGGCGGGTTCCAGTTCGAGGACAGCCTGCAGGTTGCCGAATGGCTCGGCGATGCGGGCATCGATCTGCTCGAGATTTCGGGCGGCAATTACGAGCAGCCCAAACTGCTCGGCATCGAGGGGATGGAATCCGAAGAGAAGCAGAATGTCGCGCCCTCGACCGCACGGCGCGAGGCCTATTTCGTCGATTTCGCGCTGGCGATGCAGGAGAAGGTCTCGGTTCCGCTTATGGTGACGGGCGGCTTTCGCAGCCGCGAGGCGATGGATTATGCGCTGGAGAGCGGCGCGGCCGACGTGATCGGCATCGGCCGCCCCTTCTGCCACACGCCCGACGCGGCCAACCGGCTGTTCGAGGGCACCGAAAGGCTACCGACTCCCGAGGACGAGCTCGCGCTTATTCCGAGCTGGCTGGGCTTTCTCAAACGCTTGCAGATGCTGAAAGCGATCGACGGGTTCGCCACGCAATATTGGTTCTACAGCCAGCTTTATGCCTTGGGCCGCGACGGCAAGACCGCCCCGGAACGTTCTGTTTTCGCGGCATTTCGCGAAGTCGAATCGACGCACAAGCGCCTGATGGCGCAGCGCGCTTAAACGCCTTCTTCCGCCCGCAGCGCCTTGCGGTCCAGCTTGCCGATCATCGTCTTGGGTAACTCGTCGCGCACGACCACTTCGGTGACCTGCTCATGCTTGCCGAGCTGCGGGTTGAGCCAGGCCGTGAGCTCCCCGCCCGTCACGCCCGCATCCTTGTCCAACGCTACGAACGCCTTGGGTTTTTCGCCGGTGTAAGTGTCGGGAATGCCGATCACGAGCGCCTCTTTCACGTTCGGATGCTTGTAGAGGATTTCCTCGAGCTGGCTCGGAAAGACCTTGAAGCCGGACACGGCGATCATGTCCTTCAGCCGGTCGACGATGAAGATGTAGCCGTCCTCGTCGATCGTCCCGACATCGCCGGTGCGCAGGAAGCCGTCATGCAGGATCTGGTCGTCCGCATCGGGCCGGTTCCAATAACCATACATGATCTGGGGGCCGGCGATCACGATCTCGCCCGGCTCGCCTTCGGGCGCGGGTTCGTTCGGATTCTCTTTGTCCACAAGCTTGACGATGGTCGCCGGTGCGGGCTGCCCGATCGAGCCTGTCTTGTTCTCCCCGTCATAGGGATTGCAGGAGACGACACCCGAGCTTTCGGTCAGGCCATAGCCCTCGACGAGCTTCGCGCCAGTCAAGTTTTCGAACTTGGTTTTCGTTTCCGCCGGGAGCGGCGCGCCGCCCGAAATGCACACGCGCAGCGACGAAAAATCGGTCTTCGCGGTCTGCGGATGATCGAGCAGTGCCGTATACATGGTCGGCACGCCCGGCAGCGCCGTCGCCTTGGTGCGCTCCATCGCCTTCAAAGCCTGCGCCGCATTCCAGCGCGGCAGCATGACGATCTCCCCGCCGCGCAGCACCGTGCGGTTGAGCACGGTCGCATTGGCGAAAACATGGAAAAAGGGCAGCACGCCCATGATCCGGTCTTCGGCGTCGGGATCGGGATCGAGCGCCTGGATCTGGCGCGCATTGGCCGTGATATTTTGATGCGTGAGCATCGCGCCCTTGGGCGTGCCCGTGGTGCCGCCGGTATATTGGATCAGCGCGATATCCTTGCGCGGGTCGATGGGGACCCGGCCGCTATCGCCCTTATTGTCGACCAGTTCGCTGAACGGAATGACGTCGCGGCGTTTCGGGATGTCGACCGATTCCCCGCCTTTGAACACGCGGAACATCAGCGATTTGGCAAGCGGCAAGGCTTCGACCACCGTGCCGACCACCAGCTTTTCCAGCGAGCTTTTCTCGAGCACTTCGAGCGCCGTCGGCAGCAACGCTTTGGCCGACAGGGTGAACAGCAATTTGGTGCCCGAATCCTCGACCTGGTGCGTGAGTTCGTCGACCGTGTAGAGCGGCGAGAAGTTGACGACCGTCGCGCCCATTTTCATCGCGCCATAATAGGCGGCGAGATAGTGCGGTACGTTGGGCAGGAAGAGCCCGACCCGGTCGCCTTTCTTGACGCCGAGCTTCTGGAGGCCGCGCGCGACGCGGTTCACGCCGAGCCGGACATCCGCGTAACTATATTTGCGGCCCATGAAATCGGCGAGATAGGCGTCGGGATGTTTCGCCGCGCTGTCGGCGAACATCTGCGGCACGGTGAGCGGCGCATAGCTCTTGTCCCAGGTGCCGGGATGCCGGAAATCGTCGCGCCAAATATCGGGAATCTGAACCATGGCCAAGCTATACCAAGGCGATCTTACAAATCAAGTTACTTACATGCATGTCAGTAGCAAAATGATATCGATCAAACCATTGTCGACAAAGCGGTCTATAGTAACCGGTCAGGCGCGATCCCGACAGCCGGGCCGCGCAATCGATGGGGTATGGTCGTGAACGCTTTCGCGCAACAACTCGCGCTGTTTCAAATCGGATTGCCGCTACTGCTCATCATTCTGAACGCGGCGATCCCCAGCGCATCGTCCACCGGATTTCTGTTGCGGTTTGCGGCCATCGGCGTCGCGCTGATATATCTTGCGCTGGCGGGATTATGGCTGTTCGAACCGTGGTGGACGCCGCTGATACTCGGTGTCCTGCATGGCGTCGCGACATTGCTGGCCGTCCGGCGGTTGCGAACGTCGGGCCGGCGACCACAGCGCTGGGCGCAGCTCGGCGAAATCGGCGTTTCCGTCGCCGCCGTCGGCACCGCGCTGTTCCTGCTCTATCCCGCAGTGTCAGGCCGATATGCGCCGAATGCCCCGGTCGATCTCGCCTCGCCGCTCGAGCCCGGCCATTATCTGGTCGCCAATGGCGGCACCACGACTGCGATCAACGCCCATCTGTTGTTCCAGGACCCGGAGCGGTTCGACGCCTATAGCGGACAAGCCCGAGCGATCGATATCATCGGCACCGACCGTTGGGGCTTTTCGACGACCGGACTCAGTCCGGAAGATCCCGAACGCTACGCCATATATGGCCGGCATATTCTCGCGCCTTGCGCCGGCGAGATCGTCCGCGCATTCGATGATGCGCCCGATATGCGCGTGCCGGTCATGGATCGGTCAAACATGGCCGGGAACCATGTCTTCATCGCCTGTGGCGAGTGGACCGTCGTGCTCGGACATATGGCGCCCGGCTCCGTGCAGGTTGCCGTGGGCGACCGGGTGAGCACAGGCGAACGGATCGGACGGGTCGGCAACTCCGGCAATACCAACGCGCCGCATCTGCACCTGCACGTGCAGCGCGGTTCGCCCGCGAACACACCGCTCGGCGGGGAGCCCGTCTGGTTTACGATCGACGGCCAGTTCCCGGTCCGGAACGACCGGATACGCATCACCAACTGATCGGCGAAACTAGTCGTCTTTCTTCTTGAACAGCTCTTCCGCGCCTTCGGGCAGCGGCTTGGCGGGTGCATCCTCGGCGGGCATGTCCGGCCAGGCGGACCCCGCCTCGCCTTCCGCTTCCGCGGGCGCGTCTTCGCCTGCCGCCGCGGCTTCTTCCGCGGCCAGCGCCGCTTCGGCTTCGGCCGCCGCCACCCGGCGCTCGTTGCGCAGTTCTTCGATCAGCGCCTCGCGATCGCCTTCGATCGTCTCGTCCTTGGGCGCTTCGATGCCGGCTTTCTTCGCCGCCTTGGCGACGACCGCGTCGAGTTCGCGCTGCGAACACAGGCCCAGCGTTACCGGGTCTTTCGGGACGATTTCGGCGATGTTCCAATGGGTGCGGTCGCGGATCGCGTTGATCGTGTTGCGCGTCGTGCCGATGAGCTTGCCGACCTGGGCATCGGAAATTTCCGGATGATTGCGCAGCAGCCAGGCGATACCGTCGGGCTTGTCCTGCCGCTTGGACACCGGCGTGTAGCGCGGCCCCTTGGTGCGGCGGACCTGTTCGGGGCCTTTCATCATTACCATCCGGTAATCGGGATCGGCCTGGGCCTTCTCGATCTCTTCCATCGCCACTTCATGCGCGGCGACCGGATCGCGGCCGGTCAGCTTGGTCGCCGCCGTATCGTCGGCAATCGCCTGCACTTCAAGAATGTGCAAACCGCAGAATTCCGAGATCTGCTCGAAGGACAGCGCCGTATTGTCGACGAGCCAGCTTGCGGTGGCATGCGGCATCAGGGGATGGGCCATTATGAACTCCAGAAATTAAAAGGGCCGCCCCTTGCGGGACGGCCGAATATGAAACCGTATTTAGGCTGCCAACGCCGTCAGGGCAAGAGCGCCGCGACCAAGGCGAAACTCACGCCGCCTGGTCGAACGCGTGCGCGATCGGGACGAGCGCGTCGAGAAACTGTCGCGCGCTGCGTTCCCAGGTGAATTGCGATCCGTAGCGCGCGCACGCCGCACGGTCCCGGCTCAGTGCACCCGCAATCGCGATATCGAGATCGGGATCGAGACAGGCGACCGCATCCGTGACGACATCGATCGGTCCAGTTACCGGATAGGCCGCCACCGGCGTGCCGGACGCCAGGGCTTCGATCATCACCAGCCCGAACGTATCGGTTCTGCTTGGGAACACGAACACATCGGCGCCCGAATAGGCACCGGCCAATGGCGCGCCAGACAATGCGCCGAGAAAATGGGCATCGGGATAGCGTCTCTCGAGCGCGGCGCGCGCCGGTCCATCGCCGACCACGACCTTGGAGCCGGGCTGGGCGCACTCGAGAAACGCCTCGATATTTTTCTCGACCGCCACCCGCCCGACATTGAGCATGATCGGCCGGGGAAGATCGGCAAAGGCCGGATGCGGCGGCGCATCGGGCGAAAAGGCTTCGAGATCGACCCCCCTGCCCCACGGTACGACATTATCGATGCCATGCGCGCGCAACTCGCGACGGACCGATTCCGTCGCCGTCATCACGGCGCTGGACGGCGCGTGGAAGCGGCGCATGAACGGCCAGATCCAGCGCGACGGCACGCCGGTGCGCTTCGAGATATAGTCGGGAAATTGCGTGTGATAGGCGGTGGTGAAGGGGAAGCCGTTGCGCCGGCACCAGCGCCGCGCCGCATAGCCGAGCGGGCCTTCGGTCGCGATGTGCAGCGCGTCCGGCGCACTGGCGGCCAGCGCGGCGCCCAGCCGTTCTGCCGTGACCAGCGCGAGCTTGATTTCCGAATAGGTCGGCAGCGGCACCGATGGGAACTGGTCCGGGGAAAAGACCAGCACCTGATGACCCATCGCCTCGAGCTCGCGTCGGATCGACTCCAAGGTGCGCACGACCCCGTTGACCTGCGGGCTCCAGGCATCGGTTACAATTGCAATCCGCATCGGGCCTTCTCCCTGTGCAACAACCGTCAGGCCGCGGCCGGCATCGGCGTTTCTTCAGCATCGCGCGCGGCGATTTCGTCAGCCCAGTGGAGGATTTCCATCCGCCCGTCGAAATGCTCGACCAGCGCCGTGCAGCCTTCGACCCAGTCGCCGTCATTATAATATTCGACGCCCTCGATATCGCGGATCTCGGCGGTATGGATATGGCCGCAGACCACACCGTCGACGCCGCGCTTGCCCGCTTCTTCGGCGACGATTTCCTCGAATTTCGAGATGAACTCGACCGCGTTTTTCACCTTGTGTTTGGCGTGTTTCGACAGCGACCAATAGGGCAGCCCGAACCGGTTGCGGGCCGCGTTGACCCAGCGGTTGAGCGCCATCACGGTCGTGTAGGCAATGTCGCCGAGATAGGCGAGCCAGCGGTGCGAGAGCATGACCGCGTCGAACTCGTCGCCATGCAGGACGAGCAGGCGGCGCCCGTCAGCGGTTTCGTGGATCGCCTTGCGCTTGATCTCGACCTTGCCGAAATTCAGCCCCGTAAACTGGCGGAACATCTCGTCGTGATTGCCGGGAATATAGACGATCCGGGTGCCGCGCCGCGCGCGTTTCAGCACGCGCCAGATCACGTCATTATGTTCGGGCGGCCAGTAGAATTTCTTCTTCATCCGCCAGCCATCGATAATATCGCCGACGAGATACATCGTATCGCTATCCGTGCTGTCGAGGAAATCGATCAGCATCTCGGCGTTGCAGCCCTTGGTGCCCAGATGGATATCGGAAATCCAGATGGTCCGGTATTTCTTGCGCTCGCGATCGGGCTCCGGACCCGACAGACGCTTGTCCGCCAGATTGAAAATCGCTGCGTCTTTCAGATAATCCTGCGGTGCATCCATGACGAACTCCTGCCCGTTGCTCCGCCTGGAAGCCTATGACGTTTTATTGTTACAGCTAAGCGACGGGCCGGGATTTTATTGCACCGCAGCAGCCCGGCAGGAAATGTCAGGCGTCCATCGGGACATGGCCGGGCAGTGCGGCAATCCGGTCCAGCCAGCGGCTGAGTGCCGGCCAGCGGGCAAGATCGAACCCGCCGTCTTCGGCGACATGCGTGTAGGCATAGAGCGCAATATCGGCGAGGCTGAAGCCCGACTGCACCATGAAATCGCGCTCCCGCAGATGCTCGTCCATAAGCGTCAGGGCAGCCTCGCCAATCGCGATCTTGTCCGGGATCGACGCACGCTGCTGGTCGGACAAATTATCGCGCCCCACATAGAGGTAGAGGAATCGCATTTCCGCAACCGCCGGTTCGTGCCGGTGCTGCTCCCAGAACATCCAGCGCAGCATATCGGCATGGTCGAACCGGTCCGCCGGGATCAACGCGCTACCATGGGCCAGCCAGTGGCAGGCCGCATTGCTTTCCGGCATAAACCGGTCGCCGATCTGCAGCACCGGTATCTTGCCGTTCGCGTTGACGGTCGCCAGGAATTCAGGCGTCCGCGTTTCGCCGTTCATGATGTCATAGCCCCGCCGCTCGATCGGAATGCCGAGATGCGCGGCCGTCAGGCGTATCTTGTAGCAATTCCCGCTGCGCGCGTCTTCGTGAAGAAGGAGATCGTCCGCCATCAGACCTCCAATATGATCTTCCCGATATGCGCGCCGGCTTCCATCCGTTCATGCGCGGCGGCGGCTTCGACGAGCGGAAAACTCTGGTCCATCACCGGGCGCAGCTCGCCCTGTTCCACGAACGGCCAGGCGTTGCGCTGGATTTCGTCGGCGAGCAGCCCCTTGAACTCGATCGATCGCGCGCGCAGCGTCGATCCGGTCAGCGTCAGCCGCCGGCTCATCACCTGCGCCATATTGATCGTGGCTTCGAGCCCGCCTTGCACGGCGATCGTGACATGGCGGCCGTCTTCCTTGAGGCATTGCAGGTTGCGCGCCACATAATCGCCCGCGACCATGTCGATGACGATCTCGACGCCTGCGCCGTCTGTGATCCGCTTAACCTCCTCGACGAAATCCTGCGTCTTGTAGTTGATTGCATGCGCCGCGCCGATCTTCTCGGCCGCCGCGCATTTCGCGTCGCTGCCGCAGGTGACGATGACGGTCAGGCCGAACAGTTTGCCCAGCATGATCGCCATCGAGCCGATACCGCTCGTGCCGCCGTGAACCAGCGCGGTTTCGCCGTCGCGCGCATAGGCGCGCTCAAACAGGTTATGCCATACGGTGAAGAGCGTCTCGGGGAGCGCGGCGGCTTCCTGCAATGACAGGCCATCGGGCACGGGCAAGCACTGGACCACGGGCGCGGCGCAATATTCGGCATAACCGCCGCCTGAGACCAGTGCGCAAACCTCTTGCCCCATCACCGCTTCGTCGACGCCCTCGCCGAGCGCAACCACCGTACCCGCAATTTCGAGGCCCGGGATCGACGGTGCGCCCGGCGGCGGCGGATAAAAACCCTTGCGCTGTACGATATCGGGCCGGTTGACGCCGGCGGCCGCCACCTTGACCAGCACCTCGCCCGCACCCGGCTCGGGCACCGGCCGTTTCACGGGCTTAAGCACCTCGGGCTCGCCCGGATTATCCATATCGATCGCCGTCATCTCGCTGGGCAGCGCCGCCATGCCTATCCCCCTGTTCTGCACGCGAAAACCGCGCTGCCATATTGACAGCCGGGGGTCGAGGGTCAACGTTACAGTTATGGATTTGGACGAACTCTTTGCAAAAAGGCCCGGCGATCCGCTGACGCTGCTGTGCAAGGAAGATCTCGACCCGCTGTCCGTCGAGGAACTGGAAACGCGGATCGCGGCGCTCGAGGGCGAAATACAAAGGGTACGCGCAAAAATCGACGGCGCGGTAAGCCATCGCAAAGCCGCGGACGAGATGTTCAAGCGATGATGCGCGCGGCCGAAATCTCGCTGCAACCGGCGAATTCCGGACCTTCCACCGTTGAAATTATTCCTTTTGTTAACTTTTCCGTTAACCATTCCCATATAGGATATACCGTGTCTCAGCTGTGTAGAGACCGGCAAGGAGTTAACTAATGCCCTCTTTTGCTCGTGAACTGGAACAGACGCTGCATAACGCGCTCGCCGAAGCCGCGAACCGCAAACATGAATATGCAACGCTCGAACATCTGCTGCTCGCCCTGACGGACGACGATCATGCCGCGCAGGTGATGACCGCCTGCGGGGTCGAGATTTCCGAACTGCAGGAGGCCGTCGCCGTCTATCTCGATAACGAGCTTGAGGCGCTGCGCATCGACGGGGCGACCGACCCGTCGCCGACCAGCGGTTTCCAGCGCGTCGTCCAGCGCGCGATCCTCCACGTACAATCGTCGGGCCGCGACGAAGTGACGGGGGCGAACGTGCTCGTCGCGCTGTTTTCCGAGCGCGAAAGCTATGCCGTCTATTTCCTCCAGCAACAGGATATGAGCCGCCTCGACGCGGTCAGCTATATCTCGCACGGCGTCGGCAAGGGCGAAGCGATCAGCGACAGCCGCGAGATCAGCGGAGCCGAAGAGGAAGAACAGCCCGAACAGAAGACGGCCGGCAAGAAAAAGGCCGAGAGCGCGCTCAAGCAATTCTGCGTCAATCTCAACGAGAAAGCCGAAGCCGGTAAGATCGATCCGTTGATCGGACGTAGCGTCGAAGTCGACCGGACCGTGCAGATCCTCTGCCGCCGCTCGAAGAACAACCCGCTCTATGTGGGCGAGCCCGGTGTCGGCAAAACCGCCATCGCCGAGGGCCTCGCGCGGCGCATCGTCGAGGAAGACGTACCCGACGTGCTGCAGCCCGCCGTGATCTACGCGCTCGATATGGGCGCGTTGCTCGCCGGCACCCGCTATCGCGGCGATTTCGAGGAACGGCTGAAAGCGGTCGTGTCCGAACTCGAGAAAATGCCCGATGCGATCCTGTTTATCGACGAGATCCACACGGTCATCGGCGCGGGCGCGACCTCCGGCGGCGCAATGGATGCGTCGAACCTGTTGAAGCCGGCCCTCTCCAACGGCGCCATTCGTTGCATCGGCTCGACCACGTATAAAGAGTTTCGCAACCATTTCGAGAAGGACCGGGCCCTGCTTCGGCGCTTCCAGAAGATCGATATCAACGAGCCCACGGTCGAGGACACGATCAAGATCCTGCAGGGTCTCCGTCCGCATTATGAAGAGCATCACAACGTCAAATATACGGTCGATGCGATCAAGGCGGCCGTCGAGCTCTCCTCGCGCTACATCAACGACCGCAAGCTGCCGGACAAGGCGATCGACGTGATCGACGAGACGGGCGCGAGCCAGATGCTCGTCGCGCCCTCCAAGCGTCGCAAGATGATCACGCCCAACGAGATCGAACAGGTCATCTCGATGATGGCGCGGATCCCGCCCAAGCAAGTGTCAAGCGATGACAAGCAAGCGCTGGAATCGCTCGATACGGACCTGAAGCGCGTCGTGTTCGGCCAGGATCTGGCGATCGAAACGCTGTCGTCCGCGATCAAACTCAGCCGCGCCGGGCTGCGCGAACCGCACAAGCCGATCGGCAACTATCTGTTCACCGGCCCGACCGGGGTCGGCAAGACCGAGGTTGCGCGTCAGCTCTCCTCGATCATGGGTATCCCGCTCGAACGGTTCGACATGAGCGAATATATGGAGCGGCACAGCGTCAGCCGTCTGATCGGCGCGCCTCCGGGCTATGTCGGTTACGATCAGGGCGGGCTGTTGACCGATGCCGTGGACCAGCATCCTCATTGCGTGTTGCTGCTTGACGAGATCGAAAAGGCGCATCCGGACCTGTTCAATGTGCTGCTCCAGATCATGGACAACGGCACGCTCACCGATCATCACGGCAAGACGGTCGATTTCCGCAACGTGATCCTGATCATGACGACCAATGCCGGCGCCGCCGACATGGCGAGCGAGGGCATCGGCTTCGGCGATATCTCGAAAGAGGATGCGAGCGAGGAAGCGGTGAAGAAGATGTTCACCCCTGAATTCCGCAACCGCCTCGATGCGATCGTGCCGTTCGGCTATCTACCGCCGGCCGTGGTCGCCCGCGTCGTCGACAAGTTCATCCTCGAACTCGAACTGCAGCTCGCCGATCGCGAAGTGCATATCAAGCTCGACGACGAGGCGAAGTCCTGGCTTACTGCGCGCGGCTACGACAAGCTCTATGGCGCCCGCCCGATGGGCCGGCTGATCCAGGAGAAGGTCAAGCAGCCGCTCGCCGAGGAGCTGCTGTTCGGCAAGCTCGTCAATGGCGGCGAAGTGGACGTGACGGTGAAGGACGACGCGCTCGACTTCCAGCTCACGCCCGCGCCGCCAAAGCGCAAACCGCCGAAGAAGAAGAAAAAGAAGGCGGCCAAAGAGAGCTAGGCCGCGGCTGACGCGAAAACGCCATCGAAATCTGCTATATCGGCATCGAGGGAGGTGCCGATGGCTTATATTGATGGATTCGTAATTGCCTGCCCCGAGGCCAACAAGGATGCTTTCATCCGCCACGCCGAAACGGCCGACCAGGTCTTCATGGACCTTGGGGCCACGCGCATTCTGGAATGCTGGCAGGATGATGTCTCGAAAGGCAAAACCACCGATTTCTTCCAGGCTGTGAAGGCCGAAGACGGGGAAGCGATCATCTTTTCCTGGATCGAGTGGCCCGACAAGGCGACGCGCGACGCGGCGATGCGCAAGATGGAAGAGATGATGGAAAACCCTGCCGCCGATCCGCGCATGGACCCGGAGAAAAACCCGATGCCCTTCGATGGCACGCGGCTCATCTATGGCGGCTTCATGCCGGTCGTAACGCTCGAGAAATAGAGAGACAGCAGATGCCCAACAAACATGGCGATTTCATCTGGTACGAGCTGACGACCTCGGACGCCGAGGCGGCTCAGGATTTCTACAGTGCGGCGCTCGGCTGGACATGGGAGACGACCGAGGGCCAGCCCGGCATGCCCTATCACATCTTCTCGATGGAGGGGACGCAGGTCGGTGGGATGATGGCGCTGACCGACGAGATGAAGGCGGGCGGCGCCCAACCCTGCTGGCTCGGTTATGTCGGCGTCGACGATATCGAAGCGAGCGTGGAGGCAATCAAGGCTGCCGGCGGCGGCGTCCATTTCGGTCCCATCGAAATTCCCGATGCCGGCCGCTTCGCGATGGTCACGGATCCGCAGGGCGCTTATTTTTACGTGATGCAGGATACGTCAGGACAGGAAAGCCACAGCTTCGCCGCCACCGAGCCCAAGATCGGGCATTGCGCCTGGAACGAGCTGCTCTCCTCCGACCCCGAGGCGGCTATCGCGTTTTACGGCGATCAGTTCGGTTGGGAGAAGACCGAGGAAATGGATATGCCGCCGATGGGAAAATATCACATGCTCGGCCATGGCTACGCACTTGGCGGCGTCATGCAGAAGCCGGAACAGATGCCGATGTCCGCCTGGACCTTTTATTTCCGCGTGCCCGATATCGATAACGCAATGGCCACGGTAAAGGATAAGGGCGGCCAGCCGCTCAGCGAGCCGATGGAAATTCCGGGCGGCGAGTTCACGATTAACGCCATGGACCCGCAGGGCGCGCCCTTTGCGCTGGTCGGCACGCGCGACAGTTAAGATCTGCGACCAGCACGGCAACCGCCTACTGCCAGTTGTTCGGCGACTGGGCGGGGGGATCCAGCCTGTAATCGTCGGCGGCGCCGTACAGCCCAGCTTCACATTCGGCCATTAACACCTTCCCTTGGGTCGCGATCTGGGGCAGCACGACTGGCGTAATGCCTTTTTGTGTAGTATATAACTAATACACTATGGCCGATCATGACGACCCGTACCGGCGCAGAAGCTATGAAGACCGGCATTCCCGGCTGATCGGTCCCTATGCCGACGACCCGGCATTCGACCCCTATTATCGCAGCGATCCGCGTCACCAGCGCGAGCCCGACCCGTTCCGCCCCGTCGATCCCGATTATCCCGGCTATACCGAATATGCGCGGGAGCCGGATTATGCGGACGATCCTCGCCAAGACGGCTATGACTATGCCGATTATCCGCCCGAGCCCGGATATCCGGATGGCGACGACGAACCGCCGCGGCGCAAGAAGCGCTGGATCATCCTCAAATGGGGCTTGCGCATCGCGCTCGGCCTGTTCGCGCTGCTGCTGCTATGGCTGATCGCCTTCGTGCCGGTTTCGCGCACCGCAGAGCCGCTTGTGCCGCCGCCGATGGTGCTGACCGCGTCGAACGGCAACCCGATCGCACGGATGGGCCCGGTGATGGACCGCCCGGTCGAGATGTCCGAGCTCCCGCCCTATGTGCGCGAAGCCTTCCTTTCCATCGAAGACCGGCGGTTCGACGATCATTGGGGCATCGATCCGCGCGGCATCGCCCGGGCGCTGTGGACGAACCTGACATCCGATGCGCGCCATGGCGGCAGCACGATCACGCAGCAGCTCGCCAAGCTCACCTATCTGAGTTCCGACCAGACCCTGTTCCGCAAGGTGCAGGAAGTGCCCATCGCCTTTTGGCTGGAGATCTGGCTGACCAAGGATGAGATCCTCGAACGCTATCTCTCCAACACCTATTTCGGCGACAATGTGTATGGCCTGCGTGCGGCATCGCTCCACTATTTTTACCGGCATCCGGAGAACCTGACGCTGAGCCAGGCCACGATGCTCGCCGGGCTGGTGCGCGCGCCCTCCCGCCTCGCCCCGACGACCAATCTGGATGGCGCGCAGGACCGTCAGCGGATCGTGCTCGCCGCGATGGTCGATGCCGGCTATCTCGCACCGGAAGACGCGCGCGAGGTTCCGCTGGCGACGGTCGATCATCGCCCGCCCCCGCCCATGCCGCGCGGAAGTCATTTCGCAGAATGGGTAATCGAGGAAGCGCGCGCGGCCTATGGCTCGGGCTATGAAACTATAGAAGTCGCAACAACGCTGGACTGGGAGTTGCAGACGCTCGCGGAACGCGTCACGCGCAGCGGCGCACCGCCGGGCGCCCAGGTCGCGCTTGTGGCCATGCGCACCGATGGCGAGGTCGTCGCCATGGTCGGCGGGCGCGATTATGCGACCTCGCCTTTCAACCGCGCCACCCAGGCCGAACGCCAGCCGGGGTCGACCTTCAAACTGTTCGTCTATCTGGCCGCACTCCAGAGCGGGATGACGCCCGAGACTCTGGTCGACGACAGCCCGATCGAAACCGGCGAATACCGTCCGGTCAATGCGGGCGGGCGCTATCGCGGGGAGATTACGCTGCGCGAAGCCTTTGCCTATTCGAGCAATGTCGCCGCCGTGCGGCTGTACCAGCAGCTCGGCAGCGAGGCGATCGCCGAGGCGGCACGCACACTGGGTATAGACCGCGAATTTCCAGCCAATGCGAGCGTTGCGCTGGGTAGCGGCGAGATGACGCTGATCGAACTCGTCACCGCTTATGCCGCCGTCGCCAATGGCGATGCGCCGGTCGAACCGCACGGCCTCGCACGCGGGCGCCGCGGCTTTTTCGAATGGCTGCTCGATTCGCGCCCCGTCATCGGCAGCCGCCATCGCGACGAGCTACTCGAAATGCTGGAGGCGGTCATCGTCGAGGGCACCGGCAGGGCCGCGCGCCTGAATATCGCGGCGTTCGGCAAGACGGGCACGACGCAGAACAGCCGCGACGCCGTGTTCGTCGGCTTTGCGGGCGATCTCGTCGTCGGCGTGTGGATCGGCAATGACGACAACACGCCGCTCGGCAATGCCAGCGGCGGCGGCGCTCCGGCCCGGATCTGGCGCGCCTTTATGGGCGAGGCGATACCCGGCGCAGTCCCCCGCCCCGCGCCCCGGCGCGCGGCCCCGCCGCCCGCAGAAGAACCGGCGCTCGAAAAGCCCGAAATCTCGATCGAGCCCGACGGCAGCATCGCGATCGATGCGGGCATCGGCGACGCGCGCATAACCATCGACGGCGACCGGATTGCCGTGGAGCCGGGCGAAGAAACCCGCCGCCGGCTGGACGAACTCGAACGCCTGGGCGAGCGTATCGAACGCGCTACCGAGGAATCGGAACAGCAGGGCCAGTAATCCCGCTGCAATCATTCCGGTGCAGGACAGTTTACTCTACGCTATCACGATTATCGGACGCGTTACGGAGGGAAGCTACAATGGCCGGACTCACATTCTACACCAACCCCATGTCGCGCGGGCAGATCGTGCGCTGGATGCTCGAGGAAGTGGGCGTGCCCTATGAACAGGTGCTGCTCGACTATGACACGACGATGAAGGGCGACGAGTATCTGGCGATCAACCCGATGGGGAAGGTCCCGGCGATCCGGCACAACGGAAAGGTCGTGACGGAATGCGCGGCGATCTGCGCCTATCTCGCCGACGCGTTTCCCGAGGCCGCGCTGGCCCCGCAGGACGATGCGGAACGCGCCGACTATTATCGCTGGCTGTTTTTCGCCTCCGGCCCGCTCGAACAGGCGATCATCAACAGGACGTTCGGATTTACACCGGATAGCGAACAGGAGCGCATGGCCGGCTATGGCAATTACGATGCCGCCGTCGCCGCGCTCGGAACGGCGGTCACGGGCCGCGACTATATCTGCGGGGACCGGTTTACGGCCGCGGATGTCTATGTCGGATCGCAGATCGACTGGGGTGTACAGTTCGAGACCCTGCCCAAGACACCGGCATTCGAAGCCTATGCCGCGCGGCTGCGCGAACGTGAGGCGTACAAAAGCGCGAAAGCCATCGACGCCGCCCTGATGCCGGAACAGCCGGCGGCGACCTGAAGAGTCAGAAGTCCGCTCTCTCCAGGGGGGCTGTGAGAGAGCGGACCGGGTCGCACACTGACATGCCGGGGAACATTCGGCATGCCCTGCACAGGGGTCTGAAAGGCCGTGGGGTCCGGCCTTGGGCGGCGGCTTTCGATCCTGCCGCCTATTCGTTTAACGCGCCGGCCGCGATTCTCCTTCGCGCCGACGGATATTTTCGTTCGAATGGGCCAAAAAGAAAGGCCCGCTCTCCACGGGCATCGTTGGGAGAGCGGGCCAGTAGGAGGGGCATTCCGGCAATCTGCCGGACTTACCGTCCCCCACGCGATCGGCGGTTGACCGTACGCCGTGTCGTGGTCGTCCGCCGAACTCCATCGCGATTGCCGACCGTCGCGCGTCGCACTCGGGTATTGCCGCGCTCGCGAACCCGGATGTTGCGGCCTGCAACGACTTCGCCGTCCGCGTTGCGCACCCGCTGCTGGCGGTCGAAACCGTTCGGGGTCCGCCGGCCGCGTGCGTCATAGGTATATTCGTTGCCATTATATCCGATGCCGGTCCCGGTGGTGCGATACCGGTTTCCGTCGCGCACGCGCTCGCCTTCGTAGCTGCGCGTATCGCCGTTGAACCGCGTCTGCGTCCCGGAGAAGGTCCGCCCGGTATCGGTCCGCTGCGATTCCCGGTTGCGGGTTGCGACAGCGCCGTCTTCCTTGCGGATGAGGGTCGCATCGACCGTACGCAAACCCGCATCGCGATCCTGCGTTACGACACGCTCGCCTTCGACCCGCGGCGTATCGATCGTGATCGTCCGCGTAATCGGGTCGGCCAGTGCCGCGCCCGGCAGCAGCATGGCAATCGCTACGCTGGTCAGAAAAATGGGTTTCATTCCTACTCTCCCTTACTGGATACGGAACAGCGTGTTTCGCTGTCTCGTCCGGTCTAACGCGGGAGCGTCCGATTCCCTTCGCGGCTAACGACGACGCGGCGGAACGCGCGGCCGGGCCGGGCGCTGGGCGCCATTGCGGCGCTGCGCCGCTCGCGCGCGCTGAGCGGCCCGCGCAGCCCGAATCCGCTCCTGCATTGCAGTCCGCCGGGCGCCGGTCGTTGCCGGCGTTTCCGCGGCGGGCAGCTCAGGACGAATCTGGTCCAACTGAGCGGGTTCGGGCCCGGGCAGCGTGTTCTCGATGATCATCGATCGCCTTGCGTTGGGTTCCGCCGGACTGTCGGAACCAGCCGGCGCCGCGCGCGACGGCTGCATCTCCGAAGGCCGCTCAAGCGCGGCAGGCGAAACCGTTGCCGGGCGTTGCGTCGGCACATCCACGCCCCGCACACCCTGCGTCTCGCCGATACGATCCCGGCGGCGCTCGGCGATGCGCTCGCGAATGGCCGGCCGTGCTGCGGCGCGGCGCTCGCGAATTTGATCCAGGCGCTGCCTCTGCTCCGGCGTCAATGATTCGACCCGCGCCCTCACCCGCGCGCGCTGCTCCGGGTTCAGCGTACGTGCCGCCGGGATAGGAGCAGCGCGGCGCGGCATGATCCGTTCCGGGGGGAGCACCCCATTTACGCGCGCCTGGCGTACGCGCTCCAGCCTTTGCCGGACGATCACCGCCCGCCGCAACTGCCGGATGCGCCATCCCGGGCGTGACGCGATGACGGCGCGACCGGCCGCAGGCGCGTCGGATTCCACCTCCACCGCCGGACGTGCCGGAGCAGTTCGCGCAGCCGGCGCCGTTACCGTCTCGCGCGGTGCGTCCGGCACGAAAAGCTCGACGACGGGTTTGGTAATGCGGGCCAGTTCGAAGGTGCCATCGCTGACCAGTGCCGCGGCGACCGCGCTCGCCGCCAGCAGACCGCCACCGATCGCGCCGAAAACGATTGGCCGCCGCGCGCGGCTCTTGCGGGGACTGCGGCGTGTCCGCCGGGCGAGGAATGCCCCGCCGATGCGTCGCTGCGGCTGCGCCGTGGCCTGCGCCGTAACCCGGCGCGCAAGGTCCGCCGGCACCTGCGGGTCGCGGGATTTCGCCAGCGCCGTATCGAGCGCCCTGTCGGTCATTTGCGGTTCGGCGGTCATGTCAACTGCTCCACATCGGCGGCGAGAACGCCTTCTTGCTCGAGAAGCGCGCGCATTTTCCTGCGCGCGCGCACGAGCAGCGACTCCAGCGCCTTCACTTTCATTTCCAGTGTCTTGGCCGACTCGGCATTCGAAAGGCCCTCATAATAGCTGAGTATGAGCGCCGCCGCCTGGCGCTCGGGCAGTTCGCGCAAACATCTGTCGACCGTCTTCCCGATTTCGTCCGACACCATCACTGCGTCCGCCCGGGGCGTATCGTCCGGCGCTTCGGGCGGTTCTTCCGGCGCAATCCGCTTGGACTTGCGCAGTCGGTCGAAGCACAGATTCATGCCCACGCGGCGCAGCCAGGCGCCAATGCCGCCGCCGCTCGGATGCCATTGCGGGGCATTCGTCCAAAGCCGTGTGAAGCTTTCCTGCACGACATCCTCCGCTTCATGCGCATCGCCCAGCAAGCGATAGGCAACGCGGTAGATGAGAGGCGAATGCCGTTCGACCAGGGTGCCGAATGCCACAGCGTCGCCATCCCGGACGCGCGCCATAAGCGCACGATCGGTCGGTTCAGCCCGTTCGAGAGCTGTACTCGCCGGCTCCGAATCCGGCGTCATTCGGCTCTGGTCATATTTCAACACTGCGCCTCGTTTTCCCCCTTTCAACGCGCGAGCGGCATTTTTCCTTCGCCTGACGCGAAGGTTTTTACACAGCGCGACGTTAATGGAGCATGTCGACGCCGAAAAAGGGGGAATTCATGCGCCTTGTAACGCCGTGCGCCGCGCTGATGCTCGCAACCGTCTCACACGCCGCCCATGCGCAAACCGACGATGAGCCGGATTGGCGGCTCGATATTTCGGGCGGTATCACGACATTCGCCGGGGATCAGGACCAACCCTATGTCTCGGCGAGCCTTCGCCGCGATCTCGGCGATATCTATATCAGCCTCGGTGCGGTGCTGGTCGGCTATGATGGCCCGGCCCCGGCGATCGGCGACACGATACCGGCAACGACCCGGCAAGCGGTGTTGGGGATCGGCTATGAAACCGATGCGCTGGGCATCGACGCCTATGTCGCGGTCGGCGACAGGGATTTCGATACCGTGGATATCAGAATTCCGAACGGGCCGGCCTTGCAGTTCGAGGCCGATGGCAGCAGCTGGGCGACCGGCGCGGCGGCCACCTATCAGATTCCGCTCGGCGGTCGCTGGTTTCTCGCCCCCTTCGTCGCATTGGATTACAGCGAAATCGATACCGTGCAGGCGCTTGCCGGGCCAACCGGCGACATCGCCGGTCGGCGGGTAGAAGAATCGGGTGTCACGGGTTCGGGCGGCGGCACGCTGCAATATGCGCTCGGAGAGGATTTCCAGCACAGCCTCGGACTCTACACGGCCTTTGTCGCAACATCGAACGCCGCGTCCACGACGCGGATCGGCGGCGGATCGGCGGCCAATGCCGCGCGGCCGGTCGCCGGGGCCGATGACGGGGACGGCTGGTTCGAATATGGGGCCAGCGCCAGCTTCAGCTTGTCACAGGCGATCTTACTCGACCTGTTCCTCTCGCGCACCGCCGGATTGCGGTTCGGGGACGCGACATCGGGTTCGATCGGCCTGTCTTTCGAATTCTAGCGTCGCGGTCCGCCGCGCGTACAAAAAAAAGGCCCGGCAGGTTTCCCCGCCGGGCCTTCCGTGTTTCGACGTTCCGCCGCGCTATTCGCGGCTGCCCATGAACTGGAGCAGGAAGAGGAACATGTTGATGAAGTCGAGATAGAGGTTGAGCGCGCCCATGATGATGGTTTTGCCCATCATGTCCGTGCCCGCCACATGCGCGTACATCGACTTGATCTTCTGCGTGTCATAGGCGGTGAGGCCGGCGAAGATGAGGACGCCGATACCGCTGATCACATAGGCCATCGCGGCCGACTGCAGGAAGATGTTGATCACCATCGCAACGATCAGGCCGACGACACCCATGATGAGGAAGGTTCCCCAGCCGCTCAGATCCTTTTTCGTCGTGTAACCCCAGAGGCTGAGGCTGACGAAAGCCGCCGATGTGGCGAAGAAGGTCTGCGCGATCGACGTGCCTGTATATTGAAGGAAAATCGTCGACATGGAGAGGCCCATCACGGTCGCGAAGGCCCAGAAACAGGCCTGGAGCGCGCCGGTGGACAGGCGGTTGAGGCCGAAGCTCATCACGAGGATGAAAGCGAGCGGCGAAAGCATGATGACCCAGCTCAGGATGCCGCCGGACATGATGATCTGTGCGGCCGGCGACTCGATGCCGCCGCGCGCGAACAGCATCGCCACGATACCGGTGAGCAGGATGCCCGAAGCCATGTAATTATAGACTTTGAGCATATAGGAGCGAAGACCGGCGTCGAACGCGACGTCGCGGGCTCCGCTATCGAGCCGGCCGCGGGCTTGGCCCTGAAGGCCGGCATTCTGGTCGGACCAATTAGCCATGTGAATTCTTCTCCCAATGAGATCGGCGCAAAATCGCCGATTTCTCCGCAATATCGGTGATCGGCGGGCCTTTTTCAAGGCGAATCGCGACTATCGCCTGTATAGAAAATGTCTATCATGAGGCGCGATGCACAGGCTGTTCGTCGCCCTTCGTCCGCCCCGCCCCGTCCGCGAGCGATTATTGACCCTGATGCAGGGCGTTCGCGGTGCGCGCTGGCAGGATGACGGGCAATTGCACCTCACATTGCGCTTTATCGGCGAAGTCGAACGCCATCGGGCCGAGGATATCGCCATGGCGCTCGACGGGATCAGCGCTCCCGCGTTTGAAATCCGGCTCGACGGGATCGGCTTTTTCGATCGTAAAGGCCGGCCGTCGACCCTGTGGGTCGGCGTTGCCGCCTCCGACCCGCTCAAAAGACTGCACGACAAGATCGAGGCCGGTTTGCGACGGATCGGCATCGAGCTCGAGCATCGCGCCTTTCTGCCGCACATCACCATCGCCCGCCTGAACGCATCGACGGGACCGATCGACGGATTCCTCGAACATCATGCCGGGCTTGCGGGCCCGCCCTTCGCGGTCGACCATTTCGATCTGTTCGAAAGCCGCCTCGGCCGCACCGGCGCGCAGTATGACAGCATCGCGCGCTATCCGCTCCAGACCGAGGGCTAGCGGCGCCCAATCGCCTCCAGCAAGGCCATGGCACCGCGATACGCATCGGCCCAGGCGATCTCGAAATCCGCGTCTTCGCCATAATAGGGATCGGCGACATCCTCGCCTTCCCGGCCTTCGACATGATCGAGGAAGAGCGATAGCCGGGCCGCCGCACCGGCCGGCCGCAACGCTTCCAAATCTCTGAGCACCGAGCGATCCAGCGCGACGATATGATCGAACCGGTCGAAATCCCCCGGGGCGATCTGGCGCGCGCGCTGATCCGCAATATCGACCCCATTGGAGAGCGCCACGCCCCGGGCACGCCCATCCGGCGGATGCCCGACATGCCAGTCTCCGGTTCCCGCGGAGTCGATTTCAAGCGTCGCGCCGCTATTCTCGGCGACCGCCCTCATGGCGCCTTCGGCCATCGGCGAGCGGCAGATATTGCCGAGACAGACGAACAGGATGGAATAGCTCATTAATCGCGAATCCCCATAAAGCTTTTGCCAATGCCGCTGACGCTGTTACACCAAAAAGAAAAGCCTGAGAGTGGGATTGCTTCATGACGGACACGGTTGACGGGCGCGACGGCGCCGAAGCGGATAGTCCGTCTTCGCCTGCGGAACCAGGCGATACGCACAAAGCCACACCCTATGCATGGTATGTGCTGTCGGTGCTTGTCGTTATCTACGTCCTGAACTTTATCGACCGGCAGATTCTCGCCATTCTCGCCGAAGACATCAAGGCGGATCTCGGCATCGACGATGCGGCGCTCGGCTTTCTCTACGGCACGGCTTTCGCGGTCTTTTACGGCCTTTTCGGAATCCCCCTCGGCAAACTGGCCGATAACTGGCACCGCGTGAAACTGATGACGGCAGGGCTTGCCCTCTGGTCGGCCATGACGGCGCTATCGGGTTTCGCAAAAAGCTTCACCGTGCTGTCGGTAGCGCGGATCGGCGTGGGTGTCGGCGAAGCGAGCGCCAGCCCGGCGGCCTACTCGCTGATTTCCGATTATTTTCCGAAGAAGATGCGCGCGACTGCACTCGCCATCTATTCGTCGGGACTGTATCTCGGCGGCGGCATATCGCTGCTGATCGGCGGCTTGATCGTCGAACGCTGGAATGCCGCCTATCCCGTTGATGCGCCACTAGGCCTCGCAGGCTGGCAAGCGGCGTTCCTGGCCGTCGGTCTGCCGGGCCTGCTCCTCGCGATTCTCGTCTATACGCTGCGCGAGCCGCTCCGCGGCGAAGCCGAAGGGTTGCCGACACCGCCGCCGCCTGACCCGTTTCGCGGTTTCTTCCGCGAATTATATGCGATCATCCCGCCATTCACGCTGATCGCGGCCGCGCAACGTGGATCGACAGCACTTATGATCAATGCCGGCGCGGCACTGGTCATGGCTGCAATCGCCTATGTGATGATCACCATTACCGGAAATTACCCGCAATGGATCGCTATCGGTGTCGGCTATTATGCGATCTTTTCCTGGGCCGTCAGCCTCCGCCGCAGCGATCCACCTGCATTCCGGCTCATCTGGGGCAGCCCGGCCTTCATGACGACGATTCTCGGCTACGGCATGGTGGCCTTTATGGCCTATGCCGTAGGCTTCTGGACGGCGCCCTATGCCATGCGCGTGCTCGGCGAGTCCCCGAGCATGGTCGGCCTGCTGGTCGGCGGGCCAGCGGCAGCGGCCGGTTTTCTGGGCGTCATCCTCGGGGGTCGCATGGCCGACTGGTTGAGACAGCGCAGCGCGGCTGGGCGGATATATGTCGTGCTCTTCGGCTTGCTCGCGCCGGTCATCCCGCTGATCATCGCCTTCACCACATCCAGTTTGATCGTCTTCTATGTGCTGAGCTTCGTGATCAGCCTGTTCGCCAGTACTGCGCTCGGAGCCACCGCGGCAACGACTCAGGATCTTGTTCTGCCGCGCATGCGCGGCACGGCGACGGCGACCTTCTTCCTCTCGACGACTTTGATCGGTTTGGCGCTTGGTCCCTATCTCGCGGGACAGGTTTCAACCAGCACGGGCAGCCTGACAACGGGCATTTTGAGCTTGCTCGTCGCGGTGCCGATCGGGTTCGTGCTGCTGCTCGTCGCCTTGCGCACGGTCCCCGAGGCCGAACGAACCCTGATCGAACGCGCCCGGGACGCCGGCGAGAAAATCTAGTAGGGTCTCGCTTTCAGACCTCGGCTGTCGCAATCTTCTGACGAAGAATCCCGGTGCGGCGATTTTCCGCCACGAAAATTCTGACGAAGGTCCCGATATCTAGCGCGCTTCTATAACCCCGCAGGCGATGCGTCCGCCAGCATTGCCCGTCGGGTCGGTGCGATAATCGTCGGGCCCGGCATGAACCATGACCGCCGCGCCATCGGCGTCGAGCAGCTCTGCATTGCCGCCCTCGATCCGGCCGCCCGTGATCGTCACTTCGAGCAGCCCGGTGCCGTCCTGGCCGACGATGATGTTGGGCATATCGCCCATATGCTGCCCTTCGGGATTGTCCCGGCCATGCTCGCGGCCGAACGGGTTCCAGTGCCCGCCCGCGCTCGTAAAGTCCGGCGGATCGCAGCGCCCGGTCGTGTGGATATGCGCGGCCTTCACGCCCGGCGTCATGTTTTCCACGCGCAGCACGAGCCGGATTCCCTGGTCGAGCTGGGTAATCGTCGCCGCGCCGCGCGGGGCTCCGGAGGCATCGCGCAGCATGGCTTCGGCAAAATCGACGGGCGGCGGTGGCGGTGATGCCGGCGCGTCAGGGACGGACGCGCAACCGGCGAGCGCGACGGGCGCGGCGATTGTGGCGAGAGCGGCAAATCTGATACGCATCGATGATCCCCTGCGATAACGGTCTTGAACCAGGCGGTTATCTCCTATGGCATTTTCCCGCACCCGGGGGCTATAGGGTCGCGCAACAGAATTTCGCTGCAGAACAAGGACAACAGAATGAACGCAGCGCCGGACGTCCGGATCGCCGTTATCGGCCTTGGCTATGTGGGCCTGCCCCTCGCGATTGCGTTGGCCGGGAAGTTTACGGTTCTCGGCGTCGACACGAGCGCCAGCCGGACCGCCGAATTGCGCGAGGGACATGACCGGACGGGCGAAGTCGAGGACGCCGCGCTGAAGGCGTCGACATTGCAGATATGCACGGAACCGGGCGATGCAGCGGGCGCCGATATCTTCATCGTCGCCGTGCCGACGCCGGTTGATTCGAACAACCAGCCCGATCTCTCGGCGTTGCTGTCCGCCACCAGGCTGGTCGGCCCGTTGCTCGACGCCGAGAAGCGGCCGATCATCGTCTATGAATCGACCGTCTATCCCGGCGTTACCGAGGATGTCTGCGGGCCTGCGCTCGAGGAAGCGTCGGGTCTGCGGCGCGGGTCCGATTTCTTCCTCGGCTATTCGCCCGAGCGCATCAATCCCGGCGATCGCGACCATACGATCGGCAAGATCGTGAAGGTCGTTGCCGGCGAAAATGCGGAGATTACGGAGCGGCTCGCCGAGATTTACGGAGCGATCACCGAAGCCGGCGCCTTCAAGGCCGCATCGATCAAGGCGGCGGAGGCCGCCAAGATGATCGAGAACGCCCAGCGCGATATCAATATCGCCTTCATGAACGAGATCGCCCGCGTCTTCGGCCCGCTCGGCCTGTCGACATGGGACGTGCTCGAAGCGGCCGGGACCAAGTGGAATTTCCTGCCCTTCACGCCGGGGCTGGTGGGCGGCCACTGTATCGGCGTCGATCCCTATTATCTCGCCCATTGCGCCGAGCAGCTCGGCCACGATCCGCAGGTCATCCTGGCGGGCCGGACGATCAACGATTCGATGGGGGAATGGGTCGCCGATCAGCTGCATGCCCGGCGCGGAAGCCAACCCGGCAGCGTGCTGGTGCTGGGTCTGACGTTCAAGGAGGATGTGCCGGACCTGCGCAATTCGCGCGTGATCGACGTGATCGAGCGGCTCAGGGCGCTCGGCCATGACGTGCGCGTCCATGATCCGCTCGCCGATCCTGTGGAAGCGCGGTTGGAGTACGGCATCGATCTGGAAAGCGATACGCCGGACGGGTCGCACGATATCGTCTTCGCCGCCGTGCCGCATCGGGCCTATCGGGAACTGACGGACGGCGCGATTGCCGGTCTGGTCCGCGCAGGCGGCCTGGTTGCCGATCTGAAAGGCATCTGGCGCGACCGCGATCTCGGCGCGCTGGACCGCTGGACGCTCTAAGGCAGGCCCTAACGGCCGAGCAATTCTTCCACGACAGCAACGTCCTCCGGCGTATCGACGCCCGGGCCGCTCGGCTCCGTCTCGACCAGCCGAATCTTCGTGCCGGCCGCCAGATAGCGCAGTTGCTCGAGCGCTTCGGCGCGCTCCTCCGCGGGCACGGGCAGTTGGGAGAAGGCTAGCAGCGCGTCCCGCCGATAGGCGTAGATGCCCGCATGCTGGAAATAGCGGGCGTCTTCGGCATGACGCGGATGGGGAATGGGCGCGCGGCTGAAATAGAGCGCATCGCCCGCCGCATCGCGCACGACCTTCACCCGATTCGGATTTTGCGCTTCTTCGGCGGAAATCGCGTGGCAAAGACTGGCGACGTCGATCGCCGCATCGCCCCGCATCAGGCGCGCCAGCCGATCGAGATCGGCCGATCGCACCAATGGCTCGTCGCCCTGCACGTTCAGGACGACATCGGCATCGATCCGCGCGGCAACCTCGGCGATGCGATCGCTGCCGCTTTCATGATCGGTGCGCGTCATTTCCACATGGCCGCCAAAAGCGCGCACCGTCGCGGCAATGCGCTCATCGTCCGTCGCGACGATGATCGCGTCCAGCTCTTCGGCCGCGCGCACCTTGTTCCAGACCAGCTCGATCATCGGCGTTCCGGCAATCGGCGCCAGCGCCTTGCCCGGAAAGCGCGTCGAACCCCAGCGCGTCGGGATGATCGCAACGATTTTCATGGTCGCCCGTTATCGGCCGCGCGCAATCGCGGCTATGGCTTTCAACTCGCCCAGCAGATCGGGCAGCCATTCGAACGGGAGCATATTGGGCCCGTCGCACGGTGCGTTATCGGGATCGGGATGGGTTTCCATGAATATGCCGGACACAGCGCCCGTCCCCACAGCCGCGCGCGCCAGAGCGGGTGCGTGCTTGCGCTCGCCGCCGCTGCTCTCGCCCTTGGCGCCCGGCAGTTGCACCGAATGGGTGGCATCGAACACGACCGGACAGCCGCTCGTCTCGCCCATAATGCTCAGCCCGCGCATATCGACGACGAGATTGCCATAGCCGAATGTGGAGCCGCGCTCGCACACGAAGAAATTTGCCGGAACGCCCGCCTCCTCCGCCGCAATCCGTGCCTTCTCGACAACTTTGGCCATATCCCATGGCGCGAGAAACTGGCCTTTTTTTATGTTCACCGGTTTGCCGGAGGTTGCCACCGCCGCGATGAAATCGGACTGGCGGCACAGAAAGGCCGGCGTTTGCAGCATATCGACGACTTGGGCGGCCGGTGCGACCTGCGCCGCGTCGTGCACATCCGTAATCACCGGTACGCCCAAACTCTCGCGTATCTCGGCAAGGATCGAGAGCCCTTCGTCCAGCCCGACGCCCCGAAAACTGCTGGCCGATGTCCGGTTCGCCTTGTCGAAAGACGATTTGTAGACAAGCCCGATTCCGGCCTCGGCGAAGATATCGCGGAGCTGCTCGGCCGTTTCGAGTGCGAAGGCGCGCGATTCGATCGCGCACGGACCTGCGAGCACGAAGAGTTCGTCCCCCGCCCAGGGCGAGGGCAGCGAATCAGTCATGGATCTGGATGACGCCGAGCACCTTTTTCGCCGGATCGGCAACGACAAGCGCGGTAACCCGGGCTTCGTGCATCTGGGTATCGGCTTCGTAGAGTGTCGCGTCGGGCCCGATCGTAAGCGGATCGGGCGTCATGATTTCGCTGGCCTGCAACTGGCCCAGCTCGTCCGCCTGCTCCAGTCCACGGCGCAAGTCGCCATCGGTAACGATGCCACACAGCTTTTGATCGGACATGACGAGTACCAGACCGAGCCGGCCGTCCGAAATGATCGGTAACATATCCTTGAGCGGCGTATCGGGCGAACAGAGCGGGAGATCTGCCTTGTGCATCGCATCGCGCACCGGTGTCTTGAGACGTTTCCCGAGCTTTCCGCCCGGATGATATTGCGCAAAATCCGAAGCCCGGAAACCGCTCGCCTCGCCCAGCGCAATCGCCAGCGCATCGCCCATCGCCATCGCAACGATGGTCGACGTGGTCGGCGCCAGATTGTGCATGCACGCTTCGCGCTCCACCGATCCGTCCAGCACGATGTCCGACTGTCGCGCCAATGTGGACCGCAGATTGCCGGTGATCGCGATAATCGGGACTTCGAGCGAGCGAAGATAGGGGATGAGGCCGAGCACTTCGTCAGTCTCGCCGCTCGCCGAGATCAGCACGGCGCTGTCGCCGCGGGTAATCATCCCAAGATCGCCATGACCGGCATCCGCGCTGTGCACGAAAATACTGGGCGTTCCGAGCGAGGACAGAGTCGCGCTGATCTTGCGCGCGACAAGGCCGGACTTCCCCATACCCGAGACGACGACGCGGCCGTTGCGCCCCAATATAAGGTTTACCGCCTCCCCGAAATGGCCATCAATTCGGTTCGCGAGCGTCGCAACTGCGGCCGCATTAATCGACAGCGCGTGCGCGGCGACTTTGATGGGACTCGCCGGTCGATCCCGCGAATCAAGACTGGTACGCATCACTGAGTCGGTCATTGGGCCCCTTTGACGACCGCTATGCAGCATTTTCGCCACAATTTCTCGGTCTCTTTGATAAATTACTGACTTTTGCAGCTTCTACTGATGACTTTGCCGTTGCGCAACAATAGTACAGATGACGCGGGCGCAGAGGGAGTTGGTTATTTATGGGTAGCCCAGTGCGGCCTGCTACGCTCGTTTCGGACAATAGCGCGATAAAGGTCGAACCATTCGGTCGGCACGATAGCCTCCCCGCTATCCCCGAAAATGCGCCATATTGCTTTCGCGACCGCAATATTTTGATGCTCCAGGGACCGGTCGGACCGTTCTTCAACCGGCTCGCCAAAGACCTGCAATGGGCCGGTGCGAAGGTGCACAAAATCAATTTCAATGGCGGCGACTGGTTCTATTTTCCGGCCAACGCGACAAATTTTTCCGATTCGCCGGACAGATTTCCCGCTTTTCTCAACCGGGTGTGTGAGGAAAAGCGGATCGATACGATCATGCTTTTCGGTGACTGCAGAAAAATGCATCGCGTGGCGAGCGAAATCGCGTTGGAGCGCGAGATCGAAGTGCTGGTATTCGAAGAAGGCTATATCCGGCCCGATTACGTCACCATGGAAAGCCATGGCGTTAACGGCCGCAGCATGATGCCGCGGTCCGGCATATTCTATCTGAACGCGTCGGCACCCGAGCCGCGGGAAACGAACGCGGTCGGCAAAACGATCTGGCACGCCACCGGCTGGGCGTTTACCTATTATTTCTGGGCCATCGTCCTATGGCCGTTCTTCCCGCGATATCGGCACCATCGGCCATTGAGTTGGTTCGAGGGTCTGGCCTGGGTTCGGGGCGCCGCGCGCAAATATTGGTATGGCTGGAAAAACCGCGCCGACATTGCAAAACTTTCGGCCGATTCCCCGCCGCCATTCTTTCTCGTGCCGCTCCAGGTGCACAATGACGCGCAAATCGGGGTCCATTCGGAATTCGACACGATCGAAGAGTTTATCCGCCACGTTGTCGACTCTTTCGCGCACAAGGCGCCCGAAAATGCTCTTCTGGTATTGAAGCATCATCCGATGGACCGGCCTTATACCGACTATACGCGGCTGGTGCGTAAACTGCGGGAAAAGACGGGATTGGGCCAGCGGCTGATCTACGTGCACGATCCCCATCTGCCGACCCTGATCCAGAATGCCCAAGGCATGGTGACGATCAACAGCACCACGGGGCTTTCGTCTATTCATCATGGCAAACCGACGTTGGCGCTTGGCGATGCCGTATATTGTATCGACGGCCTGACCGCCTCCACATCGCTCGACGAGTTCTGGACCAGCGCCGACGAGTTCAGCGTTCATCCGGATCTGTATCGCAATTTCCGGAACCAGATCATCTACCGGACCCAGCTTAATGGTAACTTCTACCGCCGGATCAAGATTCCCGGCACGCTTGCCGGGATCGAATGGACCCGCGGCAAATAGCCGTAGAACTGACGCACACGGCCCAGCGTGAGAGCTGGGGCAATGTTGGCTATACCTCTAATGAAACGCCGCTGCGTCGCGTACCGTTCGTCGCCGGACAGCGTATCGTTTAGCGGAACACGGCCGCGGCAGCGATACCGACCTGGGCAAATATCTGCGTGATATCCCGAATGAACTGAAGCGTCTGGCCCGGCGCTTTCGGCGGCACGAGAATGCGATCCCCGGCACGCACATCACCGCCCCGCTGAACGCTGCCGTCCGGCCGAATGACGAGCGTGTCCGAGCGGTTCGCAAGGCTGCTGAAGCCCCCTGCCCTGCGGACATAATCCCGCGCATCGTTGCCGGGTGTCCAGAGCAGGGTTTGCGGCAACTCCACCTCGCCCGCGACCACAACGGTCTGATTGATATACGGAATGACGATCACGTCGTCGGGTTCGAGGAGAACGCCGTTCAGATCGGCATCGTCGGGAAAGGCCACGAGCCCGCGCGGTTCGACCAGTCTGGCACGCTGGATGAACTCGCCCAACGCCGACGCTTGCGCGGCGCGCGCCTGAGCGGAGGCGGGAGAAGAAGCCGGTGCGGTGTAAATCGCGCGTTCCAGCCGTGCCAGATTCTCCTGGAGCAGGATGCGTTGCGTATCTGCGATGCTCTGCCGTTCGAGATGGATCATCGGCACGTCCGCCAATGGGTCGAGCGGGATACGCGCAAGCAGCGGGCCAAGATAGTCGCCGCGCTGCACGACATAAGCCGATGGCCCGTCATGTGCGCCCATGATCCTGACAATGAACGTCCCGGACGGCGCATCGGCCTCGTAGCGCACACGATCGCCGTCGGCGAGAGCCATAGAGGCGAATTCCTCGCGCGTCACATAGGCGTTGAACGGCACTCCGTCGCGCGTTCCCAATATCGATACATGGGTGACTTCGGGACGCGGGCGTGAATATTGCAGCAACTCGCTGCCAGTGCTCGAAAGACGGGCGAATTCGAAGGTATAGGGCGCACGCGCGTCGCCGCTGACCGAAACCACCGGCCCTTGCTGACCGACGACGATGACATCGCCATTGCGCAGATTCACGCCAGAGAGTTCGCCATTGAGCAGGAAATCGTAAAGGTCGATCGAGCCTATCGTCTCGCCGTTGCGCCGGACGATAATATGGCGGTAGCTGCCGCGATCCGGATCGATACCGCCCGCATTCTGGAGGAAACCGATAATCGAAGCCTGGCTGGTCGCCGTGTGGCCGCCGGGCTGTCGTACCGGCCCCGTCACGAACACCTGGATCTCGCCCGCATCGGCCACCGTCGCATAGACCTGCACGGTCGACTGGTAGACTTGCGAGGCGGCCGCGCCGACAACGCTATCGACATCGGCTGCGCGCGTACCGGCGATCTGAACCGGGCCGACATTGGGCAACGCGATATTGCCTTCCGCATCCACCACCAGCCTGGCCGTTTCATTGACCAGTCCATATGTGGTTACAGAAACGATATCGCCCGGCTGAACGACATAATTCGGGTCGGACGCTCCCTCTATCGAAGCGGCTCTCGTGTCCTGAAACAGTTCCGAGCCAAAAGGGTCGGGCCGCCGACCGGCGAGCTGATCCTGCCGCAACGTCCGTATCTGCCGCTCAGTGCCTCTCTGGTCATCCTGGATCACGGCAGACGGCGCCGAACCCGCACCGACGGCGCTTGCGCCCGAGTCCTCGTCGATCTGCGCCAGGACCGGCGCAGCGGAAAATCCAACTGCAACGCTTACGATCAGAGCAAGAAAGCAAATGCGGAGATACGCGAACATTGTCATTCCATATGATCCTTGACGACGGAATAGCCGAGCGCCGCAATGGCCATCAACACAGCTGAACCGATGGCGAAGGCGAAGATATTGATGAATCGCTGCCAATAGTTCGAAATCTCGGCCATGCGCGGCGGCACGAATGCGACCAGATATCGACGCTCATTGGCGCGTTGCGCTATCGCCCGACGCTCGGCTTCGATCGCCGCATAATAGGCCTGCTGCGCAAACTCATAATCGAGCAAGGCGGTTTGCGCCGTCACGTCACGGGACGCCTCGGAAACGCCGAAGCCACCCCGCGCTTCCCGCAAAGCATCGGCGCGCTGCCGTTCCAGCGCTGCGATTCGTTCGTCCATCGCCTGAATTTGCGGCGAGTCCGGCCGGAATTGCGCGATCGCCGCGGCCCGCTCGACCCGCGCATTGGCCAGCTGGCCCTCGATCTGGCCGACGAGTCCCACCTGCTGTGCGGCCTCGCCCTCAAGCGTCGTCGCCCGGGTTGCGCGAGACTCAATGACACGCTGCCGCGCCTCATTATACGCGTCACGCCGCGCCGCGACTTCCTCCCTGGCGACGCGGACCGCTTCATTCTGCACGCGGCCGTTCAGGGCGTTCACGACATCTTCCGTTTCGGCCAGAACACCTTCAGCCAACCGCAGTGAGTCCTGCGGCGTGAACGCGCGTACGTTCACCGTGATAATTCTCGACGTTGCATCATAGTGCGCCCGCACCTGGCCACGCCAGAATTCGGTTTTTTCCTCGATCGGAGCCGTCGGCGACACGCGCGCAAGAATATCTCCGCTCCAATTGCCAAATGCGGCGTCGAAGCCGTAACTTTCCTCGAGTCCTCTTACAAGTGCGCTTGAGGTGACGAATTCCGTAATAATCATACCGTCATTGGCCGAAGGCGTCACAGCCGGCAAGCCGATGCCACCCAGCAAGTCGGGCGGTTGCTGCTCAAGGCCTTGCACCGTGAACATCATTTCGGTGTTATACTCCGGACGCGCCAGCAAAGCATAGTAGATGAAAACGATCAGGGTCGGTATCAGAATGCCGGCGGCGACGATGCGAAAACGCACGCGTCGCCGCGCATGGCGATCGCCGGCCTCCTCGGGCTGGACGCGAAACCAGGCTCTTGCGCGGTCGAGAATCTCGGCGCGGTTCATCGCGTTGTTACCTGCTCGTAAAAGGCGGAGGCTTCGGCCACACTATCAAACATTTCGAGCCGTCCTTTGTGCACAACGCCGGCGCGGTCGCAATAATCCTGGATTGCTGTTGGCATGTGAGAGGTCATCAGTAGGTCGGATTCTTTGCGTCGGCGATCGAATTCTTCCCGGCACTTTTTCTGGAATCGATAGTCCCCGGCCGCCAACGACTCGTCGATCACATATACTTGGAATCTGATAGCCATGCTTAGGGCGAAAGCCAATCGCGACTTCATGCCGGAAGAATAGGTTCGCAAAGGGTCGTGAATTGCACTGCCGATTTCTGCAAAATCTTCCACAAAATCAGATACTTCCTTTATATCTGCATCATAAATTCGGCACACGAAACGCAGATTTTCCATTCCGGTGAGAGAGCTGTTGAATGATGAGACAAGCCCCAGCCTCCAGCTCACCGAGACATCCTTGCGTACCTCCCCGAACGTTGGCCGTTCCGCGCCGCAGATAATGCGTAGCAGGGTCGACTTGCCCGCCCCATTCACGCCCAGAATACCGTAGCTATGGCCCTGCTCGAATATCGCGTTGATATCCTTGAGAACGGTCTTCTTGCCGGACCGCCTGGATCGATAGGTTTTGGTAATATTGCGCAGCTCGATCGTCATGGGAATCAACTCACGATTTCCTCGTCGCCGGTCAGCAGCAACATGCGGTCGATAACAAGACCGATAATCAGCGCAATCGTTGCAAAAGCCATTGGATAAAGGATCGAATACGCATCGCTCTCGAAGGTCGGGATCATAACGACGCGAAGCCATTCAACGATATGCGCGACAGGATTGTAGGCCATGTACTCACGCAAAGCGGTTGGCAACTGCTCAAGTGTGAAGAATATGCCCGAGAGGAACCAGATCGGCCGTCCCATATAGCCCCAGATATTACCCCATATGGGGAGTATGCGCCCCAAGCTTGAACTGAAAAAGCAGCAGCCGAAAGTGAAATAGAGAAGGCCGAGACACGCTATCAGAAGCTGCGGCGGATCGCCGAAAAACCAGGTCGGAGAGACACCGACAAGCAGATTTAGGCCAATGAGAAGCAGCACGAAGACCACGACCGTAGTTGCTGCTTCCAGCAACAACCGGCCAATGATCACGTCAGTGGGCATGACTTGGGGATAGCTCAGCAGCCCCAGGCTGGCGCTGACGGCGCTCGTCGACTGCGAAACTGCGCCGCGCCAAAAGAAGAGAGGTACAATCGCAGTCAAGAAAAATACCGTCACTGGTGCGGGAATCGGGGACGACCGACCGAGCAGCGAAAATATCCCAACAAATACGGCAAGCGTGACCAACGGATCGATGATAGCCCAGGCGTAGCCGATATTCGAACTGCCGTATCGCGTTCGCGACTCGCGTATCATGATTGCAAAGATCACCCGCGCCATGACCGTGAGCGATTGCTGCAGCTCGGCGAACCATTCCGTGCTGAACGGAACTCTTTCCGATTTTTCTCTGGGGCTTTGTTCTTCCATTACAATCAGATAGCCGTGTTCGGTCGGCCGATGCCGGTATAGCGAAGACCAGCCCGGTCGGCTTCGTCAGCGGAATAAATATTGCGCAGATCGACGAGAATGGGCTGGTTCAGAATGTCGCTCATCCGCGCCAGGTCGAGCGCGCGGAACTGATCCCATTCGGTCACGATGACCAGCGCGTCCGCGCCATCGGCCGCCGCATAGGGATCGTCACAAAATTCGACATTATTCAATACCATCTTCGCCTGTTCGGTGCCCTCCGGGTCATAGGCGCGGATCTTCGCACCTTCGTCCTGCAACGCCTGAACGATCGAGATGGCGGGCGAATCGCGCATATCGTCGGTGTTCGGCTTGAACGTAAGACCCAGCAACGCGATTGTCTTGCCGCGCACATCTCTGTCCATCGCCCTGACAACCTTGCGCCCCATGGCCCGTTTGCGTGCATCGTTCACCTTGACCACCGATTCCACGATCCGCAGCGGCACCTGCGCGTCCTCGGCCGTCTTCAGCAATGCGAGCGTATCCTTGGGAAAGCAGGAACCGCCATAGCCGGGACCGGCATGGAGGAATTTCGGACCGATACGATTATCGAGCCCGATGCCGCGCGAGACGGACTGCACATCCGCGCCGACAGTCTCGCACAAATCGGCGATCTCGTTGATAAAGGTGATCTTTGTCGCGAGAAACGCATTGGCCGCATATTTGATGACCTCGGCCGTGCGCCGCGTCGTGAAGAGCAGCGGCGCCTTGTTGAGGTTGAGCGGCCGGTAGATGCCCTCGAGCACTTCGCGCGCATAATCGTCTTCCACACCAACGACGATACGATCGGGATGCTTGAAGTCCGCGATGGCCGCCCCTTCGCGCAGAAATTCGGGATTGGAAGCAACCGACACTTGCGCATCGGGCGCCGTGTCGCGGATCAACCGCTCTACCTCGTCGCCCGTACCGACGGGCACGGTCGACTTGGTCACGACGACCGCCGGCCCGGTCAGCGCCGCTGCGATCTCCTGCGCCGCTGCATGCACGTACGACAGATCCGCATGGCCGTCGCCGCGCCGCGAAGGCGTACCCACCGCGATGAATACCGCGTCCACGCCCGCGACCGCCTCGGCCAGATCGGTCGTGAAGCTCAGCCGCTCGCCGCGCACATTATGCTCGACCAATGCTTCGAGGCCCGGCTCATAGATCGGCATCACACCCTTGTGCAGCGCCGCGATCTTGTCCGCATCCTTGTCGACGCACACGACCTGATGACCGAAATCCGAAAAACAGGCACCCGACACCAAGCCCACATAGCCCGTGCCGATCATCGCTATTCGCATTGTGAAATCGTCCCAACAAAAAACTCGGACGCAGGTACAACATGCGACACGCAACGGCTACCCCGGTAGCATAAAGAATGAATTACAACGACTTGGAAAGCGAACGGTAAATCGTATCGAGCGACGTCCCGTCCCGGGCACGCATGGCAGACCCATCGCCCTGCCCTTGCAGCCGCGTTCGGGCGAGATCGCGCCAGTCGCCAGCGTCCGGTAATATCGACGGCGGATCGGCAGTCCAGGCAGACTGCGCGTTCCAGGCTGCCTCGGTGGCGAGCACGGGGCGTTGCAGCACGAGCGCCGTCAGCATCAGCGCGGGAATCTCCGATCCGAGCGCCTCCTCCTGCAATCGCGGAAACATCGCAAGGTCGAGGCCTGCAACCAGGGCCGGCCAGCGCTGCGGTGGCGGGTTACCGGTGAAATGGACGCGGTCTTCGACAGAAAGCCGCCGGGCCTCGCGCGCAAGCCGGGCGCTGCCGGGGCCTCGTCCGATGACGATAAGCTGGGCGTTTTCGTCCTCCGCCGCCAGCGCGGCAAAACTATCAAGGCATTTCAACAGTCCGGGGTCGTCGTCGAGCGTGGCGATGCAGCCGATGGTCGTCACGCCGGATCGCGCGCCAAATTCCGTCATTGCCGCGCCGATCGCCTCCTGGTCGACGCGGGGTTCCGGAGCCGCACCAGCATCGCTCGCGACATGGTAATCGATCCCGAGATCGGTGAGCCGGCGCGCCATGGATCCACTGCGCGTCACAATAGCGGCGCAACCCGCGCCCAGCCCGGTCAATCGGATAGCCTCTGCTTTCGCGCGCTCGCTTTCCGGCATGGCGAGCATCGAAGCGGGCGGGTTTGCGAGATCGACGATCACCCTGCATCCGGCCGCGCGGGCATCCGCCGCAACCGAGCACGCCGTTTCGAGCGAATCCGCAAAGATATGCGCGATGGCGAAACCGGCAAAATCCGCGTCTGCCGACGCCTCGATCACGGACACGGAGAGACCGGCCGATGCGGCAGCCGCGCGGGCCTGTGCGACCTGCGGCAGGGTCGCCCACCGTGGCGAACATAGGATCGCGAGACCGGATCGATCTGCGCCGCCAGTCTCAGTCATAGCGGGCAGCTCCCAGGCTCCGCGTTCGAGCAGCGCCGCATCGTCTTCGATAGAGACGCATGTCCAAAGCTGCGCATCGGAAAGCGTTAGCGAATCCCGAAAGTGCGCGCATAGCTGCGCCGGTGCCGCGACGAGACCTGCCTCGTACAAGCGGACTGCCAGCGCGAAGAAGCGATGATCGGCTGCCGAAAAAGCCGCCGCATCCAGCCCGATCCGCGCGGCCAGCGCCGCGTCATTATCGAGCGCCCGGTGCGCCACTTCGCACAGCGCCCGCGCCTTGATCTCCGGCCCGGCATCCTGCACGACCACCCACTCCGCCGCAGCCTCGGCGCCGTCGTCCGCTGCCCGCTCGAGCGCGGGATCGACAAGCTTCAGAAGCGCCGCCGGATTGTCGGCAAAACTGTTCGGCACCCGCTCCCGGCGCTTGGCCTTTTGCTTGACCCGGAGCTGCCGAATCCGGCCGGGCAACGCCAGAAGCCCCTTCACGCTGCGCGCCTCGATGAACGCCCGGCCGAGACCATAGGCCAGCGTCCGCCGCGCGTTGATAACCCGGTGTTCGAGCAGCCGCTTCTCTGCCGTAAGTGCCAATAGCTGGCGCTCCGCTGCGTCCCGCGCGGCGCGTTCCTCTTCCAGCGCCCGCACAAACGCGGCTCGATCGCCTTCGCTATTTTTGTCTTCGCTGATCGTTTCTATCCTTGGCTTCCATCCTGCGTCTCTATTCCGCAGCCCGCTCCCGTGGCAAGCGCGGCGCGTCCAAGCCCGCATGGCGGAACATCCATTCGGCGCGATAATCGTATCGTTCGCGACCCAGCAGACCGCCTTCGGCATCGCGGCTGAGCGAACCGGACTGCCAGCGGGCGACCAACAAGACGGCCGGGTCGCGATGGATAGATTGCTTGCCGCCAATCATCTCGAGCCGGCTCAGCATTTCCGTATCGGCGCCGGTCGCCACCTCCTCGAACGGACCCGCCGCCATAAGCGTTTCCCGGCGCAGCATCATGGTAATCGGCACCGGCCGTACGATCGGGAAGATGCGCGGTGCCACCGGCCGGCCCGTCTCGTCCATGCGGATATGATTGGCGATGGCGACGGCATGGCCCGCCAGCCCAGCGATCTGGCGGCTTATGCGTTCGACGGGCGACCAGTCATCGGCATCGAGGAAAGTGACATGGCTACCGGTCGCCGCGTCTATGGCGGTGTTGCGCGCCCCGTAAACGCCCGGTTTGCGAATGTTTGCCAAGGCGACGATGCGATCGTCCGCTTGCGCCAATCGCTGCGCAATCGCGGGACCGCTATCGGCCGACCGGTCGTCGACAAGCAGGATTTCGACATTGCGCCAGCTCTGCCGGACGATCGAGAGTGCGGCGGTTTCGAGCGTCGCCTCCGCATCATGATAGGGAATCACGACCGACACTTTCGGTCCCTCCCGGGCCGCCCGAGCAGACCCTCCGAGATCGTCGATACCGTAAGGTGTGGAGCCCTCGGAAAGCGGCGCGGCTAACCCGTCGCTCGCAAACATGGCGTTCAATGCTTGGCGGGCCTCGGCATAGTTGCCGAGACCGGCAGCGGCAGCCGCGCGGATTGCTGCCGCTTCGCGCGACTCGCTCGGTGCCTGGCGAATGATCTCGGCCACCCGTTCCGGCTCACCAAGCGCCCGATAACAGGCTGCCCGCGCCAGACGATCGTCAGGTTCCAAGAGCTCCATAGCCGCGTCGCAATCGTGAAGCGCCAGCAATTTGGCCGCCAATTTGCGATGGCCGGGCCGGGCGGACGCCAGCGCGGTCCGCGTCGCGGCATCGGCCTGGCCGAGCGCCGCTCGCGCGAGATTGTGACCGAGCGCCGCCTGCGCGTCGCGTGCCCGATGCTCGAGCGCCAAAGGATAGAGACCGAGGCGCGCGAGCACATAGGGATCGTCCGGCGCACCGGCCAGCGCCGCCCAGTGCAGCGTCCGCTCCGCCGCCTTGCGCGCGCCCCATAGGCGGACCGGCGCCGCCGATGACGTCGCAAGCCGGGTCAACAGCCGATCGTTCAGCAATCGCGGCAGAGCCCCTCTCCCATGTCAATTGCGGCGCGCGCCGCCGCATCCTATTGCTGCCAGCGTGACTGGCACCTTACCCGCCCCCGCGCAACGCCCGGCCATATCGTCTGCGGACGACATGCTCACCCATGCGCTCGCACAGGGTGCGCTCGATCCCGTCATTTCCCGCATTTCCGAAAGCGACGCGCTGACCGAAACGAGCGCGCTTCTGAAGGAGGCCGAGCGCGGCGATTATTCGAGCTGGCTGCTCTCCCGTGCGGTCGATCTCGCCGTGCAGCATCCCGAGAGCGAAGGCCTGCAATGGCATGTCGGCAAGCTCGCCGAACTGGCCGGGGATCGCGATAGCGCGCGGCTATGCTGGCGCGGAATAGTCGAACGTTTCCCCAATTCTTTCAGTGTCTTCCCGGAATATTTTCGGATCGTCTCGGAAACGCTGGGCAGTGCCGTCGCGCTGGCCGTTCTTCAAAGTTACGAACGGGATAGCATCGCCACCGCCGACCCCGAACGCGCGATATTGATCGCCCGGTGCAGGGCGATCGGCGGCGATATGGACGCCGCACTCGGGGCGCTGGATGCTGTCGCAAGCGATACCGGCTGGGCCCCGAAAATCGCCGTCGAGAAGGCGAAGCTTCTGCGCCGGTCGGGCCGGTTCGAAGAGGCTCTCGCCGTGCTGAAGGAAGGCGACGCCGCCTCGGAAGCCCCCGCACTCGTGAAGGATATCGAGCGCGCGGTTACGCTGTTCCGCGGTCGGCACGCTCATGGGCCACCGACCGTCGTCGCGCTCGAAATGCTGCTGGAAAAAGCGCTGGCGCGTCGGGCCGGATCGCCGCCGGTACGACCGGACAGCGCGTTGGGCAGGATCGTGCTGATCGGCGGAACGCTGGGCGGCGGCGGCGCCGAACGCCAACTGGCCAACACCGCGCTCGGCCTTTCGCAGCGTTCGCAGAGCGGCACCGGCATCCATGGTCCGATCAGCATATTCTGCCGCAAGCTCGATCGCCGGCGAAGCAACGATTTCTACCTGTCGCGGTTGGAGGCGGCGGATATCCGCGTCGCCGATTATCTCTCGGCCCAGCCATGGGGAGGAGACAAGGCGGTAAGCGCGGCCGGCGCTTCGGCGGACCTCGTCGCCGCATTGCCCGAACGAATGCGCGAAGGGGTCATCCGGCTAACCGACATCCTGCGCTATGAAGCGCCAGAGGTCGTCCAGATCTGGCAGGACGGGATGATATTCGCGGCGGGTCTCGCCGCCCTGATGGCCGATGTCCCACGTATCGTGCTCAATGTGCGCACAATGCCCCCCAACAGGCGCACCGACCGGCAACGGCCCGAGCAGAAGACACTGTATCGCGGGTTGCTGAAGGCGGATGGCGTGTCGTTGACGGCGAATTCGCGCGTCGCCGCAAGGGCCTATGAAGACTGGCTGAACCTGCCGCGCCACTCCGTGCTCACGATCGCAAACGGCGTATCCCCGCTCTCCGGCGATGCAGCCGAGACTGAGCGGGGGTTGTGGGAGCGGTTCGACGACGAGAGCGGGTCGAAAGGCTTTGTCTTGGGCGGCGTCATGCGGTTCGATGACAACAAGCGGCCATTGCTCTGGCTTGAAATCTGCGCGGCGCTGGCGCGGCGTGTGCCCGATGCGCGGTTCGTAATCGCCGGGCACGGCCCGCTACGCTCCGCTGCCGAAGAATTCTCCAAGTCCGCAGGAATACTGGACCGCACGCTGTTCGTCGGGCGGACGTCGCATGTCGGTTTCTGGCTCGGCACGATGGATGCGCTGGCGCTGACGTCGCGCCATGAAGGCGTTCCGAACGCGCTGATCGAGGCGCAACTGGCCGGCCTCCCCGTGCTGTCGACACCGGCCGGTGGAGCGCCCGAGGCAGTAGCGCCGCACAGCGCCAATCATGTTCTGACGGACGCGGAATATCCCGATATCGGAAGCGCAGCGGACCATCTGGCGGGCCTCGCAAAGCTCAGCCCGGATGCGCGCGCGGACATCGGCGAAACCCTGCGGAACTGGGCGGGCGAGCGATTTTCTATATCCGCGATGGTCGACCGCACGATCGATATCTTCTCGATGCGGTAGAGCCCGCGCAGATTCGTGCGGCACAAAAGAAGGGGCCGGTCGCGAGACCGGCCCCTTTTTCTTGCGGCTTGCGCCGATCCTTACATGCCCGGAAACTACATTCCAGGTCCGTAAGTGATCTCGACGCGACGGTTCTGCTGTTCGCGAACCCCGTCGGCCGTGTCGACCAGCGGACGGCTCTCACCGAACGCTTCGCTCGACATCGCGCCGTCCGGAACACCGCGCGAAGCGAGGTAGGAACGGA
>JBCBSD010000030.1:0-47499 GCA_039819365.1 Pseudomonadota bacterium
CAAATTCCGGATCGACATGCACATGGCAGGTCGCGCAGGAACAGCAGCCGCCGCACAAAGCGAGGAGTTCGTCGAAGCCATTGTCCCGGATCACTTCCATCACGGTGAGGCCGTTATCCGCATCGACGGCGGTTTCCTCGCCGGCGCGATTGACGACAATGAGCTTGGGCATGGACAGTTCCTTCTGGCGGATTCGAAAAATGCTGCGGCGCGGCTATGTGATGACGGGCATTTGAAATCAAGGGCTAGCGAGGGTCAGGACCCAATGGGAATAAAGGCGGCGGAGCTGCGAAGATCGATGGATGCGCTGGCGCGGATCGAACCCGCCTTCGAAACGCGGCTGGCGGAGATCGGCTATCCACCGCCACGCATTCGCGCGCGCGGTTACCGGACGCTGCTGCGCACCATTCTCGGGCAGCAGGTCAGCGTCGCGTCGGCCGATGCGGTATGGCGCAAGCTCGACGAGGCGATCGGCGATGCGGCGGACCCGGCAAAACTACTCGCGGCGGACGAGGCGGCCTTGCGCGGCGCCGGACTCAGCCGTCAGAAAAACGGCTATGCCCGCTCGCTCGCGGAGCTGGTGGTATCCGGAACGCTGGATCTCGCGGCGCTGCCCGACGACGATGAAGCGGCCATCGCGCAGCTTGTGGCGGTGAAAGGGATCGGGCGCTGGTCGGCGGAGGTCTATCTGCTGTTCGCCGAGGGCCGGCCGGATATCTGGCCGGCCGGCGACCTGGCCGTGCAGATCGAGACCGGAAAACTGTTGGGCTGGCCAGACCGGCCGAGCGAAGACGAGGTGCGCGAAGCGGCCGAAGCCTGGCGGCCCCATCGCGGCGCCGCGGCAATCTTCGCCTGGCATTCCTATAATACCGAGGTGATTTAGGCCGCGCGTTGGCGGCGCAGGAAATCGTCCAGCACGGCGGGATGGAAGGGTTCGGCGAATTCGCAGCCTGCCTCGAAACCCCGCGACCAGGCGATCGTCGCCTGCATCGGCTGGAGCCCGGGAAAACGGATCCAGACTTCCGTACTGGGACCCAGGTTCATCGCGCTATCGACCTTGCAGCCCGTGCGCGAGATATCCGTGACATCGGCTTTCGCCGCGTCATATCCCGTTTTGCGAAACCCGGCGCGCATGTCGACAGGCTCGCGCTGCTCGACACGGCGTTCGTCGAAGTCGGGATTTTTGACCAGTAATTCAGCGCGAATGGGCATCGGAAGTCCTTTATCAGTGACCAATGTTATCGCCCGCATTCGTAAAGATCGCATTGACGGCCATGGTTAAAAACCGGCTAAAACGGGTAGGTATCGCCGCAAAACCGGCCATTACGAATAGTCCGGCAAAATCGGCGAGCGGTTAACAAATCCCTGAGAACTGGCCTGGCGTCGCGGTGATTGGCAGTTGACGTAAGCGTAAAGTCATGCTCGTTAGCCGTATGACCGACCAGACCGTTCCGGCGACCATTCTCTCCTCCTATGGCGGCGCGAAACCGACCGCGCCCGACTGGTTCCGGCACGCGCTCGAACGCAGGCCCGAACGGCACATGATCGAGAGCGGCGGATCGAATATCGAATATTTCACTTGGGGCGATGCGGGATTGCCCGGTCTTTTCCTGCTGCATGGCGGCGGCGCACATGCGCTGTGGTGGGCGCATATCGCGCCCTTTTTCGCCGACGAATACCGGGTCGCGGCCATGTCGATGGCGGGCATGGGCGGATCGGACTGGCGCGAGGAATATTCGATCGCTCAGCATGCGGCGGATATGCGCAACGTCGCGGACGCAGCAGGCCTTTTCGCGCAAGGCAAGCCGGTCGTCGCCGGCCACAGTTTCGGCGGCGCACCAACGGCGACGGCGGCGTCGGACCCGGACGCCTGGGTCGGCCATGCCATCGTCATCGATTCCTCTCTGCAGATGCGTCATTCGCCGGAAAATGAGGAACGGCCACAACGCGAGCGCCGCTATTTCAGCAGCGTTGCCGAAGGGCTGAGCCGCTTCCGCTTCCTGCCGCCGCAAAGCTGCGAGAACCATTATATCGCGGACATGATCGCGCGCGACGCCATCGTCGAGATCGAACCGGGCCGGTGGAGCTGGTGTTTCGACCCGAACGGGTTCGGCAACACCAAGCGCCTCGACAGTGCGCAGCGCGCGCGGAGCGCCAATTGCCCGATGGCCCTGATCTATGGCGACCGCTCGGCGATCATGGACGACGAGGCGATCGAGCATCTCGAGGAGACCCTCCCCGGGGGCACACCCTTTGTCGCCATTCCCGATAGCGGCCACCATATCATGGTCGATCAGCCGCTGGCGCTCGTCGCGGCGATGCGCGCGCTGATGGCGGGCTGATCGCTCTTCGCGCGCCCGGCAAAGGATGATAGGGCGCGGCGATGGAAACGATCTCGGAAAATTGCGCCTTTGGCGGTACCCAGGGCGTCTATGCGCATCGCAGCACGCAAACGGGAACCGAGATGCAATTCTCGGTCTTCATTCCCGATCTGAAGGCGGACGCGACGTTGCCGATCCTCTGGTATCTGTCCGGCCTTACCTGCACCCATGCCAATGTGACCGAGAAAGGCGATTTTCGCCGCGCATGCGCCGAACGCGGCATCGCTTTCGTCGCGCCCGACACCTCGCCGCGCGGCGAGGATGTTCCGGACGACGACGCCTATGATTTCGGTCAGGGCGCGGGCTTTTATGTCAATGCAACCGAAGCGCTCTGGTCCAAGAACTTCCGGATGCGCAGCTATATCGAGGACGAACTGCCCGCGCTGATCGCGGCCGAATTCCCGATGCTCGACATGACGCGCCAGTCGATCACCGGCCATTCGATGGGCGGCCATGGCGCGCTGACGATCGCACTGCGCAACCCCGGCCGGTTCAAGAGCGTATCGGCATTCGCGCCCATCGTATCGCCGCTCCACTGCCCCTGGGGCGAAAAGGCTCTCACCGGCTATCTCGGTCCGGATCGCGCCGCCTGGCGCGCCTATGACGCCTGCGCGCTGATCGAAGACGGGGCGCGGGTCTCCGAAATCCTGGTCGATCAGGGCGAAGCCGATCAGTTTCTCGACGAACAGCTCAAGCCCGAGCTGCTCGAACGCGCGTGCGCCGACGCCGGCATTGCGCTGACCCTGAACCGGCAACCGGGCTATGATCACAGCTATTATTTCATCTCGACTTTCATGGCGTCGCATATTGGCTGGCATGCCGACCGGCTGAGCTGAAAACACCGCCGAGACGCAGAGCGCGAACCGCCATCTTGCCCCAAAGATCAATGACGCCGATAAAGGCGGGCCAGACGCGAAGGGGGCGGAATGGACGACCGGACATCACATGACAATTTCGTAAAGCGCGCCTTCGTCGTCCTCGCGATCGTCGCGCTGGCGGCCGCCGTCTACATGCTCGGCCGGTTGCTGCTGCTGATCTTCGCGGCGATCGTGGTCGCGGTCATCCTGCGCGCTATCGCCCGGATATTCATTCGGTTCGGCCTGCCGCAAGGGCTGTCGGTGACGCTGGCCGTGATCGCCCTGTTCGCATTGCTGGGATCGGTATCCTGGATGTTCGGCGACCTGCTCGTCACCCAGTTTACCGCCCTTGTCGCGCGTATTCCCGAAGCGATCGACGCGACCCAAGCCGCGCTGGACAGCTGGGGTTTCGACTATGATGTGCGCCAGGCCAGCCGCGACATCGCTTCCCAACTTTCAGGGCTGACCACCCGCGCGGGCAGCTTTGCGATCATGTCGGCGGGCGGCGCGCTCACCAACATCATCCTCGTGCTCGCCGGCGCCGTATTCTTTGCCGCGCAGCCCGATCTCTACCGCAAGGGCCTTGTCCGCATCGTGCCGAAAGAGCGCGAAAAGCTGGCCGAGGAGACCCTCGACGATACCGGCCGGGCGCTGGCGCTGTGGCTGCGCGCGCAGATCGCATCGTCGATCATCGTCGGCATCCTGATCTACATCGCCCTGACGGCCATCGGCGTGCCGTCCGCCGCGGCGCTGGCGGTGATCGCCGGTCTTCTGGATTTCATTCCCTTTATCGGCCCGGTCGTCGCGGGCATCCCCGCCGTGCTCGTCGCGTTCAGCGTCAGCCCGACGACCGCGCTCTGGACGCTCGGCGTCTATGTCCTGATCCAGCAGATACAGGGCAACATTCTCCAGCCGATCATTCAGAAACGCTCCGTCGACCTGCTCCCCGCCGTCCTGCTCTTCGCCGTCGTCGCGGCGGGCATCCTGTTCGGCCTGCTCGGCGTGCTGCTGGCCGCGCCGCTGACGGTGGTCTGCTTCGTGCTGATGCAGCGGCTCTATATCGAGCAGGTATTGGGGAAAGTGCCCAAACGCCCGGCCCCGCCCAAGAATGACGTCTCAAAGGCCGAATGAACCCGGTTTTCGCCAGCCTCCCGACGACGATTTTCGAGGACATGTCGGCGCGCGCCCGGGCCAATGGCGCGATCAATCTGGGCCAGGGATTTCCGGATGCGGACGGACCCGAAGACGTGCGCCAAGCGGCCGCAGAAGCGGTCCTTACCGGCTGGAACCAGTATCCGCCGATGCGCGGCCTGCCCGAATTGCGCGCAGCCATCGCCGATCATTATGACGCGCATCAGGGCTTATCGCCCGATCCCGATGCGGAAATACTGGTGACATCGGGCGCGACCGAAGCCTTGGCCGCCAGCATATTGGGACTAGTCCAGCCGGGCGATGAGGCAATCATCGTGCAACCCGCCTATGACGCCTATGCGCCGCTGGTGCGGCAGGCCGGCGGCATCCCCCGCTTCGTCTCGACCCGCCCGCCCGACTGGAAAATCCGGCAAGAAGACCTCGACGCGGCGGTTACGAAGAAGACGCGCTTCCTCGTTCTCAACAGCCCGCATAACCCGACGGCGACAATGCTCGACGCCGATGATCTCACGCTGCTCGCCGATTTCTGCGTCGCGCATGATCTCATCGCGATCTGCGACGAGGTCTGGGAGCATCTCGTTTTCGACGGCGCCGAACACCGGTCGTTGATCACGATGCCGGGCATGGCGGAGCGCACCGTCAAGATCGGCTCGGCGGGCAAGATATTCTCGTTGACTGGCTGGAAAGTCGGCTGGGCGATGGCCCCTGCCCGGCTCGCCCCGGCGATCGCCAAGGCGCACCAGTTCCTGACCTTCACGACACCGCCCAATCTCCAGACAGCCGTCGCCTATGGGCTTGGCAAAGACGCAGCCTATTTCGCCAATATGCGGACCGGCTATCAGGCATCGCGCAACCGGCTCTCGGCCGCGCTATCCGACAGCGGCTATGCCGTCCTGCCGAGCGCCGCGACCTATTTCCTGCTGGTCGACCTTGCCGGTTCGGGTATCGAAATGGGCGACCGCGACTTCGCCATGCGGCTGGTGGAGGATTTCGGCGTCGCCGCCATTCCGGTATCCGCATTGTATGAAACGGAGGCCGTGAACACAGTGCTCCGGCTCTGCTTCGCGAAAGACGATCAGACGCTCGATACCGCCGCCGAACGGCTCGCCGAAGCGAGGGCTAGCTTAGCCTAAAGGGGCCTAGCGCGGCGCGCGCCAGCGATGGCTGCCGGAATACAGGCCTGCGGTCGGATTGCCCGCGCCATCGCGCGCTGGCCGGAACCGCCCGCGGCTCATCACCATGTTGCACGCCCGCGCATCGAGCTGGAAATGCCCGCTCGAGCCGGTCGTGAAACAGGCGGTGGGAACGCCATTGGCGCCGACCCGCACCTGGAAGCGCGACGTTCCCTCTTCGCCGTTGCGCAGGATATTGGCCGGATAGTCGCTCGCGCGCACCCAGCTGCCGGGATTGCCGATCGGCTGGGGCGGCGTGGTTCGTGACTGGCGTGGCGGATCGGGTGTCGGCGTCGGCCGCGATTGCGGTTCGGGCGGGCGCGGCGTTTCGCGCGTGGGCTGGCTGGGCCGCTCGGCAGCCGGAGCAGGCGTCGAAGCGGTCGTGTCCGGCTGGCTTGCGGGCGTGCTATCCGGCGTATCGGCCGCCGGTTCCGCGCTTTCGTCCGGGTCCATCGATTCGGCCGGGGCGCTGTCTTCGGGCGGCGCATAGGCGCTCAACTCGCCCTCGCGCGCATCGTACACGGTGGTGATGCACGCCTCGGTGCGGCACTCGTCGCGCCGGGCCTGAAAAGCGGCATAGCTTTGCTGGAGCGCAACCCGCTCTTCGCCCTCGACCTGATCGAGAGCCGCCGCATAGCGTTGCGAGAGTTCGGTCTCCCGCACGCGCAGTGCCTGACTCCCGCAGATGATCGCATGGCTCGGCAATTCGGTATCGGCGCAATCGACGGTCGGCGACAGCACGCCGTCCTCGACCGCTTCGCTCGCATCGCCATCGGGCCAGAAAACTATCGCGAGGATAATCGCGAGGAGCGCGACCAGCCCCAGCGCGCCGAACAGGATCATCCGGCCGTTCGACGAACCGCCGTCTCCATCGGTCAACTCCGGTTCGGTCCGACCCGCCGCGACCGGCGCGATCTTTCGAGGGACATCGTCCTTCGCCCGCGCCTCCACCGGCGGCTCGTCCGGCGGGTCATCCGATTCCGGCGCTGGAGGGGCGACAGGAGCTTCGGGCGGCGGCGCAGCCGGTTCGGGCGCCGGCGGCTCGGCTTCGGGCGACGCCGTTTCCTCGCCGCGGTCAAGATCCTCAGGTTCAGGGTCCGATAGCGGGACTGGCGCAGGCAGAGGCCCGGACGTTTGCCGCCCCGGGGACAGCTCGTCGGGCAAGTTGATCTGCACCAGCCGTTTGATCGTATCGATCATGCGTTGGATGGAATCGTCGCGCCGGTCGAACCAGTCGATCCACTGATAGTCGTTCAGCCAATAGGCCAGGCCTTCGGCATCGATATTTTCGAGTCGGACGGGGAAAATCAGCTTGTCGCCATTTTCCGCCATCATCAGTTCGCGCTTCACATGGCGCGACTGGTCCGAGCGCGAGCAGAACAGCAGGATGATGAGATCGGATGTGCGGACCTGCTCGATGATGGCCTGGTCGAACGGCCGGCCCGGATCGATATCGTCGGGCGCCATCCAGCCATCGACACCGTTGGTCGCCAATACCCGCTTGAGTTGGCGCGCAGTTTCCACTTGCGAACTATGATGACTAATAAAGGCGATCGGCCTTCTGCCACGGCCGCTATCGGCGTTCATCTTTGCCCCACCTCAATATTACCCGCCGTCTGCAACCGGTCCCGTCCGGTCATATCGGCCTTTGAAAGCCGGTTTACGGCCGACCGTCATCACCCTAGGCAAGTGCCACGGCGACGGCAACGGACGCGTTGTTGAAAGATATGATAAGGTCCGGCCGCGATGACTGTGCCTAATCGGGACGGTCGAGCACGCAACCGCCGAATCTCTAGTAAAAAGCGGTTCAATATCTATGCTTAAGCTAAAGATAGTCTCAGGGGGGACACGCTATGACGATAGAATATGTCGATCCGACAGTCTCGAAAGTGACGGAGATGCCGCAAAAGACACCGCCGACATCGAAGCTGCTCGTCGGCCTGGATGAGAAACTCGTTCGCCTTTCCAACGATTTGAACGAGAATCTTCAGCGTATGACTCAGCTCAACCAGCGGCTTTTCGGGGGCGAGGCGCAAGAGAATGAAGCGCCGAACTCGCACGGGCACGGGCAGACTCAGAACCAGAATGGCGGCCTGCTGACCTCGCTCGACAGCCGGGTCGGGGAACTCGACCGTCTGGTCGACAAAATCGCCAAGGAAATGGATTCGTTCGACCAGCTCGCCTGAGCCGCCGCCTTAGTCCGCAAAAATCAGAACCGGCGTCTCGAGCAGCCGCTTGAGCGCCTGGACGTAGCTCGCCGCATCATAGCCGTCGACGACGCGATGGTCGCAGCTGATCGACAGGTTCATCTGCTTGCGGATTTCCAGCTCGCCATCGACGATAGCCGGGCGTTCGACGATCTTGTTCGGACCGATGATCGCGACCTGCGGGCGATTGATAACCGGCGTCGTCGCGATCCCGCCAAGCGGTCCGAGCGATGTGAGGGTCAGCGTGCCGCCGGTCAGCTCCTCCTGCTTCGCCTTGCCGGTGCGCGCGGCGTCTGAAAGGCGGCCGATTTCCATCGCGATCTGCCAGACATTCTTGTCCTGCGCATTCTTGATCACAGGCACGATGAGGCCCGTATCGGTCTGCGTCGCCATGCCGAGATGTACGGCGCCGTGACGCGTCACCCGCCCGCCTTCATCGTCATAGGTCGCGTTGATCATCGGGAATTCGGGCAGCGTCTTGCAGATCGCCGCGATGATGAGCGGCAGCACGGTGAGCTTGGGCCGGTCGCCGCGCGTTGCGTTCAGGTCGGCGCGGGCGGCCTCGAGTTCCGTAACGTCGATTTCCTCGACATAGGTGAAGTGCGGGATATGGCGCTTGGACGCGGCCATATTCTCCGCGATCTTGCGTCTCAGGCCGATGACTTTCACTTCCTCGTCATCGCGCTTTTTCGATGCGCCCGGCGAGAGGTAGGTCGCGCCATAAGTTAGATACTGGTCGAGATCGCTGTGCCGAATGCGCTCGCCCGTCTGCGGTTTCACCTGACCAAGATCGACGCCGAGCTCCGTCGCCCGCTTGCGGACGGCCGGCGATGCCATGATGCGCGCACTGGGCGCCGCGGGTACAGCTTTTTCTTCGGCCTTTGGTTCGGGCTGCGGCTCCGGTTCCGGCGGAGCGGCTTTTTCCGCTTCCGGTGCGGGCGCGTCGGCATCCTCTTCCGCCTGGTCGTCGGCTTGCGCCTTCACCTTTTCGGCGATGGCGGCTTCTTCCTCCTCGTCGGGCAGCTCGTCGGTCTCGATCACGGCGAGAACGGAGCCGATGGCGAGCATATCGCCCTCTTCGCCGTTCAGCTCGACAATCTTTCCGGTAACCGGCGCTTCCATCTCGACCGTCGCCTTGTCGGTCATCATGTCGGCGATGCCCTGATCTTCTTCGACTTCGTCACCAACCTTCACGTGCCAGGCAACGATTTCGGCTTCGGCAATGCCTTCGCCAATATCCGGAAGTTTGAAGCTATATTTAGCCACTGACATTCTCCATGACGCGTTCGATAGCGAGGCGGGTGCGGACCGGCCCCGGGAAATAGGCCCATTCGAGGCTGTGCGGATAGGGCGTGTCATAGCCGGTCACCCGCTCGATCGGCGCCTCGAGATGGTAGAAACAGCGTTCCTGCACGAGCGCGGAAAGCTCCGAGCCGAAGCCCGATGTCCGGGTCGCCTCATGCATGATGACGCAGCGGCCGGTTTTCTTGATCGATTCCTCTATGGTTTCGATATCGAGCGGCAACAGCGTGCGCAGGTCGATGACTTCGGCATCGACGCCGAGATCCTCGACCGCGCGCATCGCGACATGGACCATCGTGCCGTAGGTCAGCAGCGTCAGCGCCTCCCCTTCACGCAGCACATTCGCCTTGCCGAGCGGGATCGTGAAATAGCCCTCCGGCACTTCGCTGGCCGGATGCTTGGACCAAGGCTGGACGGGATCGTCATAATGGCCGTCGAACGGGCCGTTATAGATGCGCTTGGGCTCGAAGAAGATCACCGGATCGGGGTCTTCGATCGCCGCGATCAGCAGGCCCTTGGCGTCATAGGGCGTGGACGGGATCACGGTTTTCACACCGCAGATATGGGTGAAGATGCTTTCGGGCGACTGGCTGTGCGTCTGGCCACCGAAAATGCCGCCGCCGGACGGGGTGCGCACGACCATCGGCGCGGTGAACTCGCCGGCCGACCGATAGCGCAGTCGCGCGGCTTCCGACACGATCTGGTCGAGGCCCGGATAGATATAGTCGGCAAACTGGATCTCGGCGACCGGTTTCAGGCCATAGGCCGCCATGCCGACAGCAACCCCGATAATGCCGCATTCGTTGATCGGCGTATCGAAGGCGCGGCGCTTGCCATATTTTTCCTGTAACCCGGCCGTCGCGCGGAACACGCCGCCATAATAGCCGACATCCTCGCCGAACACGCAGACGCTATCGTCGCGCTCCATGGCGACATCCATGGCGCTGTTGACCGCCTGGATCATGTTCATCTGTTTGGTGGCACCCTCGGTCATCGCGTCTTGCACACGTTGTTGGCTGCCTCATTCTCGTCAAGCATGTCCTGCATCTGCTCCCTAAGGTGCCAGGGCATTTCCTCGTACACGCCCTCGAACATCGTCTCGAGCGGCTGGTGCAGGCCATGGCCGAGAATACCGTTCTTCTCGGCTTGCTTGGCCGCCGTCTTCACCTGTTCGGCGACTTCCTGGTCCATCGCGTCCTGCTGCTCATCGCTCCACTCGCCAATCGCGATCAGATGATTCTTGAGCCGGGCGATCGGATCGCCGAGCGGCCATTCCGACGCTTCATTGGCCGAGCGATATTGCGAGGGGTCGTCCGATGTCGAATGGCCTTCGGCGCGATAGGTGAAATGCTCTATGAGAGTGGGTCCATTGTTTGTGCGCGCGCGTTCGGCCGCCCATTGGGTCGCCGCATAGACGGCGAGCGCGTCATTGCCGTCCACCCGCAGCCCCGCGATGCCATAGCCCACCGCCCGGGCCGCGAACGTCGTCTGGTCGCCGCCGGCAAAACCGCTGAACGAACTGATCGCCCATTGATTGTTGACGACGTTCATGATGACCGGCGCCTTGTAGACGGCGGCGAAGGTGCAGGCGGAATGGAAATCGCCCTCCGCGCTCGATCCCTCGCCCGTCCAGGTCGCCGCGATCCGCGTGTCGCCCTTGGCCGCACTCGCCATCGCCCAGCCGACGGCCTGCGGATATTGCGTCGCGAGATTGCCCGAAATCGAGAAGAAGGCGCCCTGCTTCGTCGAATACATGATCGGGAGCTGGCGCCCCATCAGCCGGTCTTTCTTGTTCGAATAGACCTGGTTCATCATGTCGACGAGCGACCAATCCCGCGCGATCAGGATGCCCTGCTGGCGATAGGAGGGGAAAGTCATATCGTCCCGGTCGAGCGCGAAGGTCGCGGCAACGGCGACCGCCTCTTCGCCCGTGCATTTCATGTAGAAGCTGGTCTTGCCCTGGCGCTGGGCGCGGAACATGCGGCTGTCATAGGCGCGCGTCAGCGCCATCGCGCGCAGCATCTTCCTGAGCGTATCGGGATCGAGTTTCGGGTCCCACGGGCCCACGGCCTTGCCGTCATCGTCGAGCACCCGGACCAGGCCATAGGCAAGGTCGGGCATGTCGCCATGATCGGCCGCCATGTCGGGACGCCGGGTTTCGCCGGCCGGCGGCACGACAATATCGGAAAAATCGGCATCGTCGCCGGGCCGGAATTTCGGCTCGGGCACGTATAGTTCAAGGGGCGGCAGATTGCGCCGGTCTGTGTCGCTCGCCATCAGATATCCTGTCCAGCCGATTCGTTTCTTCCAGACCTTATAATATAATTACACGGCCTTCGGATAGCTCTGTTGGGCGACCGCGCGATCGGCGATTGATCCGCAGGCCCGGCTTTGCCACAAGGCGCGTATGAAAATCATCGCCAAAAGCCTCCCCGCCCTCGCCCTTCTTGCCGCTTTGCCCATGGCCCCCGCCACCGCCCATCATCATGATAGCGTCACCGAGGCCACACCCGATCCATGGACCGGATTTCGCGGCACCGGCACCGAACCCTTCTGGACGCTGACCATCGGCGAAGATCGCCTGTCCTTCGAACATTTCAGTGTGTTCACGGCCGAAGCCGATCGCCCCGAAGCGCAATTCTCCCGTGGCGATACGATATTCGTCGCACAGTCCGAAAATGAAGGGCAGCGCGATTTCATCGTACTGGTCCAGGACGGTATCTGCAGCGACGGAATGTCGGACACGCCCTATCCCAAATCGGTCCGTGTTTTTGTCGACGGACTCTCATTCGCAGGCTGTGGCGGCGACCCGCAAGAGACGCTGCGCGGCGCCGATTGGCACGTAACCGAATTGATGGGCGAGGCCGTTCCCGCCGATGCCGGGATCAATTTCCGGTTCGACGGCGATGGCGGTATGTTCGGCACCGGCGGATGTAACCGGTTCACGACAAATTACGTACTCGACGATGAACTTAGAATCGGACCGGTAGCCGCGACCCGTCGCGCCTGCATCAATCCGGAGATCAGCCGACTGGAAAACCAGTTCTTCACGGCGCTCGGTTCGGTCATTCGCCTCGAACTGTCGGATGAAGGCGTGCTGACATTATTCGCCGAAATGGAACCGGTACTGACGGCCGAACGCCGCGGCGAAGGCGGCTAAAGATCCCCGAAATGCTTGAGCGCGGCGCTCGCGATCGGCTCGCCCCATTCCTGAACGAAATGACCGCCGCCCTCGATCATCATCGGTTCAGGGCAGCCCGCGATATTCTCGCGCAGCCGGTTCATCACGTCCGGACCGAGTACGGGATCGGCATCGCCGACCGCCATGAAGCTCGCGCCGTCGAACTCGTCCTTCCAGAAGGCCGCCGCCTTCAGGCTGACCTCAACGCCCTCCATCTCGGGTGAAATCGGAACCAGTTCCGGGAAGCGCCGCGCGCCCATCTTGTAATCGGGCGACGGAAACGGCGCGTCATAGGCGGCTTTCTCGGCGTCCGTCATCTGCGGCGTGCCGCGCGCGATCAGTTCCGCAATCGGCAGATCGGGCGTCGAGGCGGCATAGTTCTTCCAGGCGATAAAGCCGTCGCTCGGCGCCTTGCCAATACCGAGGCCGGTGTTCATGACGATCAGCCGCGAGAAACGCGCCCGGAATTTTTCGTCGACCGGCAGCGTCAGGCCGATCAATCCGCCCCAATCCTGCACCACCAAAGTGATGTTCTTGAGGTCCAGCCGCTCGACCAGTGCAAGGATATGGTTGCGGTGGAAATCGAAGCCGTAAGTCTCCGCCTCGGTCGGCTTGTCGGACCGGCCGAACCCGAAAAAATCGGGCGCGACGACCCGCGCCCCGCTTTCGAGGAACACCGGGATCATCTTGCGATAGAGAAAGCTCCAGCTCGGTTCGCCGTGGAGGCAGAGGAACACGCGGTCCGCATCCTCCGGCCCGGCATCGACCCAGGCCGCGCGCAGCCCTTCATAGCCTGGAAGATCGTCCACATAGTGCACCGGATAATCGAAATCCGGCAGATTCTCGAACCGCTCTTCAGGCGTCCGTAAAGCCTTGATCGTCATGCGTGCCTCCGTTCGTCAAGATTCAGAAATTCTCCACCCAGGGCCGCAGCGCGACCTCGCTCGTCCAGGCCGAGCGATGCTGGCCAATGACATGCATATAGGTGTCCGCGATCGCATCGGGATCAAGCAACGCATCGGGATTGTCCGCCGGGTTGCTCCGGCCCGGATTGTTGATCGCGCCGTCGATATGAACGAGTGCGACATGCACGCCCTGCGGATGGAGTTCGCGCGCCATCGATTCCGCAAGGCCGCGTTCGGCAAACTTGCCCATCGCGAAGGGCGCCGACCGGGCGAAACCCTTCATGCCCGCCGACGCGCCCGTAAACAGGATGGTGCCGCGCGTGCCGTCCTCCGGCTCTTGAGCGAGCATGATCCGGGCGGCCTGCTGAGCGCTCAAAAAGGCGCCAAACGCTGTAACGTCGATGGCCGCGCGGACCTTCTCCGGATCGAGTTCGGCAACCGGACCGGCGACGCGCATCGATGGATTGTAGATCGCGACCGAAAGCCGCCCGTCGAGCCCGCCGAACAGATCGGCCACATCGCCGGGGTCGGTTGCATCGCATGCACGGGTCTCCCCGCCTGTTTCGGCGGCAAGCGCCGCGATACCGTCGACATTGCGGGCGGCGAGCACCAGTTGATAGTCCGCCGCCGCCAGCCGCCGGGCGAGCGAGGCCGAAAGGCCGTCGCCCACACCGACGATCAAGGCGAGCGGCGACGCCATCAGTCGCTGGCTTGTTCCTCGCCCGGCACCGGGAAGCCGCGCTTGCGGAGCAAGGCGTTCACATCCGGATCGCGGCCGCGGAACTCGCGATAGGCTTCGGCCCGGTCGGTTTCGTTACCGGTGGAGAGCAACGTCTCGCGGAAACGATCGGCGATGGTGCGATCCCAGACATCGCCCGATTCCTCGAACGCCTCCCAAGTATCCGCGTCCATCGTTTCCGACCAGAGATAGCTGTAATAGCCGGCCGAATAGGCGTCCGAGGAGAAGAGGTGATTGAACTGGGGCAGCCGGTGCCGCATCACGATCTCGTCGGGCATGCCGATCTCGGCGAGCGTCTCGCGCTCAAACGCATCGACATCGGTGATCGGCTCGCTGCGATTATGCAGCCGCATATCGACCAGCGCCGAGGCCAGATATTCGACCGTCGCGAACCCCTGGTTGAAGGTGCTGCTGGCGTCGATCCGGTCGACAAGCTCCTGCGGCATCGGCTCGTCGGTTTCGACGTGGCGCGCGAACTGGTTGAGGATCGGCCGGGTCAGCACCCAATTCTCCATCACCTGGCTCGGATATTCGACAAAATCGCGCGGAGTATTGGCGAGCGACGGATAATAGACGTCCTGCAGCAGATAATGGATGCCATGGCCGAATTCGTGGAACAGTGTCCGCGCATCGTCGAGGCTGATCAGCGCCGGTTCGCCTTCGGGCGGTTCGGTGAAATTGTTATTGTTCGACGCCAGCACATTCTGCTCGCCGCCCAGCGTCTGCTGGCTGCGATAGGTCGTCATCCAGGCGCCCGAGCGCTTGCCGGTACGCGCATAGGTGTCGAGATAGAAGACGCCGACATTGGAGCCGTCCCGCGTGTCGGTGACGACGAAGGTGCGCACATCGTCCTGGAAGACCGGAATCTCGCCGGTATTCTCGGTAAATTCCAGATCCCATAGCCGCTCGGCCATGTAGAACATGCCGTTGATCATGTTCTCGAGCTGGAAATAGGGCCGGATCTCGGACTCATCGATGCTGTACTGCGCCTGCCGGACCTTTTCCGCGTAGAAGCGATAGTCCCAGGGCTCGATCGTGATGTCCGCGCCTTCGGCATCGGCGATCGCCTGCATATCGGCGACTTCCTGTTGTACGCGCGCCACGGCCGCCGGCCAGACCCGCATCATCAGCTCATTGGCGTTTTCCGGGGTCTGCGCCATCGTATCGGCCATGCGCCAATGGGCATGGGTCTCGAAACCGAGCAGTGCGGCCCGCTCGGCGCGGAGCGCCAGAATCTGCGCGATGATATCGTTCGTATCGTTCGCATCGCCATTGTCGCCGCGATTGACATAGGCGCGCCAGACTTGCTCGCGCAGGTCGCGCCGCGTCGAATATTGCAGGAAGGGCTGCATGAAGGAGCGCGTGTTGACGATCGCCCAGCCCTCTTCGCCGCGCTCTTCGGCGGCCGCGCGGATCGAGGCGATAAAGCTGTCGGACAGACCGGCAAGATCGTCCTCGCCATCGAGCAGCACATAGGTTTCCTCGTCGGCGAGCACCTTGTTGCTGAACTCGCTGTAGAGCCCGGCCAGTTCGGTTGTGATTTCCGCCAGCCGCTCACGGTCCGCGCCTTCCAGCAACGCGCCGTTGCGCTGCAACTGTTCATAGTCGCGCTCGACAAGCCGCAGCCGTTCGGGGTTCAGGCCGGCATCTTCGCGGCCTTCGTAAACGGCGCGATAGCGGGCGACGAGTTCGGGCTGGAGATAGAGCTCCTGATAGAAGGCGGCGAGCCGCGGGGACCATTCGCGCTGCACGGCGCGATATTCGTCATTGCTGACATTGCTGACCGCGACACCGAACATCGACTGGACGTTGCCCATCCGGTCGCCGACCAGCTCCATCGCCGCATTGGTATTCTCGAAAGTCGGCGGTTCGGGATTGTCGATAATCGCCTGCACTTCGGCCTGCATTTCGGCCATCGCGGCTTCGAATGCGCCTGAGAAATGCTCCGGTGCCATCTCGTCCCAGGGCGGTACGCCCTCATAGGGGCCGGTCCATTCGGCCAGCAGAGGGTTCTCGGCTTCGGCCGTTTCCGCCGTCGCCTCATGATGGTTCGCCATGGCGCTATCCTCGGCCAGGGGGGTAAAAGACGCGGTAAGTGCCAAACCACTGACCGCTGCGAAAAGCGCAATGCGCATCCTTGCTCTCCTAAGATGGACGGGTTGCCGCATATGCAATCCGCCGATGGGGTTGAATGCTATCTAGGCAAAATCGCGCCGTTTCGCAAAGTGCCGCCGATAAAGGTCTGCGCGACACCCTGCGCACCGCGCCTGCACGCGGCAAACACCCGAAAAACAGACCGAATCTCGTCTTAACCAAGCATCAAAGAGTTGGCGGCTATAAGCCCCCCTGAACTGCATCGAGCCGGGAATCTATGGCAACTCAGAATCTCACGCCAAACAAGGAAACGCAGCTTGTGCGTCGTCGCGAAGGCGATGCGCGCGGCCCGGCGCATATGATCGAGGAACGCCACGCCCCGGCAGGCGAGGTCCGCACCGCCCAGATCAATATCCTTTCCCGCTTCACGCTCTATTCGGGTGCCACGCAATCGATCTGCGCGGTCGTGTTCGTTATCCTCGAACGCCAGAGCCTGCCGCTTCTGCTGCTGCTTGGCTGGCTGGCGCTCATCATTGCTGCAACCTATCTCTCGGCGCGATGGCTCAACCGCTCCTCGATGGTCCGGCGCACGGACCAGCTGCCGGTTTCCAAGATACGGATCGCGGCGCTGGACGGCGCAATCCGCGCCGCACTCTGGATATCGCTGCCCGTCTACGCCGCGCTGATCGGCGCGCCGATCAACTATACTTTTACCGGCGGTCTCGTCGCGATGATGATCGTCAGCGGCGTTTCGGTTGCCGTTATACCCTCTGCGGTCACGCTATGGGTGTCCATCCTCGCCGTCGGCCTCGCTTTCGCCTCCTATTACGGGGTCGGCGCGAGTGCGCTGCCCGGCATCGCCATCCTGGCCGCGTTCGCGGGCGCAGCGATGGTCGGCTTCCTGCTGCTAGCCCGATCCTGGCAGGGGCAGATCGACCGAGCCGGCGTATTGGCGGCGAAGCGCGCCGATATCCGGTATCTGCTGAAGGAATATGAGGATCGCGGGGCAGGATGGCTGTGGCAGGTCGATGGCCAATATTGCCTGACCTACGTGTCGCCGCGCATGGGCGAATTGCTCGGCACGGCGACATATCAGCTCCTCGGCAAATCCCTGTCCAGCGCGCTTGGCGAGGAATCCGGAGTCGGCAAATTGCTCGCCAAGCGGGAGCGGTTCGAAAAATTCGAACTCGAACTCCAACACGGCAAAGACACGCGCTGGATAACCCTTTCGGGCAGCCCCGTCGTCTCAGAGGACGGCGAATTTCAGGGCTATCGCGGCGTCGGACTCGATATCACGGACTCCAAAAGCTCGCACGCCAAGCTCCAGCATCTCGCCAATCTCGACGTATTGACGGGCCTGCCGAACCGCTCGCGCGTGCGGACCCTGCTCGATACCGCCCTGGGCGACGCGAAGGAAAAGGGCGTGCCGTGTGCGATCCTGTTCCTCGATCTCGACGGTTTCAAGCCGGTCAACGATACGTTCGGCCATCCGAAGGGCGATGCCGTTCTCAAAACCGTCGCACGGCGGCTCAAGGACCTGGTCGGCAGTCGCGGTGCGGTGGGCAGGATCGGCGGCGATGAATTTGCTGTCGTGGTCGACGATGCACAAAGCCGGGTCGGCGTGGAAGCGCTGGCGGAGAAACTGATCTCCGCGGTCAGCGAACCCTATATGATCGACAATGTGCAGATCCGCATCGGGCTCAGCATCGGCTGCGCCTACGGGCCGATCGACGGCGATACGGTCGACGATCTCGTCCGCAAGGCGGACCTCGCCCTCTACCATGCGAAATCGCTGGGCCGCGCAACCTTCTGCAATTTCGACCCGCAGATGCAGGTGGCGGCGGAGGAGCGTGTCAGGCTCGAACACGATATGCGCCAGGCGATCGGGACCGAACAGTTTCACCTGCTCTATCAGCCGCTGGTGTCGGCCGATACGCAGCGCGTGACCGGTTTCGAGGCGTTGCTGCGCTGGAATCACCCCACGCGCGGGCCGATTTCCCCGGCGGTCTTCATTCCGATCGCGGAGGAAAGCGGGCTTATCGAGGAGCTGGGGGGCTGGGTGATGCGGCAGGCCTGTATGGACGCCTCGACATGGCCCGAAGACATCACGGTCGCGGTCAACGTATCGCCTTCCCAGCTCGTTGTTCCCGCCTTGCCGAACACGGTTTCGGACGCGCTGCGGAAATCGCGCCTTCAGGCGAACCGGCTGGAAGTCGAAGTGACGGAATCGGTGTTCATGAGCGCCGCCGGCAATGCCTTGGACGTTCTCAAGCGCCTGCGCGGCCTCGGGGTCGGCATCGCGCTCGACGATTTCGGCACCGGCTATTCCTCGCTCGGCTATCTGAACAAGGCTGTCTTCCACAAGCTCAAGATCGACGGCAGCTTCGTCCGCGAGGCCGGGACGCGCGAAGAAACCGTCTCGATCATCCGCGCCATCGTTATGCTCGCCAACAGCTTCCGGCTGACGATCACCGCCGAAGGTGTTGAGACAGCGGAAGATTTCAATCGCATGCGGGATTTGGGATGCCACCAGATTCAAGGCTATCTGTTCGGCCGTCCGATGCCGATCGAGCGCACCCGCGAGATTGTCGGCAGCAAATGGGAACATCGGCTCGTCGGCTGATCGGTCCCGACCATCGAACGGACAGGAAAAAGACCCAAAAATCCGGGGTTTTTCCGCCTCAACCGTATAATTCCTTAACCATATACCCCTATCTGTTTCGGGGTATGGGAGAACGCAATGCCGACTGTCGGCACTAAATTACGGCATTTGGCGGCTTCGGAAAGTTCGCTGGCGCGCCAGGTTCGCGCAGCCCTTGTCAGTACCCTGTACACTTCTCCCGGATCGCTGGCGATCGGTGCGATCGCCGGCAGCGTAACCGCCGCCTGCATAGCCTATGTATCGGGCAGCCTCGCACTTCTGATCTGCTCGATCGCCATTCATCTCGTCGGCGTCTTGCGGATTGCGTCGGCGGTCATTTACTTGCGCGGCGAAGCCAAGGATTCACCGCACGAGCAACTGTATTGGGAGCGTATCTATGAAGTCGGCGCCTGGCTCTATGCCTCGCTTCTCGGTGCCCAGGCATTCTTGACGCTTACGCAGAGCTCCAACACCCTTCTGCTGCTCATGGCGACGATCATGGCAACGGGATATTCGGCCGGCGTCGCGGCCCGCAATGCCGGACGACCGATCATCGCGATCGGCCAGCTGTGCCTCGGAACGCTGCCGATGGCGCTGGGCCTGTTCCTGATGGGTACGCCGCTTAGCATCACGCTTGGACTATGCGTCGTCATCTTTGTGTTCGGCATGGTCGATATTGGTCTGCAGATCTATGAGGTCGTCTATTCCGCCCTGTCGGGCAAACAGGAGAAGAGCGAGGTCGCCGCGCGCTTCGAGAAAATGGCGCGCAGCGACATGCTCACCGGCCTCGACAACCGGCTCGCCATGCAGATGCGGCTGGGCGAACTGCTCGATACGATCGAGGAGGACAGCGCCGAAAAACTGACCGTGATCTGGATGGATCTGGATCATTTCAAGACGATCAACGACACGCTCGGGCATCTGGCCGGCGACAAGGTTCTGATCGTGACCGCGCAGCGCGTGAAGGCCGTTCTCGGCAATCGCGGCTGGCTGGCCCGTTTCGGCGGCGACGAATTCGTCATCATGGCCAGGGTGGAGAGCACCGAAGAAGCCCATTTGCTCGGTGCCGAAATCCTCGAATCCATCTCCCAACCGGTAAGCATCAACGAGAACACCGTCGAGGTCGCTGCCTCGCTGGGCATCGCAGTCTCGCCCGATCACGGCCGTCAGAGCGAAATCATGCTCAAGAATGCCGATATCGCGCTGTATCACGCCAAGAACGAAGGCGGGAAAAGCGTCCGCCTCTTCGAACCGTTCATGCATGAGGACTTTCTCATGCACCGCAAGATCGAATCCGGGCTTACCGATGCGCTGGCCAATGACGAGTTCACCGTGCTCTTCCAACCGATCATCGATCTCGAAACCGGCCGCACGAAAAGCTGCGAAGCGTTGCTGCGCTGGAGCCATCCGGAGCTCGGGGACGTCAGCCCGGCCGTGTTCATTCCGGTTGCCGAAAGCGCCGGCCTGATCGGCGACATGACCCAATGGGTGTTGCGCAAGGCGTGCGAAGCGGCCGCAGAATGGCCCGAGAATATCAACGTTTCCGTCAATATCTCACCGGCGCTGCTCAAACGGAACAACCTGCCTGTCGCGATCATCGAAACGCTGGTCAATACGGGCATGGTCGCGCGCCGTCTCGAGCTCGAAATCACCGAATCCGTGCTACTCGACAAGAGCCCGCACACCAATTCCCTGCTTCGTCAGCTCCAGAAAATGGGGCTGCGCCTCTGCCTCGACGATTTCGGAACCGGCTTTTCTTCGCTTACCTATCTGCGCAGCTGGGAATTCGACACGATCAAGATCGACAAATCCTTCATCCGTAACATCGGCAACAGCCCGACCGACCAGAAAATTATCAGAGCGGTCGTGCAGCTGGCAAAATCGCTCGACGTGGCGACCGTTGCCGAAGGCGTGGAAACCGAAGAACAGCTGGAGCGGGTGCGCGAGGCCGGATGCAGCCGCGTTCAGGGCTTCTACTATGCCCGCCCGATGACTGCGGCCGAGGCCACGCAACGTCTTGAAAATGAAGGGCTGTCCGGTCCCGGCGACCGGAAAATCGCTAATCTGGGCTGATCCTCGCGGATAGCTTCGACTGGGCGCGAACCAGCCTCTCCATCAGCCGCAAATCGCTCTCTTCGAGCTTGAGGGCCGTGTCCGCCCATATTTCGACGATCGCGTTCAATTCCTCGAGCGATACCGGCCACACTTCGCGACTGGCTTTGAACACCGCATGATTACCCGCATGGCGGCGGCTGTTCTGACGGATATAATCCCGCACACCCGCCTCGCCTGCGCCATCCTCGACCAGATAGTGAACCAGTCCGAGCTCGTGCATTTCCTCCGCGCTATAGGTCTTGCCGCTGAGGATCATCTGCTCCGCCTTGGCAAAGCCCAGCCGCCGGGACAGCAAGGCGTGCGCGCCCATGCCCGGAAACAGGCCGAACGCGATTTCCGGCAGGCCGAATTTCGCGCTGCGCTCGGCAACAATGACGTTGAAGGACATCAGCGCCTCGAATCCGCCACCGAGCGCCTGGCCCTGGACCAGACCGATTGTCACGATGGGCAGGTTGAGGCCGCGCATATTGCGGAAGAGAATATTGTTACACGCCCGGCCATAGTCGACGAGCGACTGCCGGTCCCTATTGCGGATATATTTGGAAAACAGGCCGAGATCGCCGCCGAAATTCCATACGCCGGGAAAGCGCGATCCGAGGATCAGATAGCGCAGTTCGTCTCCATCGCCTCCGTAGAGGCGTGCAAGCTCATTCTGCCAGACGTCGAAGTCGTGCAGCATCGGCAAATTGAAGCTCGGGCGCCCGTTCGGCGTCATATAGGTCCAGATCGCCTTGAGATCGGCGTCCCAGCTGACATCGAGCTGGCCGAGATCGAAAAGCGGCGATGCCGGAACCTGCGGCAGATCGTCCGGGATTACCTGATCGAGGAGCTTGTCGGCCAGTTCGCTGGAAAGCGATCGACTGTCCGGTGTTCCGATCCTGCTCTGGTCCAATGATAATCTCCGAACAAGGTATATGGAATCTAAACATATTTGGTTACGTCGAGCAAACGATATTCGCCGTTTACCCGAACCGTCTCTCTGTAAGACAGAAACGTGCGCGGCCCGTTCATATGGTTAACGAGCAAGACGCGAATTGGGTCCCTCCACCAAATCTTAAACTCTGTCGGCCATTTTCCGGGTCATGAAACCCGATCGCCTTTCAGTTTTCGACCGTCGCCTTCCACAACGCCGCTTCGCGCGTTTCCGCCTGGCCGACGGACACATGTTCACCTGCACGATAAGTGCAGGTTGCGAGCAATTTATCGGGCGTTTTGCGCGGCTTGCGGAGCTCCAACACGACGATCATATCGTCCGTTTCGGATCCCTGGATCTGGCCGATCGGACGCAGAACTAGGCGCGATTTCCCGCTACCCATTCGACGAGACCGTGACGGGCGCTAGATCGCGCTGCTGAACCGCTTTTCCTGCGGGGCGCGATATGCATCGAACAATCCGGCAATAACCCGCCCATAGGGACGGCCATCCGGCGTTATGCGGATATGATCGCCTTTCGTATCGACGAGGCCTAATTCGCTGAACCGGACGATATCCGATCGCATGGCGCCGGTCAGTTCGAGATCGCCCATATCCGCCTCGCCAGTGCATAACAGGTGCTCGATGACCGACGCACGGCGGCGGTCCATCGCATCGCGCATCGTACCGCGCTCCGCGACCAGGCGATGGTCGCCTGCAATCGTGCGATATCGCCCGCTATTCTTCTCATTCTGTACGAGCCGGTCGGGGAAACTGCTGATCGCGCTCGCGCCGAGCCCGATCAGCGCGGCGCAATCATCGTCCGTGAAACCCTGAAAATTGCGGCGCATGCGGCCGGCCCGATAGGCGCGCGTCAGACCGTCGCCGGGCAGCGCGAAATGATCGAAACCGATCGGCACATAACCGGCGCTGACCAGCAGTTCGAAGCCCAGCGCGGCCATGTCGAACCGCCCCCGGGCGTCCGGCATGTCGCTATCGTCGATCTGGCGCTGGCGCTTGATCATGTCGGGCAGATGCGCATAGCCGAACAGCGCGATCCGATCGGGCCGCAGCGCCACGGCCTGATCCAGCGTCTCCGCGAGCATCGCACTATGCTGGCCGGGCAAACCGTACATCAGATCGAAATTGAGCGAGGTCACGCCATTGCGACGCAGCCCGTCCACCGCCCGCTTGATGCTGTCCGTCGGTTGAATGCGGCCGATCCGCGCCTGCAGCTCCGGATCGAAGGTCTGGACGCCGAGGCTCGCATGGCTGAACCCGGCGCGTCCCAACACCGCCGTCCATTCATCGGTCAGGCTACGCGGATCGAGTTCGGTCGACAGGCGGGCATCGAAGGCGTCGAATGCGATGAAGAGGTGATCGAGCAGCCGGACGAAATCGACGGGATCGATGGCGTTCGGGCTACCGCCCCCGAACGCGATCTGCGTAACCGGCCGCCGATTGCCGAGCCGCTCGGACACCGTCTCGATCTCGCAATGCAGCGCATCGAGATAGGCGGAAAGCCGGTGCGCGCGATTGGCGGCACCCGTGTTGCACCCGCAATACCAGCAGATTTTCTCGCAAAACGGGATATGCGCATAGAGCGAAACCGCTGCGTCGGGGGCCAGATCGTCGAAACCTGCCTCGTGAAAGCTGCTGTCCACCGGTCCGAACTCCGCGGCGGTCGGATAGCTCGTATAGCGCGGCACGGGGCGCGCGAGCAGTTCGGGAATATAAGGCCACATGCCTCGCCAAAAAGCATGGTCCGCCGCTTAACTCTTTGACCCGGATCAAGGTTTCGCTTGATCGCGATCAAAGCGGCGCGCGGATCGGAAGCGCACAGCATCCACACCGAAATACAAAAACTGAAAGGTATTATGATGCGTGCGCTATCCCTCCTGCCCCTTCTGGCGACAGTGGCTATCCCGACACCGGTATTTGCCGAGGCCGGCGATGTGCTGCTGCGCGTTCGGGCGGTGGTCGTCTCTCCGACCGAGAATTCCGGCTCGATCCTGCCGACATTTCCCGGCGAAGAAGTGGAGGTCAGCGACAGTTTCGCTCCGGAAGTCGATATCACCTATATGGCGACCGATCATATCGGTTTCGAGCTGATCGCCGCGACGACCAAACATGATTTCGCCGGTACATCGGGTACGACCGGAGGTATCGGGGAGCTGGGTTCGACCTGGGTCCTGCCGCCGACGCTGACCGTGCAATATCATATTGCGCCCGAGGCATCGGTGCGGCCCTATATCGGCGCCGGCATCAACTATACCGCATTTCATTCGGAAGATTCATCGACCGGACTTGAGAATGCGGTCGGGCCGACATCCGTCTCGCTCAGCGATAGCTGGGGCTGGGCGCTGCAGGCGGGCGTCGATGTGGATGTCAGCGAGAATGTCTTCCTGAACTTCGACGTCAAATATATCGATATCGATACGACCGCGACGTTGCGGAACGCGACGATCGGCACGCAGCAGGTCGATATCGATCTCGATCCGTTCGTTTTCGGTATCGGGATCGGTTTCCGGCTCTAGACCGAACATCGCTCCGGCGGGTCGCACCCCTTAGCGGCCCGCCGCCTTTTCTATGCGCGTTCGGCTTCGGCTTCGAGCGCGGGACGGCTTACGATCTCGATCGTTCGCCGATCAGGCGTCAGGATCATCCCGGCATCGCGCAGACGGCTGAGCTGACGGCTCACCGTTTCGATCGTCAGGCCCAGAATGTCGGCGGTCTGCTGACGTGATAGTGGTAATTCAAAGCGATCCGCGGGGCCCGCCGGGCCTTCGCACGCCTTGCCGCCGAGCCGCTTGGACATTTCGAGCAGGAAGGAGGCCACGCGCTCGGCCGCACTCTTCCGGCCCAGGAGCAGCATCCATTCGCGGGCGCGGTCGAGCTCGCCGAGTGTCCGTTCGAGCAATTCATGCTCGAGCCCGGGATGCTGTTTCGCAAAGGAATCGAAACTCGTGCGCGTGAAGACGCACAGCTCGGAATCGGTGAGCGCGGTGACCGAGTTGGTGCTGCTCGCCCCGAACGGACGGCCGATGAAATCCGACGGAAAGGTAATGCCGACGATCAGTTCGCGGCCATCGCCGGTCGCCGTCGTCAATTTGAGCATGCCGTCGATGACATTGGCAACGATCGGCGCATCGTCGCCCTCCCAGATGACGGTTTCGCCCCGATGCACTTTCTTGCGGCGACCGATACGGTTCAGGTCGTTGAGCGCATCCGTTTCGAGAACGGAGCAGATCGCCCGGTTGCGGACGAGACAGGTATCGCAGCTAGACATGCGATCCGATTAACCGAAGAAATCGCTCAGGTCAGCCTTTTTCGGCACAGGCACGCCGGATCGGTCAAACGGCCGCGCCCTCGCCATCACCCTTCTTCAGGGTGTCGATGGTCTTGCGGCAGAGCGCTGCATGGCATGCCTCGGCGCAGTCGCGGCGGTCTTCCTCCCGGTCGTCGGCGCCCAGATCGATCGCGATGCGCATGCCCGGCCGCCCGCAGACTTCCGTCCAGAGCAAGGTGCCGGGATCGCGCGGCTGCGCGAAACCGCTGCCGGCCAGTCCGATCAGGGCGCCCGCCGTCATGGCGATATTGAGCGACTTCACAGCTCGTCCTCTTCGTCGGTCAGGATGCGTGTGGCGGCCCCATCCGGATCGTCGAACTGATCGTCGGACAGCGCCCAGAAAAAGGCGGCCAGCCCGGCCAGGCCGAGCCCGATCGCGACCGGGATGAGAATGGCGAGGCCGGTCATTGCGCGGACCTCAATCTCAGCGAATTGCCGATAACGATGAGCGAGGATAGCGACATCGCAACCGCCGCCACCAGCGGCGTCACGAAACCCGCAATGGCGAGCGGCACCGCAAGGACATTATAGACGATCGCCAATCCGAAATTCTGCCGGACGATCGCCATCGTGCGCCGCGCGACGCGCACGGCCGCCGGCAGCGGCGCAAGGCTATCGCCGAGGAACACCAGGTCCGCCGCATTCTGCCCGACATCGCTGGCCGATCCCGGCGCCATCGAGACATGGGCGGAGGCGAGCGCCGGGCCGTCGTTCAAACCGTCGCCGACCATCAGAACATGATCACCGGCGCGCCGCAAGCGTTCCAGCGCTTCGCATTTTTCGTCCGGCCGCGCCGAGGCCTGGGCCGTCAGGCCGAGCGTTTTCGCGACCGGGCGGATGGCGTCGGCGGTGTCGCCCGAGAGAATAGAGCCCGGCAGACCGAGACTATCCATCGCGCTCACCATTGGGGCCGCCGCGGGCCGCAAGGCGTCGGCGAAGCGGATGATTATGTCCGGCGTATCGCCGATGGTCAGCGCGACGGCGGGCGCCGACTGCGCGATATCGGGTTTCGCCAGCGACACGGCGCGGCCGCGATACGAGGCGAAAACACCCTGCCCTGCGCGCTCTTCGGCACTGTCGATCTCAGCGGCCCGCACGCCTTCGTCTTCCAGTGCCCGGCGCAGCGATGACGCGAGCGGATGACGGGACGTGCGCGCGAGCGCGAGCGCCACGCTTTTCTGCTCGCTATCGAGCGTATCGAGATTGTCCGGGACCGGGCGGTCGAGCGTCAGGGTGCCCGTCTTGTCGAACACGACGCGATCCGCTTCCGCCAACCGTTCCAGCGCGGACTCATGCTTGACGAGGATGCCGCGCTTCATCAGCGCGCCCGTCGCCACGACCTGCGCGACCGGCACGGCGAGGCCGAGCGCGCACGGGCAGGTGATGATCAGCACGGCCACCGATATCAGCATCGCCTGATGCCAGTCCGCGCCCGCGACCATCCAGCCGACAAAAGTCAACGCGGCGAGCGCATGGACGACCGGCGCATAGAGCCGGGCGCCGCGATCCGCGATCCGGACATAACGCGATTTGCTTTGTCCCGCCGTCGCCATCAACCGGCCGATATCGGCGAGCGCCGTTTCGTCGGCAGCGGCCGTTACCTCGACGGTGATCGGCGCGCCGATATTGAGCGTGCCCGCGAACACCTGCTCACCGGGCGCAACCGGCTGCGCCGCGCTTTCGCCGGTGAGAAGCGAGGCGTCGATGGCGCTTTCCCCGCTGACGATCACACCGTCCGCGGCCAGCCGCTCGCCTGCCGCCAATTGCATGATCATGCCCGGCTCGAGTTCTGCCGATTTACGCCATTGGCTCTTGCCATCGGCATCGATCACCAGTGCGCCCGGCGCGGACTGGCGCGCCAGCGCCGATACGCCGTCGCCGACCTTGCGCCGCATCATCGCATCGAGCGCGCGGCCCGCGAGCAGGAAGAAGAGCAGCATCAGCGCGCTCTCGAAATAGGCATGCTCGCCGCCGACAATCGTCTCGTGCAGGCTCATCGCCGCGGTGATCGTCACGCCGATAGCGATCGGCACATCCATATTGGTGCGGCCATGGCGCAGCGCGCCCCAGGCCGAACGGTAGAAAGGCCGCCCCGCATAGGCGATGGCCGGCAGCGCGATCAGCGCGGAAATCCAGTGGAACAGCTCGCGCGTCGCACCATCCGCACCCGACCAGACGCTGACCGACAGCAGCATCACGTTCATCGCGGCAAAGCCCGCCACGGCGAGCGCGCGCAGCAATTCGCGCATCGCACTGTTTTCGTCGGTCGCCGCATCGCTATCCGCGATCAATGTCGGCTCGAACCCGAGGCTGCGGATCGCCTCTCCGAGATCCGCCTCCGAAATCTCCGGATCATGCGCGATCGACACCTGTTTGCTGGTGAAATTCACCCGCGCGGCATGGACGCCGGCGCGCGCATTCAGCCCATGCTCGATCTTGGAGATGCAGCCCGCGCAATGCATACCGGGCACCGCGAAGCGGCTTTCCGCCGCCACCACGGCCGTTCCGGGCTGGAACGGTCCGTTCATGACAGTTCGAACAGGACGCGCTTGCGGCTGTCCCCCTGCGCGATTTCGATCCGCAGAATCCAGCGGCCCGCGTCCAGCGGCTCGCGGCTCAGATAGACGCCGGGGTCGGTCTCGACAAATTCGAGCGGTATCGGTTCCATGCGGGCGAGCGGATGTTCCGCGGTAGCGACGATCGTCCCGCCCGAGAGCGCGCCGTCGGGCGTCATAACCTGCAAGCGTATCTGCTCGTCCGACCGCGATACGGATTCCGTCCATTGCAGATTATCCTGCTGGCGCGCCGCCTCCAGCCACTCATTGAACCGCTGGCTTGCCACATAGCTATTGTCGACGACCGTGCCGCCGAAACCGCGCGTGGCGAACGTCGCCATGGTGAAATTGACCGCCGCGATCACCCCGAAGAAACAGACGAGGATTGCCGTCATGTGCCAGCCGTTGAACCGTTTCGTCATCATTCGTCTCCCGGCCGCGCAAATCGCGCGGCTTCATAGGCCGTTTCCGCGTCTTCGCCCTCGCCCGCGCTGACCGAGAAGCCGAAATCCTCGGCCGCGGCGCCGTCCGACGGCGCCGCAACGAAAACGCGTGTGTTGAGCAACTGATCCGCCGGCACGGTGATATCAAAGGAGCGCAGCGCCTGTTCGCGATTGCCGGAGCCCGCCCACATCACCCCGCCCTGCAAGCCATCGAGCGTCAGTGTCATCTCGCGCGGCCGGTTTTCCATATTGCGCACGCGGATGTCGAAACTGTTGCGGATATCGCCGTCGGACAGTTGCACATAGGTCGGGTTGCGTTCCTGGATCGCATTGATCGTCAGCCGGTCGCGCGTGCCGACGGCGAACAGCATGGCGAGACCGATTCCCGCCCAGAGCGCGAAATAGATCAAGGTGCGCGGCCGGAAGATCGAACGTTTGAGCGGCGGCGCTGCCTCGCCCGCCTGTTCGAGCTCCGCGCTCTCCAAAGTCGCATAGTCGATAAGGCCGCGCGGACGGCCGACCTGGTCCATGACATCGTCGCACGCATCGATGCACAAAGCACAGGTAATGCAGCCGATCTGCGGCCCTTCGCGGATATCGATGCCGGTCGGGCACACCGCGACGCACTGGTTGCAATCGATGCAATCGCCGAACACGCCGGGATTATCCTTGGCGCGCTTGATGCCGTGGCTGCGGGGTTCGCCGCGCCATTCCTTGTAGGTCACGGTCAGCGACTTTTCGTCCATCATCGCGGTCTGGATGCGCGGCCATGGGCACATATAGATGCAGACCTGTTCGCGCATGAAGCCGCCCAGCGTGAAGGTCGTAAAGGTCAGCACGCCGACCGTCGCATAGGCGACGAACGGAGCCTCGCCGGTAAAAAGCTGGCCAAACAGCGTCGGCGCGTCGGCGAAATAGAAGATCCAGGCGCCGCCCGTCGCGATCGCGATCAGGAGCCAGATCGTCCATTTGGTGCCGCGCTTGGCGATCTTCTTCGCGCCCCATGGCGCTTTTGCGAGGCGGATTTGGGCATTGCGGTCGCCGTCGACCCAGCGTTCGACATGCTGGAACAGATCGGTCCAGACCGTCTGCGGGCAGGTATAGCCGCACCAGGCGCGGCCGACCGAGGAGGTGACGAGAAACAGCCCGATGCCCGCCATGATGAGCAGGCCAGCGACATAATAGAATTCATGCGGCCAGATCTCGATGCCGAACATGTAGAAGCGGCGCCCCGCGAGATCGACGAGCACGGCCTGATCGGGCGCATAGGGCCCGCGATCCCAGCGGATCCAGGGCGTGATGTAATAGATGGCGAGCGTCACCGCCATTATCGCCCATTTCAGGCGGCGGAAATTGCCGTCTACGGCCTTGGGATAGACCCCTTTGCGCTTCTCATAGAGTTTGGGCTTGGGGGGGCCATCGGGAGGTATGGGCTCAGCCCGGTTCATCTGTCTCCGCCTCTGCAAGCTCTTCGCCCTCGGGCTCGGCCGGCGCGGTTTCGCCGCCGCCGAGCGACCAGACATAAGCGGTCAGCATCCGGATTGTCACGGGATCGAGCCGATGGCCCCAGCGCGGCATCACGCCATAGCGGCTGTTCGTGACCGTATCGGTGATCGACGCCCGGTCCTCGCCATAAAGCCAGATCGCGTCGCGCAGATTGGGCGCGCCCTGGGTCGGGTCTCCCCCGCCATTCTCGCCATGGCAGATGGCGCAGTTGACGGCGTAGAGTTCCGCACCCCGGGCCGACGCAGCGCTCGGCTCTTCCGCGCCGCTCAGCGTGCGGACATGGGAAACGACGTCGCTGATCTGCGCATCGCTGAGAATGCCGTCCGCACCGAAGGCGGGCATCTGCGAAATGCGCGTTTCGAGATGATCCGGATTCCGGATGCCGTGGATCAGCGTATATTCGATCCCTTCCATCGTGCCGTCCCACAGCCAGTCATCGTCGTTGAGGTTCGGATAGCCTTGGCTGCCCGCGGCGCCGGAACCGTGGCATTGAACACAATGGACGACATAGGCGGAGCGGCCGCCCTGGATGGCGGTCTGCATGAGCTGCTCATTCTCCGGCAGCGCGCTGATATCGATACTGGCGATCGCCTGCCGCAGCGGCGCGCGTTCGGCTTCGGTCGCCGCCAGATCTTCGGCCAGCGCCGCGCGGCTCGACCAGCCGAGCACGCCCTCCGTCGCGCTGTTGACCAGCGGCCAGGCCGGATAGAAGACCGTATAGGCGAGGCCCCAGACGACCGTCGCCCAGAAGATGATCGACCACCAGCGCGGCAGCGGCGTATCGAGTTCTTCGATGCCGTCCCATTCATGCCCGACAAATTCGGTGCCGGTGGGTTCGTCGACGCGTTTGCCGTCTTCAGTATCAGTCTCGGCCATCATTCTCACTTTCATCGAAAATCATGTTCGCGGCATCGTCATGGTGTTTCTTGGCGCTCGGGCGAAAGACCCAGATCGCGAAGCTGACCCACAATATGACCATGAACAGCAGGCCCCAGCTATCGGCGAATTGGCGCATGGCTTCGTAGCTCATCGCGGTTCCTCTAAAGCTTCTGCGGATTCAAAGTCGACCAGCGTCCCGAGCATCTGCAGATAGGCGATCAGCGCATCCATCTCGGTCAACCGGTTCGGATCGCCGTCGAAGTCGCGGATCTGGACGTCGCCGTAGCGTTCCCGGATGCCGCTCGCATCGGAGAAGACATCGACCTGCACGGCAAAATCGGCTGCCGCATTCTCGATCATCGCATCATCATAGGGCACGCCCAAGGCGCGCAGCGCCCGAAGGTCCGCGCCGATACTGTCCCCATCGAGCTCGCGCTCGGCGAGGAAGGCATAGGGCGGCATGATCGATTCCGGCACGACGGAGCGCGGATCGATCAGATGCTGGACATGCCATTCGTCCGAATAGCGCCCGCCGACCCGGGCGAGATCCGGCCCGGTGCGCTTCGACCCCCATTGGAACGGGTGATCGTACATGCTTTCGGCCGCCAGGCTGTAATGGCCGTAGCGCTCCACCTCGTCGCGGAACGGGCGCACCATCTGCGAGTGGCAGGTATAGCAGCCCTCGCGGATATAGACGTTGCGCCCGGCCAGCTCGAGCGGCGTATAGGGCCGCACGCCTTCCACTTCCTCGACCGTGGAGTCGATGTAAAAGAGCGGCGCGATTTCCACGATGCCGCCGATGGCCACGGTGATGAGCGCGAACACCGACAGCAGCGTCACGTTGCGCTCGATCTTGGTATGGTCGAAAAATCGGGATGCCATTGTCGCGTCCTTTATTCGGCTGGAACGGTTTGCGGGGCGGCGGCCGGACGATCCTTTTCGGGATCATAGGCTGCGTCCGTCATCGGTTTCTCGTCACGCATCTTGCCGGCAATGGTCAGCCAGACATTGTAGACCATGACCACGGCACCGGCGAGGTAGAGCCCGCCGCCCGCGGCGCGGATCAGATACATGGGATGCATGGCGCTGGTGACTTCCGAGAAGGCGTAGACGAGATAGCCATCGGCCCCATATTCGCGCCACATCAGGCCCTGCATGATGCCCGCGACCCACATCGAGGCAGCGTAGAGCACGATGCCGACCGTCGAGAGCCAGAAGTGCCAGTTGACCATGCGCAAGCTGTAGAGCCGTTCACGCGCCCAGAGCCGCGGGACCAGGAAGTAGATCGCCGCGAAGGTGATCATGCCGTTCCAGCCCAGCGCGCCCGAATGCACATGGCCGATCGTCCAGTCGGTATAGTGGGAGAGCGAGTTGACCGCGCGGATCGACATCATCGGCCCTTCGAAGGTGCTCATGCCGTAGAACGCCAGCGCCATCACCATCATGCGGATGATCGGATCGGTACGGATCTTGTCCCACGCGCCGTTGAGCGTCATCAGGCCGTTGATCATGCCGCCCCAGCTCGGCATCCACAGCATCACCGAGAACACCATGCCGAGCGTCTGCGCCCAGTCGGGCAGCGCGGTATAGTGGAGATGGTGCGGACCGGCCCAGATGTACAAGAAGATCAGCGACCAGAAGTGGATGATCGACAGCCGATAGCTGTAGACCGGGCGCTCGGCCTGTTTCGGCACGAAATAATACATCATGGCGAGGAAGCCGGCGGTCAGGAAGAAACCGACCGCGTTATGCCCGTACCACCACTGGGTCAGCGCATCCTGCACGCCGGCAAAGGCCGGATAGCTTTTCGAGCCGAAGATGCTGACCGGGATCGCCAGATTGTTGACAATATGCAGCATCGCGATCGTCAGGATGAAGGCGAGGAAGAACCAGTTGGCCACATAGATATGCGGCTCCTTGCGCTTGACGATCGTCCCGATGAAGACCGCCGCATAGGCGACCCAGACGATGGTAAGCCACAGGTCCACATACCATTCGGGCTCGGCATATTCCTTGGATTGCGTGATGCCGAGCAGATAACCGGTGGCCGCCAGCACGATGAATAGCTGGTAGCCCCAGAAAACGAAGCGGGCGAGGCCAGGGAAGGCAAGCCTCGCCCGGCAGGTGCGCTGGACGATGTAGAAACTCGTCGCGATCAGCGCATTGCCTCCGAAAGCGAAAATGACGGCCGACGTATGGAGCGGGCGCAGCCGTCCGAACGTCGTATATTCGAAATTGAGATTGAGCGCCGGAAAGGCGAGCTGCAGCGCGATATAGAGCCCCGCCAGAAAGCCGGCCATGCCCCAGAATATGGTGGCGATGACGCCCCAGCGGACCGGATCGTCGTCATAGCGGCTCTGGTCGGGCCGCAGCGCACCGAACCGGGCGAGCGCGGCGAAATTCGTCTTGTTCGCGATCGCGAACGTCGCGATCAATGCCGCGGCGACCACGATCCACATATGAATCGCGAACCCCGTATCCACGGCGAACGCGGCAGCGACGAATGCCAGAAATGCGGCAACCAGCAGGCTGCCGACCTTAAGTGTCAGACTTTCCATGCGCCCTTCCCTTTTCAAAGCGTGTCTTGCTCTTAGGGCGTGCGCGGACCGACTCTTTGATCGGGATCAAGAATGCGGGCCGGGTGGAAATTCTTTATGCGATTTACGCGATTTACGCGGATTTCAACGGAGACTCCGGTACTTGCGGCGATATGGCCCTGTGTTCACCGAGCCTTGCCACCGGTCACACCGTCATCGATGTGCCGCGATAGATGCGGGAGCGGTAGCGCGAATCTTCGGCGTCCGGCAATGGCGCACCGACCAACAGGACGGCGCGGGCGAAGCGGGCAAGCTCCTCCTGATGCTCCTCCTCGTTGCGCGGTTCTTCCGAGCGCACGCGCCGCGTGAGGTTGACCTGGTTGGCCGCGACATCGTGGACCAGCCGCTCATTCTCGACGGCCAAAGTGGCGGTGAATGCGTGGAGAGTGGTCTTGATGAAATTGGCGAGCGCGAAGGCCGGGCCTTTCTTGCCGAACGGCACATCGGGCGACACGAGGACGAGCTGGCACCCGTCATAGAGCGACGCCTTGCGCGACACCCGGAAATGATGGGTGAGATTCTGCTCGACCACGTGCCGGAATTCTTCGGGCGCCAAGGGCTCGTCACTCTCGAACAGTCTGTCCGGCAGGCCTTCATAGGGCATCGACACGACCGTCGTCGGTCGCCCCCATTTCTGCAGCGCTTCGTCCATCGCCGGTTCGATATCCTCGCCGGCGACGATCGTGTGGACATTGTCGGCCGGGCAATCGCCCAGCTTGTTGACGATCGCCTGGCCGCCGGTCTTGCTCTGCGTGAGCAGGACCACATTCGCCACGCCGAGATCGCCGATCAGGTGGCGGACCGTCGCCGCGATATAGTCGGCCAGATGCTGGCAGACGATCCAGACCGTCTTGCCCTTCATGGCGTCCAGACGCTCGGCCTTCGGGCTGCCGAACATCTCGCGCTCCACGGTCGAGCGTTCCACCGCCAGCCCGCCCGACGGCATGAACGTCTCCCCGCTCACGGCGCGATCGGCGAGATAGAAGACCGTCGCCTGCGCGACATCGGCTTCGGTCGGCATCGCGCCGAGATGCAGCTGGGAGGTAACGCCCTTGCCGATCTTCTCCGCATCGTCTTCGATGCGTTGCTGCGGAAGGAAGGGCACTTCGTCCGGCGGGACGACGGTCAACCAGTCCTCGCCCTTCTGAGCACGTTCGCTCCATTCGGGCAGGTCGAGGAGATAGCCGCCCGTGCTGATGCGCTTGAGCAGCCGCCCGGCGAGTTCCGGCGTCATCAGAAACCGGTCCCAGGTGCAGGTGCCGTCGCCGTCGCGCGCACAATCGAGCACGAGCTTGCGCAGGGCTTCGGGCGTATCCTTGTCATGCGACAGATAGGCGATGTCGTTGCGCTTCAACCGGCCGAGCACATGATCGACAGCCGATCCATCGCGCACCGCCTTAATGACCGCCGCGTAGATGGCATTGAGCCGCTTATTCTCGAGGATCAGCCGCGCCCGGCGTTTGAAGAGGCCGGGCTTGCCGCCCGTGCCGGCCAGCCGATCGCCGGCCACCGGACCGGGCGCGATGGCGTTGCACTGGATCTCGGGACCGAGAAAACGCGAAAAACTCTCGACCATCGCGCGCTGGCCGGCCTTGGAGACGGCGTAATCGGCGCGGTTGGGATAGGCGACGGCCAGGAACTTCTCGCCGCCGAAATAGGAGGAGACGTTGAGGATATAGCCGCTGCGCTGGGCCCGCATGAAGGGCACTGCATGGTGCATCAGCAGATAGTTGGAGACGAGATTGGCATCGAGCGTGAAGCGCCAGTCGTCCAGCGCCATATCGACGACCATATCCTCGGCCCCGGCAACGCCCGCATTGTTGATGAGATAATCGACACGCCCGAATATCTCCATCGTCTCGTCGAACGCGGCGCGCAGCGATTCGAAGTCGCTGACATCGACATTGGCGATGAACTTCACGCGGCGATCGACGCCGGAAAAGCCGACATCCTGCAGTTCGCCGACGATACGGTCGCGGGCGGCCACGAGCTGGTCCTCGCTGCGCGCGACCATCATCACTTTCGCGCCGGCCAGCGCCAGCAATCGCGCGACCTGCCCGCCGATGCCGGCCGAACCGCCGGTAATGAAAGCGACCTTGCCGAGATGCAGGCCGGTAATGTTTTCGGCAAACCCGGCCATGGCGCTGCTGGCCCCGGTCTCTTCGCCGATATTGGTGGGCAGGTAGAGCGTGGTCTCGGCGATCTTCTGTTCCTTGAACACGATGCGGGTTGCATGGCCGCCCGCGAACCGCAGATTCTCGTCTTCGGCATTGGTATGGCGCACGATGAGATTGCCCCAGGCGGCCCGCTCGATCCGGTCATGCTTCTTCTCGACCCGCGATTCATCGCGCCAGATGGTGATCAACTGGGCGATGCCGGCGCCGTAAATCTCGCTGTAGATATCGTCCTCGCCGTCGCTCTTGTTCGTCATGAACACGAAGCGCGGATCCTGCAGCAGATCGGGGTACAGCTTCCAATAACGGCTGAGCGTGCGGCCGAGCGCAATCGCGCCGACAAGCTCCTGGTCCATGAAATTCTCGACCGTTTCATCGTCGGCCTCGAGCAGCGCCGCATCATAATATCCGGCCGGTTTGAGCGGCAGGACGATCGCGCTGGTGATCGGACCATGCTCGGCGCTGTAACCCGCCAGCACCTCCTCCATGCCGGCCGCTTCGGAGCGTCGCAGGCGGACGATCGTGAGGCCGTCGCCGGCCGGATGCGCCATGACCCGCGCGGTGGCCTGGGCGACATCGGCGGCGCGCGGCAGGCCGAGCAACACCTTGGCGCCGCACGCGATCTGGATCCGCGCCATTTCGAGCGCGTCCTCCCAATCCTCGCCGGCTACGATCAGCACGGTGAGCCCGGCCCCGTCGAGCGAGCGCATGGAGGGGCGGTTGAGATAGGTGGACCGCGAATCCTTGCGCGCGCGCATGCCATGCGTGACGTCGATCTCGTTGCCGTTCATCCCCGCCGATTCCTCGCTGGCGAGGAAGGTGCAGGCCCCTGCAATATCGACGGGCAGCGGCAGCGTTTTCTTGGGTTCCGTCCCGCCGATCGACCGGCTCAGCGACATCCGGCCCTGGAAATGATCGGCCGTCGCGCCCTCATCGTCGCCCTGCAGTTCATCCATCGCAGCGAAGACGGTCCGGATGCGATCGCTTTCGATGGGACCGGGGAAAACCGTGTTCACGCGGATGCCGCGCGGCCCGCATTCCTCCGCCAGCCGCCGGGATAGCGCATTGAGCGCGGCCTTGGGCACCACATAGGCTGTGCGTCCATAATAGCGCGTGTGCGAGAAGATCGTGGAGATATTGATGATCGAACCGCCGGCCGGGATAAGCGGCGCGGCGATCCGGCTCAGATTCCAGGTGACACCGAATATGTTGCGCATCGCGTCCGCAACCGTCTCGCTGTCGCCGCACGCTTCCATCTCTTCGTTCGTCAGCGGTACATTTTCGAGCAACTGCTTCGGTCCGGCGGACCCGGCATTGTTGACGAGGATATTGATCCGGCTGTGCTTCTTCTCGATCTCACCCATCGCCGCGCGGATCGAGTCCGGATCGCCGCCATCGAGAATGGCCGTATCGATCTTGTCAGCGGCAACGCCCGTATCGGCGATCACGGCGTCGCGCGCCGCCTCGATCCGGTCTCTGGTCCGGCCGGTCATGATTACGGTCGCGCCTTCGCGCGCATAGGCGCGGGCGATTTCCCCACCCAGATTGCCCGCCGCCCCGGTAATCAGCGCCACCTTGCCGGCAAGGCGCCCATCTACTCCCTTGGCCGCCGCAGCCCGTGCCGCGGCGGTTTTCTTCTTCTTTTCGGCCATAGCCTCTTTGTCTCCGATATAGCGCGCCGCTTGCGGGCGTCGTTATTCTTGTTGGGGCGGTTCGGCCTCGGCCGCCGCCCAATATTCGAACAATTCGTCTTTGCTGCGCAGGCCCATGGCAGGCAGCGCGTGGTTCACGACATAGGTCGCGCCGGAATGTTTATTGTCCCACATCGACTGATGCGCGTCGGGAAGGCCTTCCCAGGGGACAACGAGTGGCTCGGTCACATCGAGCAATCCCGCTGATACCATATTGTTCATCAAAGTCACCTCATGCGCGTTGCACAGGTGCGTGCCGAAGATGTTGGCGGTCGGCATGAAGATGCGGCGCTGACGCGTCCAGACCTGCGGGGCGTAGAAGGTGTAGCGCCGCCCGGCCATCGCCTCGGCATAGACGACGCGGCCGCCGAAGGGTTTGACGAGCGAGGTCGAAACGCCGAGCGTATCCTGACCCGCCCGCTCGCACACGATATCGGGCACGCCGCGCGGATTGCCGGGCGAACGCAGTAGTTTGCCGATCGCCGTTCCGAACGGCTTCATCGTCTTCTGCTGGTAGTCGCGTACGCCGATCTTGAAATTTTCGATATCCTGCTTGGCATCCGGAAGGCGCGGCAGCGTGTCGGGCCAGTGGAAATTCGCGCCGTCGCGGCGCTTCAGCGTTTCGAGGCTGACCACGCCCTCGATCGATTCCTCAAGGCCCAGCGATTGCAGGAACTCACGCTGACCGTCAGTCGTCGAGACGACGACGATCCGGGCCTTGAACAGCCGTGCGGCCTCGATCATTTCGAGCCCGGTCTCGTCGGCGAGATCGCGGCTGTTCGGTCCATAATAAAGGAGAACGGACTCCCCGCCGCGCAGGTTTGCCCGCTGCAGCATCTCATCGGGCCGCGCTTCGCCCGGCTTGCCCATAAAGCTGAAATGATAGCCCGAAGAGGCGCCATAAAACGCCAATGTGCCATGTTCCTCGAGCAGCTGGAAACTGCGCGGAAAGGCGCGTTCGCCGGCATGGCTGACGACATAATCGGCGAGCTTGCCGCCGGTCATGTCGCGATAGCTGTCGAGCAGCGCCTCGCCATCGGCTGCCCATTGGCGCGCTTCCTCGGGGTCGTCGGGTACCGGCGTGAAACAATCGGCAATCTCGGGCGCCTTGCGGTTCACCGCGCCGACCGCGCCCTGACCACGGACGAATTCGGCGCGGTCTTCGCTCGACACCATGCCGACCGCCGCAAGCCCCGTCCGCACGCTCGACTTGAGCGCATCGAGCCCGGTGCCGGTCGCCGCGCCCTCGACGAAAATCGTCCGGCCCGGTTTGATTTCCAGCGTCGTGAACAGGCAACGCGTGATCGTGCCGAGATTGAGCGTATAGGCGCCGGCCTGTTCGAGCGTCAGATCGCCCGGCACGCGGTGGAGCTGTGGTCCCTGCACGGTCAAAAACTGCGCATGGCTGCCGGTCTTCGTTTCGTAACCCTGGATCGAAAAGCCCGCATACATCGGGTCGTTGCCGACCTCCGGCGAGAGCAGGTCGTTGGTGCCCGAATAGATGTTGACGAGATCGCCGACCTTGATTCGGCCCTGTGCCTGAAGCTCGCTGCCCAATGCAACGATCAGGGCGAGACCGCCCGAACCCGTCGTCTGCACATCCTCGTCATGCGCGTCGAACGGTGAGACCGGGATGCCGGTCAGTGCCCAGATATCGTTGAAATTGACCTCCGAGGACAGAAGATAGACGAGCGCCTCATTGGCCTCGGGGCGCGGCACCGGGACGATCAGCTCGCGCTCATGCGTGCTCGGCGGACCAAAACGCGGCGCGCCTGTATCGGGATCACGGGCTATGCCAAAGGCGAGCTGGTGATCGGGGATCGGGGTGACGCCCGGATAAAAGGGTGCGCCCACCGGCAGCAAATCGCCGCGTTCGATCATCGCCGTCTTGCGCGGTTCGTGCTCCTCGTCGATCCAGACACCGGAGCGGCGCACGGGCAGCGGCGGGCTCTGCTTGTCCATGAATTGCTGGATGCCGGTCTTGCCGCCCTCGGGATCGATAATCGCTTCGGCGAAACACTGCCCTTCGCGCGCAAGGCCGGCAGCCATGCCTTCGCTCCAGCCGGTGCGGATCGCATCGAGCGCGCGCTTGCCGGCCGTATCGCGCCCGGCCCATTTGAGTTGTTTGAGGATGCGCTGGAGGAAATCGTCCTCGAGTACGGCATCGATATCGATTTGCCCCGGGCCGGCCCAGCTTTCCGTATTCCTTTGACGCTCGGCAAACGCCTGACTGAGCACGCTGTCGGTCGGCGATCTGACGAACTCGCGGACCATCGCATGGGCGCGCGACAGTGCATCGTCCGATCCATCCGCCAGCACATCGACGGCCCCTATAGCCAGCGCCTGGTCCGCGTCGATCGCCCGGCCGCCGAGGATCATATCGAGCGCATCGCGCAGCCCGGTTTGGCCGCGTTTCGAGGCGAGCAGGCGTGGCAGTCTCTGCGTACCGCCATAGCCGGGTAGCAGACGCAGATTGATCTCAGGCTGGCCGAAGCGCGCCGTGGGATCGGCGATCCGGTAATGACAGGCGAGCGCGAACTCCATGCCGCCGCCCAGCGCCACGCCCTGGATCGCGGCGATGCAGGGCTTACCCATCGCCTCGATCTTGCCGAAAGCGAGCTGAGCGTTATCGGGCAGCGCCTTGGCCTCGGACACGCTGTTCACCTCTTCGAGCATCTGGCGGATATCGGCGCCGGCGACGAAGCTCTGGCTGCCCGATCCCGTAAAGACCACTGCCACGACATCGTCCTTGCGCGCCAGATGATCGACGATGATCCCGAGTTCGTCGAGCGCGCGCTCGTTGAGCGCGTTGACCGGTGGATTGGTGACGGTGACGGTCGCCACGCGCTTGCCCGGCGCGACGCGATTATACTGGATCAGGAAGAAGCGGTAGCGCTCGAACAGTTGCTGTTCGTCGGCAAGCTGCTGCTTGCGTTTCCACGCATCGACGGCGCGGGCAAGATCGTCGAGGCTTTCCGGATTGCGCAGCGTAGATACGTCGCCGACATCCTCACCCTCGACCACCGCGCGGACCATGCGGCGCATATATTTGCCGCTGCGCGTTTCGGGGAATTCGGCAAGCTCGATAAAGTCGGACGGAACGGCGACGGCGCCTTTCTCGGTGCGCACCAGCCCGGCCAGCCGGTTGCGATCCTCCTGCGTCAGACGCTGCCCTGCTGACGGTGTGACGAAGGCGACCGGCGTCGCGCCCTTTTCGCGATGCGGCGCGCCGATCACGAGCACATTGCCGACCGGCGAATTGGGATCGAGCGCCTTGTCGCGCAGGATCGCGCCTTCGATCTCCTCGGTGCCGATGCGATGGCCGGAGACATTGATCACATCGTCCGAGCGGCCGTGCAGCGAATAGGAACCGTCCTCGTGGCGCATCGCGAAATCGCCCTGGGTATAGGCCCAGGCGCCGCGCCAGCGCTTCCAATAGGTATCGGCATAGCGGTCCGCATTGCCACGCCAGCTCGATGCGACCCGTGCCGTCTGGCCGTCGGTCTCGATCGCGAAACCCTCGGCATCACCCCAGATCGTCCGCGCCAGATAGGGATAGGGCAGGCGGATAATGATCTCGCCCTTCTCGCCGATGTCCGCCTGCCGCCACGCAACGCCCGGCTTCGCATCGTCACGCGCCAGCAAAACCGTATCGGGATCGCCCTGCCCGTCCGCATCCTCGACCCAGACATCGCCAAGAATCCAGGGCAGCGGATAGGTATGCGCGTCGGCATTGAGCGGAAAATCCTCATTGCCGTGGAAATGCGTCCAGACGATTCCGCCATGCTCGGTCGCCCAATAGCTGTTGATATAGCGCTCGGTGACATGCTCCATCGCGAACGCCTGGACGGCCGGCGAAACGGGTTCCGCACAAAAGGTCGCGACCTTGAGCGAGGAGAGATCGTAACGTTCGATATCCTTGAGGTTTTCCGGATTCTGCATCACCGACTTCAGGAAGGTGACGCCAGCCTTGAAGATATCGACCTGGTAGCGCTCAATGATCGAGGCGAAGCGACCGGCGTGCGGGAAGACGGGTGAGCCTTCGGTGATGATGGTCGTCACGCGAGACAGCAAAGCCGCCGCGATCAGATAGCTTTGCCCGGTAATCCAGCCGGGATCGGCGACGACATACATGGTATCGCCCGGCTCGGCCCCGAAGGCGGCCGGCATGGTCGCCGCGACGCCCGCGCAATAGCCGCCATGGACATGGACGACGCCCTTCGGCTTCCCGGTCGAGCCCGAGGTGTAGATGATGAAGTTCGGATATTCGGCATCGACCGCCAGCACCGGCGACGACGCCCAGATCGCCCGGACGAAATCGGTATCAGACAGGGCGAGTAGCGCCTCCTCATCCGCCACATCGAACCCGGCGTCGCGCGCCGCGGCGAGCAGTTCTTCGCCGGCCGCATCGGTCAGCTCATGGCTCCAGCGGTCGCGGTCGTCGTTCCAGATGAGATCGGGCTGCGCGGTATGGCGGACAACGATCACCGCCTCGACGCGCGGCGGCGAATCGACGAGCGCGCTCGCCACCGCGATCCTGAGCTGCGCCGATTGGCGCGCATCGATGCCGCCGGCCTGCCCCATCTCGGCGAGCGCCTTGCCGACCCCGCGCATCACGTCCGACCGCTCGACCGTGACCTCGCCTTCGAGCAGTTCGGCGACCGTCTCGCGGATCAGTCCCGATTGACTGGCATCGATCCCGAGATCGCCATCGGCCAGCGCCGCATCGAGCAGTTCCATCGCCACCGGAACCGCGACGAAATTGTCCAGCGCCGGATCGGTGTAACTCGGTTTGAACGGCGCCATCTGCGCGTTGCGATAGCTGCCGTCCGCGGTGATCACGACGCGCGCGCCGGCGTCGGCAATCCGGTCCGACAGAGTCTTGTCGCTGAAACCACCAAAGACCGGGGTGTAGACGATGCCGAGCCGCTTCGCCCCTTCCGTCCAGTAAATCTGTTCGGCGATGCTCGGCATATTGAGCGCGATCCGGTCGCCGGGTTCGAGGCCCAGCGCCTTGAGCGCCAGCGCGCATTTCGCGCTTTCGAGCAGCAGCTTCTTGCGCGACACCGGATAGCTGTCGACCGGCCCGCCGCGCCCGCCATCCTCGGCCATGTTCCAGCGGTCGCCCTCGAAGATCAGCGCCGCCTCGTCGCCATGGCCAGCGAGCACATGACGATCGACCTCGTTGAACGCCGCGCTCGTCAGCCCGCCCTCGAACCAGCGCCAATTGGGTGGATCGTCATCGTTGAACGCGCGGTCCCAGGGTTCGAAATCCGCCGGAAGATCGGCTGTTACCGGTTCGGCCGTGGCCGCATCCCATCCGAACCAGCGTTCTTGCGCATCGTCCCAGCTGATCCAGGCGCCGTTCTTTCCGTGCCCGGAAATAAACCAGCAGATGCGCCGCTTGGCGATTCCGCCGTGAAAGGCGCCGGGATCGTCGCGGCAAGAATCGCGCATCGCCTGCCAGGACGACCGGCTGTCGATTTGCATGTCGGCGCCTGGTCCTATGCTGATCTAAACCCCCTTGGAATTCACATTGTCGCGCGGGCAGTTCGGTGTCGGCGGCATACTGGCGCGGTCAGATACCGGGAATCGCGGAGAATATTCGATCCCTGAACCTAGCTTGATCGCATTGGGAAACGCAAATCGCTGAATTTCCGACCACTATGCAGCGTTGATACGCATGCGGACAATCCAATATCCGCTCCGCGCGAAATTCAAATTGCGAAGTGGAGCTGGATGTCGGTTCGCTCGGCCAGCACGAGAGCATGTCCGGTGCCGACAGCAAGGCCGAAACCCACTTTGCGGCTTTGATATTGCAGTTTACCGCAAAATAGAACAAAATAGGAACATTGTGATTCTTTCGACGGTCGATACCCTGTGCCAATACCCTGTTGCCTCTTCAACGGCGTCTCCCAATCCGACGGAGGGCTTCGCCCGTACGGCCGCCACATTGCAGGAGATATTCCCGGCGGGTGGAGACGCTTCGGGAATCGGTTTGGCACTCTCGCAGGTGGACACGCAAAGCCCTGGCCCGATCCTATGGGTTCAGGAAGCGCGGGCGATTGGCGATATGGGGCGGCCTTTTATGCACGGCCTGCCGACCGCTTTGGACACACACCCCATTCATGTCGTCGCGCGCAATGCGAAGGACGCACTCTGGGCGATGGAAGAGGGCCTCAAATGTCCTTCGCTCGCCGCCGTGATCGGCGAGACTTACGGCGATCCGCGCGCGCTCGATTTTACCGCCACGCGGCGGCTGGCCGTGGCGGCCGAGCGTCATGGCGTGCCCGCCTTTCTCGTGCGGATCGGCGGTCATGCCGATCTGAGCGGGGCGCGGCGGCGGTGGCGCGTGGCCAGCCGGCCTTCAAGGCCGCATCCGCACGACCCCGGAGCGCCGGGAGCGCCCGCCTGGTCGCTCGATCTGTTCCGCGCCCGCTATATGCGGCCCGGCCAGTGGAATGCCGTGTATGACGCAGCGGCGCATCGTCTCGATCTGGTTTCCTCGCCTCGCGATGCAGCGGTGGAGGAAGGCGCACGCCGATACGGATGATAGCCAGCCTATCGCGCTGGGCTCGGAAGCACCGCATGGCACGGTTATCGACGCGGTTAACGATGCCGCGCAAAATGCCGGTGCGAAAGCCGGGCAGAAGCTGACCGATGCGCGCGCCATCTGTCCGGCGCTGATCGTCGAATCTTCGGACCCGGCGGGCGATGCGGACTGGCTCGTCCAGCTCGGTTGCTGGGCGCAGTGCTGGAGCCCGTGGACGGCCGTGGACGGCGCGGACGGCCTGTTGCTCGACAGCACAGGGGCTTCGCATCTTTTTGACGGCGAAACTGCGATGCTGGCCGATATGCAAAGCCGGTTCGGCGATCTCGGTTTGACCAGCCGGATTGCCATAGCGCCCACGATCGGCGGCGCCTGGGCTCTGGCCCATTATGGCGATCGGAACAGGATCATCGCCGACAGCGATACGCTCGATGCCGCGCTGGCACCATTGCCCGTCGAAAGCCTGAGAATAGACAGTGACGATGCGCTGCTGCTTCGTCGGCTGGGCCTCAAGACCGTCGGCGCGCTCGCCGCCATACCGGTCTCGTCGCTGGCACGGCGTTTTCGCAAAACCGGAAATGGCGGCGTCAATCCGCTCCGCCGGCTCGAACAGGCGCTGGGGCGGGTTGAGGAAATCGTCGCGCCTTTGGCCCCGCAGACCCGATATCGCGCGGCTGTGCGGGTCGCCGAACCGGCGTTGCACGTCCCCATCGTCGAGCCGATACTTTCCGATCTTGCCGATCGGCTGTGCCGCCAATTGGAACACGGTCAGCGCGGTTTACGGCGCGTGCGTTTCGAGGCGTTTCGCGTCGATGGACATATCGCGGCGCTCACAGCCGAAACCGCTGCGCCCGTACGCAAGCCCGATCATATCTGCCGGCTGTTCGCAGAGCGGCTGGAAACGCTCGATGCGGGGTGCGGTTTCGATGCATTTGCGCTGACGGCGATAGGGCATGAAGCCATGCCCGCCCATCAGAACGGGTTGGAGGAGAATAAGCCCGAAGGGCTTTCGCTATCGCATCTGATCGATCGGCTGAGCGTCCGGATCGGCGCACAAAATGTCTGCCGTCCGATAGCCGTTGCCAGCCATGTGCCTGAACGTTCGGTGGCCTGGCGGCCGGGATTGGACGAGGATCCGTCTGTTCCGGCTGAACCACCACAGCGTGAACGCCCCATCCGGCTGTTCGACCGGCCCGAGCCGATCGCGGTGATCTACGCCACTCCCGAAGGTCCGCCCAAACGCTTCCGCTGGCGGCGCAAGCTGCACGATGTCGTCAAGGTCGAAGGACCCGAACGGATCGCGCCCGAATGGTGGCGCGAGCGATCGACCGTGCGGCTGCGCGACTATTACAAGATCGAGGACGAGGACGGCCGGCGCTTCTGGATCTATCGCAACGGCGTGATCGATGATGGGCGCGGCGGGCCGCCCGAATGGTTCCTGCACGGGCTGTTCGCCTGATCATGCCCGACGCACCGCTCACGCCTGCGAAACGCACGCTCAGGCAGATGGATGGGGCGTTCAAGGCCAATCCGTCCACGCCTTTCGTCGAATTGGGCGTCACCAGCTGTTTTTCCTTCCTGCGCGGCGCATCGGATGCCGTCGATCTCGTGCTGGCGGCGCTTCGACACGGCTATGACGCGCTCGGGATTGCCGATCGCAACACGATGGCAGGCGTCGTCCGCCTGCACAGCGAAGCGAAAACGGCGAAAGTCCGCCCGGTCATCGGCTGCCGCCTCGATCTGGTGGAGGGACATAGCTTTCTCGCCTATCCGGAAAACCGCGCCGCCTATGGCCGGCTCTGCACGCTGCTCTCCCAAGGCAAGATGCAGACGGTCGAGGGCGAATGGCAGGACAAGGGCGAATGCCATCTGACGCTCGCTATGCTCGCCGCGCATAGCGAAGACGTGCAGCTGATCGTTCTGCCGCCGGAGGATATCGACGCTTTCGCCGAAACGCTGCCCGCGCTTGTCGCACGGCTGCCGACGCTGCGTCACATCGCCGCCGCCTATCTGTATCGCGGCGAGGACCGCGCGCGGATCGCCCGGCTCGATACGCTGGCCCGCGCCAACGGCCTGTCGATCCTGGCGACCAACGATGTCCATTATCACGCGCCAGAGCGCCGCCCGCTCCAAGACGTGATGAGCTGCATCCGCGAGAAGACGATCATTCACGAAGCCGGCTATCTGCTCCACGCCAATGCCGAACGGCACCTGAAAAGCCCCGAAGAGATGATCCGCCTGTTCGCCGATTGGCCGCACGCCATAGCCGCGACCCGCGAAGTCGCCGATCGCTGCGATTTCTCGCTCGACGAGCTGCAATATGAATATCCCGAGGAGACCGTGCCGGGCGGCCGGACGCCGCAGAACTATCTGGAAGAAGTCGCCCGGGAAGGAGCGGCCAAACGCTATCCAGATGGCATACCGGAAAAGGTATCGAAGCTGATCGAACGCGAGCTAGTGCTGATCGAGAAACTCGATATCGCGCGCTACTTCCTAACCATCAAGGATATCGTCGATTATGCACGCGGCGTCGAACCGCCGATCCTGTGCCAAGGGCGCGGTTCGGCGGCAAACAGCGCGGTCTGTTATTGCCTCGGCATAACGGCTGTCGATCCGGCGCAGGTCGAATTGCTGTTCGAGCGGTTTATCTCGGAGGAGCGCAAGGAACCGCCCGATATCGACGTCGATTTCGAGCATGAGCGCCGCGAAGAGGTCATCCAGCATATCTACGAGAAATATGGCCGCCACCGCGCCGGGCTGTGCGCGACGGTGATCCACTATCGCCCGCGCTCGGCGATCCGCGAGGTCGGCAAGGCGATGGGGCTGTCGGAGGATGTGACTTCCGCGCTTGCCCGCACCGTTTGGGGAAGCTGGGGCAGTTCGGTCGACGAAGCGAAGACCGATGAGGCGGGCCTCGATCTCAGCGATCCTTATCTCAGACGCGTGATTGCGCTGACCGACCAGCTGATCGGCATGCCGCGCCATCTATCACAGCATGTCGGCGGCTTCATCCTCACCCAGGGTCCGCTCGTCGAAACCGTGCCGATCGGCAATGGTGCGATGGCCGATCGTAGCTTCATCGAATGGGACAAGGACGATATCGATGCCTTGCACATCCTCAAGGTAGATGTGCTTGCGCTCGGCATGTTGACCTGCATCCGCAAAGCGTTCGACCTCATCGATGCGCATTATGGCGAACGTTATACGCTCGCTTCGGTGCCTAAGGAGGTGCCCGAAGTGTACGACATGCTCTGCAAGGCAGACACGATCGGGGTCTTCCAGATCGAAAGCCGGGCGCAGATGAGTATGCTGCCGCGCCTCAAACCGCGCACCTATTACGACCTTGTCATCGAAGTGGCGATTGTCCGTCCCGGACCGATCCAGGGTGATATGGTACATCCATATCTGAGACGGCGCTCGGGCAAGGAGAAGGAAGAATATCCCTCGCCGTCGCCTGAACACGGGCCAGCCAACGAGCTTGAGAGCATCTTGAAGCGCACCAAGGGTGTGCCGATCTTCCAGGAGCAGGCGATGAAGATCGCCATCGACGCCGCCAGGTTCACGCCGGATGAAGCCAATGAGCTGCGCAAATCGATGGCAACGTTCCGCTCGCGCGGTACGATCGGCAAACTCGAAGACAAGATGGTCAGCCGGATGATCAGGCGCGGCTATGATCCGGAATTTGCACAAAATTGCTTCAACCAGATCAAGGGCTTCGGCGATTATGGTTTCCCAGAAAGCCATGCCGCCAGCTTTGCCGATCTCGCCTACATCTCGAGCTGGATCAAAAAATTCTATCCCGATGTATTTTGCGCTGCCTTGCTCAATTCGCAGCCCATGGGCTTCTATGCGCCTGCCCAGATCGTCCGCGATGCACGCGAGCATGGCGTCGAGATCCGCGCACCGGATGTAAACTATAGCGATCCCGCCAATCTGTCGAAAACCGAGACGGACTGCCCAGCGCCCGGGGTCGATGGGTTCGAGCAGATTGTCCCAATCGCTATAGTTTACATCCGGTGCGCGGATCTCGACGCCATGCTCGCGTGCATCGCGGACGATCTGGGCAGGCGCATAGAAGCCCATGGGCTGCGAATTGA
>JBCBSD010000031.1:0-43663 GCA_039819365.1 Pseudomonadota bacterium
AGCGCCGTAAGCATGGCGCGCCGGATTAGCTCAGCTGGTAGAGCAACCGCCTTGTAAGCGGTAGGTCGTCCGTTCGAGTCGGACATCCGGCACCACACAGTCCCCAGAATCCGTTGTGGCCGTAACCTCGCATAGCCAAGCCACAATTAATGGCGAAGTTTCCGAGGGTTAGCCCATCGTGTAAAGCCTCCGACCAAGACTGAGACCATATTGGCGCCGTGATATCGGCCCTAAATCAGAGGTTATCTCTAACGCCCAAAAAGGCGGCACGAGATGCAGATCGGATTGTCTTGGAGTTTCAGGCGAATCCCAGAAATGTGCGCTGGTCAGCCCAGTCCATGGGAATCCCAGCGGCTCGAAGCAGACGGCGCCCGGTCAACACCTTGGGTTGACGCCCTTCCACGATTGCAGAGACGATGTCAGGAGCAAGCCAGCTTATGCGAAGCAAGCGGGATATATGGCCTTTGCTGTATCGCTCGATGTTAGGCGCAGCATGGCCATCGATTACCATCTGCTGTGCTGCTTGCGCCTGGGCCAGCAGCTTGAGGAGAACCGGATCTGGTTCGGATACCGGTCTGTCATCAGGCGGCAGCGACAATTTGGTCTCGCAGCCGTGCCTTACCATCTGCGCGGGTAACAATAGCTGGTGAGCCGTATTAATACGCTCCAAGCTGATCGTGATCGCATTTTCCAAAAGGCAAAAGCGCAGTCGCCTCTCCAAGAGAACCCTTCTTTTCTCGACAACCGGGAGATCTGCGAATGTTGATGCCAGTTGTGCGGCGGCTGCCATTTCTTGGGCCAGACCCGGCTTCTGAGAACTACGCAACCATTTGCGCACGAGTTGAGTCGCCAACCTATCAAGCTCTGCGGCGGGCACGCGCCAAGGGTCACTGCTATCCTCTCCTGTTGCAAACCGAGTCACGTAATAGCGATAGCGCTTCGGTCCTCGGCATCCGTGTACAGGTGTCATGGGCCGTCCATCTGGATCGGTAAGCAGTCCAGTTAGCAAGCTGGGATTGTTTGATTTCTTGCCGAGCTTCCTATCCGCACCGTTGGCGGCAAAGATCAACCTGACTTCGTTCCACAATGCCTCGTCGATGATCGCCTCATGCATCCCATCGAATAGATTGCCCTTGTGATGCACTTTCCCGGTGTAAACCGGGTTCTTGAGAAGATGCGCGAGCGAGCCTTTGGCAAACGGGATGCCACCGACGATTTTGCCATTTCTGTAGGTGCGCTGCTTCGTCTTAACCCCCTGCCCTGCCAACTCATCGACCAAGCGCGCAATCGATCGCAGCTCACAATAACGCTCGAAAATCATGCGAACCGTTCGGGCTTCCTCAGGCTCAATGACGAGATGCCGCTCTTCAAGACGGTATCCGATCGGCACCGGTCCTCCCATCCACATGCCTTTCTTCTTGGAGGCTGCGATCTTGTCGCGAATACGTTCGCCGGTGACCTCGCGCTCGAACTGGGCGAAGGAGAGCAGGACGTTGAGCGTCAACCGCCCCATGGAGTTGGTCGTGTTGAACGCTTGGGTCACACTGACGAAAGAAACTTCTTTTGCATCGAGAATGTCGACGATCTTGGCGAAGTCGGCGAGACTGCGGGTGAGCCGATCGACCTTGTAGACAACAATGATATCGACTTTGCCCGCTTCAACATCATCGAGCAGCTGCTTCAATGCGGGTCTCTCCATTTTCCCGCCTGACCAGCCGCCATCATCATACTGCTCGGCTACCTGTTCCCAGCCTTCAGCAGCCTGGCTGAGGATATAGGCGGCACAGGCTTCGCGTTGGGCGTCGAGACTGTTGAAGTCCTGCTCCAATCCCTCTTCGGTCGATTTGCGTGTGTATATGGCGCAGCGCTTCCTATCAGCCATGAGTATTGCCCCGCTTGGGTGGTGCCTTGCGCTTCTTCAGACCGAAGAAGCGTGGTCCCGACCAATGTGCACCGGTGATGGCCCGGGCGATCTGACTGAGACTTGTGTAGCGCCTGCCATCATGCTCGAACCCGTCGTCGAGGACGAGCACGTTAAAGGTCTTGCCCTGCCATTCGCGAACGAGCCGCGTCCCAGGTTTGATCGCGAGGTCACGGGGCGAGGAAACCGAGCCAGTCCTTTCCAGCCGCCGCTGCGCCGTCTCAATCGCTCGAACCGTTGCTCTTGGCAGTCCGCCATGCACGCGCGCCTGTATCTGCCATGCGATGCCGCGGCGAAGGAGGTCGGGACCGATGTCTGGCGCGGGTTTGCGATACTGCTCGCGCCACGCTGCCCGCAACTCGGCCGGCGACATGGCCGGGAGGTCGGCGGCGCTCAAGCCTGGCATTGATCTGCCTCGGACGTAATACGATAGGCAGTCTTGCCATCGGGGCGTTCTTCCTTGGCGAGTGTTGCGCCGGTCTTGCGGATACCACTCAGAAAAGCACGGCAGCTGTGCGGCTTCCAGCCGGTTGTTCTCTCGATCTCAGTTAGAGTAGCGCCCTTTTCGCGGCGCAGCATGCGTGCAACGGTTGCGGCCTTGGTTTTGCTGGTGGGTTTGGTTAATGTCTTCATGGTAGGTCTCCGGCGCAAGCCGGACCATCCGGCCTTGCACTGACCCAAGCCGCCGGCCCCTCCGGGCCAAGCGGCAACTATGTGCCAAACAGCAATGCTCACCCCACGCAACTAGTCCAGTTAGAATGTCGGCTTTGCGCACTCATGTCGGACATTCATGGCCCAAACACGCGATCCCGGAAGCAGCCATAAATCGCACTGCTTCGGCTGACTTGGCTAAAGCGTGCATATTTATCCGGAATGATGGTCCTAACTTATAACGAAAACTTAGCAGTCACCCAGTGTTTGCGGTCAGGTAGATGGCGAAACGATGCTTCCACAAACAAGACGGCAATCGGATTGACACTTGGATGTGATCGCATGCCAGTGTCGAGCTTTGTTACCGTACAGAGAGGAAAGATATGGCAGAAGACCCATTCGAGATACCGTTCGGAGACGATGAAGATTTCGACCCGGATTCGCCCGCTGCCGCCATGGCGCGACTGCGAGATCAACTCAGAGCTATCCACCCACAAGCATCGACGATCATCACCGGATATGCCGCGCTAGAGCTGGAAGTCGATCAAGTACTCCGCAGTTTCGTATCGAACCCAGCCAAGCTTCCGCGCTTGAGCATGGAACATCAATTGGGATTGCTGCGAGCCATGTTGAACGATGAGTGGCTTGGATTCGCGCTCGACGCGATCAACGCATATGGTGCGCTGCGCAACAGTGTCGCTCACGGCGACAGCTCCGAGATTATCGAAACGAAAATCAGAGCCTTGAGCGCCAGAACCCACAAGATCGGACTACCCTTGGAAGACTACGAGAACCTGGGCGTCATAGCCATGCACATGGCCTCCGCTCTTCATGTCGGCACAGAATTCTTCGAGTGCCAATGCGGGGAGCGACAATAGGCCGATCCAGCATTCATTCGGCATCTTCATCCTGCGGTGCATCAGTTTGGACCTCGGCAGCCGATGTTGTGTGCGCAGTAAGCAATTCACTCAAATCACTTCGCAGGACGAACAAAGTGATGCCTGTGGCGAGCGTCAAAAGAACGGCGAGAGTAACTTTAAGCGCAGTCTGGCCCCGCTTAATCTCATGAATTCGATCGCTTAGCTTCTTGTCCTCATCATCTCGCTTTTTCACCTCGTCCTTCAAACGCTTGTCAAGCGCGTAAAGAGTGTCGGTCGCGGCTGAGAGGTTGCCAATGATATTCGGTGGTATTCCGTCGCCTCCCGGCTTCGTCTTCTGCTTCTCAGATGGCTTGTCGAGACTGGCGTACCAAACAAGGAAAAGCGGTAGCTTTCGCTGCAGATGGACTGGAGAAGGCCCCGCATTGAAGACAGCAAAGATAAGTGGCCCCTCCCATCCGGGATCGACATGAAAGCCAGAAACATTGATCAGCCCCTGCATTTTGAATGTGGCCTTCATAGAAATGAACGCCATTGCGTCCGCAGGCACTGAGACCCGCTCCTCTGTCAGAATGAAGGCGAACTGCTCGGGTGGAATTTGAAACGCTTCGTCGTCATCGAGAATGCGCTTTGTGTTTGAGAATACTTCATCAATGTGAGGCGTCACGAATATCTCGCGCCCGACACGAAGTGTGATCGCATTACAATCGACCATGTCTTTGTTTGAAGGCTCGACCAACGATTTGAGTCGCTTTTCGAGCGTCTGACTACTCCAAAACGCCACCTGCGTTTCTCCCCTGCCACAAGTATCAACACACCTAGCACGCCCGATTGCTCGAGCCAGCGCAAAATCACCGGCTGAAAGCCTTCTTCAAAGGCAATCTTCCCCGAAGCCATCGAACCCCAGCATCGCAACTCAACAGAGTCGTGTCCGCGCCAAGCCAGCACGAACAGCAGGTGGCGCCGCGTCCAAAGTAGAAAGTTGCTATTATCATGAAAATATGGTTGCATGATAATATGAGTCTTCCCCCTGCATTTGAAACAGACGAGGATATCCACCTCCAGATCCAGGTTCCCGCTGTGACCCGACACGATCTTGGGCAGCGGTCGCTGGACGCTCGAGAGCCGATCAGGATGGTCGTGCTGCGCGCCCTGGACGCGTATGGGGTTGCTGTTCCGAAAGAAGCGATTGTCGATCGCAGGAAGATACGGTGATGGAAGAAGCGTTCGAGCACCTCACGATCGATGAGTATGCCCGGCAGGCTGCGGCGACCGACCAGCGGTCCTCAACAGCCGAGCTCGGGTTTCACCTTTTGGGCCTGGTCGGAGAAACGGGCACACTGCTTAGTGAGGCGAAGAAGAAGCAGCGCGATGAAGCATCCTACCTCGGATATGCTGATGCCGTGGCCGAGGAACTTGGCGACGTTCTCTGGTATTTGGCCGCGATCGCTCGGCGAAGCGATCTCTCACTCGCGGATATAGCTCTTTCCACACTGAGCGGTGATCGTCGCCGTGAAGACCTTTCACCGGTCTCGATCACCTTTCATGACCTGCAGCCCGCCACGATGGAGTTTTCAAAGGCCCCGATGCCACGCTTTGAGCAGACTCTTCTGATGCTTGCTAGCAAGGTCGGTGATCTCATTTCTTCGTACGTCAACTCAGAGCTTGAAAATGACAAGCCGCGTGCGCGCGATTATCTCGTAGGTGTTGCGGAGAAGCTCATCGAAGCAAGCACTGAATCCGGTATTACGATGGAAGCGGCCGCAGCGAAGAATCTTCACAAGATCTTTGACCGATGGCCGCAAGAACGCCGGTATCCCGACGCTTTCGACGAAGGTTTTGAGCTAGAAGAGCAGCTGCCTCGAACCATGACTATCGACATCTATGAGCGTGAAGTCCGCGGCAAAACATTCGTCTATCAACGATCCAATCACATCTATGTCGGCGATCGCCTTACCGACAATGCGGTGGAACCCGACGACTATCGCTTCCACGATGTTTTCCACTACGCCTACGTCGCTGTTTTAGGCTGGTCGCCTGTTATGCGGGCCTTGTTTCGCCTGAAGCGTAAGAGCGATCCATTGGTCGATGAAGCTCAGGACGGCGCGAGAGCAATCTTGATCGAGGAGGGGCTTACGTCCTGGTTGTTCACACAAGCCCAACACCTTCGCTTTTTCGACAAGGTCGAGCGCGGTGGATTGCCACTGGATTTGCTGAAGCAGGTCAGGGCTTTCGTCAGCGGATATGAGGCAGAGCAATGCCCCTTATGGCTTTGGGAAGAAGCGATCTTGCAAGGTTATTCTGCGTTTCGATTTCTACAGGAGAAAAGACGCGCACGCCTCACAATCGATTTCGATCATCGAGAGCTGCAAGTAGCGGAGTTGCCGGCATGACCCCAGCAATGTTCATCGATCGCTTGGCTGGCCTGGAGCTCCCTGCAACCTTCAACCCATGGCACCACCGATGCGCGGAGTTCGATAGAAGCGATGCCGCTGCAAGGCGGCGCCGAAATCTGCAGAATATGCTCGAGGCAGCAATTGATCATGGCGCTGAGACAATGTGGATCGCGCGCGATCTCGGATACCGCGGAGGGAGACGTACTGGGATCCCGCTTACGGACGAGGTCCATTTGCGCGATGCCGCTGCTCTGATGGGCGACATTAAGCTTGAAAAAGCAACCCAAGGTCCCGTGGTGGCAGAACGTACAGCCGCGGTCGTGTGGCAAGTCTTGCGATCTATCAGTTCACCTGTCGTGCTCTGGAACGTGTTTCCATATCACCCGCACGAAGAAGGCAAATCGATGTCGAACCGATGTCACACGCGTGCTGAGCGGGAGATGACTTGGTCGCTTCTCGAGGACCTCATTGCCATGATCAATCCTCGTGAAATCATCGCAATTGGGCGCGATGCACAGATGGCTTTGTCTGCGCTAGACAAGAATGTGATCTCGATTCGCCATCCAAGCTATGGCGGGCAACGAGAATTCATAAGCGGAATACACCATTTCTATGGCTTAACCGAGAGCCAAGAGACGCAGTCCCAAAATCAACAGCTTCCTCTTGAGGCCTACGCTGAGTCTGCAAATTGCGCGTTGGCCTGATCACACCTATCGATCAGATCGGCGAGGTCCCGGCGATTCCAAGCCCCCCTCCCGGTATCAACCTCGGCATGGGTTGAGATGACGGTCAACTGACCGACTTCGACACCCGCCTCATCAGCGATAAACTTCATCAGTTGCCCAAGCCCAATGAGGTTTCCCAGCAGCTTCTCGATGTAAAAATGATTACGGTACATTGCCGTCATTGAGAGCTTTCGCTGGCCCACCGGTCCGATCAGTTTGAGGCTTACAAAGCTGAGGCATTGGCCGCCGAAAGACGCATTGTCGACATCGCGAGCAGGATCAAACACGAGCAGCTCGAACCGATTGAGCGCTTTGACCGAAGGATTACGAATCCGCTCAACAATGTCCCAGATCTGGTTGATCGATGATCCATCGGGTTGCGGGAGATCTGTCATCCTCTCGAAGTAATAGCCCGACCAACGCTTCTTTCCTCTTACGAGAGGAAGCACCTTTGTGTGGAATCGATTGAAAAACGTTGGCGCGCCGTACCGACGATAGAGGCCAGCGGGGAAGATCGTGTTCGAGACCGTCTGAATGCGTTTCTTGTCATGCGTCTTGAGAAAGTCATCGACCTTGGACACGACCGGATCGGACAGGCTGGTTCGCGCCACAGGATCGACTACATCGATTATGACATTGTGCGCTTCATGTCCCTTCGCTCCTTCGACCGTGCGGACTGCTTCGAGCCAAGTGCTGGCGCAATCAGCTTGTGGTGGAATTGCTTGGTACATCAGGTTCCTCCAAGAGACGTGCGGCTGCGAACAACCGGTGCGTCAAATATTCTTCGCTTAGCCATGCGTGCCCGTCGTCCCCCCACGCGGAGCCCCAGCTGTTGCGAACAAGAAAAACGGTTTGGGCATCCACTTGGCCGTGACCGACGACGATAGCGGCATGCCTCATCGCCGGATCAGGTAGCTCACCCGGAAGCGCAGCAACGAGGCCGCCATTACCCGGATTAAAAAAGGACTGCGACAGGGTCATCAGTATGAGGATCGGCACGCGATTATCGAGCGCAGCCCTGACGGCTGTCATGTCGAGCGCTTGCATGGCTCCTTTCCGGCGGAAGCATGGATCCAGTGATGCCGGGGGCTTGCAATCCTCAAGGCTTGCTGGGCTTTTGGTCTGATAGGGCCAGTCCGTCTCGACGGGCTGGCCATCGAGACGAAGGGCCTCAAGCATGGCTGGTAATGTAGCTCCGCTTGATGGAGGCCGGCCGGCTCGCTTTTGCGCTCCGTAGAACAGGTACTCGCAAGACAGAGGCAACCAATCGGGCCGAAGACTGGCGTGCGTGTCGCTCGCCGCGAATGCTAGACAAGTGGGGCGCGCCCCCTGATCGCGTGCAGGTCCAAACATCGGCCTTAGGTCGGCCCTAATCGATAATTCTGAACTCACGCGGCCTGAAGCAGGTGTCGGCGCTCAGCACGCGACAATCCCTCTTGCTCTGGTCCAGTGAAGTCGAAATCGAATGTTAGATCGGTGTGGAGCGTTCCAGGGTCCCATGGGCGCTTTTCGGAAAGAGACACGGTGCCTCGCTCCGGGCTGGCCGCCGCAGTAACGCGGCGCATGACCGATGCTCCAATGCCCTCGCTATCACGCGTCTCTCGTTCATCACTGACCACGGCGAAGCCGCTAGCCTTGAGTTGATCAAGGTCCCACAAATATCCGCCGCCACTTCTTTCTTCGAGTGACAAAACGAAATGATCGTGGTGACTCCCATCGATCCTCGTACCCGCATCTTTTTCGGTCAGGAGCCAGACATCCCCCCGATAGTTTTCGGGAGTGTAGTCATTAAGCAGAGCAGCCTTGAGATCGCGCCGACGTCTTGCCAGCAACCGATCCTGCACATCGCGCGAGACAATCCGGTAGCGATGAAGCGTTCGGGCTGTTGCCTCATAGCTTGCGCCCAGTCGAAGTGAGAGCTGGTAGACCACGGCAGGCTCTGCGAGATCTGGAGCGGTCCACCCTTGTCGCTGACAATGCGAATGGATGAGCCACTTCGGCATCATAAACGCGATCGCGAATGCGTCTGCTTCGGTCTCTTGGAATTCGCTTGTTGGTTCGGGAGAGTTCGGCGTTCGCCTCAATATGTTCTCATCGTCTAGGCTAGGCTTGTGACCCATCCGAAAGTGACCGAGCTCGTGGGCTGCAGTAAAACGCTGAACACTCATCGGGCGCTGTGTCGTCACCAGCACTCCCGGCGAGGGCTCGTTCAGATAGGCACCAAGTAGACCGTTCAGGGGGCGTAGCAATAGCGGAAGATGGAGCGCGTGTATCGCGGCGAACACATCGACATGGCCGCCCTGGCTTGCAACCTCGTCTCTTGTGCCAAGCTCACGATGAAGTCGGCCAGCTTCCATCGTTCCCGCACGCACTGCGCTTGCATAGTCTTCCGCCATCAGTCGACTCCGTCCCCGTTTGAACGCATACGCAGATAGTCCGCGAACTTCCCGAGCTCGGCTCGGTCCTCGACAGACAAATCCGCTACGCGACGCGCAAGATGGGCAACATCGGCCGGAAGTCCTGCCGAGGCATCATCTTCACCAGTGAAGTAAGCCACAGACTGCCGATAAAGCTTCGCAAGGCGTGTCAGTTCAATCGCCTCCACACGGCGTTGCCCGTTTTCTATATCGGTCAGCGCTGTTCGCGGAATCTTGAGGTATCTCGCGACTTCTTCCTGCTTGAGGCCGAGATACTTGCGCGCCTCTTTTAAGCGTTCGCCAAGCTGTTTCCGCTCAAGTTCGTCGTCAGCGCGGCTAAATGACGCGTCTGTCATTTCTTCGCCCCCTTGTTCCACTTCTTGTTCCACGTTCGTTCGATCCTCGGAAGCATGTGATCCAGCGCTTTCTCAATCGAATCGTATCCACCGGTGCGTACGATGCTCTCACGTGGGGGGAAGCCCAGGACCGGTTCAATCGAACACAGCGTGTCGACTACAGTGAGAGAATCCAAGGGAACTGGAGCCTTCGCGATCCCCGCTGGATCGGTGGGTAGCTTAATGCCATGCAGACCTGCTTCGTTTTCTGCCACATCCGTCAGTTCAGCCATCAAGACTTTGAGTATGTCCGCTTTCGGAAACACTTTAGTCTTCGGAATGGGGGGCGCAGTCGTCGCCATACATCACCTATTCGTTGCTCAGGAATTACATAATGTTGGATTTTCCGACATTCAAGAGGGCAAATGCTGGATTTATCAACTAACCTGTCGACGGGTTTTTTCTGGGTGGCTCGGCCAACCGAAAATTCTGAGCACTGCGCGGGCCTCGAATCATATCGGCATGCCCCAGCGTTTGGTGACTTTGCGAGCAAGTCCGTGTTCACCGCCTTTGTGCTAAAAGCGGACGGACCGCTTTCGGCCCCGTTGCTCAAATTGGCGCGTCCGACAGTCATCAGGCTATCTTCGCTAATGGTGCGAGCTTACGAGCGGCAACGAACGCATCGAGAATAATGCTGCTCTGCTCGGCGAGGGGTCTATCCATGTCGCAAGTTCGTATCATGAGCCGGAGGGCCGCGGATTTACCGGTTTGAGTAATCAGAATTCCGTCCGGCCATTTGGAGTCACGGCGCGCTGTCAATTCCTCCACAGTCGTGCCGTGGAACTCCAAATCCATACAGCCCTGATCGTTCTTATGATTAAGCGTTACGCCCTTCGGAAAATTACGACCTTTAAACCGCATCCAGCTTGATTTTGGTCCTTTAGGTCCTGGCTTAGCCATGATGAACTCGGGAAATTGCTCCTGAATCATCATCCAGTACGCAAGATGAAAGGCTGTACGACCGGCATGGACCTTCATCGTATACGTGACAGCACGAATTGAGCATCAGCTCTACGCCCAATAGTCACGCCAGATCGTCAAGCGAAAATCAGATATCGTGGGGCGCGCGCTCAGGCCAACTATCCAGCTTTCCATATCCGTCTCTAAGCGCCCCATGGATCGCCCTCGTACACGTCGCCGGCCCAAGCACAACGGTCACCGGTGAACAGTTCAGGGCCTACAAGTGTCGCTGTCCGATACATGTCCTTCTCGAGTAATCGGCCGTTCGCTGGCTCACTGAAGTTGAAGTGGCACTCAAAGACTAAGGACAGCCGATCAATGACTCCGGCCTTAGGCGGAGTGACTATGGGTCAACATCAGCCTTGGTTTTGAAACTTCAGCACTTTTGCGACTTGCTCTTCGGTCGTTTCGTCTGCCGAAATCAGGTCGAGCGTAACCTCCCGAAGGTGTTGATAAAAGATCAAAGAATGGTTCGCGCTCAGCGTAAACCCGGCGCAATCGAAAAGCCGGCCAGAGAGCGGGTTTCGACTTCTCAATCGAATGAACACATTATCGTCAACGACAGTTGCAGCCGGACCGTTGTTGGCATCTAGGATAAACATGATTGGTTCTCCTTGTTTGAGAACCGCAATCTAGCAAACTAACGAACGTGTTTCCCAATTGAGCGCGAGCTGCGACGGACATTCCGTCACTGAAACGATAGCGCCAACGGCCATTCTATAGATTTCTGCTTCGAATCGGAAATTTCCCGCGGCGCGTCTATACTAGCCTCAACCCGGCGAGCTCTTCGGATCTTTGGAGCGAGGATAGGTCCGCTCTTCTTGGATTTTTCCGTCCTGCTTGTGGATGCGGACCGAACCACCTTTCGAACCCAACGCATCTGCCAGAACTCCTCCAGCTGTTGCTCCTTCTTTATTCGGAAAACGGCGGATTGCACGGTCAGATCCGGCTTCCTGCAACTTCCAGTCGCCTTTCTTATCGTCCTTGGTCAGATGCACTCGGCGTAGCTTATCTTTTGCCATTGGTAATATCCTCTGTTTTGATACTCATCTTATGGGCCGCGAAACGAGGGATGCAAATCGCCGACTTTGATACGCGCCAAATGGGCGCAGCTCTTAGCGGATGGGATGCAACACCGCGCTAGCAATGAGAACTGCGCTCAACCAAAATGCTCCATGTTCTGCTCTTGCCCAATAACGTCCAGTAAGCAGTTTCCGATCCCACGGCCCGATACGACGCTCCCAAACCTCATCGAAACTCGCTGAAGATATGCAATTCGTGGCAATTATTCCGCCGCACATGCCAGCCAAAGCCATTGCCAGGATCGCCGCGAAGAATAGAATTGGACACCCGTTCAATCCCAATGCCTCACGCATCTGATTCGAACTTGCAATGGTAAGCATGACACCGGCAGCAGTGATATAAATGCCAATATGAAACTTCGTGTAGTCGTAAAGGCGTTCCAGTCTTGGATCAGTTTTTGGCATAAGGTGAGGCTACCCTGCCTCGCGCTTGGCGAACAGTGTTCCGGTCCTCGAAACAGAGGATAGCGCTCAACGAAAGTTGATCCCGATAATGGCCTTCAGATCAAACGCACGCTTTCGACCCATAGCGGACATCAATATGCTCTCATGTCAATTTTCAGGATCGAGTTACCTCGCCGATCCGTATGCTCCCCACACCCACTCCAGGATGAAGGTTGAGAGCGCCAGAACGATGGTGGCGTTGCTGATGAGAGAAACACCGATCGATCCAAGATCGACTAAACCAAATCCAACCAGGAATATCGCAAGCGCGCCGATTAGAAAGATTGGCCCGGAGAAATAGCAATGCAGCCGACCGCAACGAGCCGCGTTAATAACGCAACCAATGCCCATCCATGTAAAAGAGCCGATTATCATCCAAAGCACGATTGAAATAGGCCAGAAGCCCTGGACGAAATTCACCGAAACCAGGACCAGAATCGGAATCCCCCAATTAATAAGAAACGGGATAGGCTTGCGTGCACGGTCCAGCTGCTTTTGTGCGACCTCAGTCATTGGCTTCTCCTTGGTTAGCAGCACTCCGCGTCTGTGCCATTGTCACGCGCTTCCTGAATTGGTGGGCAGGGAATGGAGCCAAACGAGCAGAAGACACAGCAATCGCCTGCATTGGGCCGGAGCACGACATTGCAGCCTTTGCAGTCATAGAAAAACTGGCAGGCGTCCGTCGGCATGGCTTCGGTTTCGCGATGCCCGCAGTGGGGGCAAGTGAGCGTTGAGCTAAGCTGCATCATTCACCTGCATTTCTGAGCTTCATCAGCGCAAACCCAATCAGCCCAGAAAACAGGAAGAGCGCTCCAAATACCGCATAGTCGAGCCAGAGGAGCCAAGCGGACAGTCCAACGGCACCCAGAGTGATAACGAACAGCGGTGTTACACAGCAGATGGCCACGATAATCGCTCCGATCACTCCCATTTTGAGCAACACTTTATCGTTCATAATCGTTCCGCAGCGATACGTTGTGCGGGATAACCGGCTTCGGTCGATGCCGCAGCAATGGCATTGGTCGTGGTTCGGTCGGGATCAAACCGTGCAGTGGCGGTCTTGGCTTCAAAGTTGATCGTTACATCATGGACACCGTCAACGCCCCGCATCGCTCGCCGCACTGTGATTGGGCAGGTCGCGCAGGTCATATTTTCGACCGCAAAACTCGCCGCTTGCAAATCCGCCGGGCTTTGTACGGCAACTTCGGTCGAAGATTGCTGAAACAAAATGGTTGCCCCGATCCCCACTCCTGCAAGTCCCAATGCCGCAACCACGGTTATCGTTGTTTTTTTCATCTTCCTACTCCTAGTAAAATAGCGGTGCCCACCAATCGACCGTGGCTGAGAGTGCGACGAGCGCAGCCGCCAGCCACAAGGCGCTTTTCACGATCAAGCTCGCATCGGGCCGCGCGCAATACGTGCCATCGTCGCATGGGTCGGCTTTCCGGAAATAGGCATGCCAAAAACCAAGCGCGAGAAAGGCCGCAGCGATGGCCATGAATATCCATTTATGCGGTTCGAGCGCGGTCAGATTGCCGATCCATGCACCGCCGATCCCCAGTGTCACCAAAACTAGTGGCGCGATACAGCATGATGAGGCGAGGATTGCTCCAAGCGCGGCTCCGGCTGCCGATAATCTTCCGGTGTTTTTGCGCGCTTGATCGGCCATGAGCCAGAGTATAATATCTGTAGTAACTACAGGTGCAAGGACTAGTTTGAAAGTGGGTGGTGGAGGTGTCACATATGATAAAGCGGGGTGAGCTGGCCAAAGCGACCGGAAGCAATATCGAGACGATCCGTTACTATGAGAAAATCGGCCTGCTGCATGAGCCTGATCGAAGCGCGAGTGGGCACAGACTCTATTCGCTTGATGACCAGAAGCGACTTGGTTTTGTATTACGGTGCCGGGAACTGGGGTTTTCCATTGCCGAACTGCGCGAACTTCTCGGATTGGTGGATACCAAGGACTATACGTGCGCTGAAGTTTTGGCTGTGACCACCCAGCATATCGAAGACATTGCGAAAAAGATTGCCGATCTGAAACGACTTAAACGGACCCTGGATCGTATGTCAGCCGAGTGCAGCGGAGAAGCGGTTCCCGATTGCCCACTGGTTGAAGCTTTGTTTGAGTAGTTATGTCCGCTTTCAACCAATAGTGTTGAAAACGCCGCGAGCAGTTTTCGCGAGCAACATTAAGCGCGGGGTTTCCGTTGATCCAATTCTACTGGAAATTGGCGTGGCCGAGCATCGACCCGAGTTTTAAACAGTATCCACCCATTGCGGACATTCAACGAAAGACAACCAGTTAGCAGCCAAGCGCTGAACGTGAACTCATGGCCGCGGGAACCGGTGCGAAGGCGGCGCTCTTACCCTGCAATCTGAAGGTGATCTCGAACGCATGTATGGGCCGTCGCTGGATGGAAGATATCTTCATCGCACGGCTCAGGCCTTCGCTGAAATATGAATGCGCCTAATTGCATGTGTTCGATATTTCCTCAGCATGCCTAAAATGATCATACGTTTCGATATCGCCCCGAGGTGATTAAAGGATGGTTGAGTGACCGTCTGCAACTGGCGAAGAACGACCTTGAACCAGTGTTGTTGCAAAATCCAAAAGGGTACGTACTCGCCCCAATCAAATGTGTGAGCCGATGAAATGATATTATATTCAACCTGTTATTGTAACCTTTTTTTGACAATGCAGAGATCGTCTCTTAGATAGCGCGCCGTGTTGAACATTCGACCTCCACATACCGTTCGGTCTACCAGACAAGCAATCGCTGGATTGCTTGCGCTTTTTGCGATCATGGTAGGCGGTACGGTCGAAGCCATCGCTTGCGGTCCGGAACTCGATGCGTCGGTTTCGATTGCATTCGTGGATGAGCAGGTTCCGACGGAGGACGAGAATCGTTCCGCCGATAAACATGCGGTTTGCGCTCACGGGCATTGCCATCATGCTCAGCAGGCCGCTGTGCCGACGACTATCGAACAGTTTATCTCTGTTTCGCAGCACGACTTGCTTTCTAGTGATGCGTTCCTGCCAGACAATGATTCTGACGGTCTAAGACGACCTCCACGCGCCTGATCAATGACGTCCGTGCTGCTTGATGCGGCGCGTTCCTTTGTTGATCAGGAGTTTCTCAAATGTCAGTTATACGCGCGTGTCGGCGCACCCTATTGGGTGCGCTACTCGCAATAGTAGTGGCACCTGCCGCGTCCGCTCAGAATGAATCCCTTACGCTTGCCCAAGCCTTGGAGCTTGCCGGCGCATCACCGTCGGTTGATCTAGCCGAGGCGCAGGTCGATATTGCACGCGGCAACCAGGAGCAGGCGGGACTGCGGCCAAATCCGGAAATTTCTTTGGAAGTGGAAAATGTAGTCGGAACCGGCCCGTTCCGAAATTTTCGATCAACAGAAACCACGCTGGCCATTGGTCAGCGGCTTGAGCTTGGCGGTAAGAGACGCACCCGCGTCGAAGCGGCACGCGCCGAAACGAGCGTCGCGGCGATCAGGGCAGAGATCGCGCGGGCGGACCTGATTCTGTCGGTCCGGCAGCGCTTCGTCGATGCAGTCGCTGCCCGGCAGCGTCTGCGGCTGGCCGAGCAGGCGTTAGAGCGTTCGCGAGAGCTGGCACGCATTGCCAGTGTACTGGTCGATGTAGGCCGTGACTCGCCGCTCAGAGGGTTGAGGGCAGAAGCAAATCTCGGCGAAGCGGAAGCGGAACTGGCCGAGCGGCGCGCCGAAGACGAGAACGCCCGGCGCTCGCTGGCCGCGCTCTGGGGCGATCCGATGCCGCCCGCACAAGTCGATGAAACGTCCATTTCACTCGATAGACGTTCGGTGCCTGTCGAACCGCTGTCCCTACTTGCGATTCGGCTCGCAGACGCTGAGGTTTTTGCCGCGCAAGCCATTATCGACCGGGAGCGCTCGCTGCGCACGCCCGATCTGACGCTCTCGGCCGGAATACGCCGCAACGAGGAAACCGATGCGCGGGGCTTCGTCGCCGGCGCATCGTTCACACTGCCTTTCGGCAATCGCAATCAAGGGGCCATCGCCGCTGCCCAGGCAGCCGCGAGAGTCTCCGAAGCCCAGCGATCACTGCTTGTCGTCGAGTCAGTGCGAGGTATTGCCAGCGCTCGCGCTACTTTGGCAGCCGCTGATGAGCGTGTTGAAACGCTCGAAAACCGGACGGTTCCGCAAGCCGAGGAGGCGCTGCGGCTAGCCGATATCGGTTATCGGGCCGGGCGTTTCAGTCTGATCGAACTGCTCGACGCCACCGAAGCGCGCGACGCGGCGCTCAACGCCCTTATCGATGCGAGAGAGGCTCGGGATACCGCCACCGCAGTCCTGGCCCGCGTGACGGCACAATGAAGGAAGCCCTAGTCATGAAGAACAAATATATCATCGGAGCATTCGTCGCCGTCGTCATGGCTGCCCTTGTCATTGCCGTGATGTTCCCACCTGGCATGAGGTGGGAGCAAACGGCGCCGACCGTCAGTGAAAGTGAAGAAAGTCACGCCGAAGAAGAAGCGGCCGTTCGCCTCACCGAGGAGCAGATCAGCACATCCGATATCGAGATTATTTCGGCAGAGGCCAGTTCGCTTGATGCCGAGATCATTGCGCAAGGCAGTGTCGCGTCCTCACCGCAGGGACACGCGGTGCTAAGCGCCGGCGCAGAGGGGCGCGTATCGCGCATCAACAAGCGTCTGGGCGATGCCGTTGGCAGGGGGGAGATCGTCGCGACGATTGAAAGCCGCGAGGCCGCCGCGATAAGTTCTGACGTGGCGTCAGCTGCGTCGCGGGCCCAACTTGCACGAACGCGATATGAGCGTGAGCGGAGGCTGTTCGAGGAGCGCGTGACGGCGCGCGCCGATCTCGAAACAGCGCGAGCGGAACTTCAACAGGCGGAGGCCGAGGCAAGCCGGTCACGGCAAGCCGCCTCGGCATCAAGCGTTTCTGGCCGCTTCATAGCCATCCGGTCTCCGATCAGCGGTAGAGTGACGGCTGCGCCGGCAGTTCTTGGTTCCTATGTCACGCCGCAGGATGAGCTTTTCCGTATCTCCGATCCGAACCAGATTCAGATCGAAGCGGCCGTACCTCCAGAAGATGCCCGCAAAATCGCACCGGGCGATCCGGCAAGCGTCGAAACGCCCGAAGGAGAGATTGTTGCAAGGGTTCTTGCCGTAACACCGGCCGCGGACTTGGAGAACCGGGCTGCGATCATCGTTTTATCTCTTGGGGCGAACGCCGACTTGGTGCCAGGTGAATATGTTCGCGCGCGTATCCGCCCGCGAGCCGATGGTACAAGATCATCTGTTTTGGTCGTCCCCTCCGAGGCCGTGCAGTCGATCGAGGGCCGCGACGTCGTGTTCGTTAGGACTCCAGAGGGCTTTCGTGCCCAGCCCATCCGGACCGGCGCGCGCAGCGGAGATCGTGTCGAGATTGTTGAGGGCATCGCCCCCGGAACACGCATCGCTGGCCGTAACGCCTTTCTTCTCAAAGCCGAACTCGGGCGCGGAGAGGCGGAACATTGACTTACAAACTTAATTTGGAGCCGCAGTCATGATCGCGCGTCTTGTCGAACTCTCTGTTCGCAATCGATTTATCGTCGTATTTCTCATCGTAGCAGTCGCGGCATTGGGCATCTACAATCTGGTCAGGCTGCCGATCGATGCAGTACCCGACATCACCAACAACCAGGTTCAGATCAATACGATCGATCCGTCGTTGGCTCCGCTCGACATCGAACGGTTAGTGACGTTTCCGGTGGAAACATCCCTCGCTGGTATTCCTGGCCTGCAGACGACCCGTTCGATTTCACGCAACGGCTTTTCGCAAGTCAGCGCGATATTCGACGATGATGTCGATATCTATTTTGCCCGCCAACAAGTGGCCGAGCGACTGACGACTGTCCGCGAGAATCTACCCGACAGTGCTGAACCGGCGATGGGGCCGGTTTCCACGGGCTTAGGCGAAGTGTTGATGTGGACGGTCAGCTATGCCGAGCCAGGAGACGGCGAGGCAAGTACCGGACCGGGTCGGCAGCCCGACGGTTCTTATCTGACGCCGGAGGGTGAGCGACTTACCGACGAAGTGTCGCGCGCCGCCTATCTGAGAACCTTGCAGGATTGGGTCATCGGTCCGCAGATGCGCAACGTGCCGGGCGTAGCCGGCGTCGATTCGATCGGCGGTTATGCGCGTCAATTCGTGGTCACGCCTTCTCCAGCGAGGCTCGCCTCCTACGGGATCGGATTCGACGATCTGGCCGGGGCGCTTGAAAGAACCAACCTTTCGGTAGGCGCAAATTTTGTACAACGCGGCGGCGAGGCATTCCTGGTCCGCGCCGATGCGCGCATTCGCACGATCGATGAGATCGAGAATGCCATCATTGCGCACCGCGAGCGGATCCCCGTGCGCGTTCGCGACGTTGCAACCGTTGCCAATGGGGGTGATCTTCGTACCGGTGCGGCGACAGAAAACGGCAATGAGGTTGTCGTCGGGACCACCTTGATGTTGCTGGGCGAGAACAGCCGCGCGGTGGCTGCTTCGTCCGGCGAACGTTTGGCGGAGATCGGCGAATCGATGCCGCCGGACATCGAGCTCGAAATCGTCCTCGATCGCTCGAAACTCGTCAACGCGACGATTTCTACGGTTGAAAGAAACCTCACCGAAGGCGCTTTACTCGTCATCGTCGCATTGTTTCTGCTGCTCGGCAATTTCCGGGCGGCGATCATCACTGCGCTCGTCATACCGCTGTCCTTCCTCATGATGGCGATCGGAATGAATCGCTTTGGCGTCTCGGGCAATCTGATGAGTTTAGGCGCGCTCGATTTCGGGCTGATTGTTGATGGTAGTGTGATTATAGTCGAGAATTTCCTCCGCCGAATGGCAAACCGACAACATGAAGAAGGGCGGTTGCTGTCGCTGGGCGAAAGGCTGGAAGAGGTTATCGCCTCGACCCGCGAGATGATCCGGCCTTCGCTCTTCGGCCAAGCGATCATCCTGCTTGTGTTCGTCCCGCTCCTGACATTCCAGGGTATCGAGGGGAAAACCTTCTCACCGATGGCGATCACTGTCATGCTTGCGCTAGCCTCCGCCTTCATTCTTTCGCTGACGCTCGTCCCTGCGCTGCTTGCGCTGCTCATTCGCGGACGCGTGGCCGAGAAGGAAGTCCGCCCCGTGAGCTGGGCCAAAAGCAAATACGAACCCGCCCTGCGTAAGGCACTAGCCTTCCCCAAACGCACGGCGATAGTCGGTTTTGCAATCTTCGCCTTTTCGCTTGGCGTGTTCAACTTTCTCGGCAGCGAATTCATGCCGCAGCTCGACGAGCAGGATCTCTCGGTTCAGTCGATCCGGATTCCATCTACCTCGCTCGCCCAATCGGTCGAGATGCAACGGCAAATCGAACGCACGATCTCGCGTTTCCCACAGGTCCGGTACATGTATTCGAAGACGGGTACGGCCGAAGTAGCCAGCGATCCGATGCCACCGAATATTTCTGATGCTTTCATCATCCTGCACCCGCGGGAGGAATGGCCCGATCCCTCCCTTCCAAAGGCTGAGTTGGTTGAACAGATGGAGGAGGCATTGGCGGGCCTGATCGGCAATAATTTCGAGTTCAGCCAACCAATCGAAATGCGGTTTAACGAGCTGATCGCCGGCGTACGCGGCGACGTTGCGGTCAAGGTGTTCGGCGACGATCTCGAACAGCTCACCGCGATAGCCAATCAGATCGCAGGAGTGTTCTCGAACATCGAAGGAAGCGCCGATGTCCGGGTCGAGCAAACTGAGGGTTTCCCAACGCTCGACGTCCAGTTTAATCGTTCAGCGATCGCGGCGCACGGCCTGACAGTCGAAGAAGTAGCGGCAACTGTGAGTGCTGCGCTTGGTGGAGTCGAGAGTGGCATCGTTTTTCAGGGCGATAGGCGATTTGACATCGTCGTTCGTTTGCCGGGTGAGGTCCGTGACGATATCGACGCGATTGGTGCGCTTCCCGTGATCTTGCCTGAAAATGGCTTTGGCCGGAGGGCATCGGTGCCGCTGCGCTCGCTCGCCACCTTGTCGGAGATTGAAGGCCTCAATCAGATCAGCCGGGAAAACGGCCAGCGTCGGGTTGTTGTTCAGCTCAACGTACGCCGTCGTGACGTCGGCTCACTGGTCGAAGAAGCCCGCGAGAGGATCACAGAGCGGGTTGACCTGCCTCCGGGAGTTTTTCTGGAATGGGGAGGACAATTTGAAAACCTGCAGGCCGCTCAGGCGCGTATCGGCGTAGTCGTGCCGATTATTGCATTGCTCGTCTTCGGACTGTTGGTAATGGCGCTCGGAAACGTCCGCATGGCAATAGCTGTATTCACGACCGTTCCGCTCGGGATCGCGGGAGGTATCTTCTCGCTGGCGCTCACCGGGCTGCCCTTTTCGATCTCGGTCGCGGTTGGCTTCATCGTGCTGGCAGGCGTGGCGGTTCTCAACGGTCTTGTAATGATGACCAGCATCCAGGGACGATTGCACGCAGATATGCCACTCGACGAAGCAATCTTCGAGGGCGCGGTCGAGCGGTTCCGGTCGGTATTGATGACGGCGATAGTGCCCTCGCTCGGTTTCGTACCGATGGCGATAGCCACAGGCACCGGGGCTGAAGTTCAGAAACCGCTCGCAATCGTCGTGATCGGCGGATTGATTACGGCGACCGCGTTGACGCTGTTCGTTCTACCTGCCGTCACGCGTCTAATTCTTGGCAGTGAAGGCGGTGATTGGACCGTGCGGCTCAAGCGCCGGATGCCGAGTCTGCCAGCGCTGCCATTCACGCGGTGGACCCGCCGTCACCAAATCTGAGGCCTAGGCCTGCAGAATGAAAGGAAAGAATGATGACGATATCGCAGGATGCCATGCTGCTACGCATCTACACGGATGACGCGGCGATGCACGGCGACGATGAGGTGGTGGACGTCATAGTGAGCCGCGCCCGGAAGGCCGGCCTGGCCGGCGCCACGGTGCTGCGTGGCAGGGCCGGTTTCGCATCGGGATCGGTCGTTCACGAGCATCATTCGTTCGGCATTGGTGACAATCCGCCGATGGTCGTCGAGTTGGTCGATTCCGAAGAAAATCTCCGGGCCTTTCTGAACATGCTCGAAGACCTGAGGGGGATCGGCCTTGTGACGCTCGCACAGGTAGAGATCGTCACGACTGGTTGGAGAGATTCACGATCATGAGTGCAGCCGATCTCGATCTCGGCTCCAAGGATAAGCGCAAAACACTTTGGGTCGTGCTCGCGCTCAATGTCGCTATCGCGATCGGGTTTTTCGGAACCGGCGCGGTTGCTGATTCCAATGCGCTGCTCGCCAACGGTGTCGACAATTCGTCGGATGCGATCGTCTACGCGCTGAGCCTGTTGGCGATGACGCGGCCGCGGACATGGAAACGTGGTGCCGCGCGTTTCTCCGGCATCATGCTGCTGCTGTTCGCCGCTGGCGTAATCCTGGACGCCGGCAGACGTTTCATTGAAGGCTCAGAACCGGGCGGAATTACGATGATTGCGATGGCGGCGATTGCAGCGGTCGTCAATTTACTCTCGCTCTACTTATTGAAACGGTTGCGGAACAAGGACGTCAACCTGCGCGCCGCGACAACGTTCAGTTTCAACGATTTCGTGGCAAATGGCGGCATCATCATCGCCGGCGTCTTGGTCATGATGACGGGCGCGAACTGGCCTGATCTGATCGTTGGTGTCGCCGTTGCCGGTATCGCCATTTATGGCGGCATCGAAATATTGCGTGACGCACATCAGGATATTCATGACGAAGGAGGAGGCACGCATTGAGCACGGGGCACGATCACGGCAGTCAAAATATGAGCGATGCCCGCCTTATCTGGGCGGTGTTTGTCAACGCTGGGCTTACAGTCGTCCAGATCTTGGGAGGCATCGTATCTGGTTCGCTCGCGCTAATCGCCGACGCATTGCATAATTTTAGCGACGCGGCAGCTCTTGGCCTTGCCCTCTTCGCGCGTAAAATTGGACGACGGCCTGCCGACAAATTGATGACATTTGGTTATGCGCGAGCGGAACTGATTGCGGCACTGATTAATCTTACGACACTCATTGTTGTCGGCTTCTATCTCATCGTCGAAGCAGTAAACAGGTTCATCGCTCCTCAACCGATAGAAGGCTGGACAGTGTTGATCGTCGCTGGCGTTGCTCTGATCGTCGACGTCATCACCGCGATCATGGTCTATTCCGGGTCGAAAAATAGTCTGAATATCAAAGCGGCATTCTTACATAATGTGTCCGATGCACTTGCTTCGGTCGGCGTCATGGTCGCCGGCATTCTCATTATCCTATACGATCTTTACGTCGCTGATCTGATCGTGACTTTGGTAATCGCGGCTTATGTCATCTACCAGGGATTTTCGCTAATGCCGCGAACTGTGCGGCTTTTAATGGGTGCGGTTCCAGATGATGTCGAATTCGACCGTATCGTAGAAGCGCTGGAAGGTGTCGACGGCGTAAAAACCATCCATCACGTGCATGTTTGGAGTTTACACGAACATGAACGTGCGCTCGAAGCGCATTTGGTGCCTCTGGAACGGTCGTTAGCAGACTTTGAGAACGTTAAATTGAGAGTACGGGACATGCTCTCCGTCGATTTCTCAATACATCACGCGACGCTCGAAACATGTCTGGAATCCGAATGCGAAGGGCATCTCATATCACCACATTCTGATATGCTCTCCGATCACGACTAATGACGAATGGAATGTTGCATCGGACAACGGATTTTCCGGTTACCCTCTGGGTTGGGTACGCATGCATCTGGTTAACATGCTTATACCGCATTAGCAGTCGATTTGGACAAATAAGAAAGAACGAACAGTGAGTTACCAAGCTAGCGATTTTGGCTTCTGAACGATTAGAATGCCAAGTATACTGCATAACTCATTGTGGCGAGTTTGTGGAACGGCTGAACACGAGACTGGGACGATATGACTAACAAGCTAATGGTAAGTTTTCGAAGGGAGTTCGCTACCGCTCGCGTGCATTTTCGGGTGGGAGAGTTTGACGCTGCCTTTTATCGGCTTGAGCGCGCTCATATTCTTGGACAACGGTTTTTTGTTCCACATTTGCGCACTCATTGGTGGATGCTCCAAGTAGGAATGATACGTGGAGACATAAAAGAGATTGGCGGCCAACTTTTTCGCTTGTTAGCTGTCATTCCTGGGTATCTTTTCGGTTGGGTTCCAATTGGGAATACCGGCGGTACCGATGTTTCAGCCATTCGACCTATGCCAATACCAGAGGATCTATCTCCGCGATTGGCACATTATGACATCAGGAGCGCTGTTACTGAGCGTTTGAGGGCCTGGATACTTATTGGGTTGCTGCTTGTTTTGGCAGTGTCACACTAACTCGACCACGGGCCTAGTCTTCGCCATTTACCCAATTTTCGGGGGGCAGGCCAGATATTGGGCACATCCATGCAAGTACTGATGAAAAAATGATAGGATCGTGTAAGGCTACGGCGCGTCATAATGACTATTTCCGCGACTCCGCCGACATCGCCTTGACAGCCTATCCTGCCACGATCAGTGTCCTGCTATGAAGAGATATTTTCTATCTATTCTAATTGCGTTTGCGTTGGTCGGTGCGTCCGGTCCTTCCTTTGCCGCTTCTGCGCTCGGATGTTCGATGCCGGAAATGTCGGCGGATATGGATGACAGCCGCGATACAATGAATTGCTGCACGCTCGATTGCAGAATTGCATGTTCCTCTACAGCGACACTGCTTGGCGAGATTGGTGCACGAGAAATCCGTCTGGCGTTAGAGATCACATCCATTGCGGACGTTCTGCCGTTCGCGTCGATTGATCCGAGAGTTGTCGATCCTCCTCCGCGGTCCCATTCACTCTAAAATTTGCTCGGCCGCTGCGACGGTCAATGCACCTTCAATTTCTGGAAATTGAACGCGAGGGCGGTTGCCGTTGGGCAATCACCTGTCTTGTGGAGCAATGTCCATTGAATTGGGCATGAATGGAATATTCAACACATGAAACAATATTCTCAATTGCTTACAGCTCTCTTTGCGATAGCGGTCATCGCTGGACCGTTGCCCGCACAAGAGTCCAATATGCTCAGTTTGGATGAAGCTTTGCGCCTGTCGCGCGAAAATCAACCGAGCCTTTCCGCGTTCGACAGGACGGCGCGTGCCTTTGAGGAGGCTGCGGTGGCAGCTGAACAATTGCCTGATTTTCGGCTCTTTGGCGGCGTCCGCAATTTCCCTGTGACGAATGGAGACGCGTTCAGCTTCAACGCTGAACGCAGTACGGCGCGGTTTGTTGGTATTGGTCGACGTCAGACCCCAGGTGCGCGACGGCGAGCGGATTCCGCACGCCTACTTGCAGAGGCCTCGGCCGCAGAAACAGAACGTGAGGTTTTCCTGCGGCAGATTGAACGTGAAGTACTACTCGCCTGGACCGCAGTCATCGAGGCGCAAGAACAGCAGGCAGTATTACAAAATCTTATCGATCAGCGCGAAGCGAGATATTCTGCTGCGGAGGCAAATATCCCGACCGGCCGTTCCAATACCGCCGATGCCATTTCGGCAAGAGCCGAGATCGCCGCAATCCGCGCACAAATTGCTGATGCACGCGGAGCAGAAGCAATGGGTCGTGCGGCCTTATCCCGATGGATTGGGGATGCAGCAAGCCGTCCTCTTTCAGGGCACCTGCCTGTATGCCGGGTGCAGAACCGTCAATCGGCGCGAGCCTCGATTGAAGATCATCCACTCGTCGAGTTGGCACGACGTCGAAACAGTGTCGCTGACCGCGCGATTGATGTCGCACGTGGAGACCGTCAACCTGAATGGGGATGGTCGGTCGTTTACGGCAACCGAGCGGGAGGCCTATCCGATCTTGTCGGGATAGAGCTGTCGATCGATTTGCCATTCAACCGAGGGAGGCTTCAAGATCGGCGTGTAGCGCAGGCGGGCGAACTTGCCGCCGCCTCGCGCGACAGGCTCGAGGACAGGCGCCGCGAACTTTTATCATTGCTCGAACAGGCGATGGCTCAATTTGATGCAGCCGAGGCACGGCTGCGTACTACGGCCGAAGAAACCTATCCGGCATTGCGTGCCGCTGAACAGGCGCAGGAAGCGCGCTTCGAAGGTGGTGGCGGATCGCTTGAGAGCGTGCTTATCGCCAGCGATAGAACGACCCGCATCGCGCTCGATTTGGTCGAGCAACGGGCGAACGTGGCGAGAGCGAGCGCTGATCTCTTTTTCTATACAGACGAGTGCCCATCATGAATCGAAGCAAGATTTTCGCAAGTATTCGCTCGGTCGAACGCCGTAAGTTTCTGATTATTCTCGGTGCAGTCTTCGCCGCCATCGGCGCCGGAATCCTCGGCTATTGGCTGTACGGAAATGGCGGTGAAGGGACGTCTGACCCGTCGGTATGCGATGGCGAAGAGGTTCTCTACTGGTACGATCCGATGGCGCCTGACCAGCGCTTCGACGAGCCGGGCCAGTCGCCGTTCATGGATATGGAGCTGCTACCCAGATGCGCCAGCGAAGCTGCGGGTGGCGTGACGGTATCGCCAGCGATGATCCAGAATCTCGGCATTCGGGTGGTTGCGGCCGAGATGCGGGACATTGCCCCGACAGTCCCGGCGATCGGACGGGTCGAGATTGACGAACGACTGATCGTCGAGGTTCAGACGCTGACCTCTGGATTTGTCGAATATCTCGGCGTTCGCGCCGAGGGTGAACCGGTCCGGCGCGGCAGCCGGATCGCCAGCGTCTATTCGCCCGAGCTGCTGACCGCCCAGCATGAATATAGGGCGGTACTGGCGATGCCGCGGGATGTCGCGCCGCTGAGCCTGCGGGCCGCCGCGCGCAGCCGGTTGACGCTTCTTGGTTTGCCTGACGCGCAAATTCGGCGGTTAGAAAGCGGCGGCGCACCGCAGCGCACCTACCCGGTGTATGCGCCGGCCTCGGGTGTCGTGACGCGCATTGGGGCGCGGCCGGGCGCGCAGGTCCAGCTGGGACAATCCATCGTAACAATCGCCGACCTTTCCCGCATTTGGGTGATCGCCGAAGTGCCCGAAGCATCGCTCGGCAACATTCGCCAGGGTCTTCCTGCCGAAATCCGCTTCCCGGCCTATCCCGAGGATGTGCGCGAAGGATTGATCGACTATGTTTTTCCAGTGCTTGATCCCGAAGCGCGAACGGCGCGGGTGCGCATCACACTTGCCAATCCCGGCGGGCGACTGCTCGAAGGGATGTTCGCCAATATCACGATTCAGGGCACCGGCGGTATGGCGCTGGTAGTTCCGAGCGAGGCGGTGATCGACACGGGTCGGCGGAGGGTCGTGATCGTCAAGCGCGATAGCGGATTCGTTCCTGTCGAAGTGCGGACCGGCCGCGAAGCGGGGGAATGGACGCAAATCCTCGCGGGCATTGATGTGGGCGACGAAGTCGTGACGTCCGGCCAGTTCCTGATCGATTCTGAGGCTTCGCTTTCGGGCATTATCGAGCGCCTTTCGGCGACTTCAACTGAGTCCGCGCCCAATCCCGAAATGGCGTCCGCCACTGGCCGGATCCGGGCGATCAACACGCCGCAGGATACGGTGTCGATCCAGCACGGCCCCGTCCCGGCAATTGACTGGCCGCCGATGACGATGACCTTCGACATCCGCGAGCCGAACCAACTGCGGGGGTTGAGCACCGGCGACCGGGTGCAGTTCCACTTCCGGCAAAGACAAGAAGGCGATCGGTATGTCATTGAGCATATCGAGCGGGCGACAGGGCAATGATCGAAGCGATCATCCGCTGGTCCGCAGTCAATCGGTTGCTGGTATTGTTTGGCGCTGCCTTCCTGGCGATTGCGGGCGCCTTTGCAGTGATGCGAACACCGCTCGACGCCATTCCTGACCTGTCCGACGTGCAAGTCATCATCCGCACGCCCTATGCTGGCCAGGCACCCGGTATCGTCGAAGCCCAGGTGACCTATCCGCTCGCCACGACGATGCTGTCGGCGCCGCAGGTCAAGGACGTGCGGGGATTCTCCTTTTTCGGCGACAGCTATGTCACGGTCATCTTCGAAGATGGCACCGATCTCTATTGGGCACGCTCGCGCACGCTCGAATATCTGAGCCAAGCGACCGATCAACTTCCCGCCGGCGTTACGCCGACGCTTGGCCCCGACGCGACCGGCGTTGGCTGGGCCTATCAATATGCGCTCGTCGATCGCACGGGGCAGCATGATCTTGGGCAACTGCGGGAGCTGCAGGACTGGTATCTGCGGTTCCAATTGCAGGAGGTGGAGGGCGTCGCCGAGGTGGCAAGCGTTGGCGGTATGGTCCGCTCCTACCAGGTTCAGGTCGATCCCGAGAGGCTTCAACTCTACCGCATTTCAGTCGGTCAAGTGATCGATGCAATCAGCGAGGCCAATCAGGAAAGCGGCGGTTCGGTCATCGAACAGGCCGGTGCGGAGTTCATGGTCCGCGTTGGCGGCTATCTCGAAACGCTTGATCATTTCCGCAACATTCCATTGGCCGTGAGCGGCGGCGGCACGCCAGTGACAGTTGGCGATGTCGCGCGCGTCCAACTCGCCCCCGATTTCCGCCGCGGTATTGCCGAGTTGAATGGCGAGGGAGAAGTCGTCGGCGGAGTCATCGTCGTCAGGCAAGGCGCAGATACGTTGTCTGTGATCGAGGAGGTCAAACAACGGCTTGAAGAATTGCGCGATGGCCTACCGCCCGGCGTCGAGGTCGTGACGGTCTATGACCGCTCGGCGCTAATCGAGCGCGCAGTAGATAATCTCTGGGAGAAACTTGCCGAGGAGTTCATTGTCGTCGCGCTCGTTGTCGGGCTTTTCCTCCTGCATTTCCGATCTTCTTTAGTAGCGATCCTGATGCTGCCAATCGGCGTGCTCACGGCATTCATCGTTATGTATCTGCAGGGCGTGAATGCCAACATCATGTCGCTGGGCGGCATCGCGATCGCCATCGGCGCAATGGTCGATGCGGCCATCGTGATGATCGAGAACGCCCATAAGAAGCTTGAGCATGCCCGCCAAGACGAAGGCTCCATCAGCGAGGAGCGGCGGCGCCAGATTCTCACCGAGGCTGCGGTCGAGGTAGGGCCGGCATTATTCTTTTCGCTGATGATCATCACGCTGTCCTTCCTTCCCGTCTTCACACTCGAAGCACAGGAAGGGCGGCTATTCCGCCCGCTTGCGTTGACCAAGACCTATGCGATGGCCGCAGCGGCGGGTCTATCTATAACGCTCGTTCCCGTTTTGATGATCCTGCTCATCAAGGGCCGGATCAGACCCGAACAGCAAAATCCCGTAAACCGTTTTCTGATTGCCGCATATCGGCCTGGCCTTAAATGGGTTTTGCGCTGGCCCAAGCTGACGCTTCTTATCGCGGTAGTCGCGCTGGCCGTCACGATTGTTCCGGCGACCCGGCTCGGCGGCGAGTTCATGCCGCCGATGGAGGAAGGAGATCTGCTTTATATGCCTACCGCGCTGCCGGGGCTCTCGGCCGCGCGAGCCTCCGAACTGCTGCAGATTACGGATCGGCTGATCATGAGTGTGCCTGAAGTCGAAACAGTCTTCGGCAAGGCCGGAAGAGCGGATACGGCGACCGATCCCGCACCGCTCGAAATGTTCGAGACGACGATCCAGTTGCGTCCACGCGATGAATGGCGGCAGGGTATGACAATCGACACGATCATCGAGGAACTCGACGAGCGGTTGCAGATACCCGGCCTCGCCAATGTCTGGGTCCAGCCGATCCGCAACCGGATCGATATGCTCGCTACCGGCATCAAAAGCCCGGTGGGCGTGAAAATATCGGGCCCGGATCTCGATACGCTCGACCGGTTGGGCGCCGAGGTGGCCGAAGCGGTCCAATCCATCACCGGAACAACCTCGGCGGTATCGGACCGTATCGGCGGCGGCCGCTATGTCGATATCGATATCGATCGCCTCGCGGCGGCTCGGTACGGACTCTCGGTCGCCGAGGTGCAACGCACGGCAGCCACCGCGGTCGGCGGCACGCCGGTAGGCGAACAGATTGATGGCCTTGCTCGTTTTCCGATCAATGTCCGATTCCCTCGCGAAATGCGCAACAGCCCGCAAGCGCTGGGTCGCCTGCCGATCGTCGCGCCCAATGGCGCTATCGTTCCGCTTTCCGCCGTTGCCAGCATCGACATCGTCAGCGGCCCGGCGATGATCAAAAGCGAAAATGCCCGGCCTTCCGTCTGGGTCTATGTCGATGTCCGCGATCGCGATGTCGTGGGCTATGTGAACGAGGCGCGTGAGGCGGTGGCGGAAGCCGTCGATCTGCCGCCCGGCTACTCGATCGCCTGGTCGGGTCAGTTCGAATATGCGCAAAGAGCCGGCGAACGCCTCAAATGGGTTGTTCCGGCCACGATCGGGATCATCTTCCTGCTCCTTTTTCTCGCCTTCGGGCGCGCGCGCCAGCCTCTGATCATCTTGCTCAGCCTGCCCTTCGCGGTGATTGGCGGGATATGGCTGATCTATCTTTTGGGTCATGCAATTTCGGTGGCGACAGTGGTAGGATTTATCGCGCTGGCCGGTCTCTCGGCCGAATTCGGCGTCATCATGCTCGTCTATCTCGATCGCGCGATCGAGGAACGCATCGAAGAGGGGCGCTTCTCAAAGAGCGAAGATCTTGACGAAGCACTTGTGCTGGGCGCCGCGCTGCGCGTGCGGCCCAAAGCGATGACGGTGGCGGTCATCCTCGCCGGCCTTTTCCCGCTGCTAATCAGCACGGGGACCGGCTCGGAAGTGATGCAGCGCCTCGCCGCACCGATGATTGGCGGCATGATAACCGCGCCGCTGCTCTCGCTGTTCGTGCTCCCCGCGATTTACAAATTGCTCGGCCCGCGACGGTTTGCGCGAAAAAAAGAAAGTGAAACCACGCAGCACAATAACAAACTCGCTGGATCCGAAAGCGGTTAGCGGGTGTCCCCGTTTTTGCTTAGGAGCGGATCGGAGGATTGACGCACGAGTGTCGTGCCGACGGGAAAGGAACTATGGTAGTGTTACAGGAGGGACATGAATTATGACTATCAAGAGACTGATCGCCATTCCAATAGCGATCGCCATTACGGCATCGGCTGCGTGGGGGGTCGCTTTTCAGGAAGAAACGGGACCGACAGAAGAAGTTGAAATGGTTCTTCGTTCCTATAAGAATGCGCTTGAGGCGCTTGATGTCAGCGAAACATCCGCGCTGTTCACGGAAAATTCCAGAATCTTCGAGACCGGCAAATATGAGGGCAGTTATGCGGATTACCTCGCGCATCATATCGGCCCCGAGCTCGGTCATTTCGAATCTTTCACGTTCTCCGACTACGAAGTTGACGTACGGTTCGAGGGCCCGGTGGCGCTGGCGTCGGAAACCTATAATTATCGCATTGAGATTGAGGGCCGTGAACCGGTCGAGAGACAGGGCGTGGCAACCAGTGCGCTAGTCCAGGATGATGGTGAATGGCGCATCGCCGTGATGCACAATTCGTCCCGGCCCGTAGATTGACACACGATGTTCGAGTTCGTCGTCCATCCGCTGATTAGGGAAAAAGCAGAATAAGAATCACGACCGATCAGTTCAAAACGGCATCGCCGCGGTGGCAGCGATTATTCGAAAACCCCGTCCGAACCTTGCCGAAGAGGCTTGTTGGTAAGACCACACCGAGACCTGAAACGATCGATCCCGTACCAGCATAAGCCGATCGTGATAAACAGCTCTGTAAACTCACTGGCGTTGCCGACTTCCAGCATACGCGCGCCATACGTTAGGAATATTCCCTGCGAGAAGAGGATACCGGCGGCGAGAAAGACAAACAGAGAAAATTCCTGGCGATCATGTCTCTTTTTCGCTGCACCTGCATAGACCAGCATCGCTAGAAGCGCGCAGAACGTCGTCACTTGGATCGGAATAAGATTCCAGTGCCCGTAATACACCATCGCCGCCGGCGCACTGATCGCTGCCACGCTACGGCTAGGTGCAAAAGCGAGCAGGCGATCGAACCACTCCGGTCCGCGAAACACCGTCTCCCGCATCAGCGGGAAGACCAACAGAAAAAAGCCGACGCCTGTGTAATAGAGAGTTTCAGACAGGTCGGTTTGCAGATTGTGGAAATTGAATTCGCCCTGCCAGTTCATTTGTTCGATCTCTTCGGGCGTATCGAAATCGAACAGGCGTTGGGCCCAGGAAATCTCTTCCATTGCGATCAGGAACAACAAAAGCGCCATGCCGATGGCAATTGCGAGTTCGGTCTTGGCAATCCAGTCGCTGCCCGACCCACTTCGGACTCGACGGAGAATTTCCGCAACGAAACACCCGCTCCCCACAATAAGAAGCAGCGCTGAAGCCCATTCTATAGTAGTGTCTTCCTGCGTCATTTCCATGAGCATCTTCGGGCTGGCGAGAAGCAAGACTGCGCAACCTAGTCCGAGAACCATGGTCAATACTGCGACCTTGCTCGCCATCGGATCGAGTTGGCTAGTGTTCAAGGATGAATTTGGGGCGGCGAAGCGATATAGCGGCCCGATCAGCGCGACCGAGACGATCAACGCAAAAACGGATTTGGCGAGAAAATATGGCGTGAATAGCGCGGGTTCTTCACGGACCGGGTAGAGATCGAAGGCAATGAATTCGTAAAGCGTCAACAGCGCCCACGCCGATCCCGTCAAGATCAAGGCTATGGCAAAACCGGCCAAAGGCGGACCGCCAATGGTTCTATTGTATCTCCCGTTCACAATCACATCCCGACGATTTCCAGTACCGCACCACTAAATAGAAAACGTAAACTTTTGGTAACGATTTTATTAACGGACGACAGTCAAATATCGACGGTTTCGAACAGCGAAATCGCTCCGGCTGCGGTATTGGCGATCAGATATCGTCATGCTCGGTCGCTCGGAAAATGAACGAAGCCGAAATGCTGATGAGCAGGAAGCCGGTCATGGCTTCTATTCCAGCCAGGAAGCGGAGATGATCTGTAGGGTAGATCTGACCCAGCCCAAGCGTGGTCATGTTGACCAAAGAGAAATAGTAATAATCCATCGGCGACATGATATCGATGCGCTCGAAGCCCCCAAGACCCAATCGGTGTCCGATGCCAAATCCGATCGCGAATATGCCGGCCGCGATAAGGTGTCCGGCTACAGCACCGTACAAGGTCACAAAAAGTCTGCCAAAAAGCGGCAAATTGGTCTTCAGGCAAAAGCTGCGGCACAGGGTCAATACCGAATAGTGGCAGCTGCCAGCGAACCCGATGAGCAGCAATGAGATGATGATGGCGAGCATCATGGCCTCATCGCTTCCAAACGATCGGTCATCTCAGGAATGGCTCGTTCCTGGTTCTTGTCCCTCCTGATCACGAAGCGGTCCGAGATATAGTTTTTCAAGACCGAAAATTATGGAGATACCGCCCAGTGAAACCACGATAATGAGCGGATCATTCATGCCTTTCATGACGAGAAACGCGCTGAGAACAATCAGATCCAACAGGATCGCCGTCAGCAGCACTGCTCCGTTCGCGTTTACATCTTCGCGCAAGTGCCGATAGACGCCCCAGTGGATGATCATGTCCATGATCAGATAGAAGACGGCACCCAATGCCGCTATGCGGCTCAAATCGAAAAATGCTGCAAGCAGGCCTGCGGCAACTACCGCATAGACAAGCGTATGTCTTTGAATGTCGCCAGGCATGCCGAAATGACGATGTGGGATTAGTTTCATGTCGGTCAGCATGGCAAGCATACGTGAAACCGCAAAGACGCTAGCCAGCACGCCCGATGACGTTGCGATGATCGCGATGCCAACGGTAAACCATACGCCATATTGACCGACAGCCGGCCTGGCGGCTTCGGCCAAGGAATAATCGCGTGCCGCAACGATTTCATTGATTGTGAGAGACGAACCGACCGCAAAGCTCACAAGCATGTAAATAACAACACAGATCGCAAGCGAAATCATGATCGCCCGCCCGACATTTTTCTCCGGGTTTACGACTTCACCGCCGCTGTTGGTGATGGTCGTGAAGCCCTTATAAGCGAGGATCGCCAGTGCCACAGCCGCTAAAAACCCTCCTGGCGAACTTTCGATGGCTCCTCCCGACTGCGCTGGTTGAAAACTGAATCCGGCAGCCCACAATGCAACGAGCCCGAATATCAAAATACCGCCGATCTTTATGACCGCGGTCACCTTGGAAATATTTCCGATTATCTTGTTGCCCGCGATATTGACGAGAAACGCAGCGATGATGAGGCCGACAGCAAGAATCGGCACTAGCACAGAGTCTTTGCCGACATCGAACAACTGGAGCGTATATGTGCCGAAGGTGCGCGCCACCAAGCTTTCGTTAATGATCATCGAGAAAGCCATCAGAAGTGCTGCGGCGCCGGTGATCGTTGTTTTGCCATAGGCCTTATTGAGGATCATCGCGATCCCGCCGGCTGACGGATATTTGTTAGATACCTTGATGTATGTGTACGCGCTGAACCCGCTGATGACCGCCGCCAACAGAAAGGCGAGCGGAAACAGGGCACCTGCAAATTCCGCGACCTGTCCGGTGAGGGCAAAGATACCGGCGCCTATCATCACACCGGTGCCCATGGCGACAGTGCCGGCAAGAGTCAGACTGTTCTTCTTGTAAGAGTTTCCCATAGATTTCATTTTTCGGTCCTGAGTACCAATCTAGCTGACTTTCAAACTAGATATCGCTTCGAAGTTCCGGAGCTGGCGCGGCCTGGAACAGTGAAATCGACCCGGTAACGGTTCGAAAAACCCGAGTTTCCTCAACCGCCAATCCAGCCTCGCTAATAAGCCGTGACATGACCCCATCCGCATTGGGCTGGGTGTCCGTAACCCCATCGAGTTGCTGCACTGTCATACGAAACAAAACCCGCATTAGGGGATCGCGCTGCAAACCATAATCGGCGATGTGAATTTCGCCGCCGATATCAAGCATCCGCCGCATGGTTGAAAGAATATCTGCCTTGGCGGGTAGTGGTACTTGATGGAACATTAGACTCGACACTATTTTCGTCGGTTTCCATCCATCTGGAAGCCCCGCATCGCTCAAAAAACCCTGTACAAAAGCGATAGCCTGTCCCGCTGATTCCACTTTACTTCTAGCTCTGACCAGCGCACGGGAATCGGGATCAATACCGATTATATCGGCTTCGGGTGCCGCTCGCTTGAGTGCCAGTGCCAGTGTTCCTGTGCCGCATCCGACGTCGAGAATCCTGTCATACGACGAAGGCGAGGCCTGTTGGACCAAAGCGGATCGCCACACATGTTCGCGCGTCAGGCCGCGGATGACCAGATCGTACAACGGCGTAAGCACGTCATGGCCGAGTGGCGGCGTGTAATCGGGTTTTCCGGATTCGACCATGGCGTCAAACTCTCGCATGCCGAAGTCTAGGCGCGTCGCGAGCAGGACTGGCCCAGTTCAGATGGGGATGCCTATCGTTCATGTCGAATAGTTTCCTCGAATACGAGCCCCAGATTGTCGAGTAGCTTGTGAAGCGATCCAAAGGCGAGAACATCACTCATGATAAAGACGCCGGGATGCCCGCCATCTCGCAAGATCGCCATTGCGGTTTCGGCGGCAAGCACGCCAGTCACTTTCGATTGATTATGCCCGCGAAGTGAAACGACCGAGCGGGTGCCCGATGAAGTCGCCCAAATATGAAGATTCAGCTGGTCGTTGGGCAGCCTAAAGACGGACAAGACCGAAGAGAAGAACGCCGACACCGTCAGAACGAGATCCGCATGCTTTCGCAGAGCTGGAGCGAGACGCAAGAGCCAGGCTGCGGTCCAACGCGGCACTAGCACGAAGTAGCTTTTGACCTGTGGACTTCCAAGCCTTGCCGCCATGTCCGCTCCGTCGATGAAATCAATTGGTATCGCGCGGACCGAGCCATCGGGGCGTTGTATGTTGATCACCCGTTGGGCCTCGGCGATACGAGCGAGGGTCCAGGCGATCGCTTCCCGGCTATGCCGAGAGATGAGTCCGAGTTCGAGGAAAAACTCCACCAGCTCTGGCTCTGCGACCTGGTCAATCGCATGAAGGGCGAGTATCTGAATGAGGCCCGGCGCAAGGCCAACATCCTTAACGAGCGTGACGATGTTTTCTTGTGCAACCTTATCGAGTGCGGCGATACTGCGTAACACCGAGAGGCTGGCTGCTACGGAGATCATCGACACACCATTCTGGATACAGGCCTGTGCCACCGCATCGGTGCAAGTTTCGGTGTTGAGGACGAGCAGCGATGCACCTTGGACAGCTAGCTCTACAGCCGCAAGATCTTCTGCATCGACAGCGAGGCTGCGTGCTCGCTCGCCCCATCGCCGAGCCGCTATCCGAGCCTTCTTCAAATTCCGCCCAGCGATCGTGATTCGGATGCCGTGATCCGAAATGTGAAGATGTGCAGCGATATGTCGTCCGACTTTGCCATAACCGCCGATAATCAGCACTGCCGGGCGCCGCTTGAACGTCGCCTCGCGCGCGTCGTTGAAGACAAGCTCATCACGCATGATCAATTCCGGCATTACTTTACTTCACAGCCTTGCCGACCGCAATCGCAGCGCGTTGCCGATCACCGACACCGACGAAAGACTCATTGCAGCGGCAGCAATCATCGGGCTCAAAAGCAACCCGAAAACGGGATAGAGAATGCCGGCCGCGACCGGCACGCCGAGCGCGTTGTAGATGAAGGCGAAAAACAGGTTCTGGCGAATGTTGCGCATCGTCAGCCGCGACAACCGCCGCGCCTTGGCAATGCCGGCGAGGTCGCCTTTGACGAGGGTAATTCCGGCGCTTTCCATGGCGACATCGGTACCCGTGCCCATCGCCACGCCGATGTCGGCGGCGGCAAGTGCGGGCGCGTCGTTGATCCCGTCGCCGGCCATGGCGACGGTCCGCCCCTCGGCCTTGAGCTCGCCGACGATGCGGTTCTTGTCCTCGGGCGAGACATTGGCGCGGACTTCGTCGATGCCGACCTGGCGGGCGACGGCATGCGCCGTGCCTTCGGCATCGCCGGTCAGCATAACGACATGGATGCCCGCGCTGTGGAGACTGGCGATCGCATCGGCGCTCGTCTCCTTGATCGGGTCGGCCACGGCGACGATCCCGGCCGGCTTGCCGTCAAGCGCGACGAACATAACGGTCCGTCCGAGTTCGCGCCCCTCTTTCGCACGCGCGGCCAGCGCCTCGTCGAGCGACCCCGTCCGCTCCATCATTTTCTCATTGCCGATGGCAACTGTCCGCCCCTCGACGCTGGCCTCGACGCCCGCACCGGTCACCGACGAGAAGTCGCTCGCCTCCCCCAACGCTAGGCCACGCTCCTTAGCACCCTCGACAATCGCGGCGGCAAGCGGATGTTCGCTCGACCGCTCGACTGCGGCCACGAGGCGCAGCAATTCATCTTCGCTAACGCCCGGCACCGTTTCCACGGCCATCAGCTTGGGCCTGCCTTCGGTCAGCGTCCCGGTCTTGTCGACGACGACCGTATCGACCTTCTCGAAGGTCTCGAGCGCCTCGGCATTCTTGATGAGAATGCCGTTCTGCGCGCCTTTGCCGGTGCCAACCATGATCGACATCGGCGTGGCGAGCCCCAATGCGCAGGGACAGGCGATGATCAGGACGGCAATCGCGTTGACCAGCGCATAGGCCATGGCCGGCGCCGGACCCCAGATCGACCAGATGATAAAGGTGATAATGGCAATGACCACCACGGCAGGCACGAACCAGCCGGCGACGATATCGGCGAGCCGCTGGATCGGCGCGCGGCTGCGCTGGGCTTCGGCCACCATCTGCACGATCTTGGCGAGCAGCGTGTCCTTGCCGACGCGCTGCGCTTCCATGACGAAACTGCCGGTCTGATTGACCGTGCCGCCGGTAACATCGTCGCCTTCTTCCTTGCGGACCGGGATCGGCTCACCGGTCACCATCGCCTCGTCGACTGTGCTCGCGCCCGATAGAACAATGCCATCGACGGGAATTTTCTCGCCGGGACGGACACGCAACTGGTCGCCGGCCTGCACCTCTTCCAGCGATACCTCCGCCTCGGTACCGTCTTCGGCGATGCGGGTGGCAACGGGCGGCGCAAGTTCGAGCAGGGCGCGGAGCGCACTCGACGTCTGGCCGCGCGCCTTGAGCTCCAGAACCTGTCCCAGCAGCACGAGCGTGGTGATGACCGCCGCCGCCTCGAAATAGACGCCAACGCGACCGTTCGCATCATGGAAAGCGGGCGGAAAGATGTGCGGGCTGATCGTTGCGACCACGCTGAATGCATAGGCGACGAATACGCCGAGGCCGATCAGCGTGAACATGTTGAGGTTCATGGTGCGGACCGACTGGACGCCGCGCACGAAGAACGGCCAGGCGCCCCACAACACCACCGGCGAGGCCAGCGCGAATTCGATCCACTGCGCAACGTCGGGCGCGACCAGCCCCTCGAACGGTTTGCTCGGGAGCATCCCGCCCATCACATAGATCACCAGCGGCATCGTGAAGAGCGCGCTCACCCAGAAGCGGCGGCGCATATCGATATATTCGGGATCGGGACCGCTATCGAGCGAGACCTCCTCCGGCTCAAGCGCCATGCCGCAGATCGGACAGGAGCCCGGACCGACCTGACGGATCTCGGGATGCATCGGACAGGTGTAGATCGTGCCTTCGGGTATTTCGGTTTGCGTTTCTGGCGGCTTGCCGGAAAGATAAAGGTCTGGATCGGCCACAAACTTGTCGCGACATCCGGCAGAGCAGAAGTGAAAAACTTCCCCCTCATGTTCGGCATGATGGTCGGTAGATTCCGGGTCGACCGTCATTCCGCAAACCGGATCGATGACCTTCGTTTCATGTTCGCAACACGCATCAGCCATGATCAATTCCTGACATTCTCTTTATACCCTAGAGTAGTAATCTATGTCGATTTTTCACGAGCCGGTTCGACAGCGCCAGCGCTTTAACCGTCAGGCTTCAGTGCTCGGCTCAGGCCTGTCGAACAGCCTATACAGTGGCACGAAAACGACCGCACCGAACCAGCCGTAGAGATAGGCACCGACGAGACCGATCAGAAACGAGGGAAAGGAGATCCATTCGAATCCGGGCAGCAAATCTTGCCAAGCCGCGTGCATGTGGAGGTTTTCCGGGGCAAACAGTCCCCAGACTACGCAGATCGTGAAAGTGACCGCCAGAAACAGCGACAGGGCATTGCCCACGGTCCATATTTTCATTTTGTCCTCCTTCGTATTTTGGCGCAGCGGAGCGAACGCCTTTGCTTATACCGAAGATAAGCCTGACTTCGTCCTGCATGGCTACCGATTCGCAGCAATATAATACCTATAGGGGGTATAATCAACCCATCACGGTTTGCTAGACGGTATCGGCCGGCGAACAAGCCAGAGGGTGGCCATCGGAACGATGACCCACATGATGATCGGTACCATACCCGTTCCGAAAACAGGCTCGAGCGGCATCAATGTGCTATAGCGCCAGCCAAACTCGATATTGATGGCGATATGCTCGATCGCTACAGTGATCATCAGGCCGGTGGCAAGGTAAGCGAACACAGCCTTACGTGGCAGGTCGATGATCCAGTCGCGCGAGCCGACTATCCAAGCCGCTGCACGATAGGCGAGCACCATGATCCCCGCATCGCCCAGCGAACCGAGCGAGCATCCCTTGACCATATCCATGAAAGCGAGGCCGCTTTGATCGTAGAACGGCATTTGCCACATTTCCCATAGAAAGGCGGCCAGAAAGCCGAACAGTGCGATCTGAACCTCCGGAGCCTTGCTCATGATTTCCCCTTGATGATGAGAGACGAGATCGCCAGCGACAAACTCTGAAGAGCGAAAGATGTAACTTGATTACTATACCCGTCAAGGGTATAAGTATCTCCAGTTTGACACGATGTGGTGCCCATGGTCGAAAAATTTTCCAAAGAAATTGCGCGGATGCGCCGGATCGAAGGCCAGGCCCGCGGCATCGCCAAAATGATGGAAGACGACCGCTATTGTATCGACATCATCAACCAGATGACGGCGATGGAAGCGGCGCTTCGTGCCACCAAGGCCAAAATACTCTCGATCCATGCCGGGCATTGCATCGAAGAAGCCGTGCAAAGCGGCAACGCAGCCGACCAACGCGAAAAATTCGACGAACTCATCGGCTTGTTTGGAAAGGTAGGCCGTTAGGATGATGCGCGCCGCCGCCTTTGATCCTTCGCATCCGCGATCGCGGCGCGGCGGACACTGGCATCATATTCGCGTTGTCGCACTTATCGTTGCTTTCGCACTTGTCGTTTCGCCACTCGGGATGATCGGCATGGTCGAAGCTCATACCGAGACGATGGGAGGCATGGAAACAATGGCGATGGCGCATTGTCCCTCACAGGACGATGAGAATAATTTGGGTCAGTTCGACAGCGCCGCAGACTGTCGTGCTGCCTGTGCGGCTTTGGCGATCCAACTGCCGCCTCTCCAGATGCAGCTCGGTGGGAAGATCGAAACTCCCTATCCCAACGTCGCAACCGCGCCGCACGAGCAGTTGCTCGGCTCGGACCCCCCTCCTCCTCGACTCTCCTGAGAATTCGAACCTTTTTCGACATTCTTACGGAGTTTAACATCATGAAATATTTACCCGTCGCGATCGCCTTGGTGATCGCTGCCCCCGCTGCCGCTTTCGACAATCATGAAATGCAGGGTCATCAGATGCATGGCGAAGGCCATGCGCCGATGATGTGCTGCGAAGGTACTCCGGAGGAACGCGAAGCCTGCCGCGAACGGCATCGCGCCACGGGTCATGAAATGGCCGATTGCGAAGGTGATCATGCCGAGGGCCATGGGCACCATGGAATGCATCATGGCGATGACGCGCATGGGGATCATGAAGCACGTTCGGACGATCCCACACCCGACGAATAAGTGAGGTCGAGGCGGCGCAGGCCGCCTCGCCAGCCGCCACACGCACTTTCAAGAGGAGCGCCGGGACGCGAGTCCCGAGCGAAGACAGATATTATGACACGATCAATCGATCGACGAACGATGCTCAAGACGGGGGCATTGGGCGTCGCCGGGCTCGGACTTTCCAGTCTGATGCCTGCATGGGCGCGGACCGGTACGGCCGGCATCCGGCCCGACATGCCGATGCTTTCGGGCGAAGAGATCGCCATCGAGATCGGCGAGACCCCCTTCACGGTCGGCGGACGCACCGGCCATGCGATCACCATGAACGGAACGCTGCCGGCGCCGCTGATTCGATTGCGGGAGGGGCAAAATGTCCGCCTCGCCGTTACCAACACGCTCGACGAGGACAGCTCGGTCCACTGGCACGGCCTGCTCTTGCCGTTTCAGATGGACGGTGTGCCCGGGGTCAGCTTTCCCGGTATCCGTCCAAGCGAAACCTTCAACTATGAATTTCCGTTAAGGCAGGCCGGTACCTATTGGTATCACAGCCATTCGGGCCTGCAGGAAGCGATGGGCCATTACGGGCCGATCATCATCGATCCGGCAGACGCTGACCCCGTCCAATATGACCGCGAGCATGTAATCGTGTTCTCGGACTGGAGCTTCATGCATCCGCACCGGATCATGGAACGGCTCAAGCAGAGCCCCGATTATTTCAATCGGCAGCAGAATACGTTGTTCGACGGCCGCGCGATGACGGCCGAACAGCGCCTGATGTGGGGCGGGATGCGGATGATGCCCTCCGATATCGCCGACGTCACGGGCGCGACCTATACCTATCTGATCAACGGCCACGGGCCGCAGGAAAACTGGACGGGCCTGTTCCGCCCCGGCGAGCGCGTGCGATTGAGGATGATCAACGCCTCGGCTATGTCGATCATGAACGTCCGCATCCCCGGCCTCGCTATGACGGTGGTCAACGCCGATGGCGAGAATGTCCGCCCCGTAACCGTCGACGAACTCCAGATCTCAGTTGCCGAAACCTATGACGTGATCGTCACGCCGACCGAGGACCAGGCCTATACGCTGGTCGGCGAAAGCGTCGACCGGTCGGGCATGGCGCGCGCGACCTTGGCGCCGCGGCTCGGCATGGAAGCCGAAGTGCCGCCTTTGAGAGAGCGTCCGACACTCACCATGCGCGATATGGGCATGGTCGGCATGGCTGGCAACGGTGCGGCCGATCACGCCGCGATGGGCCATGACATGTCCGGCGACGGCGCGATGGATCACGGCATGCGCGACGGCGATCTCGCGCCGGGCGTTGCGCTGACTCCCGGGGTCGAGATGATCGCGCCGATGCCGCAGGACAGAACCGGCGATCCGGGCCTTGGGCTCGATGATGTCGGCCATCGTGTGCTGACCTACACCGACCTGGTCGCGCTCGACCCCAATCCCGATCCGCGCCCGCCGTCACGCGAACTCGAAATCCATCTGACCGGGAACATGGAGCGTTATATGTGGTCGTTCGACGGCCGCCGCTTCTCGGAGCAAGTCGCGCCGTTCCGCTTCGCGCGCGACGAGCGTGTCCGCGTCAAACTCGTCAACGATACGATGATGGCGCACCCGATCCATCTGCATGGCTTTTTCTTCGAGGTCGTTAACGGCCATGCCGGGCGGCATCCGCGCAAACACACGGTCAACGTTCTGCCGGGCGGGTTCGTGCGGTTCGATTTTACCGCGGACGCCCCCGGCGACTGGGCGTTTCACTGCCACCTGATGATGCACATGCATGCCGGGATGTTCAATATCGTCACGGTGCGTCCGCTCGAAGGGGAAGGCGCATGAAGACGTTGATCACACTCGCGACACTGCTCGCAGCCGCGCCCGCCATCGCCCAGCATCAGGGGCATGACGAACCCGCACCGCAAGAGCATGGCGAACATGCCGCTCCAACTGAGGACAGCCATGCCGATCATGGGATGATGGGAAGTCAGCATAATGGCCATGCCGAAGATCAAGACGACGATACGCATGCGGGCCACCACATGATGGACGAAGATGAAGGGGAACCCGATCACAGCATGCATCACGCCGGCCCCGATGATCCGCCAATGGATCATTCAGGTCATCAGATGGATGCCCTGCAATCCTCCGATCCACATCAGGGTCATGATATGGGCCTCGATACTGCCATCCCGCAATCCGGTCCGCCGCCCGAAGCCTTTACAGGGCCCGATCACGCAGCCGATACGGTCTTTCCACCCGAGGCGATGGCGGAAGCCAGGGCCGCGCTGCCGCCCGAACTGGGCGGCGGAATACACCGCTTCTTCGGTATCGACCGCTTGGAAGCGCAGATCGCGGACGGAGAAGATGCCTATGTCTGGGAACTCAACGCCTGGTATGGCGGCGATATCGACAAGCTCTGGATCAAGAGCGAGGGCGAAGGCGAGTTCGGCGGGCCGCTCGAAGAAGCCGAGATCCAGGCGCTGTGGAGCCATGCCATCGGCCCCTATTTCGATGTGCAGGCCGGCGTCCGCTACGATATCCGCCCCGAACCGGACCGCGCGCATGCCGTGCTCGGCATCCAGGGACTGGCGCCCTATTTCTTCGAGATCGACGTCGCGGGCTTCCTGTCCGACGAAGGCGATCTCACGGCACGGATCGAAGCCGAATATGATCAGCGCATCACGCAGAAGCTGATCCTGCAACCGCGTGTCGAGCTCAATCTGTCTGCGCAGGATATTCCGGAGCTCGGCATCGGATCGGGTTTGTCCGATCTCGAGGCGGGTTTACGGCTGCGATACGAATTCGTTCCCGAATTCGCGCCCTATGTCGGTGTCGAATGGCAGCGACAGTTCGGCGACACCGCCGATTTCACACGCGCCGCGGGCGGCGATTCGGACCGGATCGTTTTCCTCGCGGGAGTGAAGTTGTGGTTTTGAGAGCGATCTTCACGGCGCTCATAGTCGGGCTCTTTCTGGTAACAGTGCCGCAGATGGCTGGCGCGCATCGCGATCACGATCCGCCCGACACAGCCGAGACTGTCGTCTCAGAAACAGCAGTAAACGAGAACCCTGATGCGATGGCCCGGCCATCGCATCAGGAAGGAGCGGGAGCTTCGCCTGACGCCGGTTTTCTGCCGCGCCTCATAGACTGGCTCGGGCGCACGCACCCGATGCTTGTGCATTTTCCGATCGCGCTGTTCCCCGCCGGACTCCTTGCAATGCTGATTGCGAGGCAGCGCCCCGCATGGATCATGACCGCCCGGTTCCTGATTATCGCCGGAGGCATAGCGGCGATTCCGGCGGCCGCGTTGGGCTGGTTCGGCGGCGGTTTCGATATCGCCAACGACGAAACCCTGCTGTTCGTCCATCGCTGGCTCGGCACGGCGATCGCTCTGGGGGGCGGTATCGCCTCGTTTCTGGCGTGGCGCGTTGATGATTTTGTCAGACGCCCAACCGCGCTCTCCCTGATTATCGCAATCGTTATCGCGCTTGTCGTTCAAGGCTGGTTTGGCGGCGCGCTGGTGCACGGCGCGGATCATCTCGCTTGGTAGATCGAAGCGCAATGACCGATTGAAAGGAGGCAAGTATCAAAGCTCAAGCGCATAAGTTTTCCTATTGGAGACCGCCGCCAGCCGACGGCCGAAAAGGCTCGCCGTGAAACGAAAGGCCCGGCCTTCGCTTAGCAACCAGATGCGTCGAACGATGTTCGCGCGCCGGTCGGTGATACTCGGCGCCGTCCAATTGGGCGTTGCCGGATTGCTGGCCGGTCGCATGGCGTGGATCTCGATTGCCGAAAACGAGCGCTGGCAGCTGCTTTCGGAAAGCAACCGCGTTCAACTCAGCC